>NZ_JBHJVQ010000044.1:0-49176 GCF_042263835.1 Streptomyces sp. NPDC056128 | reverse complement strand
GAAGGCGTCCATCGCCTGCCGGCGGGCGGGGGCCGGGGGGGCGGGCGCGCCGCAGCCCGGGGGCGGGGGGGCCGGGCGCGGCGCCGCGGGGGGGGGGCCCCCCGGCGGGGGGGGCGCCCCCCCCCCGCCGGGTGCCGGGTCAGGACGCGGGGACCGGGTCCGGTGCGGCCGTGCAGGTGGCGTCGACGCCTCGGCGGGAGGCGGGGCGGGTGCCGTCGCGCAGGAAGTCGCCGACGTAGGTGTTGAGGCAGGCGTTGTTGTTCGCCGACAGTGCCGCGCCGACGTTGTGGCCGCCCTTCTCCAGGACCAGCCGGGAGTTGGGGAACAGCGCGTGCGTCTCGGCGGCGCCGGCGGTGCCGTGCGCGGTGTCGAACTGCGGCTGCACCAGCAGGACGTCGACCCGGCGGTCGCCGATGGCGTGCGGCTCGGTCCTGGCGGGCTGCGGCCAGAACGCGCACGGCGCGTTGTACCAGGCGTTGGTCCAGGTCAAGAAGCGGTTGCCGGCGTCGTACTGGCGGGTGTGGGCACGGTGCCAGCGGTTCCAGTCGGTCGGCCAGGGGCCGTCCAGGCAGTTGACCGCGTTGGTCATCGCGTGCCGGTTCTGGTGCGGGAAGCCCGGCGGGGAGTAGTTGGCGCGCAGTGAGGCCGGGTCCTGGTCGACCACCCAGTCGGAGAGGATCTTCGCGCGGGAGAGCCAGGTCCAGCTGCGGTAGACGACCGGTTCGAAGACGTCCGCCCACTCGGAGGGGCCGATCCTGCCGTCGACGGGTGCGGCGCGCAGCGCGTCCTGTCCCGCGTAGTAGTGGGCCTCGACCTCGGCCGCGGTGGTGCCCAGGTGGTAGACGGCGTCGTACTTGGCGACCCAGGCGAAGAAGATCCGGGCGTTGCGTTCGGACGTCACGTTCTTGCGGAGGCTGTTGCGGTATCCCACGCCGCTGGGGCGTACCACGCTGTCCAGCACCATGCGGTCCACGCGGTGGGGGAAGAGCGTGGCGTACATCGAGCCGAGGTAGGTGCCCCAGTCGGTGCCGAAGTAGGTGATCTTCTCCTGGCCGAGTGCGACGCGCATCCGGTCGAGGTCGCGCGCGGCGTTCTCGGTGCCCAGGTGGCGCAGCACGTCGCCGTAGGTGTCGCCGCAGCTCTCGGCGTACGCGCGGGCCCGCCGCGTCCATTCCCGTTCGGCGGCGGGTGTGGCGGGCACCGGGTCGCTCTGGGCGTGTCCGGGGTCGAGGTAGTCGCTGTCGCAGACGACGGACGGCTCGCTGGCGCCGACGCCGCGGGGGTCGAAGCCGATCCAGTCGTAGGCGTCGCCGACGTCCTTGGCCAGGCCGGTGGTGCCCTCGGCGTACCGGGTGGGCAGGTCGCGGCCGATGCCGCCGGGCCACTGGCCGCGGTTGAGGATGACGGCGCCCTTGTACTCGCTGTCGGGGACGGTGTGCCGGGCCCGGGTCAGCGCGAGGCTGATCTGCCGGCCGCCGGGGTCGTCGTAGTCGAGCGGCACCCGTACGGTGCCGCACTCCAGGCCCTTGAGCATGTCGCCGAGGACCGGGTCCCCGCCCGGGCACGGCGTCCACGCCACCGTGGCGGCGGCCGTGGGGGCCGTTTCGTCCGCCGCCGGGGCCGGGACGGCGGCCGGGCCCAGCAGACCGGCCGCGACCACGGTTGAGACCAACGCAGTTCTTCTCACAATTCCCCTCCTGAATTCAGCGCGCTGGCAGCGTGGCACCGGCCTGTCGGCTCATGCTCGAGAACGTCTGGATTTCTGCTCGAGGTGCTGGTGGGTGAAGATGCGGCGGGCCGGCGGATTTCCCTAGCATGGGGCGACGCAATTCCAACCCCCTCGGGAGTAGAAAATGGCTGACGCGGCCATCCAGGGAATCAAGACCGTGCTGCATCCCGTGGCGGACGTGGCGGCGGCGAAGAAGCTGTACGCCGTCCTGTTCGGGATCGAGCCGCAGACCGACTCGGAGTACTACGTCGGTTTCGACGTCGCGGGCCAGCACGTCGGGCTGGTGCCGGCCGGTGCGCAGGACGCGCAGGTCGCCTACTGGCACGTGGCCGACATCGAGGCGAAGCTGGCCGAGGTGGGTGCCGCGGGCGCCACGGTCACCGGCCCGGCCAAGGACGTCGGCGGCGGCCGCCGGGTGGCCACCTTCACCGACCTGGACGGCAACGTCGTGGGACTGCTGCAGGACAGCTGACGCCTGTCCTGCCTGCGGCCGCCCCCGAGCCCTTCGAGCACGTTTCGAGAGGGTTTCGAGGGCGGCCGTTCAGCATTTCCCCACGGGGACGCCCGTCATGAGTCCCCTTCGTCCGGAACAAAGGGGAAGAGGACATGCTCCGAGCGCGGTACGGCGACTGCGACGTGGTCTCATGAACATTCTCGTCACCGGCGGTGCCGGATTCATCGGCTCCCACTATGTGCGGACCATGCTCGAGGGCGGTTATCCGGAATTCGAGGACGCGCACGTCACGGTCCTGGACGCCCTGACCTACGCGGGAAACCGTGACAACCTGCCCGCCGCGCACCCGCGGCTGACCTTCGTGCACGGCGACCTCCTGGACCGGGAGCTGCTGGCCGGTGTGCTCAAGGGCCAGGACGCGGTGGTCCACTTCGCCGCCGAGAGCCATGTCGACCGTTCCCTGGCGGGCGGCGCGGTGTTCGTCCGCACCAATGTGGAGGGCACCCAGGCGCTCCTCGACGCCTGCCTCAGCGCCGGTGTCCAGCGGGTGGTGCACGTCTCGACGGACGAGGTGTACGGCTCCATCGACCAGGGAGTGTGGAGCGAGGCGTCCCCGCTGCTGCCCAACTCGCCCTACGCCGCGTCCAAGGCGGCCTCGGACCTGGTGGCCCTCGCGTACGTGCGCACGCACCGGCTGGACCTCTCGGTCACCCGCTGCTCCAACAACTACGGCCCCTACCAGCATCCCGAGAAGTTCATCCCGCTCGCCGTGACCAACCTGCTCGAAGGACGCCCGGTCCCCGTCTACGGGGACGGCGGGCAGGTACGGGAGTGGCTGCACGTGGACGACCACTGCCGGGCGGTGCACCGGGTGCTCACCGGCGGCCGGGCCGGCGAGGTCTACAACATCGGGGCCGGCACGGCGGTGGACAACCTCACGCTGGCGCACCGGATCGCCCGGCTGTGCGCGGCGGGGCCGGACATGGTCCGGCACGTCACCGACCGCAAGGGCCACGACCGGCGCTACGCCCTGGACCAGGGCAAGATCGAGCGCGAGCTCGGCCACCGGCCGCTGACCGGCTTCGACGCGGGGCTGGCCGAGACCGTCGCCTGGTACCGGGACAACCCCCGCTGGTGGAAGCCGGTCAAGGACAGCGGGGAGCGGCGGTGAGCGCGGCGGGCCTGCTGGTCGCCCGCTCCCGGGCGGGCATCGCCGAGCGGCTGGCGCTGTCGGCGGCGACGGCGGCGGGGGCGCACATCGCCACCGGTGAGGTGCCCATCTGGCTGGCGGCGTACCGGCGGTCGGCGGGGACGGTGGTGAGCCGGATCCCGTTCGCCGCGCTCGGCCAGTGGTCGTTCGCCGTGGACACCGGCGACCTGCGGCACCGCAGCGGACGGTTCTTCACCGTCGAGGGACTGCACGTCACCCGGCCCGGCGCCGGCTGGCAGCAGCCGATCATCGTGCAGCCGGAGATCGGCATCCTGGGGATCCTGGCCAAGGAGTTCGACGGGGTCCTGCACTTCCTCATGCAGGCGAAGATGGAGCCCGGCAACCCCAACCTGGTGCAGCTCTCCCCCACCGTGCAGGCCACCCGCAGCAACTACACCAAGGCGCACGGGGGAACGGCGGTCAGGTACCTGGAACACTTCCTCGACCCCGGCCGCGACCGGGTCCTCACCGACGTCCTGCAGTCCGAGCACGGCGCCTGGTTCTACCGCAAACGCAACCGCAACATGATCGTCGAGGTGGACGGCGACGTCCCGGCCGACGACACGTTCCGCTGGCTCACCCTGGGGCAGATCCTCGACCTGCTCGCTCTCGACAACGTGGTGAACATGGACGCGCGCACCGTCCTGGCGAGCGCTCCGGCCCCCGCGGACGGGACGCGGGCGCTGTCGTCCGACGCCGGCGTGCTGACCTGGTTCACCGGGGAACGGGCCCGGCACGAGGTCCGCGCCCGCCGGATGCCGCTGGGGCGGATCGCCGGCTGGCACCGCGGCGAGGACAGCATCGGCCGGGCCGACGGCCGGTTCTTCCGGGTGGTGGCGGTCTCGGTCGAGGGCGCCGGGCGTGAGGTCGCCGGCTGGAGCCAGCCGATCATCGAGCCGGTGGAACGGGGGGTCGTCGGCTTCGCCTACCGGGTGTTCGACGGGGTCCCGCACGTCCTGGCGCACGCGCGGGTGGAGGGCGGCTTCCTCGACACCGTGGAGCTCGCGCCGACCGTGCAGTGCGCTCCGTCCAATCACGCCCCGCCGGCGGCGGAGCACCGCCCGCTCTTCCTCGACGCGCTGCTGAACGCCTCCCCGGACCGGGTGCGCTACTCGGCCGTCCACTCCGAGGAGGGCGGCCGGTTCCTGAACGCCGAGAGCCGCTATGTGATCGTGGAGAGCGACGAGGCGACGACACCGACCGAGCCGCCCCCGGGATACCTGTGGGTCACGCCGGGGCAGCTGAACTGGCTGGCCGGGCACAGTCGTTACGTCAACGTGCAGGCCAGGACGCTGCTCGCCGTCCTGGGCACCGTCACCCCGCGCGCCCCCCGCTCCCAGCCCCCCCACCCCCGCCGCCCCCCCCCGGCGGCCGCGGGGCCGGGCCTGCTGCGTGAACGGGGGCTACAAGGCCGGGGGGTCAGGGGGCGGGGGTGAGCCGGCTGGTCATGGGGGTCCACTTCTTGGGGTTGATCCGCCAGTCCACCGGCTCCTGCTTGGTGGCGACGTTGACCCGGTTCCAGAGGTTGACCAGGCCGATGTGCAGGACGACGGCGGCCAGCTGCACCTCGTTCCAGTGCCGGGCGGCCTCGTTCCAGACCTCGTCGGAGACGGGGTCGCGGCGGCCGTCGATGCGGGTGGCCGCCTCGGCCAGCGCCAGCACGGAGCGTTCGGCGTCGGTGAAGCAGCTCTGCTCCCGCCAGGTCTCCACCAGCGGCAGGCGGTGGTCCTCCTCCCCCGCCTCCTCGAACTCCCGCTTCTTCACGGGTATCTGCACCGGGCGGCCGTTGATCTGGCTCACCCGCAGGTGGATGAGGACGAGCGTCTGCAGCGGCACACCGACATTGTTGACGGCCTTGACCAGCGCGCGCATGGGCGGAAGAACGTCGGGAACCACCAGCGAGGGGTTGGGCATCCGCGGCGACATGAGTCTCCTTCACATGGGGATCACAGAGGGATCACAGGGGATCGGCAACAGAGGGCGCCCGTGCGGGGCGCCCCCCTTTTTTTCTCAGGTGCCCGGCCGTGCGGCGGCCGGTGCGTTCGCGGCCCGGTGGGCCGCTGCCGCCAGGGCGTGGTGAAGCCGTGCGTCGGGTGTCTGCCCGCATTCCCACTGCACCCCGACCGCGAAGGGGTGGCCGGTGACCTCGACGGCCTCGACGGTCCCGTCGTCGGCCCAGCCGGTGGCGCTCAGGCCCGCGCCGAGCCGGTCCACCCCCTGGTGGTGGTGGCAGGCGGTGGCGGGCTCGGCCTCGTCGAGGACGCCGGCGATCCGGCTGCCGGGCAGCAGCTTCAGCGGGCGGCGGCCGAGGGTGAAGGACGCCGCCCGCGGCCGGTGTCCGTCGTGGCCGGTGACCTCCGGCAGCTGCTGGTGGAGGGTGCCCCCGTGCAGCACGTTGAGCAGCTGCATGCCGCGGCAGACCGCCAGGAGGGGGATCCTCGCCTCAAGTGCCCGCCCGACCAGGGCGAGTTCGGCCCGGTCGGCGTCCGGGTCGACCGCCCGGGTCGCCGGGTGGGGCCTGGCGCCGTAGAGCGCCGGGTCCAGGTCGGGGCCGCCCGGCACGAGCAGGGCGTCGAGGCGGCCGGCGAGGTCCTCGGCCCCGGGCAGCGGCGGGATCAGCAGGGGTGTGCAGCCGGCCTCGGCCAGGAACGCCACGTGCGAGCGCAGTGCCAGGCAGACGGCCAGGTCGCTGCCCTGCAGGGTGACGGGCGCCGTCCGCGCGCAGATCCCGACCACCGGCCGGCGTCCGGCGGATGCCGGATGGTTCGTGTCCGCATTCATGACCAACCTCGTGGGTTTCCGGGTTCGGCTTCCGGGTTCAACTGAGGAAAGTCGGCAGATGAAACACGCGCTTCCCCAGACGGTCGGAGCGGTAAAAATATCCGCGCCCCGCGGCCCGGGCCATCGTTCACGTACCGCTCCAGGCTGCGACTACTGAACAGATAGCGATCCTGCTATCACAGGTGGCCGGGGAATTTCTGTCAGCCCCGGGGAAACTCTCGCGGGCCATTCAACCGAGGTGACCATGATCGAGGCGAAGAACCTCACGAAACGCTACGGCGACAAGACCGCCGTGAACGACCTGTCGTTCACGGTCGAGCCCGGCCGGGTCACCGGCTTCCTGGGCCCCAACGGCGCAGGCAAGTCCACCACGATGCGGCTGCTGCTGGGCCTGGACCGGCCCGACGCCGGCCGGGCCACCGTCAACGGGGTGCCCTACCGGGAGCTGGCCCGGCCCCTGCGGGTGGTGGGGGCGCTGCTGGAGGCGCGCGCCGTGCACACCGGGCGCAGCGCCCGGGACCATCTGCTGTGCCTGGCGCAGACGCAGGGCATCGGCAGGCGCCGCGTGGGGGAGGTCATCGAGCAGGTGGGGCTGGCGTCGGTGGCCGGCAAGCGGGCGGGCGGCTTCTCGCTGGGCATGGGCCAGCGGCTGGGCATCGCCGCCGCGCTGCTCGGCGACCCCGCGGCGCTGGTCCTGGACGAGCCGGTCAACGGGCTCGATCCCGAGGGCATCCTGTGGATCAGGAACCTGATGAAGTCGCTGGCGGCCGAGGGCCGGGCCGTCTTCGTCTCCAGCCATCTGATGAACGAGATGGCCGTCACCGCCGACCACCTCATCGTCATCGGACGCGGCCGGCTGGTCGCCGACTGCTCCACCCAGGAGTTCATCGAACGCAGCACCGAGCAGTCGGTGCTGGTCTCCACGCCCGACGGGGCGCGGCTGGCCGAGCTGCTGACCGCACAGGGCGCCACCGTCGAGGTGACCGGCGAGGGGGACCTGGACGTCACCGGGCTCGAGGCCGCGCGCATCGCCGAACTCGCCTCCGCCCAGGGCCTGGTGCTGCACGAGCTGTCGACCAGGCGCGGCTCCCTGGAGGACGCCTTCATGGAACTGACCAAGGACGCCGTCGAGTACGACGCGGGCGTGCCCGCCGCCGGAGGTGTGAAGTGAGCGCCACGACCGTACCGGGCGCCTCGGCGCCGGCCGCCAAGGAGAGCGGGCCGGGCTTCGCGGGCCTGCTGCTCTCGGAGTGGACCAAGATCCGTTCGGTGCGTTCCACCGTCTGGTCGCTGGCCGTCCTGGTGGTGCTCACCTGGGTGTTCACCGCGGCGTTCATGCAGATGGGCATCGCGAACTGGGACAAGACCGATGCGTCCCAGCAGGCCGAGATGCGGATGGACCCCACCGGCACGATCCTGGGCAGCGGCATCCTGCTGAGCCAGCTGGCGGTCTGCGTGCTGGGGGTGATGGCGATCGCCTCCGAGTACTCCACCGGCATGATCCGTGCCAGCCTGCTGGCGGTGCCCGGGCGGGTGCCCGTACTGGCGGCCAAGAGCGCGGTGTTCGGGCTGCTGGTCCTGGTGGTGGGCGAGGTGACCGCGTTCGGGTCCTTCTTCATCGGCGCGCCGATCCTCGACGGCAAGGCGCCGGTCGCGATCGGTGACGGCGGTGTCCTGCGGGCCGTCGCCGGCTGCGGGCTCTACCTCGCACTGCTGGGCCTGTTCGCCCTGGCCGCCGGTGCGATCATCCGCCACACGGCGGCGGCCATCACCGCCGTCATCGGATTCGTGCTGGTGATCACGCCGATGGCGGGCATGCTGCCCGGCAGCGTCGGCGAGCACGTGCACGCCTACCTCCCCACCCAGGCCGGCTTCATGATCACTCAGCAGCAGGAGCGGGCGGGTGACCTGCTGGGGCCGTGGCAGGGCCTGGGCGTCCTCGCGCTGTGGACGGCCGCGCTGCTGGCCGTCGCGGCGGTGCTGCTGCGGCGCCGCGACGCCTGACCGGCCGCGGGTGCCCGCCCCGGGGCGGGCGCCCGCGGGCCGCTGTTTCCAGGCGACGTCGACCTGCTCTCCACCAGGGCTAAAGACCCTCCTGCGACCCTCTTCGGCAGCGGCAGCAGAGAGGGAGTTACAGGAATGGCTCAGAGCAACGCGCACGCCGTCTCGATCACGAGTGCATTCAGCCCCGTCCGGATGGAGGGCGTCGCAGCGTCGGCGCACCGCGAATTCGACCTGGGTCATTTCGAGAAACTCCCGGCCCGCGACGTTCCCGTCGCCGCATTGTGTGCCGGGGTTTTACTGCGCCAGGGCGGAATTGACGCCGCGCATGTCCGGCTGCTCGTCGACGCGGCGGAGGCGGCGGACCTGCCGCCCGTCCTGGTCCAGGTGGACGGCTGCCGGGTCATCGACGGGCTGCACCGCCTGGAGGCCGCCCGGCTCATGGGCGAGGACCGCATCCGGGCCCGCTTCCTGGACTGCTCCAACGCCGAGGCCCTCGTCATCGCCCTGCAGGCGAACGGGGCCCACGGCCTGCCGCTGTCGAAGGCGGACCGCGTCGCCGGGGCCCAGCGGGTCCTGGGCTCCCACCCCGACTGGTCCGACCGCGCCCTGGCCGGGGTGACGGGGCTGAGCGCGAAGACGATCGCGTCGCTGCGCGAGAGGTCGGCGCTCGCCGCGCCGCTGGGCGGCAAGCGCGTCGGGCAGGACGGCCGGCGGCGCCCGGTGGACGCGGGCGAGGGCAGGCGGCGGGCCGCCGAGTACATCGCCGCCCATCCGGGCGCCCCGCTGCGCCAGGTCGCCCATGCCACCGACGTGTCGCTGGGCACGGTGCACGACGTCAGCGCGCGGCTGCGGCGCGGCGAGGGCCCCGAACGCGGCGGGCGCCACCCGCAGGCCCTGCGCCCGCAGCATGTGCGGCCGGTGCCGTCCGGGCCGGCGCCCGGCGGCCCGGACGCGGTGCAGGAGACAGCCGCCGAGGGCGGCCGGCGGGTGCCGCTGCGGGTGGCCGGGCCGGCGGAGGCCGCCGTGCCGCAGCGCCGGAACCACACCGAGGCGCCGCCCACATGGGCGGCGGTGGCCGCCAAGATGGCCGCCGATCCCGCCCTGCGCTACACCGCGGGCGGCCGGGAGCTGCTGCGCTGGATGCAGGCCCACGCCACCGAGCCCGGCGAGGACTGGCGGCGGATCGCGGACGCGGTCCCGCCGCACTGGCTCGGCGTCATCGCGCCGATCGCCGATCACATCGGCAAGGAGTGGTGCCTGCTGGCCGAACGGCTCAAGACCCGGCAGGAGTTGTGCCGCAACCCGTCGTCCTCAGGCTCCTGAGGGCGGCGGCGCGGTTACCGCGCGCGGCCGGGCGGCGGGCGGCGGGGCGCCGGCGGGGCAGCCGGGCTGCGGCACGACGGTGTGCGGGGGCGTCAGGGCGGGCAGGGCGAGCAGGACCGGTGGGTCGGCCGGGCGGGCCGGGCGCAGCCGCAGGGCGGCGCTGGTGACGGTGTCCGCGGTGACGGTGACGGGGGTGGCGCGGTCCCCGACGAGCGGCGTGGTTGCGGCCTGCGGGCCGTGGGCGCCGGCGGCGGCCACCGCTACCGCCAGCAGATGCCAGGTGCCTGCGGGCACGTCGTGCAGCGTGTAGCAGGAGGGCCGGTCGGCGGGCACGTCGACGACGGCCGCGGCGGCGGCCGGGTACTGGACCAGCGGTGTGGCGAAGGCGCCCAGGTAGACCCGTGCGTTGCCCAGCCCGGCCGGCAGCCGGACGGTTCCGGCGAGCGCGCCGCGCTGGGGGCCGGGGCCCGGGCCGGGCGCGGGCGGCTCCTGCGCCAGGCCGCGGCAGAGTCTGCGGAAGGCTCCGGGCGGCAGCCCGGTGGCGGCGGTGAAGGCGTCGGTGAACGACTCCGGGGTGCGGTATCCGACCGCGGCGGCGACCTCGGCGGTACTCATCGAGGAATCGCCGATCAGCCGCTTGGCCTCGTGAATGCGCAGTGCGGTGAGATAGCGGCCGGGGCTCAGCCGTGTTTCGTCCCTGAACAGGCGCGAGAAAGGGAAAGGGCCGAGCCGGGCCTTTTCGGCGATGTCGGAGACGGTCAGCGGTTCGCGGAGGTGTGCGCGCATGTACGCGAGTGCTCTTTCCACTGCCGCGTCCATGTCCGCCCCCCCCTTTTGCGTGTCGGTCCGCTCGGCAGTCTGGCTCGCCGCCGTCGCGGCCCGCTCGAGTCCCGCTCGAGGCCGGCTGCAGACCCCGGGCCCCGGACAAGGGGTCAGGAACGGAGAAGCCCGGGCGGCGGGGGCGCGGCTAGCGTGACGTGAATGGACCTCACCCTGCATACGAGTTCCCTGCCGCACGACGATCCGGACGCCGCGCTGGCCTTCTACCGGGACGTCCTCGGCTTCGAAGTCCGCCGGGACGTGGGGCGGGGCAGGACCCGCTGGATCACGGTCGGTCCCGCCGGCCGGCCGGACACCGGGCTGCTGCTGGCCCCGGCCGCCGCCGGCGCTGCGCTCACCGACGCGGAGCGCACCACCGTGCTGGAGATGATGGCCAAGGGCACCTTCGGGCGGATCGTGCTGGCCACCGGGGACCTGGACGCCACGTTCGCCCGGGTGCAGGCGGCCGGCGCCGAGGTCGTCCAGGAGCCGCTGCGGCATCCCGGCGGTGTCCGCGACTGCGCGTTCCGCGACCCGGCGGGCAACCTGCTGCGCATCCGGGAACCGGGCCGCCGGGCCGGCTGAGAGGAGCCCTTTGTGATGTGCCATCCCGCGTGGCGGCAGGCGCTGATCGCCGCGCAGCGTCTGCGTGACCTGGCGCAGGTGCGCCGCGTGCGCGACCGGATCGACAGGGACCTGACGCGGCCGCTGGATCTCGAGGCGCTCGCCCGCGAGGCGGGCATGGCGCCCGGCCTGCTCGCCTCGCGCTTCGCCGACGCCTACGGCCACTCGCCGTACGCCTATCTGACGGTGCGCCGTGTGGAGCGGGCGATGGAGCTGCTGCGGCACGGCGAGCACAGTCCGGCCGGCCTCAGCCTGGCGGTCGGCTGCCCGTCCGCGGCCGTCCTGGTCACCCGGTTCACCGAACTGGCCGGTATGAGTCCCGAGGCCTACCGGCGGCGCGCGGCGGCCAAAGCGGCCGGGCTGCCCCGGTGCGTGGCTCCGGCGCCGGCGCCGGCCGGGGCCGTGCGGGGGCGCCCCGCGTGAGAGGCTCACCAGGAATCCCGACAATGAGGAGGAAAGCCGTGAAGCGTACGCAGTCTCCTGCCCAGGAGTCCGGGCCGGGCGCCGGCAAGGGGTTCACCGCCGGCGAGCGGGCGGCGATGAAGGAGCGCGCCGCGGAGCTGAAGTCCGCGCGGCGCGGGCCGAAGGCGGACCCGGAGGGCGAGGTGCTCGCGAAGATCGGGCAGATGCCGGAGGCGGACCGGGTGCTGGCCGCCCGGGTCCACGAGATCGTGCGCTGCGCCGCGCCGCAGCTCACGCCGCGCCTGTGGTACGGGATGCCCGCGTACGCCAAGGACGGCAAGGTGCTGTGCTTCTTCCAGAGCGCGCAGAAGTTCAAGTCGCGTTACGCCACGCTGGGGTTCAGCGACGTGGCGGCGCTGGACGACGGCGCGGTGTGGCCGACGGCCTTCGCGCTGACCGGGATGAGCGCGGCGGTGGACAGGCGCATCAGGGCGCTGGTGCGGCAGGCGGCGGGCTGAGACAGCCCCTGCCCCGGGGCCGGCGGCGGGCCCGCCGGGCGGTGCCGGTCCGGGGCACCGCGCGGTGGGCCCGCCGCCGGCGGGTGGGGCGGGGCGGTCTCAGCCGAAGGAGATGGCCGCGCCGACCGGGCCGGTGCCCTCCCGGTAGGCGACCAGCTGGCACTGCTGGGCGGCGCAGTCCACGGTGACGGGGGTGCCGGTGCCGGTGCTCCAGTCGGTGGCAGTGAACTGCCGGCGCACGGTGTAGGCGGTGCTGAAGCCGCCGCCCGCGTCCACGGTGGCCGTCGCCAGCGTGTCGGTGCAGGTGGTGGCCTCCCGGCACTGGGACACGGCGACCTGGGTGCCCGCCGGGAAGCCGGTGCCGGTCACGGTCACGGACTGGCCGTCGGCCAGGCCGGCGGCGGGCGTGGCGGTCACCGCCGGGGCGGCGGAGGCCGGGGCGGCCGCGAAGGCCAGGGCGGCCACGGCGGCGGCGCCCAGCAGGCCGGACTGGGTCAGGCGCGAGCGGATCTGCATGTTCGTCTCCTGGATGGGTGCGGTGGGCCGTACGGCGCGTTGTGGTGATCACGCCTCACCCAGAGTCGGCCGCAGCGCATGAGATCCGGTGGAAGGCCGCTTGAGCCCCGGCTGTCCCCCGCCGGAGGGCCGGAGGGGTCAGGGGGTGCCGAGCATGAAGCCCACGCCCCGCACGGTGACGACCCAGCCGCTGTCGCCCAGCTTGCCGCGCAGGCTGCTGACATGGGTGTCGACGGTGCGCCTGGACCAGGAGTCGCCCCAGACCTGCTGGAGGAGCTGCTTGCGCGGGATGACCGTGCCGGGGTGCGAGGCCAGCAGGCACAGCAGGTCGAACTCCTTGCGGGTCAGGGCGACTTCCTCGCCGTCGACCAGGACCGCGCGGGAGGCCGCGTCGATGTGCAGGCGGCCGTGGCGGATCTCGCGGGCGGCGGCGGGCTGCCAGGCGGCGCGCCGCATCACGGCCTCGATCCGGGCCATCAGCTCCCGCAGGCCGTAGGGCTTGGCCACGTAGTCGTCGGCGCCCGCCTGCAGGCCCAGGACGCAGTCCAGTTCGGAGGCGCGGGCGGTGACGATGATGACGGGCACCCGGCTGACGGCCCGCAGCGCGCGGCAGACCTCCAGGCCGTCCAGGTCGGGCAGTTCGAGGTCGAGGAGGACCAGGTCGGCGTCCTCGTGGGCGCGCAGCGCGTCGCCGCCGCGCCGTACGCCGAGGGCGTCGTGGCCGTGCCGGCGCAACTGGGTGACCAGGGATTCGGCGCAGCCGGTGTCGGCGTCCACGACCAGGACGCGGCGCCCGGAGGGCATGGCGACGGCCGTGCGGTGGCCGGCGGCGGCCGGCTCGCGCTGCGGGGCGGGCGGGGCGGCGGGCGCGGGCGGGCGGGTGTCGAGCAGTGCCGGTGCCGATGTGTGGGTCATGCCTCCCCCGGGGGGTCCGGTGCGGTGGGCCGGGGGTGCGCGAGCCGCCCCGGGGGGTGACTCTAGGCGCGGGCGGTGGAGCCCCGGTACAGCCCGGCCGACCCGGCGTGGGGCGGGTTCTACGGGGTGAGGACCCAGGCCGATTCGTGGCGTGTGAAGCCGAGGTGCGGGTAGTAGCCGGCCGCGGCGGGGGCGGACAGCAGGACGAGTTTGGCGGCGGGCGCCTCGGCGCGGGCGGCGTCGATCAGGGCGCGGCCGATGCCGGTGCGCTGGCGGCCGGCTGCGACGGCGATGTCCGAGACGTAGGTGACGTAGGAGAAGTCGGACACGGCGCGCACGATGCCCAGGAGGGTGCCCGCGTCGTCGCGGGCGACCAGGACGAGGTTGGCGTTGGCGGTCATGGCGGCGAACCGTTCGCGGTCGGCCAGGGGGCGCCGGGCGCCCAGGCCGGAGTCGCGGTAGAGGCCGAGGACCTCGTCGAGGTCGAGGGTGCGGCCCTCGACGCGGTCAGTCGTCCAGCTCATGCAGTTTCTCCAATCGGGTGCGGATGACGTCGTGGTGGGCCAGGAAGCGGGCGGGGTCCAGGCCGGCGGTGTCGAGGCCCTGCTGGGCCAGGGTGGTGGCGAAGTGCTCGCCGGTGGCCAGGGTGCGGCCGGCGGCGGCCTGCACGCCGCGGTAGGCGCGTTCGCGTTCCATGCCGCCGGCCAGGAGGCCGGCGAGGACGGCGGAGCTGTGGAGGAGGCCGCCGGTGTCCTCGAGGTGGGCGCGCATCCGGGCGGTGTCGACGGTGAGCTGCTCCACCAGGTCGGCGGCCTTGGTGACCTGGTAGTGGCCGGTGCACAGGCTGTCGGGGAGGATGACCCGCTCCACGCACTGGTGGGCGAGGTCGCGTTCGTGCCACAGCGCCACGTTCTCCAGGGCCGTGTCGGCGTAGCCGCGCAGCAGGCGGGCCAGGCCGCACAGCCGTTCGCTCGTGGTGGGGTTGCGTTTGTGGGGCATGGCGCTGGACCCCTGGTAGGCGCCGGTGCGCGGTTCCTCGACCTCGCGGACCTCGGTGCGCTGCAGCAGCCGCAGTTCCAGGGCGATCTGTTCCACGCAGGCGCCCAGGGTGGCGACGGCCTGCAGTAGCTGGGCGTGCCGGTCGCGGGCGACGACCTGGCTGGGCGCGGGTTCGGGGGCCAGGTGGAGTGCGGCCAGGACGTGTTCCTCGACGCGGGGGTCGATCAGCGCGTAGGTGCCCACGGAGCCGGAGACGGTGCCGACGGCGACGGCCTCGCGGGCGGCGGCGAGGCGGCGCAGGCAGCGGTCGGCGGCGAAGGCGTGCGTGGCGAGTTTGTGCCCGAAGGTGGTGGGTTCGGCGTGCACGCCGTGGGTGCGGCCCACCATGACGGTGTCCCAGTGTTCGAGGGCCCGTGTGCTCAGGACCCGGCGCAGCCGGCGGGCGGCCGCGGTGAGCAGGTCGGTGGCCCGGGCCAGGGTGTGGCCCAGGGCGGTGTCGACGAGGTCGTAGCTGGTCATGCCGTGGTGCACCCAGCGTGCGGAGGCGGCGGGGATGTCCTCGCAGTAGGCAGCGAGGAAGGCCAGTACCTCGTGGTCGCGTTCGCGTTCGAGTGCGGCGACCCGCTCGGGTTCGGGCACGCGGGCGCGGCGCATGTCCTGGACCACCTGGTGCGGTACGTGGCCCAGGGCGGCCTGTGCCTGGGAGGCGAGGATCTCCACCCGCACCCACAGGGTGTAGCGGGAGCGGTCACTGAAGAGGTGGGCCATTTCGGGCAGTGTGTATCGGGCAATCATGCGGCGCCTTCGTGAAGGGGGGCGGGCGGGGGTCAGAAGGCGCCGAAGTACTCGCGCTGTTCCCACTCGGTGACCTGGCCGGGTGTGGTCGCCGCGGTGCGGCACCAGGTCTCGTAGCGGCGCAGTTCGCTCTCCTTCAGCTGGGTGAGGCAGGCGGTGAGCGGGGCGCCCAGGAGGCGGGCGGCGCGGCCGGTGCGGAAGGCGTCCAGGGCCTCGCGCAGGTGCTGCGGCACGGCGCCGTCGGCCGGTGCGGAGCCGCCGGCGGGTGTGCTGTGGGCGGGTGCGGGCGGTGCGGTCATGCCGTCCAGGCCGGCGAACAGCTGGGCGGCGGCGGTGAGGTAGGGGTTGGCGCAGGGTTCGGCGATGCGGTTTTCGATGTGGGCGCCGGCGCCCTGGCCGACGAGGCGGAGCATCGCGCTGCGGTCTTCCTGGCTCCAGCCGAGCCGGGTGGGTGCCAGGGTGTGCTCGGCGGCGAGCCGCCGGTAGCCGTTGACGGTGGGCACCGAGAGCAGGAACAGGTCGCGGGCCCAGTCGAGCAGTCCTTCCGCGTAGGCCTTGGCGTGCGGGGCCGGTCCGCCGCTGGGGCCTTCGGTGCCGAACAGGTTGGCGCCGGTGGTGAGGTCGGTGACCGACTGGTTGAGGTGCCAGCCGCTGGGGTCGGCGGCGTCCAGGAGCGGCTGGGACATGAAGGTGGCGTGGTGGCCGCGCCGTGCGCACCAGCTCTTGGTGAGGGTGCGGAAGAGCAGCATGGCGTCGGCGGTGTCCAGCGCGGACATCGGGCTGAACGTCGTCTCGACCTGGCCGGGCCCCGATTCGTGCTCCATCGAGCGCAGCGGCAGGCCCAGGGCGAGCAGGTGCAGGCCGAGGGGGTCGGTGAGGGGGGCGAGGGTGTCGTAGTGGCCGTCGAGGTTGAACTGGTAGCCGGCGTTCAGGGCGGCCACGCGCGGGGCCTGTCCCTGCAGTCCGAAGCCGTTGCCGGTGTTGCCGGGGGCGTCGTCGAGGCGGCGGGTGAGGTACCACTCGACTTCCAGGCCCAGGACGGGGGCGAGGTCTTGTGCGGTGTAGCGGTCGACGGTGCGGCGCAGCACGGCGCGTGAGGAGAGCGGGTGCGGGCTGCCGTCGCGCAGGTATTCGTCGCCGATGACCCAGGCGGTGCGGGCGTCGCCGCCCGGCAGGGGGTGGAAGGTGAGGGGGTCGGGGACCAGGATGAAGTTCCCGGCGCCGGCGATCTCGTCGACGCCGGTGTTGTGCTCGCCGAGGAAGTCGACGGCGACGGCGTGCCCGGTGTCGAAGAGATAGGGTCCGGGGCTGAAGTTCATGCCGTTGCGCAGCACGGAGGCGAACGCGGCGGCGGTGAGGGTCTTGGAGCGGGCCAGGCCGTGCGGGTCGCAGAAGACCAGGCGCACGTAGTCGAGGCCGGGCAGGCTCGCCTCGACGCGCTCGGCGGCCTCACGGCGGGCGGGGTCCCACAGCCCGTGGTCGGCCACGAACGAGGGCCGTCCGACGCTGCCCTGCTCGGCGGGCGAGGACCATGACCTGGCGTACATGGGAACGTCCTTTCACGGGCGCGGGTCAGCGGGTCAGCGGGCGGCGGCGGGTTGCCGCAGCCGCGGGCGCGGCGGTGCGGGTGGGGCGAGGTCGGCCTCCAGCCGGGCGGCGAGGCGGACGACGAGGTCGTCGGCGCCGACGGGTCCGACCAGTTGCACGGCGGCCGGCAGTCCGGAGCGGGTCAGCCCGGCGGGCAGTGACAGGGCGGGCTGGCCGGTCATGTTGAAGGGGTAGGAGGCGGGGGCCCAGGCCAGCCACTGCAGGTCGCGGGGGTCGGCCGCCCAGGGCGGGCCGACGGCGCCGGCGGCGAACGGCTCGAGGGGGACGGTGGCCATGGCCAGGACGTCGTAGCGGTCCATGACGGTGCGCAGGGTGGCGCGCAGGTTCTGGCGGACCTCCTCGGCGCGGATCACGTCGGCGCCGGTGAGGGTGCGTCCGTGGCGGATCACTTCCAGGCGGCCGGGGTCGGCCCGTTCGTCGTCCTCGCGGCGGGCGCCGGCCGCCTCGCCGGCGGCGAGGAGGTCGACGAGGGCGGGGTAGAGGTGGGTGCAGCGCACCTCGATGTCCTCGACGAGGTGCCCCTGGTCGCTCAGGGCCAGGCGGGCCTGCCCGGTGACGCGGCGGACCTCGGCGGCGGTGCCGTCGTACTCGATCCAGCCGATCCGCAGCGCGCGTGCGGTGCGGGGCGCGTCCAGGGAGCCGAGGCCGGAGTCGGGGTCGGCCGGGTGCGGGCCCGCCATGACCGTGGCGAGCAGCGCGGCGTCGGCGACGGTGCGGGCCAGGGGGCCCTGGTGGGCGAGCCGGTCGGCGCTGTTGGGCACATAGGGGATGCGGCCCAGGGAGGGTTTGAAGCCGACGACGCCGCAGAACGCGGCGGGGATGCGGATCGATCCGGAGCCGTCGGTGCCCAGGGCCGCGTCGCACAGGCCGGTGGCGACCGCCGCCGCGGCGCCGCCGCTGGAGCCGCCCGCGCTCAGGCGCGGGTCGTGGGGGTTGCGCACGGGCGGGGCGACGCGGCTGAGGGTGGAGGCGCTCCACCCGTACTCGGAGGTGGCGGTCTTGCCGACGACGACGGCTCCGGCGGCGCGCAGCCGGGCCACCGCGGGCGCGTCCTGGCGGGGCCGGGTGTTGGGCAGCAGGGAGCCGCGCTGGGTGGGCAGGTGACGGGTCTGCAGCAGGTCCTTGACGGAGACGGTGACGCCGAGCAGCGGCAGCAACCGCCAGGCGTCGGGGCCCTGTTCCCGGATGCGGGCGTCCGCGCGCCGTGCCGCGCGCAGCGCCTCCTCCCCCGCGACGGCCACATAGGCGCCGAGGGTGTCGCGTGCGCGCACGGCGTCCAGGACGGCCGTGGTGTGTTCGAGGGCGGACAGTTCGCCGCTCCGCAGGAGGTCTCGGGTGCGGCGGACGCCGTGGGCGCTCATCGCTCTCCCTTCACGACGCCCGGCGCACGTCACCGGCCGCGCCGGCGGCGGGCGGGTGGCCGGTGACGGCATGCAGGTGCCAGGCGGCGTCGAACGCGGTGACTTCCAGGCGGTGTCCGGCGGCGGCGAGCCGGGCGGCCAGGGAGGTGGCGCGGGCGAGGAACGCGGACACCCGGTGGGCGGCGAGCAGGTCCTGCTCGCCGAAGGGGTCGCCGGCGCAGCGCAGCAGCCTGAGGTCCATGAAGCCGTCGAAGCGGCGCCCGTCGACCTCGACGGCCTGCGGGCAGCGCAGCGAGAACCGCACGTTGTTGCTGACGTGCCCGTGGTGGTGCTGGTCGGAGAAGAACGCGACGTCGGGCAGGACGGGGGGCACGAAGTGGTCGCGGGCCGCCACCTCGGGCACCGGCGGCAGGTTGCCGGCCACGAAGTGCCAGGAGTTGTACTGCATGCGCGAGGACATGGCCCAGGCGGCGTCGGCGAGCGCGGACGGGGAGCCGCCGAAGTGGGCGGCGGCGCCGGGCCGCGGCACCACGCAGCAGAAGAAGTGCGTGATGTCCCAGTCGCAGATCTCCGCCCAGCTCTGCCCGCGCAGCGCCCGGACCAGGTCGGGCAGCGAGCGCATGCCGCGGCTCATCGCGAAGTCGGCGTCGAAGGCGTCGGCGGTGGCGGCGACCGTCTCGTGGACCAGGGCTTCCAGGCCGGTGCCGAAGGCGCCGTGCGGGCGGGCGAGCCAGCCGGGCGCGGCGGCCAGTTCCCCGGCCAGCTCGTCCAGGGTGGCGCCGGCCAGCGGCAGTGCGGCGCGCAGGCGCCGGGTGACGGCGTCCTGGCGGGAGCGGGCGGCGGGCCCGGGCGGGGCGGCCACCCGTTCCACCTTGTGCATCAGGGCGCCGTGGATCTCCCGGTACAGCTGGGCGCGGCCGCCCAGCCGGGCGCGGCGTTCGCGCAGCCGTGCGGCGAGCCGGTCCAGGTCGGCGACGCACGCCGAGGCGGCGGCAGGCACGGGTTCCAGGCCGGGTACGGCGTTGTAGGCGCGCCGGGCCCGCTCCAGCGTGTGGGCGACGTGGTCGACGCTCAGCTGGGTGCCGTTGGCCTCCTCGACGCGGCCGAAGCCGGCCGAGCGGATGAGCAGGGTCAGGCAGACGACGAGCTGGACGTCTGGGTCCGGCCACAGGTCGAGCGGCAGGTCCTGCAGGGTGCTCAGGGCGCAGTCGGGGTGGCCGGGCCACAGGGTCTTGCCGGTCAGGGTGTTGTGGCCGCGGAAGTTCGTGTACTGGGTGTCCTCCTGGTAGAGGACGAAGGGGGCGGTGCGCAGGGCCGCTTCGCGGGCCCGGTCGAGGAGTTCGGTGCGGCCGCCGGGGCCCTGGGCGGCGAGCCAGGCCCGGCAGTCGGCGACGGTTTCGGCGCTACGCCGGCGGGCGCACTGCAGTTGGTGCCGGTAGGCGGTGAGGGCGGCGTGGTCCCAGGGCACGCGCAGGACACCGCCGACCAGGTCGCGGGGGTCGAGGGGGCCGGTGCCGGGGGTGCGCAGGGCGATGCGGCCGTTGGTGGCCAGCCCGATCTCGCCGACGAAGACGGCCGGGCCGGCCGGGCCGGGGGCCGGGGCCGGGGGCGCGGGTTCGGCCGTGCCGGCGGACGTGCCGGCGGGCGTGTTGGCGGGCGTGTTGGCGGGCGTGTTGGCGGACGTGCCAGCGGGCGGGCCGGTGGGGGTGTCGGGGTCGTGCCAGGTCAGGCCGAACAGGGCCGTCAGGGCGGCCTGTTGGGCCTGGCCCAGGGCGCGCAGCTGGATGCCGGCGGGGACGTGTCCGTCGAGGGTGAGCAGGACCTCGAGTGCGGCGCGCGGGCCGTCGGCCCGGCTCGCCCGCTGCCAGACGCGCTCCAGCAGGTGGGGGAAGCCGGCGTCCAGGTCGCGTACGCGGTCCGGTTTGGCGGTGGCGCCGGCGGGGGTGCCGAGCCGGCTGGGGCGGCGGCTGATCCGCTTCTTCGCGTTGCGGGCGCGGCGGGACTCGCCGCGTCCTGCGGGCTCCTTCATGCGGCCCTCTCGGCGGTGAGTTCGACGTGGTTCCACATCGCGTCGTCGGTCGGGCTCCAGTCCTCGTCGACGTAGATGCAGTCGACCGGGCATTCCAGGACGCAGGCGGGGCAGCCCGAGCACAGCTCGGGGACGATGACCACGTCCAGGCCCCGGTCGAAGATCGCACCGAACTCCGCGGGACAGCCGCGCAGGCAGCTGTCGCAGGTGATGCACTCGGACGCCTCGATGCGTCGCGGGGGCTTCTTCCAGTTCTCGGCGCGGGAGCGGTGGGCGATGCGGTCGGCGCGCTCCGACAGCGCGGCGGACGAAGCAAGCTTCTTCACGGGATCGGCCCCCTCCGGGACTCTTCTCGGCCAGGCCGAGTCGGACGGTCCCGATCGTCACCGGGCCGCCTCGACTGCCCCCGGAGTGCGGGTGGACCGGCTGGAGGGCCGCGGCGCCCGCTCCAGCACGCTGCGAGCGCGGCCCGTGCGCGCCGCCGGACCGTGGACATCCGGCTGCGCGCGGGTCCCCTGCCCGGGGCGCCACGCGCACCGGCCCGTCCGCCCGCGGGCAGAGCCCCTGCGGCCGCCCGCCGCCCACCCACGGAGGAACCCATGCCCCTGCCGCCCGCCCGCGTCGTGCGCATCGTCGAAGGTGTGCGTACCGCTCTGCAGAGGCTGGCACGCAAGCTGGCGCCCGCACCGTTCTCGCTGCTGGAGATGGTCCAGGGCGCCATGCTCAGCCAGGCCCTCTACGCCGCCGCCGAGCTGCGTGTCGCCGAGGCGCTGCGGGAGGGCCCGCTGTCCGCCGAACGGCTCGCCGCCCGCGTGGGCGCCCACCCCGACACGCTGCAGCGGCTGATGCGGCTGCTCGCCTCCAACGGTGTGTTCACCGAGCGCAAGGACGGCACGTTCGGCCTGTCCCCGATGGGGGCGGCGCTGGGGGAGGACGCGCCGATGTCGATGCGGGGCATCGCCCAGCTCATGGGCCACCCGGTCCACTGGGAGGACTGGTCGCACTTCCTGGACGCGGTGCGCACCGGCGAGCCGAGCCTGCCCAAGCTGCGCGGGATGACGGCCTTCGAGTTCATGGAGGCCAAGCCGGAGTACGGGGAGGTGTTCATGAAGGGCATGGGCGCCATGTCCGCCACCGAGACCGAGCCGGTCCTGGCGGCCTACGACTTCTCCTCGTTCGGCACGGTCGTCGACTTCTGCGCGGGACGGGGCGAGCTGCTGGCCGGGATCCTGAAGAAGTCGCCGGGCGTGCGCGGGATCCTGTCCGATCCGCGGGCGGAGGTCAACGGTGCGGCCGGCTATCTGGCCGGGCAGCAGGTCGCCGACCGGTGCGAGGTGGTGGCCGCCGATCTGTTCGGGCCGGTGCCCCCGGGCGGGGACGCCTACGTGCTCAAGCACATCGTGCACGACTGGCCCCGGGAGCAGGCCCTGCGCATTCTGCGCAACGTGCGGGCCGCGATGCGGCCGGGGGGCCGGCTGCTGCTGATGGAGATGGTCGTGCCCGACAAGGCGAACGCCGCGCACTCCTCGAAGCTGGTCGACCTGTGGCTGATGCTGCTGGTGGGCGGCCGGGAGCGGACGGCCGGCCAGTACCGCGAGCTGCTGGCGCAGGCCGGTTTCCGCCTGGAGCGGGTGGTGCCCACCGCCGGGGCGATCTCGGTCGTGGAGGCCAGCGCCCGCTAGGGGCGCCGGGACAGGGGTGAGGGGTGCCGCCCCGGGGGCCGGGCGCGGCGGGTCTGGGGGGGGCGCCCCCGCCGGCGGGTGCGGGGGGCCGCGGGCGGGGGGGGGCGGGCGCCGCGCGGGCCCCCCCCCCCCACCCCTCTTGGTGTGGGTCATCCTGCGTCGGGGGTGCCGAACCAGCGGGTGAGGGCGGCGTGCAGGCCGCCCGGGCCGCCGGCGCCAATCCAGGCGACGTGCCCGTCGGGGCGGACCAGCAGGGCCCCGGCGCCGGCCAGCGCGGGTGCGGCGGTAGTGGCGGTCACGGTGTCGACGCGGCCGGCCCAGGGCGCGGCGGTCTCCCGCAGGGCCGGGTCGCCGGTGAGGTCGAGCAGGATGCCGCGCCCGGTGTGCAGGAGGGCGAAGGTGTCGCTGTCGCCGTCGGGGCCGCTCAGCGCGAACTTGCCCAGGCGGCGCCCCAGGAGCGGGTGGGGGGTTTCGCCGCTGCCTAGCTCGCCGCCGTCGATGCCGTCGTAGCGGATGTCGAGGTGGGAGACGATGCCCGCGAGGTGGCGGCGGACGCTGTCGTGGCCGGTGAGTTCGGTGATGATCCGGCGCAGCGGCTCGGCCTGGTCGCCGCCGAGGAAGACCATGCCCTGGGCGCGGGTGTTCATCAGCAGGCGGCTGCCCACCGGGTGGCGTTCGGCGTGGTAGGTGTCCAGGAGGGCTGCGTCGGCGCGGCCGGTGGTGACGGCGGCGAGTTTCCAGCCGAGGTTGGCGGCGTCCTGGACGCCGGTGCTCAGGCCCTGCCCGCCGGCGGGCAGGTGGATGTGGGCGGCGTCCCCGGCGAGCAGGACGCGGCCGCGCCGGTAGTGGGCGGCCTGGCGGGTGGCGTCGCTGAAGAAGCTGACCCAGGCGGCGCCGCCGGCGCTGATGTCCTCGCCGGTGATGTGCTTCCAGGCCTGCGCGACCTCCTCGAAGGTGACGGTGTCCTCGGCGCTGCGGGCGGCGGCGCCGTGCGGGCAGACGATGATGCGGTGCACGCCCTCGCCCAGCGGGGCGGCCATCACCATGCCGTTCGGGAGGGTTTCGCCGAGGTAGCGGGGCTTGAGGTCCAGGCCCGTCACGTCGGCGAGGAACATCGCGCGGGTGGCCTCGGTGCCGGGGAAGGCGATGCGGGCGAGCTTGCGCACGGTGCTCTTGCCGCCGTCGCAGCCCACCAGGTAGGGGGCGCGCAGCCGCCGTACGCCGTGGGCGGTCGCGACGGTGATCTCGGCGGCCTCGCCGTCCTGGAAGCCGTCGGCGAGGTCGAGGACCTCGCATCCGCGGCGGATGTCGGCGCCCAGGCCGCCGGCCCAGGCGGCGAGGACGGCCTCGGTCTGGCTCTGCGGGATGCCGCGGGCGCCGAAGTGGGCGCCCTGGAGTGCGGTGAAGTCGAACTGGACGCCGCCGAAGTGGCCGACGGGGCTGGTTTGAAGGCTCTCGCCCTGCCCGAAGCGGGGCAGCAGTCCGCGCTGGTCGAAGACCTCCATGGCGCGGGCGGTGAAGCCCAGGCCGCGGGACTGGCCGGTGGGTCGGGGCAGTTTGTCGAGCACGATCACGTGTGCCCCGCCCAGGCGCAGTTCGCCGGCGAGCATCAGGCCGGTGGGGCCTGCGCCGACGACGATGACGTCGGCGTCCATCGTGGTGTCCTGCATGGTCGTGGATTCCCTCTCAGTCATCAGTAATCCGGGCGCGCCCGGGGGCGGGGGTCAGCCGGTGCCGAACCAGCGTCCGGCCGCCTGGGCGAGCCCGTTGCCGTCGCTGCCGCCCGCCCAGGCGACGTGGCCGTCGGGGCGGACCAGGACGGCGGGTGTGCCGGCGAGCGGTGAGCCGGGGGCCGCCTGGGCGGTGACGGTGTCGACGCGGTCGGCCAGGGCGGTGTCCAGGGGCGGGGGCGCACCGTCCAGGGCCAGGAGCAGGCCGCGGCCGCCGCGCAGCAGTTCGGCGGTGGTGCACACGCTCTCGCCGGTGCGCAGCCGCACCGGCGGCAGCCGTGCCCCCCGCAGCGGGTGGGGCGGGCCGCCGACGTCGTAGCGGACGTCGAGGCCGCTGATCATGCCGGCGAGGTGGGTGCGTACCGCGTCGTGGGTGATGAGTTCGGCCAGGACCGTGCGCAGGCCCTCGACTTCGGGGCCGCCCAGCAGCAGCAGGGCCTGGGCGCGGATGTTGGACAGGACGGCGGCGCCGACGGCGGCGCGTTCGCTGTCGTAGGTGTCCAGGAGGTGGGCGGGGGCGGTGCCGTCGGCGGTGGCGGCGAGTTTCCAGCCGAGGTTGTAGGCGTCCTGGAGGCCGAGGTTGAGGGCCTGGCCGCCGATGGGCAGCTGGCGGTGGGCGGCGTCTCCGGCGAACAGGATGCGGCCGTGCCGGTAGCGGGCCAGGCGGCGCGTCTCGTCGTCGAAGCGGCCCGCCCACAGGGGGGTGCCGGCGGTGATGTCCTCGCCGGTGACGCGTTTCCAGGCGGCGGCGATCTCCTCGAAGGAGGGTGGGGCGGTGGTCCGTTCGCGGACGGTGGCGCCGAACTCGTGGACCATCACGCGGGTCACGCCGGCCGGGTTGCGGGCGGCCACGGCGAGGCCGGCGGGCAGGCGCTGGAAGCGGCGGGCGGGGATGTCGATGCCCTCGACGTCGGCGCGCAGCAGTGCGCGGGCGGGCGGGGTGCCGGGGAAGGCGGCGCCGGTCAGGCGGCGCACGGTGGAGTCCTGGCCGTCGCAGGCCACCAGGTGGGCGGCGCGCAGGGTGAGGCGGTGGCCGTGGCGGCTGGTGGCGGCGGCCTCGACGTGGGAGCCGTGGTCGCTCACGGCGTGCAGGGTGTGGCCGCACCTGAGGTCGGCGCCCAGGCCCAGGGCCCATTCCTCCAGGACGGACTCGGTCCGCGTCTGGGGGACTTTCCACTGGCCGGGGTAGGGGCTGGGCAGGGTCAGGTCGAGGGGGATGCCGCCGAAGTGGCCGCGTGGCTCGTGCGGGGGGCCGGCGAGGTCGGCGAGCAGGCCGCGGCTGTCGAGCAGTTCCATGGTGCGGGCGTGGAGGGTGGAGGCGCGGGACTCGGTGCTGGGGCGGTGGCGCCGCTCGACGAGGGTCACCTGGATGCCGCGCAGGGCCAGTTCTCCGGCCAGGAGCAGGCCGGTGGGGCCCGCTCCGACGACGACGACCTGGGTGTCGAGGGTGCGGGCGGGCCGGGTGCGGGGGGCGGTGCCGGCGGGGTGCTCCTGGCCGGCCATGTCAGCGGTTCCGCTCCGCGTGGTCCTTGGCGTGGCCGAGGGTGGCGAGGCTGTTGGTGCTCAGCGCGCCGTGCACGTAGGCGCGGGCGTCGGCGATGCCCGCGCCGGGGCCCAGGACGCGGGCGATGGTGTGGGGGTTGAGGGTGACGGTGTGCTGGGAGGAGGCCCTGGCGCCGCCGTCGTCGGTGTCCTCGAAGGTCCACAGGCCGGTGTGCAGGGTCATCAGGGCCGGCAGGGTGACCTGCTTGTAGGCGATGCGTTCCTGGCCCAGGACGACCCGGTAGGACTTGGTGGTGTGGGTGGAGCCGTCCCGGGCGCGGGTGTCCATTTCCAGTTCCTGCAGGCCGGGGGTGTCCTCGGTGAAGCGGACGCGGGCCACGTGCGGCAGCCGGTCGGGCCACAGTCCGGCTTCGTTGACGAAGGCGAAGGCGTCCTTGGCGGGGGCGTCGAGGGTGACGGTGTCGGTGAAGGAGAACGTCAGCTCCTGGCGGTCGGCGGCGTGGACGCGTTCGACGTTGTCCTTGAGGGCGGCCAGTTCGCTGGTGCTGTTCTTGTCCACGGCCCGCTCGATCCACAGCAGGTCGTGCGGGTCGTCGCCGGCGGCCCGGTAGTCGTGCTGGAGCCTGACGCGTGCGCTGTCCTCGCCGAGGGGTTCGACGATCCAGGTGCCGCCCATGGCGGCGACCGGCGGGGCCGGCACCTCCTGGCGGAAGGTGATGCGCAGGGCCTCGGCATCCAGGGTGCGCAGCGAGGTCCAGGTCTTGGGCTCGCCGTTGGCGGTGGCCCAGATGCGGATGCGTTCCTCGCCGGGGCCCGCCGGCCGGCTCTCCACGTGGATGGTGGGCGGGAAGATCCGCGGCCAGTTGGTCACCTCGGCCAGGAGGCGGTAGACGGCGCCGGCGGGCGCGCTGATGGTGATCTCGTGCTCGACCTCACGAGTCGTCATGACGGCTTCTCCTCGGTACTACGGGCTACAGGCGACGGGTTACAGGCTGCGGGCGGCGGGCCGGGGGGGGGCGGGCCCCTGGGGTCGGGGGTGCGGCGGGCCCCGGTGGTCGGGGCGGGCGGGGTTCAGAAGTTGCCGAGGCCGCCGCAGACGTTGAGGGCCTGGGAGGTGATGGACGCCGCGGTGTCGGAGGCGAGGTAGCCGACGAGGCCCGCGACCTCCTGGGGGGTGGAGTAGCGGCCCAGGGGGATCTTGGCCTGGAACTTCTCGAGGATCTCGGCCTCGCTGGTGTCCCAGGCGGCGGCGTAGCCCTGGCGCACCCGCTGGGCCATGGGGGTCTCGACGTAGCCGGGGCACACGGCGTTGACGGTGATGCCGGTGGGGGCCAGTTCGTTGCCCAGGGCCTTGGTGAAGCCGACGACGCCGTGCTTGGACGCCGAGTAGGGGGCGCCCAGGACGACGCCCTGCTTGCCGGCCGTGGAGGCGATGTTGATGATCCGGCCGCGGTCCTTGGCGCGCATACCGCCGGTGGTCAGGACCTCGCGGGTCATGCGGAAGACGCTGTTGAGGTTGGTGTCGATGACGTCGTCCCACAGCTCGTCGCTGATGTCGGCGGTGGGGCCGCCGCCGGAGCGGCCGGCGTTGTTGACCAGGACGTCGACGGTGCCGAAGGCGGCCACGGCGGCGTCGACGAACGCCCGGACGCTGGCGGCGTCGCGGACGTCGAGGGGGTGGCCGTCGGCGTCCAGGCCCTGTTCGCGCAGGGCCTTGGCGGTGCGGGCGACGTTGTCCGCGTCGCGGGCGCCGATGAAGACGCGGTGGCCCTGGCGGGCCAGCAGCCGGGCGCATTCCAGGCCGATGCCGCTGGTCGCGCCGGTGACCAGGGCAACCGGGCGGGTGGTGTCGGACATCAGGGGGTGTTCCTCTCAGGCGGCCCGGGCCCCGGAGGGGGACAGCTGGGCGTTGACGATGTCGATCAGGTCGCGGGGGGTGAGGTCGTCGCCGAGGTCGTCGTCGTCCAGGACGATGCCGTACTCGCGCTCGATGCGGCCGCCGGTCTCCAGCAGCGCGATGGACTCGTAGCCCAGGACCTCGAAGGTGGTGTCGAGGATGTCCGCGTCGAGGTCGACGTTCTCGTCCGCGCCCGCGGCCTCCAGGAGGATCCGCCGCAGGGCGTCGAGGGTGAACTGGGTGGTGGCCATGGGGTCCGTCCTTGGGTTCTCGGGGGCTGCCGGCGCCCCGGCTGATCGTGGTGTGGCGGCCGCGGCCGGGCCCCGCGAGCCCGGGGGCCGGGGGGCCGGGGGGGGCCGTTCAGGCGGGCGCCTGCCACCGGTAGAAGCGCTGTGCCATGGCGTCGGCGGGCGAACGCCAGGCCGCGGCGTCGTAGGGGTCGATGAACGGGGTGAGGTCGTCGCTGATCCGCACGAAGCGGGGGTCGTCCTTGGCGTCCTGGATGCGGTCGCCGCCGTCGTCGTCGTCGAAGTCCTGCAGGTGGAAGTACAGGCCGTTGAAGGCGAACAGCTGGCGGCGGCGGGTGCCCATGCGGTGCGGCATGTCACTGGCGTCGAAGTCGGCGAACAGCCGGGCGACGTCCGCGCTCGAACCGGGCGCCATGCGGGCCACGATCAGCGTGCTGTGCATAGGGTCTCGCTCCTTGGGCGGGTGCGGTGGGTGACGGCGCACGGCGGCCGGTGCGGCGGGCGTGCGGCCGGGGGGGTTAGTCGCCGGCGGTGCGGGTGTGCACGACGCGGTAGGTGTTGGCGTCGTGGCCCTTCTGCAGGGCGGCGATGCGCTCGTCGTTGGTGCGGCGGGGCGCGGGCTTGCGGGCGTGGGGCAGGTCGCGGAAGGCCTCGTAGCTCTCCTTGCTGTCCCACTGGGAGTAGACGACGGCGAAGGCGCCCTCGACGAACATGGCGCGCAGCCCCCTGAAGACGCTGTGCGAGCGGTAGCCGGGGACGTTGACCAGCCAGTCCTGGCCCTGGCCGAGCAGGGTGACCAGCTCGGCCTGGTCGGCTTGGTCGACCTGGTGGACCTCGATGGCCGTGTAGTCGTCGCCCTCGGGCGAGACCTCGACGCTCCCGGCGCCGGAGCGGGTGCGGGAGAAGACGATCTCGTTCTGCAGCAGCCGGATGGCGGTGGTGATCTCGCGGAAGACGGGCAGCGTGCGGTGCTTGAACTCCTCGCCGTCGTAGCGCTTTTCCAGGTCCTCGCCGCTGCGCCACTGGATCAGGTTGGCGGTGGCGGGGCTGCCCTGCCCGGCGTGCACGGTGGAGGAGATCCATCCCGGGTAGGCGGCCGCGTCGACGATCTTCTGCATCTCGGTGAGCAGCTGGTCCTGGTGCTCGGGGGTGTCGGTGGTGAACAGGTTGAGGACGGTGAGGTAGTTGTCCTGGGTGGAGATGATCGGCATGGTCTTCTTCGCTTCCTTCAGTCCTGGGATACGCGTGCGGTCCTACGGCCGGGGGGCGGGCGTGGTCAGGCGGCGGGGCCGAACCAGCGGGCGAGCGCGTCGGTGAGGGCCATGCCGGTGACGCCGGCGGCAGCTCCCGTGCCGGGGCCGCCCACCCAGGCGATGTAGCCGTCGGGGCGCACCAGGACGGCCCCGGTGCCGGTGCCGGTGGGGTGGCCGGTGTCCTGCACGGTGACGGTGTCGACGCGGTCGGACCAGCCGCGGGCGGCGGCCCGCAGTGTGTCGCTGCCGTCGGTGTCGAGCAGCAGGCCGCGGCCGGACTCCAGGAGGGTCAGGACGCTGTGCTTGACGCCGTCGACGGTGATCTGCCGGTCCTGGAGGCGGCGGCCGAGCAGCGGGTGGCGCTCGCAGCCCACGTCGTGGCGGATGTCGAGTCCGGTGACCATGCCCACCAGGTGGCGCTGGACCGGTTCGTGGCGCGCCAGTTCGGTGAACACCTGGCGCAGCGGGCCGGCTTCCGGGCCGCCGAGGTAGAGGGTGCGCTGGGCGAGGGTGTTGGCGAGGATGCGGGCGCCGACGGGGTGGCGCTCGCCGTGGTAGGTGTCCAGGAGTCCTTCGGGGGCCAGGCCCTTGATGTCCAGGGCGAGTTTCCAGCCGAGGTTGACGGCGTCCTGGATGCCGGCGCTCATGCCCTGGGCGCCGATCGGCAGGTGGATGTGGGCGGCGTCGCCGGCGACGAAGACGCGGCCCTTGCGGTACTGGGCGGCCTGGCGGCTGGCGTCGGTGGTGGAGGAGACCCACAGCGGTGTGGCGGCGCTGATGTCCTCGCCGGACAGGCGGTGGAAGGCCTCGGCGACCTCCTCGAAGGTGATCGGGTCCGGGCCGGTGCGCATCGGCTGGGCGCGGTCGTAGTAGATGACGCGGCTGCGGTCGGGGCCCAGCGGCAGCACCATGACCATGCCGCCGGGCACCGGCTCGCCGCTGAAGCGGGGGCGCAGCGGGACGCCGGTGATGTCGGCGAAGCGCAGTTCGACGGTGGGGGCGCTGCCCGGGAAGTCGATGCCGGCGCTGGTGCGCACCGTGCTGCGGGCGCCGTCGCAGCCGACGACGTGCCGGGCGCGCAGGGTGGCGGTGCCCCGGGCGGTGGCCACGTGGACGCGCACGCCCTCGTCGTCCTGCTCGACACCGGTGACCTCGATGCCGCGGCGCACCTCGACGCCGCGCTCGGCGATCCAGCCGGCGAGCATGGCCTCGGTCCGCGACTGGGGGATGCCGCGCGCCCCGTAGGAGCCGCCCTCAACGATCCGGTAATCGAGCGGAACTGAGCCGAAATGCCCGAACGGAATGACATCCACATCGCCGAGGCGGGACAGGAGTCCGCGCTGTGTGAATTCCTCGATCGTGCGCGCGGAAAAGCCCAGGGCTCTCGATTCCCTGATGGGTTCGGCAAGCCGGTCGACGACCAGGACCGTGACTCCGTTGAGACTCAACTCGCCTGCGAGCATGAGTCCGGTGGGCCCTGCTCCTGCAATGATCACGTCCGCGTCAAAGGTATCCATCTGTCCTCTTCCGACTGGTGTTTGATGAGTATTGCCGGATCACTCAGGAACGGTAAAGCGACTGAGGTACAGGCTTTGTGCAATTGGTTACAGAGCTTGGCCTGCAATGTCAGATCTCTGGCAGGCGTCTGGTGGCGGGGGCGTGGGCGGGCTCATGCTCGGGCGGTGACTTCCAACTTTTTTCCCGCCGCGCCGGCCGGGGCGGGCGGTGCGGGCGACGCCGCTGCGGTCGCCGATCTCGTGGCGCGCTATCTGGTCACGCTGGATGACGGGGAACTCGACGACGCCTGGGCGCGGAGCCTGTTCACCGAGGACGCCCGGGTCGCCTTCCCGATGAGCCGGCACCAGGGGTGTGCCGGGCTCGCCGGGTGGCACCGTGCCTCGCTCGCGGCGTTCGCGGCCACCCAGCACCTGGGCGCGCCGGCGGTGGTGACCGTGACGGCGGAGCGTGCCCTGTTCCGTGCCAACGTGCTGACCACGCACGTCCACCATCCCGGCGCAGGGCGGCCGCCGCTGTTTCGCGCGGGGACACTCGCCTGGGGTGCGGCCCGGCGCACGGGCGCCGGGTGGCGGATCGGCGAGCTGTCCTTCCGGGTCCTGTTCACCGAGGGCGAGCCGCCCGCCCGCGCCTGAACCGGGCCTGCCCGGGCGGGGGTTCAGATGTCCACGGCCGGGCCCCGGTCGGCGGGGTCCGGTCCGTCCGGCGGCCCGGTCATCGCCGTGAGCAGCCGGGGGTCCAGCATGGTGGTGACCGAGGTGTCGCCGGCCGGGTCGAGTCCGGCGTCGTGGCGGGCCGCGCTGATGAGGTAGCGGCCCAGGACCGGGTGGGTGGCGAACGCCCATTCCTCGCCCTGGGCCGGGGCGCCGTCGGGGGTGCGCAGGCCGCCCAGGGCCAGGCCGAAGCCGAACTCGGTGAAGGCCAGCCGCATGCCCTGCCCGAGCGCCTTGGTGTAGGCCTCCTTGAGGGTCCACAGCCGCAGGATGCAGGCCGCCTGCCGGGCGGGCGGGAGGGTGTCCAGTTCGGCGGCCTCGGCGGGGGTGCACATCCGGGCCCGTACCAGGTGGGGGTCGAAGCGGCGGCCGGCGCTTTCGGCGTCCAGGCCGATGCGGCCCATGCGGCTGACGGCGACGGCCATCAGCTCGCCGGTGTGGGTGAGGGCCACCTCCACCTGGTCGAGGCCGCGCAGGTAGGGGCGGCCGCCGAGCCGGTAGGCGATGTCGATGTCGTGCGGGCCGATGCCCAGGGCGGCGGCCGCGGTGTATTTGATGAGAAGCCGGGAGGCGGCGAACCGGGCGCGGACCGCGGGGTCGCGGGTGCCGGTGTAGCGGGGGAAGTCCCGTCCCAGCAGTGCTTCGAGGCGGGGTGTGGTGAGCACCGCGGGCAGCCATTCGGTCCAGGTCGCGTACGCGATGGTGGTGCCGCGGTCCAGGAGGTCGGTGCGGACCTGCAGCCAGGAGCTGTCCGGGCGCGGGATGTGCACGGGCGGTGCCAGGGCGGTGCCGTGCGCGGTGGTGACGACGCCGAGGGCGGACAGGCGGCGCAGGGTGTCCAGGACGCCGGCGGCGCCGGTGCCGTCCGTGACACTGTCGTCTGTGGTGTGGCGGCCGTGCGGGGGTGCGGGGGTGGGCGGCGGGGTGGGCGGCCGGGGGGCCGGATCGTTTCTGCCAGGGCTCGGTGTCATGCCAGCCGCATCCCGTAGAGGTCGAAGCTGCGGTGGTGGCGGTAGCGGTCCACGAGGCGGGCGGCCAGGGCGGGGGTGATGTCGTCGGGCAGGCCGGGGACGTCCAGGCCCAGGCGGCGGCCGAACCGGGTCAGGGCGATCAGTGCCCAGTCGGGTTCGGCGAGCAGGTTGCCGTCGGGGGCGTCGGGGTCGCCGGGGTTGTCGGGGGCGGCGTTCTCGCGGACGGCGAGGCAGGAGGCGGCCGCCAGCAGCAGGCAGTAGCGGTCGACGAGGGCGTAGGCGGCCGCCGGTGTCTGGGCGTCGGGGTGGTGCGGGAGGGCGGCGCAGCGCTGGGTGAGGGTGTGCACCTCGGCGGCGAAGGCGCGGGCGAGGTCGGCGAGGGCCGCCCAGCGCGGGCCGCGCCCGCGGTTGCCGTCCAGGCGGGCGGCGGCGGCGGGCAGGGCGGCGAGCAGGCCGTCGCAGCCGCTGTGCCGGTCGCGGGGCTGGGCGTCGAGCCGGGTGAAGTCGAGGGTGCTGTCCGCGGCGCCGGGGGTGAACAGCGCGGCGGGTGCCTCGCGGGGGGTGGCGCGGCTGCGGGCGGTGTGGGCGAGGGTGCGCAGGTGCGGGACGAGCACGGCCTGGGTGTCGGCGGTGCCGGCGTGGCCCAGTCCGGCCACGGGCAGGTCGCGTACCAGTTTCTGGAAGCCGCCGTAGGCGGGGCCGCGGTCGTAGCCGCGGGCGCCGAGGACCGCGGCGAGTTCGTCGAGGTCTTCGTGGAGCAGGGCGGACACGGCGTATTTGACGGCGGCGGAGGGCACCAGGGCGTGTTCGGGGGCCAGGTCGAGCAGGCGCAGGCCGGCGACGGCGAGGCTGTCGCAGGCCAGGAGGTCGGCGAAGACTCCGGCCAGGACGCGGCCGCGGCGGCCGCGCAGCACGAGGTGGCGGTGGGACTCGGTGACGGCGCGGACGGCGTAGCGCAGGGCGCTGTCCATGCCGCCGACCAGGGCGCCGCCGGAGACCAGGGCCCGGCTGACCTGGAAGGTGCGCAGGGACAGGCTGACGCCCTCGCCCGCCTGTCCCACCAGCGCGGAGGCGGGCACCGGGCAGTCCTGAAGGCGCAGTCCGGCGTAGTGGGCGCCGCGCATGCCGTGGGTGCGGGCGCGGGGCAGGCGGTGCACGGCGCGGGCCGGCAGGGCGGCGGTGTCCAGGAGGAACACGGAGTGGCTGTCGGGGCCCTCGCCCGGTGCGGTGCGGACGTAGGCGACGAAGGCGTCGGCGCGGTCGGCGTTGATGACGACGTCCTTGCGGCCGTCGATGCGGTAGCCGCCGGGTGCGGGGCGGGCGGTGTACTCGCCGCGCAGGATCGCGTTGGCGTGGGCGAACTCGCGGTGCAGGATCGTCAGGCGCCGCCCGCCGAGGAGCCAGGCGGCGGTGTCGCGGCGCTGGCGTTCGTCGCCGGCCGCCCACACCGCGGAGGCCGCGAACAGGGCGGTCATGCCGGCGCCGAAGCCGAGCGCCACGTCCCGTCTGAACAGGGGCCGCAGTACCTGGGCGAGGGCTTCGGCGCCGGTGAGGCGGCCGCCCAGCGCGGTGGGCACGAACTCGGCGGCCAGCCCGAAACGGGCCAGGAGTTCCTCGGTGGCGGCGGGGGCCTGGCGCCGTTCGTCGGCGGCGAGCAGCGCCTGCTGGCCGTGCGGGTTGCCGGCGGCGAAGGGGTCGCCGAGCAGGTCCTCGACGCGGCGGGCCCGTGCCGGGCCGTCGCCGCCCGGCCCGGGGGCAGGGGCGGGGGCGGGGGCGGGCATACGGGCGGGCGCGGCGGCGGCTGCGGTGAGGTTGTCGTTCACGTGGACCTCCGGCGTCAGCCCGTGCGGCGGGTACGGAAAAAGGGGGGGATGGGTGGGAAGGGGGAAGGGTGGGAAGGGGGGCGTGAGCGGGGGGTTGCGGGGGCGGGGAGGGGCGGTGGTGTGCTCAGGCCCCGCGGGCGGCCGGGGTGCGCTCGGCGTGCTCCTTGGCCAGGCGCAGCGCGCGGCCGCTGTCGCGGGCCAGGCGGGTGCGCAGGGCCTGCCGTGCCCGGCGCACCGCGTCCGGGCCCTCTCCGTAGCGCGCGCGTACCGCGTCCTCGTCGAGGACCGCGTGGTGGCGGGCGGCGACGGTGACGCCCGCGCCGAGGGCGGCGGGTTCGACCGACCACTCCCCCGTGTGCGCGGCCAGCAGGGCGGGCTGTTCGGTGTCCCGGACGTCCTTGTAGACGATGCGTGCGGCGTGCGGGAAGCCGATCCGCACCGATTCGGTGGTGCGGATGCTGCCGTCGGGGCCGGGCAGTTCGACGGTCATCAGCTGGACGCCGGGTGCGCGCTCGGCGATGTCGATCCGGCCGGCGCCGGGCACCGCGTCGGGCCGGTCGCCGAAGCGGTGCAGGAAGCCGTACACCGGCTCGACGGGGGCGTCGACGGACACGGTGTCCTCGAAGGACAGGACGAGGCCGTCCAGGCGGCGCCAGCGCTCGGCGAGGCGGCGCAGGTTGTCCAGGGCGGCGCGGCTGTTGGCGCTGGTGGCCTGCTTGACCCAGTCCACGTCGGCGCGTGCGTTGTCCCGTACGGCGAAGTCGTTGCTCAGGGTGACCAGGGAGCGTTCGGGGCCGCGGGGCTCGACGGTCCAGCTGCCGCCCATCGAGGTCACCGGGCGGGGCAGTACCTCCTGGCGGAAGTCGACGCGGTGCGCCACGGGGTCCAGGACGCGGCGCGTGGTCCAGGACCTGACCTCGCCGTTGGCCATGACCCACATCCGCAGCCGTTCCGACTCGCCGTCGAACTCGAGCTGTTCGACGTGCAGGGTCGGCGGCAGGAAGACGGGCCAGCGCAGCGCGTCGGCGATCAGGCCGTAGAGCACGCCGGCGGGGGCGTCGACCTGCGTGTGCTGGGCCATACGGTGCACGGGCGCGAGATACATGCCCCACACCCCCTTCTCGTCTCGGCATCCGGGAGGCGGGACGGACAGCCGTGGGACGCCGCCCGCCGGTTGGTACAGGCTCGCCATGGACTGTGTCCTGACCTGGTGGAGGACGGCTCGCCCTGACCTCGAACACCGCTGGAATCCCCGCCCGGGGCGGCACACCCCGCACACCGGGCACCCCCACCGGGCGAGGGGGCGGGCGGCGGCGGTGCGGGCCCGGGGGGGGCGCCTGTGCCGGGGGGGGTGGGCGCCGGGGCGTCGCTCACGGTGCGGGGTGCTCGCACGGGGGGGCAGGCTCGCCGCAGAGGGCCGGGGGGCCGTGCCCGGGGGCCGTGGGTACCGGGGTCAAGGGTCTGTCCGGGGGCCGTACGTCCGTTCCGGGGCCGCCTGTTTGTTGGGGGCGGTGGCCCGCTCGGGGCCGCCCGCAGGCCGCGGGAGCGTGGTCCGCCGCCCCGGGGAGGGCGTGGTCCGCCCGCCCGGGGCATACGTCCCTCCCGAGGCCCGGGGTCTCTCTCCCCCGGGGCCGTGCGTCCACGTGCCGGGCGGAGTGCGGCCCGTGAGGAAGAGAAGGGGTGCGGCGTGGTCCGCCCGCCCGGGGCATACGTCCGTCCCGGGGCCCGGAGCCCGGGGTCTCTCTCCCCCGGGGCCGTACGTCCAGGTGCCGGGCGGAGTCCGGCCCGTGAGGAAGAGAGGGGTGCAATGCCCGGCCGCGCGCCGTGCGGTGGCGGCCGGCCCGGGGGGCCGGCGGTGGCGGGGCTGCGTGCGGGCGGCCGTGCCGTGTGCCGCGTTCGCGGCGATGCGGGCTGGAGCACCGCGCGTCGGCAGCCGGGGCCCGCCGGGCGGGTCCTGGCCCGTGGTGCCGGCGGGTGCGCGGGCGGTTCACGCCCTGCCGGGCCCGCGCACCGGGCCCTGCCCTGCCCTCCCCCGCTCCCCCGGCCGGACCCGGCGGGCCGCCGGCGGGCGCTCGACCCGGTCTCGAGCGGACTTCGGGCGGCTGTCGAGCGGGCGCTTCCAGCCTGGCGGCAGCAGGGACGACGACCCGTGGACCGAAGGAGGCCCTGATGGCGTTCGCGTTCGCCCGGCGGGTGCTGCGCCGCGCCCGCACCCTGGCCGCCACGCTGTGGCAGTGCCTGATCGCCGTCGGCGCCATCCAGCTCGCGGGCGAGACGGCCCGGGCCGATGCCCGCCTGCTGGACGCGCCCGCGCCGGGCCATCCCGAACGCCTGCGCCCCGACCTGCCGCTGACCGCGCTGGAACGCGCCGTGCTCAAGGACATCGGCCCGGCGCGCTGAGCGGTCCGGGCCGGCCCCGCGGGTCAGGCCGCGTACAGGTCGAAGGTGGAGGTGCGCCGGGGCCCGGACGCCAGGTCCAGCTGGGGGTCCACGGCGAGGATCGCCTGGTGCAGCCGCTGCAGCTGCGGGGAGGGCTCCACGCCCAGCTCGTCGACCAGACGGCGGCGCAGCCGGTGGTAGACGTCGAGCGCGGCGGCCTGCCGCCCGGAGCGGTACAGCGCCACCATGGCCTGGGAGTGCAGCCCCTCGTGTTCGGGGTGGCGGGCGATCAGGTCCGTCAGTTCGGCGGTGACTTCGGCGTGCCGGCCGATCCTGAGGTCGGCGTCGATGCGCCGCTCGCGCGTGACGAGCCGGCTCTCCGCCAGCCGCATCGCCTCGATCTCCAGGACCGGGCCGACGGGGACGTCGACCAGCGGGGGCCCCTGCCACAGGTTGAGCGCCGTGCGGTAGGTGCGGGCGGCCCGCTCGTCCTCGCCGTCCTCGAAGGCCTGCTGGCCCTCGGCGACGAGGCGTTCGTAGGCGTGGACGTCGACCGCCTCGGCCGGTATCTGCAGCAGATAGCCGCCGTGCCGGGTGGCGAGGACGTCCTTGGCGGTGCCCGGGGCGCCGGGTCCCATCGCGGTCCCGAGCCGGCGCCGCAGCTGGAGTATGTAGGTCTGCAGGGTGGTCAGGGCGCTCTGGGGCAGTTCGGTGCCCCAGATCTCCTCCATGAGCGTGGGCACGGGCATGACCCGGCCCGGGTAGAGCGCGAGCAGGGCCAGGATCTGGCGCGGCTTCCCGGCCGTCGGAACGATCGACATCCCGTTGACGTCGGCACTCAGCGGACCCAGAACACGAATCTCCATGGCTTCCTTCCCCGTACCTCGACAACTGGGACTCGGCTTCCGAGCCGGCGTTCGAACCGGTGCCCGAGGCTCGGTCGATATTGCGCCACGCGGGGGCCCGCTGTCCTTACCCCACGACGGATGCACGAGGCACGCCGTATCCCGCCGCAACCGCGCGCCTCCCCATTCGTCGAGGAGTCATCGAGCGGAATCCTTGCGGCCCCCCTCTCATCAGTTCCTGGCGTATCTGCGGCACGCCCTTCTAATACTGCGAGAAGATGGCGCCCCCCGGTTGTGCCGGCCCGTGCGCGGCGGCGTCCTTTTGCCCGTCACCGAGGCCGGGCGGAAGCACCGGGAAAAGCGGCGTGACGGGCGGCACTTGGAAACCGGACGTGCGCCACTCCGTTTCCGTTCACGTGCGCCGTCCTGCAACCGGCAGCCGGGGTCCGGGAATTGGGCGCTGTCTTTTGGGCCGGCAGCGGGAATCGGATCCTCGGGCGGCGTCCGCCCTCTCTTCGCGATGGCTGGTCCCGTCGAGGTCCACTCCCCCGTACGGGGCTCAGGGTGCCGCCCAGAGGGAGCAAGGCATGGCCGGGGCAGAGGGTCGGGGCGCAGCGGCTCATCGGCGGACGGCGGGGGCGGGCACCGCATCCGGCGGACGCCGGGAAGATGCCCGGAATGGCTCGTGCGGCCCGGCTGCGGCGGCTGCCGGCACAACCACGCCCGGGCCAGGGCGCCGCGCACCGCACTGCACCGCGGGTGAACCACGGACCGGCCCTGTGGCTGCGTCCTGCACCCCGCGCGGGCCCGGGACGGGACTGGAGGGCCGGGACGGGCAGCCGCGGATGCCGCCGTCCCCGGGGGGCGGCCAGGGGGCGGCCAGGGGGCCAGGGGGCGGCCAGGGGGCCAGGAGGTGCGACCGGGGGGCCGGGGAGGCTCCGGCCAGGAAGGTGAACTGCCCTTCCGGGAAGCGGTGTTGGGGTACCGGGGAGGTCCCCGGCCCAGGGAAGTGAACTGCCGCTTCGGGAGCCGGTATTGGGACCGGAAGGGCGCACGGGGGGCGTCGGCGGAAGGCGTCTGCGCGGCCGGGGGCGGTCCGGGCGGGGGGAACCGGCCGCCGCCCGCTGAGGGGGCCGGGGGCGCTTCTGGGGGGGGTGGGCCGGTGGCGGTCCTGCCGCCGCTGCCGGCCGGCCCTGCCACGCAGCGGGTGCTCGCGGCCGGCGGGAGGGGCCTGCCCCTGCGGTTGTGGCGGTCTGCGGGCGGTGGTGGCCCGGGGGGCGATGGCCGGGACCGGTGGCCGGGGCCGCTGCCCGGTCACCGGTGGGGCGGGGTCAGCCCACGCGGGCCACGGCCCGGCCGGTGGCCTCCGGGCCGCGGGCCGGGGCGATCTCCGCGGCGGCGGTCAGGATGGAGCGCTGGAGCCGGCTGATCGTCGTCGACGGCTCGAGTCCCAGCTCGTGCACGAGGGTGGCCCGCAGCCGCTGGTAGACGCTCAAGGCCTCGCCGCGCCGTCCCGAGCGGTGCAGGGCCACCATGAACTGGCCGTGCAGGCTCTCGTGCATCCGGTGCCGGTTGACCAGGACGGTCAGCTCGGACAGCAGTTCGCGGTGGCGGCCGAGTCTGAGGTCGGCCTCGATGCGCTGGTCCAGCGCGCACAGCCGGGACTCCTCCAGGCGTTTGACCTCCAGGCCGAGCCGGCTGCCGGCGCTCACGTCGGCGAGCGCGGTGCCGGTCCACAGCGACAGGGCCTCGCGCAGCCTGCGGGCGGCGCCGGTGAAGTCCTCGGCGTCCACGGCCCGGTAGCCGGCCCCGGCGCGCTGCTCGAACTCGCGGAAGTCGACCCGGCCGCCCCGGGTGTCCAGGCGGTAGCCCCCGGGCAGGGTGACCAGGACGTCCTTGGCGGTGATGCCGTGTTCGCCGCCCGCGGCCAGCGCCGCGGCGATGAGCTCGCGCAGCTGCAGCACGTACGTCTGCAGGGTGGTGCGGGCGCTGCGCGGCGGCTCGTCGTCCCACAGCTCCTCGATCAGGGAGGAGACGGGGACCACCCGGTCGGCGTGCAGGGCCAGCAGGGCCAGCACCTGACGCGGTTTCGGGGCGGTCGGTGTGATCGAGACGCCGTGCTCGCGTACGGACAGCGCGCCCAGAACTTCGATGTCCACTGTCTTGTCCCCCTTGGAGTCCCATGCCGGTTGCTGCGGGTCCGTGCCGCGAGGGCCGCCGCTTGGACACCCGGAGGGCGCTCGACGACTCTGGCTCGAAGACGATTAAAAAAACAGCACAGTCGGTTTGTCAATGGGAGTGACGTACATCCGGCCACCCGCCCCGCCCCCGGCGCGGGCACCCCGGCCGCGCCCGGGCGGGGGCGCCACCGGGCCGTAAGGGCGTAAATACGGGGGGAGTTGGCGCGGTGGCGGCCCGGTGGTCCAGGCGGAATCAAGGCCGGTATGCCACGGTGCCCGAGGGTGTTCCACCCCTCTCGGCCGGGGCGCGGCCGCGGCGTTGCGGCCCGCGCGGGACTGCGAAAGGTGCATAATGAACCCAAAAACAGAACGCATGGTCTGGTTATGGGTTGGGGTCACCGGGGGCGGCTGCCGCCTGCCGTCAGGTCGGCGAGGACGGCGGCCGCGGCCAGCCTGGGCAGCAGGAGCTGCCAGAAGCGGGTGAGGGTGGCGTGCGAGAGCCACTGGGGGTCCCGGGTGCCCAGGACCTCGAAGCCGGTCGTCGCGGCCACCACGGAGGACGTCACCGTCTCGGGTGCGACCTCGCCCAGCACGCCTTCGCCGGCCGCGCGTTCGAGGGCGGTGCCGACCCAGGCGTGCCACTGGTGGTGCAGTGCCTGGCCCGCTCCGCGGACCCGGTTGCGGCCCAGTTCGAAGCCGGCGCGCAGCACCACGTCCGCGGCGAGCCGGCGGGCGAGGTCGTGGGAGGTGTCGACGAGCAGCTGCAGGCAGTTGCGGGCGCCGGCTTCGCGGGCGGTGACGATGGTCTGCAGCTGCTGGGCGGCGGCCTGTTCCACCGCGTCGGCCAGGGCGGCCTTGTTCGCGAAGTGGAAGTGGAGCGCTCCGTTGCTCACCCCGGCCAGGGAGCTGATCGCGGTGAGCGAGGCCATGCTGAAGCCGTCGCGGTCGAAGACGGTGGCGGCCGCCGTGATCAGCGCCTGGCGGGTGCGCAGCGCTCGTTGCTGTCGGGCCATGCGAAGTGCTCCGTTACTGCGGCGGGTTGCCGTGCTTGCGGGAGGGCGGGTCGGCGTGTTTGGTGCGCAGCATCGCCAGGGAGGCGATGAGCACCTCGCGGGTCCGGGCGGGGTCGATGACGTCGTCGACCAGGCCGCGCTCGGCCGCGTAGTAGGGGTGCATCAGCTCGGCCTTGTACTCCTTGACCATGCGGGCCCGCACCGCGGCGGGGTCCTCGGCGGCGGCGATCTGGCGGCGGAAGATGACGCCGGCGGCGCCCTCGGCGCCCATGACGGCGATCTCGTTGGCCGGCCAGGCGTAGGTGAGGTCGGCGCCGATGGACTGGGAGTCCATGACGATGTAGGCGCCGCCGTAGGCCTTGCGCAGGACCAGTGAGATGCGGGGCACGGTCGCGTTGCAGTACGCGTACAGGAGTTTGGCGCCGTGGCGGATGATGCCGCCGTGCTCCTGGCCGACGCCGGGCAGGAAGCCGGGGACGTCCACCAGGGTGAGGACCGCGATGTTGAAGGCGTCGCACATCTGCACGAAGCGGGCGGCCTTCTCGGAGGCCTCGATGTCCAGGACGCCCGCCAGCGCCTGCGGCTGGCTGGCGACGATCCCCACGACCTGGCCGTCCAGGCGGGCCAGGGCGCAGACGATGTTGCGCGCCCAGCGCTCGTGGACCTGAAGGTACTCGCCGTCGTCGACGATCTCTGCGATGACGTCGGCCATGTCGTAGGGGCGGCTGCCGTCCGCGGGGACCAGGCTCGCCAGCCGCTCGCAGCGGCGGGCGGGCGGATCGGTGCACGGCACGCGCGGCGGATGGGCCCGGTTGTTCTGCGGGAGCAGGGACAGGAGGTAGCGGACCTCGGCGAGACAGGTCTCCTCGTCGTCGTAGGCGAAATGACACACGCCGCTGGTCTCGGCGTGCACGTCCGCGCCGCCCAGCCCGTTGTGCGTGATCTCCTCACCGGTCACGGCCCTGACCACGTCCGGGCCGGTGATGAACATCTGCGAGGTGCCCCGGACCATGAACACGAAATCGGTCAGCGCCGGACTGTAGGCCGCGCCGCCCGCGCACGGGCCGAGCATCACACTGATCTGCGGGATGACCCCGGACGCCCGCGTGTTGCGCTGGAAGATCCCGCCGTACCCCGCGAGCGCGGAGACACCCTCCTGGATACGGGCCCCCGCACCGTCGTTGAGGGAGACCAGCGGGGCACCGGCCGCGACGGCCATGTCCATGACCTTGTGGATCTTCGCGGCGTGCGCCTCGCCCAGCGCACCGCCGAAGATGCGGAAGTCGTGCGCGTAGACGAAGACCGTACGGCCCTCCACCGTGCCCCACCCGGTCACCACACCGTCGGTGTACGGCCTCTTGTTCTCCAGGCCGAACCCGGTCGCCCGGTGCCGGCGCAGCTGCTCCACCTCATGGAAGGAACCGGGGTCCAGGAGCAGCCCGATCCGCTCACGGGCCGTCAGCTTCCCCCGCGCATGCTGCGCCGCCGTCGCCTCCCCACCCGGCCCGGCCAGCGCCCGCGCACGGATCCCGTGCAGCTCGGCGACACACCCCCGCCCGTCCGGCAGCCCCGCGGCCACCTGAGAAACGTCATTGAGGACTGTCACGATGCCTCCCTCCCGGGCGCGACCGGCACGAACCACCAGGCTAACAAACCGTCCGTGCGGTTTATAGGGGGGTGGGTGCCGTGCGCACACACATCAGCTGAAAGTTGCCCGCCGGACACGGCCGCCGGCCGCAGGGGCGGCCGCAGTCGCCCGCCGCCCGGCCGTCCCCGGCCGGCCCCCTGCCACCGGCCGTACGGCGCGCCAGGGACGGGGAAGCGGCGGGGTCTGGGTTCGGTCTGGGCCTGGACTTGGCTCTGGGTTTCGGTCTCGGTATCTGGCTCTGGGGTTTGGGTTTCGGCCTGGGCCTGGGTTTCGGCCTGGGCCTGGGTTTCGGCCTGGGCCTGGGTTTCGGCCTGGGTTTGGGTCTCGGTCTGGGCCTGGGGGTCTGGGCCTGGGTCTGGGGTCTGGCGGTCCCTGCCCACCGGCCGTGCGGCGGACGGGGGGCGACGGGTGGTGGGGTGTGGTGTTCCTGCCGTCGGCCGCAGGGCGGGCGGGGGGCGACGGGTGGCGGGGTGGGGTGCCCCTGCCGCCGCGTGCGGCGTGCGGGGGACCCGGGGGGGTGCTACCGCCAGCAGTGGGGCGGGCGGTGGGCCGCCCGGGGGCTCTCCGGGCGCCAGGTCGCGGCGCCGGGCGGCTCCTGCCCCGCGTCCCGTACGCGGTGTGCGGCGTGCTCCCGCCGGGCCAGTACCGCGCACAGCACCGCGGTCAGCGCGGCCAGTTCCTGATCGCCGGCCCGGCCGCGCTCGATGCGCAACGCCGGGGCCCGGGCACCGGGTTCACCCATGTCCGCTCCTCTCCACTGGGGCCACCGTGCCCCGCCCCGCTGCAGGACGGCCTCAGTTCCGCTCGAGAACCACTCGGCCCGCCGGCCGCCGCCGCCCGCCCGGGCGGGCAGGGCGTGAACTGCAACGACACGCACGAGCGGGCCGGGACAGGGGGCGGCACACCGGGCCCGCCCTCGACGGCGGCTCGGAACATTCCCGGGCGGAGGCTGCGATTCCTCTGGAAATCAAACCGGGTGGTCTCTATCTTTTGGGCCTCCGCAGACCATCTCCGATCTCGTTCTGGGGGAGCGATGACCGCGAGCACGTTTGGCACCGTCAGACCGCCGGCCGAGCAGCCGGCACCACCCGCGGCCCGACCGCACCCGCCGCACCCGCCGCACCCGCCGCACCTGCCGCACCTGCCGCACCTGCCGGCCGTCTGGGGCCACGGGCCCTGGACCTCCACCGTCCCCAGCGAACTGGTCCACCGGGCGGCCGTCGCCGAGGTGATGCTCACCGACTGGAGGCGCCTGGCCGAGACCCGCTTCACGATGCGCGCGCAGTGGCCGCGCGGCCACAGCTTCTTCACCCCCCTCGGCGGGAACCACGACCCGCTGATCGCCGCTGAAACGATCCGCCAGGCCGGAGCCCTGCTCGCGCACGCCGAGTTCGGCGTCCCCTTCGGGCACCAGTTCCTGCTGGAGGAACTCACCCTGACCGTGGAACCCGGCCGGCTGCGCGTGGGCCGCGCACCGGCCGCCCTCGACCTCGACGTCACCTGCACCGAGGTCACCCGACGCGGCCGGCGCCTGGCCGGCCTGCGCTACGAGACCACCCTCCTGCGCGAGGGACAGCCCGCCGGACGGGGCCGGATCTCCTTCAGCGTCGTCGCCCCCGCCGTATACCGGCGGCTGCGCCCCGCACGCGTCTTCACCCCCGCACACACCCCGATCCCCCTGACCGCCCCCGTCGCCCCCCAGAGCGTGGGACGCCTCTCCCCCGCCGACGTCGTCCTCTCCCCCACTCCCCGCCCCAACCGGTGGCAGCTGCGCGCCGACATGCGCCACCCCGTCCTCTTCGACCACCACGTCGACCACATCCCCGGCATGGTCCTGCTCGAAGCCGCCCGCCAGGCCGCCACCGCCGTCCTGAACCAGCCCGCCGTCCTCCCACAGCACCTGACCGCCCAGTTCACCAGATACGCCGAACTCGACCGGCCCTGCCTCATCGACGCCCTCCGCCTTTCCCACCACACACCCGGCCAGCCCGACACCGTCCTCGTCATCGGCCACCAGGACAACGAACCCGTCTTCACCACCACCCTCACCACCACCCCCACCACCCCCTGACACCACCCGCCCCCCGGCCCACGCGCCAACGGCCCCCCGCGCGCGGGCGCCCGGCCCCGGGCCCGCGCGCCGGACACCACCCACCCAGACCCACGCGCCCCAGGCCCCGGACACCACCCGCCCACGCCCCGGGCCCTGCCCGGGGAAACGCGACAACGGCGGCACCTCCCCCCACAGCCGCCCGCCTGCACCACACCACCACCCCGTACTCCAGCACCCCCCGGCCGAAGGGCGACCCCGCCCTTCGGCCGCACACACCCCCACAACCGCAACCGGCCGCCCTGTCCGCACGCGCGCCCCCGCAGCCAGGTTCCGTCTCTTGCGACCACGTGGGCTGCCCGGGAACCCAGCCACCGCGCCGGGGCCCTGGAGGGCATCGCCTCCAGGACCCCGCAGAATCAGCGCCGATCGCGGCCCGGACCCGTGGTCCTGAACTCGGCCGTGTTCTCCTCAGCGGCCCACAGGCAAGCCGGCCTTCTCCAGTACCCGGACCGAGGACGGGTTCGACAGTTCCACGTCGGCGGACACCGTGTGGACCTCCGGCGCGGTGAGGGCGAACTCGGCCAGGGCCCGGGCGGCCTCGGAGGCGTAGCCCCCGCCCCGGCGGGAGGCCACGATGCCGTACCCGATCGCAAGGACGCCCTCGCCGGGTGGCCAGAACAGGCCGATCGAGCCCACCACCAAGGCGGTGCCGCGCTCGATGACCAGACGGTGCCCCCAGGCGCCGAGCCAGGCGGGGTACTGGCCGAAGAGGCCCGCGATCACACGATCGCCTCCGGCGGGAAAATCGTCCGCCCAGTGCGGGGACCGGGCGCCGTCCAGGACCGCCGTGGCCTCGCCCGTGGTCCAGGGCCGAAGGACGAGACGCTGGGTGACCACGTCGGCGCAGGCGGGTGAAGAAGAGGAAGACATGTGTCTGTCCTGGCCGTTGCAACGACCGGGCCGCGCTCTGCTATCGCGCGCGCCGGATGAGGCCACGCCGAACAGGGCCGACGGCGGCCATATTCATCACCCTCCCCATCCCGAGATCACGCGTCTGACGCGCCGGCGTGACGGTAGTAGCTCCTCATCAGCCAGGGCAACACATTACCGGGCCGCTGACCGGGGGCTTTCGCTCGCTGAAGCCCCCCGGGGGGCGTTGCTCCGGTCACGCCGCCCAAGCGGCGAACAGACGGGACGGACGACCCGTCAGACGCAGCACCGTATCCCGGACACCAGCCCCGCCCCCGGCCCCGGCACGCTGGCGCTCCGCACCCCGGCAGGGCATCCCCGCCCCCCCCTGCGCAAGGGCGCTTCAGGGCTACCGGCCGAACGCCTCGATACTGTCCGCGACCCAGAGGGCGAACACCCGGGACGGACACCCGGTCAGACGCAGCATGTCCCGGACACCAGCCCCGGCCATGGCCCCAGCCCTGGCCCGCCGGCGCTCCGCACCCCCGCAGGGGACCGCGTCCCCGACACCGGCCCCGGCCGGCGGATGCGGAGCGCCGCACCCCGGCAGAGCCTCCACACCCCCGGCGGGAGCGCGCTTCAGGACTGCCGGCCGAACGCCTCCAGATGGTCCGCCGCCCAAGCGGCGAACGGACGGGGCGGACGGCCCGTCAGACGCAGCACCGTGTCCCGGACACCGGCCTTGGCCCCGGCACGCTGGCGCTCCGCACTGGCCAGCAGCGCCTCCACAATCTCCGGCGGACAACGCTCAAGCAGCAGAGCACGCGCCCCGGCCGGGGACAGCTCCTCAAAACGCAGCGGCCGGCCCAGCAGCCGGCCCAGCTCCGCAGCCTGCTCCACCGCGGTGACCGGCCGCGGCCCGGTCAGCGTATGAACGCGCCCCTCATGCCCGTCCTCGGTCAGCGCACACACCGCCACCGCCGCCACATCCCGCGGGTCCACACACGCATTGGCCGACCCCCCGTACAACGCACGCACCACACCCTCACCGGCCACCGACCCCGCCCAGGACAACGCATTCGACATGAACGAACGCGGACGCAGCACCGTCCACCCCAGCCCGCACCCCCACAACAACTCCTCATTCGCCCGCTGCCAGCGCGTAATCAGATCATCCGCACCCCCGTCCTCCACAGCCGCCGCGGACACCTTCACCACATGCCGCACCCCAGCCCCACACGCCGCCCGCACAAAACGCTCATCATCCCCCGCCCCCACCCGGCTCGTACACAAAAACACACGCACCACACCCGCCAACGCCCGCTCCAACGACCCCGGATCACCGAAATCACCCGCCACCACCTCCCCACCCGACCCCACCCCCCGCACCCGCGACACATCCCTGACCATCACCCGCACCCCCACCGACCGGGCCGCCAGCAAACGCACCACCTCCCGCCCCACCCTCCCCGAACCACCCGTCACAAGAATCACCACAACCCCCTCCCCGGACACGAACCAGTCCCCCGGCCAAGCCCATCCCCAGCCAGGACCCTCCCCGCACACGGACCATTCCCCGGCCGGACCCTTCCCCCAGCCAGGCCCTTGCCCGGACACGCCCGACACGGACCGTTCTCCGACCGGACTCTTCCCCCGGCCGGACCGCTGCCCGGACACGAACCAGTGCCCCGCCCTGGCCGTTGCCCGGGCACGGCCCGGGCCCGGGATGCCGGCGCCGCCCCCGCCTCTTGAGACGGCACCGGACACCACCTGTAAGATACATACTGGGCGGTTTTTTTGTGGGGCCGTCCCCCAACCGCACACCAGCGATCCCCAACGACCGGAAGGCCCCGCCATGGTGAAACAGGACCGCGCCATCCGCACCCGCCAGACCATCCTCACAGCAGCCGCCAAAGTCTTCGAAGAACGCGGCTACCAGGCCGCCACCATCGCCGAAATCCTCCACACCGCAGGCGTCACCAAAGGCGCCCTCTACTTCCACTTCGAATCCAAAGAACAACTCGCCCAGGGCGTCCTGCACGAACAGGACCAGCAACTCACCATCCCCGCCCGCACCTGCAAACTCCAGGAACTCGCCGACGAAGTCCTCCTGCACGCCTACCGCCTCCAGCACGACCCCATGGTCCGCGCCGGCGTACGCCTCACCATGGACCAGCACGCCCAAGACCTCGACCGCAGCGGCCCCTTCCTCCGCTGGAGCCACATCTGCCGCAACCTCCTCGAAACAGCCCGCACCCAAGGCGAACTCCTCCCCCACGTCAACCCCACCACCACCGCCGACGTCATCGTCGGCACCTTCGCCGGCATCCAGTCCATGTCCCAGACCATCACCGACTACCACGACCTCACCCAACGCACCACCGCCCTCCTCCAACACCTCCTCCCCAGCATCACCCACCCCTCCATCCTCACCACACTCGACCTCACCGAAGAACGCGGCCACACCATCCACAACGAAATCCACCACCACACCCAACCCACCCCCACCACCACCCACTAACCCCCACCCACACCCCTCAGCCCACACCGCCAGCAGACCGTCCCCACACCGTCAACCGACCACCGCCGCACCCACACCCGCCGCGATAGCCGGCCACACACACCGGCTGCCGACCTCAGCCAGCCGCACCTGCACCCGCTTCCGCCCCGGCACCGGCACGGCTCCCACGGCCCTCACTCGAAATACCGCACCAGCACCTCCTCCAGCCGGGCACAGTCCCCGACCGCACCCCCTCCCCCCTGCCCGGCCCCAGCCGTCACCAAAGCCACATTCGCAATGAACTTCCCCTCCCACCCCGCCCCAACACCCCACGGCAGCACCACATCCTGACCACTGACCAGACAGCCCGGATACCGGCCCTCCCCACCCTGAGCCACCAGCCCCGCAAAGACCGCCCGCAACGCCTCCGACTCCGGCCGCGCCCGCATCAACACCAACTGCGCCAACGTGCACTCAACCACCCGCAGAGACGCCGAACGACGCTCCAGGTCATACGCATCCGCACCCACACTCAACCCCTGCGCACCCACCGGGCGATGCACATGAGCTTCCACCAACCTGAAGTCGCAGTTCAAAGGGCTGATGTGACCGGTTCTCGGGGCGTTCGTGCTGGTCGTGGGCAGGATTCCACGGAGAAGATCATCCCTCAGCGGTTGACTCCGAGGTTCGTCAGGACGAGCAGAGCGCGCAGGAGCTGGGTGGCGTGGGCGGGGTCGATGCGCAGCCTGGTGAGGATCCGCCAGTTCTCGAGGTGGGCGAAGCCGTGCTCGACCGGTGCGCGTCCGGCGGCGAGGACCCGGCTGGCTTCTTCCGGCCGAAGTGAGCTTCTGGGTGCGCCTGGAGTAAAGGCCGGTGACGATCACGAGGCCGCGGATTTCGTTGTCCAGGCCGCAAAAGCCGAGATCGGCCAACGCTCCGAGGCCGGCGGCGCGCAGGTGGGCCAGGATGTGTCCGTGGCGGGCGGCAGTGTTGTCGTGGGTGCGGCCGGGCCGGGCGGCGGATATCCACACCAGGCGGCCGCTTTCGCCGGTCAGGGCGACCAAGTGCAGTCCGTGACCGCGGCGTTCGCCCAAATAGTTCCGCCGGCCGGCCCTCCCGGTGCGGCGCCGGGTGCGGACGAGGGTGCCGTCGCTCAGGACCACCTCCCCGCCCCGCTTGGCGACCTTCATCAGGGCACGGTCCAGACGCGGCGCCTGAGCGGCGAGCAGGCCGATCAGCTCGTCGCGCCGGCGGCACACGGTGGACTCGGACACGTCGTTGCCACCAGCCATACCGGCCAGGCGCTGGTCGTGGTGCAGCACGGCCAAGACGATCACCGCGATCTGCCCGGGCGGCAGGATCCGCCACCTGGACCGAATCGCCTTCAGATGACGTCGCAGCAGATCGGCGAGATGGCTGACGGTCCGCGCCCTGAGCCCGCTGTACCAGCTCGTCGATCAACTGCTGTCCACGGCCCTCGCCGGCGCGCAAGCCTCGTAGGCTCGACACCTCCCGGCGCAGACACCTTCTCACTGGTCATCGATGCTTCCTCCGTCATCGGGAGTTACACCGAACGATGTGCAATCCCGAGCTGGAACCTGCCGCCGGCGGCGAAACAACCTCCCCTCGCGGCAGATCCCAGCGTGGGATCTTGATGTGATGCAGTCCTGGTCAGACGGCCGTGCAACGTCAGACCGTATCGACTGAGGACCGGGTTGGCAGGCTGATAGAAGGACTGGCCGCCGCTGGTGCAGTTGCCGCTGCCTCCTGAAGTGATGCCCTGAGCCTGGTCGCCACTGATGCAGGAACCACCCGAGCCACCGCCTTCGAGGCACACACTCGTCTGGACCATGAAGCAGACGGCGCCTTGAGCGTAGCCGACGGTGACGTTCCTGGCCTGAATGCTGCCGCAGTGCCAGCGCCTGGTGGATCCGGAACGGCAGATGAAAGCACCAACAGGGACCTCGCTGAAGCCTCACACAAACCGGCACGAGACGGTGCCCCAGCCGAGGACAACGGGCACGGCCCACCAGCCGTTGGCGACGTTGACCCAGGCGTAGTCGCACCCGGGAAACGCCGGTCCCTGAAAGTGAAGCTTCCCCTTGATCGTGGACACCCGGAGACTGGGATCCTGAGGTTCCAGAGGAAGTAGCACCAGGTGGCAAGCACGTACACGAAGCGGTACACCGAGGAGTTCAAGCGGGACGCGATCGCGCTCGTCGATTCC
>NZ_JBHJVQ010000043.1:0-49867 GCF_042263835.1 Streptomyces sp. NPDC056128 | reverse complement strand
CCGAAGCCGACCGGCACCCGTCAGCCAAACCCGCCAACTTGGTACCGAAGGCAACTCATGTGGTGCCCGACCGACTCACAACCAGATCACTAGGCCGGGCCCGCCACCACCGACACCGTCTTCGGCAGCGACACGCCGGAGCCGTCGCGGCGCGGGTCGATGTCCGGGAGCTGGGCCGGTGTGCCGTTCTTCTGGGCGGCCAGCGCCGGGGTCGGGCCCGCCCAGGCGAAGGCCAGGCAGTCCTCGCCCTTCAGGAACCGCTGGCAGCGCACGCCACCCGTGGCGCGCCCCTTGCGCGGGTACTGGTCGAACGGCGTGAGCTTGGCCGTGGTCTGCACGGAGTCGTCCAGGGTCCCGCGCGAACCGGCCACCGTGAAGACCACCCCGTCCACGGCCGGGTCCACCGCCGTGAAGGAGATGACCTTGGCTCCGTCGGTGAGCTTGATGCCCGCCACACCACCCGCCGGACGGCCCTGCGCGCGCACCTGTGCGGCCTGGTAGCGCAAGAGCTGCGCGTCGTCCGTGATGAAGACCAGGTCCTCGTCACCGGTGCGCAACTCGACGCCGCCGACGATGCGGTCGCCCTCCTTGAGGGTGATGACCTCCAACTCGTCCTTGTTGGACGGGTAGTCGGGCACCACCCGCTTGACCACGCCCTGCTCCGTGCCGAGCGCCAGGCCCGGCGAGGACTCGTCCAGGGTGGTCAGGCAGACGACCGTCTCGTCGTCCTCCAGGGACACGAACTCCGCCAGCGGCGCGCCGCCCGCCAGGTTCGGCGCCGGCATGGACTCGGGGAGCTGGGGCAGGTCCACGACGTTCACCCGCAGCAGACGTCCGCCGGACGTCACCACGCCGACCTCGCCGCGCGCGGTGGCCGCCACCGCCGAGACGATCAGGTCGTGCTTGACGCGCTTGGCACCGGCCTCCGTGACCAGGGGATCGGCGTTCGCGGTGCGGGCCAGCAGGCCCGTCGAGGAGAGCAGCACCCGGCACGGGTCGTCCGCCACCTGGAGCGGCACGGCGGCGACCGGGACGCCGCCCGACTCCAGCAGCGTCGTACGGCGGTCGGTGCCGAACTTCTTGGCGACCGAGGCCAGTTCGGCGGAGACCAGCTTGCGCAGCTCGGCGTCCGAGTCGAGGATTCGGGTCAGCTCCTCGATCTCCGCGTTGAGCCGCTCCTTCTCGGCCTCCAGCTCGATGCGGTCGTACTTGGTGAGCCGGCGCAGCGGCGTGTCCAGGATGTACTGGGTCTGCACGTCGCTCAGCGAGAAGTGCTCCATCAGGCGCTGCTTGGCCTGCGCGGAGTTCTCGCTGGAGCGGATGAGGCGGATGACCTCGTCGATGTCGAGCAGTGCGGTGAGCAGGCCCTCCACCAGGTGCAGCCGGTCGCGCTTCTTGCTCCGGCGGAACTCGCTGCGGCGCCGTACGACGTTGAAGCGGTGGTCGAGATAGACCTCCAGCAGCTCCTTGAGGCCCAGGGTGAGGGGCTGGCCGTCCACCAGGGCGACGTTGTTGATGCCGAAGGACTCCTCCATCGGCGTCAGCTTGTAGAGCTGCTCCAGGACCGCCTCGGGCACGAAGCCGTTCTTGATCTCGATGACCAGGCGCAGTCCGTGTTCGCGGTCGGTGAGGTCCTTGACGTCCGCGATGCCCTGGAGCTTCTTCGAGCCCACCAGGTCCTTGATCTTCGCGATGACCTTCTCGGGACCGACCGCGAAGGGCAGCTCGGTGACGACGAGGCCCTTGCGCCGGGCCGTCACCGTCTCCACGGACACCGTCGCGCGGATCTTGAAGGTGCCGCGGCCCGTCTCGTACGCGTCCCGGATGCCGGGCAGGCCCACGATCCGGCCGCCGGTGGGCAGGTCGGGGCCCGGCACGTGCTTCATCAGGGCGTCGAGATCGGCGTTCGGGTTCCGGATCAGGTGCCGGGCGGCGGCGATCACCTCGCGCAGATTGTGCGGCGGCATGTTGGTCGCCATGCCGACCGCGATGCCGGAGGCGCCGTTGACCAGCAGGTTCGGGAAGGCGGCGGGCAGCGCCACCGGCTCCCGCTCCTGGCCGTCGTAGTTGGGACCGAAGTCGACGGTGTCCTCGTCGATGGACTCCGTCATCAGGCTGGTGGCCTCGGCCATCCGGCACTCGGTGTACCGCATGGCGGCGGGCGGGTCGTCGTTGCCCAGCGAGCCGAAGTTGCCGTGGCCGTCCACCAGGGGGACGCGCATCGAGAAGGGCTGGGCCATGCGCACCAGCGCGTCGTAGATCGACGCATCGCCGTGCGGGTGCAGCTTGCCCATGACCTCGCCGACGACGCGGGCGCACTTCACGTAGCCGCGCTCGGGCCTGAGGCCCATCTCGTTCATCTGGTACACGATCCGGCGGTGCACCGGCTTGAGGCCGTCGCGGGCGTCCGGCAGTGCACGGGAGTAGATGACCGAGTACGCGTACTCGAGGAAGGAGCCCTGCATCTCGTCGACGACGTCGATGTCGAGGATCTTCTCCTCGTACGAGTCGTCGGGCGGCGGGGTCTTCGTACTACGGCGGGCCATCGCTGCCGGCTCCTTGCTGAAGCGTGAACGGTGATCTGACGCCGTCCATTGTGGACTGCGGCACTGACAGCCACCGACCAGGACCCGTCACGGGCTGCCCGGCCCGGCGCTGCCCGCAGGGTACGCCCTCCTCCGGCGCCCTCGTCCCCGGCGGGCCGCCAACCCCGTTCTCGCTCTCGGCGTAGGAGGCCCGGGAACTCCACCGGCGTCCCGCACGCTTGCATACAGTGGCAGGATCGGCGGAATTCCGCAGTTCCGCCCAATGATCCACCCAGTGATTCCACCAAGGATTCCGCGATCGAAGGGACGTACATGCCCATGGGTCACACGGCCACAGCCCAGGCAGACTCCGGCGGCCTGACAGCGACCGAGCACCGCCTGGCCAACGGCCTGCGCGTGGTGCTCTCCGAGGACCACCTGACCCCGGTCGCTGCGGTGTGCCTCTGGTACGACGTCGGTTCCCGCCACGAGGTCAAGGGACGTACCGGCCTGGCTCACCTTTTCGAGCACCTCATGTTCCAGGGCTCCGCCCAGGTCAAGGGCAACGGCCACTTCGAGCTGGTGCAGGGCGCCGGCGGCTCGCTCAACGGCACCACCAGCTTCGAGCGGACCAACTACTTCGAGACCATGCCCGCCCACCAGCTGGAGCTCGCCCTCTGGCTGGAGGCCGACCGCATGGGCTCCCTGCTGTCCGCCCTGGACGAAGAGTCGATGGAAAACCAGCGGGACGTCGTCAAGAACGAGCGCCGCCAGCGCTACGACAACGTCCCCTACGGCACGGCCTTCGAGAAGCTGACCGCCCTCGCCTACCCGGAGGGCCACCCCTACCACCACACGCCGATCGGCTCCATGGCCGACCTGGACGCGGCCACCCTGGAGGACGCCCGCGCGTTCTTCCGCACGTACTACGCGCCGAACAACGCGGTGCTGTCGGTCGTCGGCGACATCGACCCCGAGCAGACGCTGGCCTGGATCGAGAAGTACTTCGGTTCCATCGCCTCGCACGACGGCAAGCAGGCCCCCCGGGACGGCTCGCTGCCCGACGTCATGGGCGGCCAGCTCCGCGAGGTCGTCGAGGAGGAGGTCCCGGCCCGCGCCCTGATGGCGGCCTACCGCCTCCCGGAGGACGGCACGCGCGCGAGCGACGCGGCCGACCTGGCGCTCACCGTCCTGGGCGGCGGCGAGTCGTCCCGCCTGTACAACCGGCTGGTGCGGCGCGACCGTACGGCCGTCGCCGCCGGTTTCGGCCTGCTGCGGCTCGCCGGGGCGCCCTCCCTGGGGTGGCTGGACGTGAAGACGTCCGGTGACGTCGAGGTGCCGGTCATCGAAACCGCCATCGACGAGGAGCTGGCCCGGTTCGCCGAGGAGGGCCCCACCGCCGAGGAGATGGAGCGCGCCCAGGCCCAGCTGGAGCGCGAGTGGCTGGACCGGCTGGGCACGGTCGCCGGCCGCGCCGACGAACTGTGCCGGTACGCCGTGCTGTTCGGCGACCCGCAGCTCGCCCTCACCGCCGTGCAGCGGGTGCTCGAGGTGACGGCGGCGGAGGTCCAGGAGGTCGCCAAGGCCCGCCTGCGCCCCGACAACCGCGCGGTGCTCGTCTACGAGCCGACCGCCCCCACCGACGAGAACGCCGCCGAGAACGACGCCACCGACGAGAACGAGGAGGCGGCCAAGTGACCGACCTCGCCACGATGGACTTCCACGCCCAGCCGCAGGCCGGCGAGCCCAAGCCGTGGGCATTCCCCGCGCCCGGCCGCGGCAGCCTCGACAACGGGCTGACGGTGCTGCGCTGCCACCGCCCCGGCCAGCAGGTCGTCGCCGTCGAGGTGCTCCTCGACGCACCCCTGGACGCCGAGCCGGCGGGCCTCGACGGTGTCGCCACGATCATGGCGCGCGCCTTCTCCGAGGGCACCGACAAGCACTCCGCCGAAGAGTTCGCCGCCGAGCTGGAGCGCTGCGGTGCCACCCTCGACGCGCACGCCGACCACCCCGGCGTCCGGCTCAGCCTGGAGGTGCCCGCCTCGCGCCTCGCCAAGGCGCTCGGCCTCGTCGCCGACGCCCTGAGGGCACCCGCCTTCGCGGACAGCGAGGTCGAACGGCTGGTCCGCAACCGCCTCGACGAGATCCCGCACGAGCTGGCCAACCCGGCCCGCCGCGCGGCCAAGGAGCTCTCCAAGGAGCTGTTCCCGGCCGGGACCCGCATGTCGCGCCCGCGCCAGGGCACCGAGGAGACGGTCGAGGCCATCGACGCCGGCTCCGTACGCGCCTTCTACGAGAGGCACGTCCGCCCCGCCACGGCCACCGCCGTGGTCGTCGGCGACCTCACCGGCGTCGACCTGGACGCGCTGCTGGGCGAGACGCTGGGCGCGTGGACCGGCTCCGCCGCCGAACCCCGTCCCGTGCCGCCGGTGACCGCCGACGACCGGGGCCGGGTCGTCATCGTGGACCGGCCCGGCGCCGTCCAGACGCAGTTGCTGCTCGGCCGCACCGGATCCGACCGGCACGACCGCGTGTGGGCCGCACAGGTGCTCGGCACCTACTGCCTCGGCGGCACCCTCACCTCCCGCCTGGACCGCGTCCTGCGCGAGGAGAAGGGCTACACCTACGGCGTCCGGGCGTTCGGGCAGGTGCTGCGGTCCGCGCCGGACGGCACCGGCGCCGCCATGCTCGCCATCAGCGGCTCCGTCGACACCCCCAACACCGGTCCCGCCCTGGAGGACCTGTGGACGGTGCTGCGCAAGCTCGCCGCGGAGGGGCTCACCGACCCCGAGCGTGACGTGGCCGTGCAGAACCTGGTGGGTGTGGCGCCGCTGAAGTACGAGACGGCCGCGGCCGTGGCGAGCACCCTGGCCGACCAGGTCGAGCAGCATCTGCCCGACGACTACCAGGCGACGCTCTACCGTCAACTGGCCGCCACGGGCACCGTGGAGGCCACGGCGGCGGTCGTGAACGCCTTCCCGGTCGACCGTCTGGTGACCGTCCTCGTCGGTGACGCCGCGCAGATCAAGGAGCCCGTCGAGGCCCTCGGCATCGGTGAAGTCACCGTGGTGGCGGCCGAATAGCGGCACGCGCGGGAGGAGGCCCCGGTGACCGGAGTGTCACCGGGGCTGCCGTTTGTCCGAATTGAGGGAGAGGCTGCCTGTCTGCCCTGTGGCATGCGCTACAAAAGCGCTGTTGCGTTTGAGGATTGAACACAGCCGCGTTTAGCGTCATCCGGGCTGTTCGTCAGGCAGTGCGCCGCACCCGCGGCACCGGACAGTCATCGCCGAGTCCCCGTACGGCGCGAGCCAGGGGAGCCGGGGACCCACCGTAGTCCCTGGGGTGAATCGGACGCCCGCGCGCGCAGCGAGGGGGTCCGTAGGAGACCTTCCTGCTCCGAACCCGTCAGCTAACCCGGTAGGCGAGAGGGAAGGAAAGGACCAGCCTCTACATGGCGTTCACGCGCGCCACCGGGAAGCACCGGCGTCCCAGCAGGATGCACCGCAGTACCGCCCGCGCGGCGGGTGTCGCGGCCCTCGCCACCACCGGCGTCGTCGGCACCCTCGCGGCTCCGGCGCTCGCCGCCGAGCCCGAGGTGGAGCGGAGCGGACTCACCCCGGTCATCAGCATCGGCGACTCCCTGGCCGAGGAGATCGACGCCCAGGCCCTCGCACAGCGGCAGGCCGCCGCGGACGCCGCCGCCCGTGAGGCGGCCCAGGAGGCCGCGCGCGAGCGGGCCGCCGAGGCGGCCAAGGAGGCGCGCGAGGCCAAGGAGCGCGCCGCGCGGGAGGCGGAGCGCAAGCGCCTCAACACCTTCGTCCCGCCGATCACCTCCTCCTACGTCTCCACCGCGTACCAGGCCGGCAGCTCCCTGTGGTCCTCCGGCAGCCACACCGGCATCGACTTCCACGCCTCCAGCGGTACGACCGTGCACGCGGTCGGCGTCGGCACCGTCGTCGAGGCCGGCTGGGGCGGGGCGTACGGCAACCAGGTCGTGATCAAGATGCACGACGGCACGTACACGCAGTACGGGCACCTGTCGTCCGTCGGCGTCTCCGTCGGCCAGTCGGTCGACCCCGGCCAGCAGATCGGCCTCTCCGGCGCCACCGGCAACGTCACCGGGCCCCACCTGCACTTCGAGGCCCGTACGAGCCCCGAGTACGGCTCGGACATGGACCCCGTCGCCTACCTCCGCTCCCACGGCGTGAACGTCTGACGGCGGACCCCGCCACACCATCCGAAAGCCCCGGCCTCCGAGCCGGGGCTTTCGGTTTTCGTCGGCGCGCGGCCGCCCGTCGTAGGCCAAAAAATATCCATGAAATCCGCTCCGCCGTCGGAATATCCGCTTGATTGGCCTAGAGTCGCTGGACACGTCAATCGTCGACGTTTCACGGGGATTAAGGCGGAGGTCGGTCATGCGTATTCCGGCGCATTCGGTGTGCACGGCGATCCGGGACGACATCGTCGCCGGAGTCCACGCGCGCGGGGGCCGGCTCACCGAGGAACTCCTCGCCCGCCGCTACGGCGTCTCCCGCGTCCCGGTCCGCGAGGCCCTGCGCACGCTGGAGGCCGAGGGCTTCGTGGTGACCCGGCGGCACGCGGGCGCGTGCGTCGCGGAACCGACCGAACAGGAGGCCGCCGACCTGCTGGAGACCCGTACGCTCCTGGAGCCCCTCGGCGCCGCCCGGGCCGCCCGGCGCCGGACCGACGCCCACCTCAAGGTGTTGCGCGGCCTGGTCCGCCTGGGGCAGGAACGCGCCAGGCAGGGCAGTGGCGAGGATCTGCGTTCCCTGGGCGGCTGGTTCCACGAGACCCTCGCCCAGGCCGCCGGCAGCCCCTCCCTGACGGCGCTGCTGACCCAGCTGCGCCACAAGATCGCCTGGATGTACGACGTGGACGCGCCGGCCGGGCCGGTGGAGTACTGGGCCGAGCACGGCGCGATCCTCGACGCGGTGGCCCGGGGCGACGGCGACCGCGCGCGGGCGCTCATGGCGCTGCACACCGAGCGGTCGGCGCCGGGACACCGCCTGCGATTCGCCTCCGGCGGCGGCAGGACGGAGCGTGTGAGGAACTCGCAACGTCCCGTAAACACGGCGAGCCTGCGGCATTAACACGGGTCCCGTATACAAAGAGCAGGAATTTCGGGGGGCTTTTTTCGGCTGCCCATATTCCAGGTGTCCAGATTTGAGCTGCTCGGACGGAAATTGGGCAGCCGAATGGCACAGCGAAAGGCCCGCGGAGTCAGCGACCGCCGAAGGCGGGCAGGGCGAGGGCCGAATGGGCCGGGCGGGGCTCCGGTGCGGGCATGGCGCTGAGGCCGCGCAGCCGGTCGTTGCGCTGCTCCAGGGCCCGGGCGGTGGTCGGGAAGAGGGTGGCGCCGCCCTGGCCGACCAGGTTCTGGTTCAGGGTCACGAAGTCACGGGTGCCGTGTTCGTAGGCCGCGAAGCCCGCGGCATGGTCCCGGTCGGCCAGGGAACCGGCCAGCATGTAGGCGCCGACGAGGGCGAGGCTGGTGCCCTGTCCGGTGAGGAACGAGGGCGCGTACGCGGCGTCGCCCACCAGCGCGACCCTGCCGCTGGACCAGCGGGGCATGCGGATCTGGCCGACCGCGTCGAAGAACACGTCGTCCGCGTCGTGGAGGGCGGTCAAAATGCCCGGGACCTCCCAACCGGCGTCGGCAAAGACCTCGGCGAGCAGGTCCCGTTGGGCTTCCGGGCTGCCGAAGGCGTCGAAGGGCGGCTCCGGCCGGGCGAAGTTCAGGAAGGCGTGCACTTCGTCGTCGTCCCCCACGGCGTAGAGGGCGGCGGCCCTGCCCGGGGTGTTCCACATGACCGTCTCGTGGGAGAGGCCGAAGGTGTTGCGCATGGTGAACACGGCGAAGCAGTAGCCGAGGTACCGGTGGAACTTCTCCTCGGGGCCGAAGAGCATCTCCCGGGTACGTGAGTGCATGCCGTCGGCGCCGAACACCATGTCGAAGGTACGGCTGCCGCCACCGCGGAAGGTGACGTCGACCCCGTGCTCGGACTGGTCGAGGGTGTCGACGGAGTCGTTGAAGAGGAACTCCACGTCGTCCCGGACCGCCATGTACAGCGCGTCCGTCAGATCCCCGCGGCGTATCTCCAGGTCCCGTCCGGCGACACCGCCGGTGACGGCGTGCGGGTGGAGCGAGGCCACCTCGCCGCCGTCCCCGTCCATGAAGGTGAGCCGGCGCAGGTCGATGTGCGCGTCCCGCAGCTGCGGCAGGATCCCCATCCTCTCCACGACGTCGAGCGCGGTGCCGCGCACGTCGATGGGGTAGCCGCCGCTGCGGAGCGTGCCGGCCTTCTCCACCACGGTGACCTCGAATCCGTGGCGGTTGAGCCAGAAGGCCAGGGCGGGACCGGCGATGCTGGCCCCGGAGATCAGGACCTTGGGCCCCGGTGCGGTGCGGGTCATGCTTTGACTCCCTTGCTCATGGTGCGGGTGACGAAGAGGGCCAGCGACACGACGACGCCGGCGATGACGAATCCGGTGACGTAGGCCGATTCGGCCGCGACCTTCGATCCGGAAGGGGTTCCGGCGGTGAGGAGCGCGCCGCCCAGCTGCCCGCCGACGGCGGAGCCGACCACGCGGCTCACCAGGATCAGGCTGGTCGCGATGCCGGTGTCGCCCTGGTCGACGGCGGTGGCGGTGCTGGTCATCATCGCCGTGACGCACAGGCCGTTGGCCAGCGCGATCAGCACCTTGCCGACGACGAGGTGCCACACCTCGGAGTGGACGGCCGCCACGGCGAGCAGGCCGACGGTCATCATGACGACACCGGTGTTGACCACGGCACGCGAGCCGAAACGCCGGTCCCCGATCCCGCCGAGCGGCCCGGCCAGCGTCGCGGCGATGGCGCCGGGCAGCAGGAAGAAACCGATCTCGGTGGCGCTGGCCCTGAACCCGTACCCGTCGCCGCGCTCGTCGAGCAGCTGCGGAATCAGATAGACCGCCATCGTGGTACCGAGGCAGATGACGAACGTGAGCACGCACGCCTTCCATATCGCGGGCCGTGCCAGCATGCGCAGGTCGATCATCGGTGCCGCCGCGCGCCGTTCGACCCTCACCCATCCGATGACGAACGCGGCCAGAACCAGCACCAGGGCGACGAGCGCGAGCGGCTGCGAGCCGGCTTCGGGCGCCAGCGCGAGGACGAGCATGAGGGTGACCAGCATCCCGCTCAGCAGCAGCAGGCCGGGCCAGTCGATCCCGGAGTCGTCCGGCCGGCCGGGCGGATCGGCCGGCATCAGCCGGTTCACGAGCAGGGTGGCGCCGATGACCGCGATCGTCGGCAGCGCGAACATCCAGTGCCGGGAGAGCTGTTCCGCCACCGGACCGGCCGACAGCATGCCGACCATCGACCCGCCGACGAAGAGTCCGCTGACCACACCGATGGCCACCTTGGACTCCCCGGCGGGGAGGTGTTTGCGGACCACGATGAACGACAGGGGCAGCGCGCCGATCATCGCGCCCTGCAACACCTGGCCGGCCAGCAGCACGGGCAGGTTCGGGGCCAGGGCGGACACCGTGCCGCCGACCGAGACCACCGCCATCAGCCGGATCAGGACCCTCTTCCCGCCGTAGCGGTCGCCGAACTTGCCCGCCAACGGGGTGATGAGCGCGCCGGTGATGAGAAGAATGATGCTGAGCAGCGCCCCCTCGGACTGGCTCATGTCCAGTTCGCGTTCCAGGAGCGGGATCGTCGGTGCCACCACCGACTCCAGGGCACCGGTGGACAGCGCCAGTATGCCGAGGGCCCCGACAGCGGCCTTCCCGATGGGGACCGGGGGAGCCAGGGTTGTGGTCATGAGCGTCCTTTCCGTCATGGCCGGGTGAGGGCCGTCGAAGGAGCGGTCAAAGGCGAGGGAGCGGTCGAAGTCGAGGGAGCGGTCAAAGTCGAAGGAGATCCGGTCGTGGTCGGCGCCACCCGGCCGAGAACGGTCACCGCCAGCACGACGCCTGCCGCCGCCGCCACCGCGAGGCCCTCGTGCACCCGGCACAGCACCGCGCCGGTGGCCGCTCCGAGGACGATGAGCGTGACGGCGGCGACCCGGCGCAGGGCACCTCCGCCGCGGGCCGCTCCCAGCCGGGAGTCCGCAGCGAGGCCGGTCAGCGTGGAGGTCACGACCACCGTGGTGACGTCCTTGACCGCCAGGTGGCGTGCCGTCGCCGCCTGCGCCCCCATCGCCAGGGCGAGCGCCGCCGCCATCCACGCGCGGGCGCCGGAGCAGTCGGCGCCGACGACGGCCAGACCGAGTGCCGTCGCGGTCAGGAACAGTCCGACACCGCCCAGCAGCGCCGTGCACCGGAGGCTCCAGCCAGGGGCCGCGGTGCGCAGTACCCGCCCGGCCGTCGCCGCGCCGGCGAGGAAGGCCGCCAGCGCCGCGACCGGACCGAGCACCGGCAGCCCCGTACCGCCCGTGGCCGCCATGCCGAGGATGACCACGTTGCCCGTCATGTTGCCCGCGAACACCTGGTCGAGGCGCAGGTATCCGACGGCGTCGACCACGCCCGTCGCGAAGGTGAGGGCGAGCATCAGACCGGGCGACGTCACGTGCTGTCGCAGGGGCCGAAGGCCGCGCGTGCGGACGCGGGCCGCGCGGCCGCTCATCGGCCTGCCGCGTAGCCCTGGGCGCCGCGCGGGTTCGCGGCCGCCCGGAGGACGCCGCTGTCCGGATCACGCGTGACGACCGACAGGCGGCCCTGGCTCCAGGGCCCGGAGACGGTCACGTCGTGGCCGCGTGCGCGCAGCTCGTCGACGACCGCCCCGCCCGCTCGTTCCTCGATCACCAGACCCCCGGGCGTCCAGGTCCGTGGCCAGAACGAACTCGGTACCGCGGTGGTGTGGAACGCGGGCGCGTCGATCGCCGCCTGCGGGTCCATGCCCAGCGCCAGCGTGCGCACCAGGTAGATCAGTTGCCACTGGTCCTGCTGGTCGCCCCCGGGCGTGCCCAGGGCGGCCACGGGGCTGCCGTCGCGCAGCAGCAGGGTCGGAGACAGTGTCGTACGCGGCCGCCGGCCCGGTGCCAGGCGCGACGGGGCGGCCGGGTCCAGCCAGGTCATCTGGAGCCGTGTGCCCAGCGCGAAACCGAGCTCGGGCACGGCGGGGGAGGACTGGAGCCACCCTCCCGACGGTGTGGCGGAGATGATGTTTCCCCAGCGGTCGACCACGTCGATGTGGCAGGTGTCGCCCCGGGTCTCCCCGGTCTGCTGCACGGTGGGTTCTCCCACGCCGTCGGGTCGTTGGGCGTAACCGCGGGTGACGAGCGGTGGTGTGTACGGTGCGACACCGATGTCGCCGGGCCTGAACGCGGTCGAGGCGACCGGGCTGATGAGGCTCGCGCGCTCCTTGCTGTACCGGGGGGACAGCAGACGGCGCACCACGGCCTCCGCCTCCGCCGGGTCGAGGTGCCCGTAGAACGCCTCCCGGTCGGCCAGGGCCAGCTTCATGGCCTCGGTGATGGTGTGGATGCCCTCGGCCGTCGACGGATCGAGCCGCGCGTCGTCGAAGTGGCCGAGCATGGTGAGGGCCTGCAGCAGCACGGGTCCCTGGGACCACAGGCCCGCCTTCGCCACCGTGATCCCCCGGAACTCCGCGGTGACCGCGGGCTCGAGGGACGGGTGGAAGTCGGCGAAGTCGGCGGTGGTGATCACTCCGGCGTGGTCCCCGCCCGAGGAGTGCCGGTGCGGCTGGGCCGCGAACTCCGCCACGGCGGCCGCCACGAACCCGGTGCGCCAGGCGCGTCGCGCGGCCTCGACCCGTGCGGCCCTCGTCCCGGACGTGCCGGCTGCGGCCCCCGCCATGATCAGCCTGCGCAGGGTGCGGGCGTAGGCGGGATTGACGAGCGTGCCGTGCGGCCCGGGGACTCGTCCCCCCGGCATCCACAGGGCGTACGACGTCGGCCAGTGCGTGCGGAAGAGGTCCTCGACCGTGGCCAGGACGCGCGCCAGTTGGGGTACGACCGGGACTCCGCGCTCCGCGTACTCGATCGCGTAGGCCAGGACGTCGGCGAGCTCCCAGGTGCCGTACTCGGCGAGCAGCCGGAGCCAGGAGTCGACGGCGCCCGGGACGGCGGCGGCCAGGGCTCCCGCGCCGGGGACGTGGTCGAGCCCTTCGGCCCGGAAGTGCTCGATCGTGGCTCCGCGCGGGGCGTGGCCCTGCCCCGCCAGCACGAGCGGCGACGCGTCCGCGGCGGTCGCGAGCACGGCGACGAGGTCACCGCCCGGCCCGTTGAGGTGGGGTTCGGCCACGTGCAGCACGAAGGCGCCGGCCGTGGCCGCGTCGAACGCGTTGCCGCCCCGCTCCAGTACGGACTGGGCGGTCGCGGAGGCCAGCCAGTGCGTCGACGCGCACATGCCGAAGGAGCCGCGCAGGGTGGGGCGTGTGGTGTGAGGGGGATCCTCGGTCGGTGACGGTGGTTGACCGGCCATGTCTGTCACATTCCGTTCGCGTGGTGGGCGGCATGGTGGGCGGCCAGGACGTCGCCGCCGAAGTCGGTCTCCGGGTCCCGCCACACGGCGTGCGCGTGGTTGACGCCGCGGTGGACGTTGGTCCATTCGATGAGCAGCCGCGGGCCCTGCAGGCGGTAGTAGTGCGGTTCGCCCGCCCTGGTCGAGCCGGCCCAGGCGAGGTGTACGGCGTCCAGCGCCGCGGGGTCGTCGTAGCGGGCCAGCGGGGAGACCCCGTCCGGCACGCGGTCCAGGTAGGTGCCGAGCAGGGCGCGCAGCAACTCCCGCTGATCCGCGTCGAGTTCGGCACACGGCAGCCCCTGGGGCGTCGGGGTGAGGGCCAGCGCCCGCCGGTCGGCACCGTCGAGGCCGGTGGACGGGTGCTCCGCACGGTCGGGGGTGTGCGTGCCGGGGCGCCAGAGTTCGGCCCGCTTGATCACGCGGTCGTCGACGCGGGGGCTGTTGCCCGCCACGATGTCGTTCGGGGGGCGGGGCAGCAGTACCGCGCGGGCGGCGGACTCGGGGCGCAGGGAGCGGACCAGCTCGCGGGCCATGTCCTCGGCCGTCCCCAGCGGGCGCAGGGTCGCGCCGCCCAGCAGGGGCGAGGCGGCAGGGTCGGCGCCCAGGAAGAAGGGTGTGGTGGCGACGACGCGTCCGTCCACGACGAGGTTGTTGAGCGAGACATGGTGGCCGCCGAACCGCCACCCCCACGGCTGCGGACCACCGGGCTCCCCGAAGACCCGCAGGTAGTACATGCCGGGGTCGCGGGTCCGCTCCCTTCCCCAGTTCACCGAGAAGTCCTCGACGTGGTCGAGTACGTTCTCCAGGCCGAGCACGGTGGCGACGGTGACGTACCCGGCCCGGGACAGTCCGCTCGCGACCAGGCGCATCGCCAACCGGTGCTGGGCTGGGCGCTGCTGGTGGAAGGTCAGGCCGCCGTGGTCCGTGGGCGTGTAGTACCACCGGGTACGTTCGGCCTCGGCCTCAGCCCCGGCTTCGGCCCCGACTTTGGCCCCGGCCGCGCCGCCGGCGCCCGGCGGCGGTCCGGCCGCCACCTCGCGCTGCCCGGCGTCCAGGGAGTCCAGCCACGCCCGGGCAGCCTCGGCCATCCGGTCCGCGACGTCGCGGGCGGCGTCAGCCATGGCCATTGACCCCGAGGAACTCGCGCACCCAGTGAGCCACCGTGTCCGCGAACTCCACGGCGATCCCGTGGCGTCCGCCCTCGATCGAGCGCAGCTCGGCGTTCGGCATGCGTCGCTCCATCAGGACGGCTCCGTCGTAGGGGGCCAGCCGGTCCTCCGTGCCGTGCACGATCAGGGTGGGTGCGGTGATCTCCCCGAGGCTGTCCCGGACCTCGTGCTGCCGGGCGACCTCGTGGCGGCGGGCGCTCTGCTCGGGACTGCGGCGGGTGAGCGTCCGGGTCGGCCGGGCACGCTGCTCGGCCTGCCCCTCGGGCGTGAAGAAGTAGCCCGGGGCCGACTTCTGACGTTTCTCGTGGGACATGTTCAGGAGTTCGTCGATCGCCGCGCTGCCCATCGCGAAGCTCGGCGTGGTGGCGACCAGGACGAGGGACGCGACCCGTGCGGGATGCCGGAGCGCGACGTGCTGCGCGACCGCGCCGCCGAAGGAGGTGCCCAGCAGGTGGGCCCGCTGGAGTCCCAGCGCGTCCAGCAGGGCGACGAGGTCGTCGGCGAGGACGGGCAGCGTGTAGGGATTCGGCGGGTTCACGGTGATCCCCGAATCGCGTTGGTCGTAGGAGATCGCCCGGATCCCCGCGCCGAGCCGCGCGCGGAGCGTGGCGAACTGGGTGCGGTCGCTCTCGCCGCCGTGGACGAGCACGAGCGGCACACCGTCGCCGCTGTCGATGATCCCGACGTCGAGAGCGCCCGCTCGGACGGTCTCTTCCTGGTGCTTGGTCACCACTGGACCTCCCATAGAGATACAGATGCAGCTACAGAAACGGATACAGCTGTATGATTTGAGATTGATCTATCACTTCATGGGCCGCATGACGCAAGGCTCCAACGCGGGTGCGGTGGTGCCGGGCGACGGGGTACAGAGTGGGTGGACGGCTATGCGGCGGGCGTCATACCCGGGAGCCAACGTGGGGGTGATACCGGGGTAGGGGGTGCAGGGAGGGCGAGGCGGTCAGCCCGCGCGCACCCACCCGCGCAGCGCGCCGCAGTACGCCTCGGTGAGCCGGGCGATGACCTCCCGGCGGGACAGACCCGTCTCCCGCAGCAAGTCCTGGATCTCCCGCGGATCGAAGATCATGTTGCTGAGGAAAAGGGCGTGCTCAAGCAGCTCGTCCGGCAGGCCGATCTCGCCGAGCAGCCCGCGCACGGGCTCGCTCCAGGCGTCCCGCAGAGCGACGATGATCTCGTTCCCGTCGTGCAGCCGCTCCAGGTAGCCCCGACGGGACCTGAGTTGCACCAACGCCGGGCCGTGCTCGGCGAGAAGGTCCACCCACTTGTCCACGAGGGCGTCGAACAGCGGCCGCCCCTGCGCGGTCGACGTGGTGCTGAAATCACGGAGCTCCTCGACGACGCTGAGCACATAGGCCGCCAGCACGTCGTCCACCGAGGAGTAGTAGCGGTAGGCGGTGGCCGGACCGATCTCCGCGCGGGACGCGACCGCCTGCATGGTGAGCCCGTCGGGTGCCTCCCGGGCGAGCTCGCCGACGGCCTGGAGGAGGCGCCGGTGGTTGCGGCGGGTGTCGCTGCGCGGCTTGCGCCGCCCGCGTGGGTCGGCCTGCTGATCGGTCACGGGCCTCCTCCGCCTCATGGAAGTGCGGGCAAAGGGTATCGCCTCGGGGTAGCGGCTCCGGCTGAGGCGCCGTGCGACCTGCTCAGGAGCGCGCATCGCCGAAGTAGCCGACGATGCGTTCCAGCCCGGTCCACAGGTCGTCCTCGGAGGCCGCGAACGAGATCCGGACGTGCCCCTCGCCCGAGGGCCCGTACTCGGCGCCGGCCCGGACCAGCACCTGCCGCGCGGCGAGTTCGCGGACGACCGTCTCGGAGGGCAGGCCGGTGTCGTAACGCAGGAACCCGTAGAACGCTCCCTCCGGCGGAACCAGGTGCAGGCCGGGCACGCCGGACAGCCGCCCGACCACTAGCTCGCGACGCCGCCGGTACCGGTCGAGCATCGCGTCGACGACGCCGTCCGGCAGGTCGAGGGCGGCGAGGGCCGCGTGCTGGACCGCCGTGTTCAACGAGCCGTTCCAGGTGCGGTGCGCCTGCGCCGCCGCGTCCACCACCTCGCGCGGCCCCGTCAGGTATCCCACCCGCCAGCCGGTCATGGCGTACGTCTTGGAGAACGTCTGGACGTACACCGTCCGGTCGCGCAACGACTCGATCTCCAGCGCCGAGGTCGCTTCGTGTCCCGGGTGGACCAGCCGGTGATACGCCTCGTCGCTGACGACCAGGGTGTCGGATCCGTCGAGGAGCTTCCCGAGGGCCTCGAGTTCCTCCGCGCGGTGCACGATGCCGGTCGGGTTCGACGGGTTCGAGAAGATCATCATCGCGGCACCGGGGAGCGCGGCGGCCAACGCGTCGAGGTCCCAGTGCAGGTCCGGGGCGAGCGGGACGAAGTCCACGGTGCCGCCGGCGAGGACGACCAGGTCGGCGTAGAGCGAGTAGGCGGGCTCCGGGACGACCACACGGTCACCGGGGCCGATCGTCGCGAGCACGACCGACGCAAGCGCCGCGGTGGCACCGTGGGTGACCACGACGTCGTCCGCGCTCCACGTACGGCCGGGGAGGGCCGGCAGCCTCGACGCGAGCGCGGTGCGCAGCTCCACCAGCCCCTTCTGGTCGGCGTAGTGGGTGTGTCCCTCGCGCAGGGCGGCCACCGCGGCCCCGACGATCGTCGGCGGGGTCGGGAAGTCCGGCTCCCCCATGGCCAGGGAGACGGTCCCAGGCGGGGCCGGGGCGAGGGCCGGGCGGCGCGAACGGCGGCGCAGTTCCTCGATCCTGAAGGCGGGCGGCGCGGCGGTCATCGGGCCACCACCGCGCGGTCGGGGCGCGCGGCGAGGATGCGCCCGCGGAGCGCGTCCTCCCTCTCGCCGATCCCGTCGACCGCGTCCACGACCTCCGTGACGCGCCGCCGCGGTACGACGACCACGCCGTCGGCGTCACCGACGAGCACGTCACCGGCCGCCACCACCGTGCCGCCGACCGCCACCGGGGCTCCTACGGTGCCGGGCCCGTCCTTGAACGGTCCGGCGGGGGTGATCGCCCGCGCGTAGACGGCCAGGCCCATCCCGGACAGCGCCTGTACGTCGCGGACGGCGCCGTCGACCACGGCGCCGGTGACTCCGGCGTTCACCATGATCTCGCCGATGAGGTCGCCGATCAGCGCGCGGGTCGTGTCTCCGTGCCCGTTGACGACCAGGACGTCGCCCGGCCGGGCTTCGTCGAGCGCCCTGTGGACGGCGAGGTTGTCACCCGACCGCACGTCCACCGTGAGGGCGTTCCCCAGGAGGGCGGCGCGCCCGGTGAACAGGCGGATGCCGCCGTCCATGACGGTCATCCGCTCCAGCGCGTCGCCGACGTGGGCGGCCGGCACTTCCCCCAGACGGCGCGTCTCGGCCGCGGGAGCGCGGTCCCAGCTCGGAGCGACGGACACGCCGTCCGTCGTCGCGGCAATGAACACGATGACACTCCATTCTTAAATGAGGCATCTCTCTCAGATAAGAAGGACCATAGCCGCCCCACCGCCCGGCCACAATGCTTGGAGCCGCCGTTACCGGCGCCGCTTCCAGATCGACGCTCCGGCGCAGAGGAGGCCGATCAGGAACGGATGGACGGCGCCTCGTTCGATGAGGCCGATGATGCCGATGGGGTTGTCGCCGGCCGTGAGGATCAGCGCGAGGTAGAGCACCATGGAGATCAGGCCGATCACGCCGACCGTGGTCAGGGCTCGTCCCATCCGCGGCGGGATGCCGATGCGCCGCCACCGGCGTCCGAGCACGATGGCGAGCACGTTCCCGCCGATGAAGCCGGCGAAGGCGCCCATGCTGTGGTACTCGCCGGTGCCGTTGTCGAGCGCCTCGCCGGATCCGGGATACAGCGCGAGCAGGACGCCGCCGACGGCAAGCAGCGTCGCGGGGACGAGCGTTGCCCAGCGGCGCCCTCCCGACAGATCTCGCAGGGTGGCCGTGCCCGCCAGGATCGTGATCCCGAAGAGGAGGAATCCGGTGTTCATCAACCAGGCCAGGGGCGAGTACATGTACTGCCCGAACAGGGTCGAGGGCCCGTGGACGCCGAGGTTGCTGATGAAGTGGTACGTGTAGCTGTAGGCGGGGTCGGTCCAGGCCGCGGCGGAGATGAACTCCCCGAGCAGGAAGACCGCCGGCCCGGCGACGAGTAACGCTCCCGCCACTCGCCGCTGCGTCGACGGGCCCGCGCCGGAGGCGGGTATCTCGCGCTCTTCGGGCCGCGAGCCCATGGCTTCGGACATGTCGTGTCCCTTTCTGATGGCCGAGGTTGGCGCCCGAGCCGCCGAAGAGGGCGGGGCGAGGCCGGAGGAGATGAGTGGAGCGGTTCAGATTCCCGGAGTGCCGAACCACTGGGCAGCGGCCCGTGCGAAGGCGTCGTGATCGGGAGTCTCGCCCGCCCAGGCCACGACGCCGTCGGGGCGGACCAGTACGGCCGCCAGCCCGAGGGCGTTGCGCACCGGACCGGCCGCGTACCGGATCCGGCCCTCCCATCCCTGTGCCGCACCGCGCAGCGCGTGGTCGGCGGTGAAGTCGAGCGCGACGCCCCGGCCGTTGTGCATCAGGTCGCCGAGACGGGTGCCGTCGTCGAAGCGGAAGTCCGGGGCGCTGCGGCCGACGAGCGGGTGCTCGTTGTCCAGGTCGTAGTGGGTGAACAGGCCCGATGTCCTGCGGTGGACGTGGGTCGTCCCGTCGGGGGTGCTCATCAGGTCGAGGACCAGCCCGCGCAGCGCGGCCGCGTTGGGGCCCGGCTTCATGGTCGCCACCTGGGCTCGCGACCAGTCGAGCACCGCGGCGCCGACGGGGCGGCGCTCACCGGTGTAGCTGTCGAGCAGGGCCTCGGGCGCGTGTCCGCCTACGGTCGCGGCGAGCTTCCAGCCGAGGTTCATGGCGTCGCCGATGCCTGGGTTGAGCCCCTGCCCGCCCAGCGGCGAGTGGATGTGCGCGGCGTCGCCGGCGAGCAGCACGCGCTCCTCGCGGTAGGTCGTCACCTGCATCGCGCGGTCGGTGAAGCTGGAGGCGAGACGGACCTCGTCCAGCGTCACGTCGGTGCCGGAGACGCGGCGCAGCACCGACTGGAGGTGGTCGCGGGTCAGCGGCGCGGAGCGGTCGAAGGCGCCGCCGTCGAAGTCCATCATGCCCAGGTGCCCTTCGAGCGGCGTGCGCAGGTACATGCCGTTCGCCGTCGGATGGAATCCGAGGGGCAGCTGCTCGGGGTCGGCGAAGGTGACCTGGGCGACGTAGCCGGTGAACAACGGCTCGGTGCCGAGGAATTCGAAACCCGCGAGCGCGCGTACCGCGCTGCGCCCGCCGTCGCATCCCACCAGCCGGCGCGCCCGGTGCTGCCGCCCGCCCGCCGTGGCGACGATGCCCTCGGCGTCCTGGCTCAGGGCCGTGACGGGAGCGCCCCGGACGATCTCCACGCCGAGCGGTCCGGCACCCGCTATGGCCACGTCGTGCATGGGAGTCTCCCTTCTGGAACCAGAGCGTGGGGCTGCCCCGGCCGGATGAGACGGTCAGCGCAGACGGGTGAGGCCGTCGAGGACGACGGCGACGCCGGTGAGGAACTGCGCGCGGTCGTCGTGCTCTCTCATCTGGCCGACGACGGCGTGCATGAACGGGTGGTCCTCGGGGTCGAGTCGCTGCCACGCCGCCGAGGTCGCGTCGAAGAACTCCTCGCGATCCGACTCGGGGTCGATCCCTGAGGTGTCCCCCTCGATGCGGGCGTTCTGGCTGACCGCTCCGAGGATGTAGTGCACGAGTGTCGAGGCCGCGTCGAACCAGCGGGCCTGCGGCACGCCCAGGGCACCCACCTGCCGCCCGATCCGCTCGAAGATCCCCACCGTCACCGGGCCCACCGGGTTGCGGATGATCTGGAGCGTCAGCCGGGTGGCGAGCCACCGGTGCTCCGCGATCGCGTCGAACAGGGCCAGCGCGACGACGCGGATCTCTTCCTGCGGCGCCGATCCGGCCCGGGCGGGCTTCGTCGCCAGCGCGGCCAGGACGACCGTCTCGGTCGCCGCGTCCAGGAGCTCGTCCCGCTTGCCCACGTGATAGGAGATCGCCCCGGACCCGGTGGACAGCCGCTCACTCAAGGCCCGGACGGTCAGCGCGCCCTCGCCACCCGAGTCCAGCAGCTCGATGGCGGCCTCGATGATCTGCTCCCGGGAGAGCACCTGGTTACGCCGCTGAGACCGGCGCGCTGGCGTTGTCATGCGGCCATGCTGACATATTTGGTACGCCGTGCCAACTTGGCACCGCGTACCAAAGTGCCGTAGCGTCCCTCTTGGCACGCTGCACCAAATCGGCTCGGCGAGCACGCCGCGCCGCCCCCGCTCACGAGGGAGTCGACTTGGAAACCGTCACGATCATCGGCGCCGGACTCGGCGGACTGACTCTGGCCCGCGTCCTGCACGTCCACGGCATTCCTGCCGAGGTCTACGAAGCGGAAGCCTCCCCCGAGGCGCGCGCCCAGGGCGGAATGCTCGACATCCACGACTACAACGGACAGCTCGCCCTCGAGGCGGCCGGCCTGATGGAGGAGTTCCGCGCGATCACCCTCGAAGGCCGCCAGGCGATGCGCGCCCTGGGGCACGACGGCAGCGTCCTGTTCGAGAAGGCCGACGACGGCACCGGGGGCCGCCCGGAAGCGCAGCGCGCGGACCTGCGGCGGATGCTGCTCGACGCGCTGCCCGAAGGCACCGTTCGCTGGGGCCGCAACGTCTCCGGCGCCAGGAGCCTCGGCGACGGTCGCCACGAGGTGACGTTCGCCGACGGCGGCACCCTCACCACGAGCCTGCTGGTCGGCGCCGACGGCGCCTGGTCACGCATCCGCCCGCTGCTGTCGGCGGCGATACCCGCTTACGTCGGCACGTCCTTCGTGGAGACCTACCTGTTCCACGCCGACACCGGGCACCCGGCCGCCGCGAAGGCGGTCGGCGGTGGCTCGATGTTCGCCCCGGCACCGGACAGGACGATCACCGCGCACCGTGAACGCGGCGACACCCTGCACGCCTACGTGTCGCTCACCAGGCCGCTGGAGTGGTTCGAGGCCATCGACTTCTCCGACCCGGCCGCGGCCGCCGCCCGCGTCGCGGCCGAGTTCGACGGCTGGGCGTCCGAACTGACCGCGCTGATCACCGACACCGACACCCCGCCCGTCCTGCGCCCGCACCACGCCCTGCCCGAGGGGCATCGGTGGCAGCGGACGCCCGGGGTGACCCTGGTCGGTGACGCCGCCCACCTTCAGGCCCCCGACGGTGAAGGAGCCAACTGGGCCATGTGCGACGGCGCCGAACTCGCCCACGCCCTCGCGGCCCACCCCGACGACACCGAGGCCGGCCTCAACACCTACGAGCAGGCCATGTTCACCCGCATGAGCCACGCCGACGACGAGACGGCCAAGCACCTCGAGGAGATGTTCGGAGACTCCGTCCCCGAAAGGCTTCTCGCCCTGATGCCCGAGCACCACCAAGAGCAGTCGGCCTGACCACGACGACGGCCCGCACGACCCCGAGCGGGCAGTGCGGGCCGTCGTCGCGAGGCTGCCGTCCGTCAGACGGTCTCGGGAAGCTCCTCGAGCCCCTCGGCGACCAGCTTCGCCAGCCGGTCCAGGGCGATGTCCGCGCCCTCGGCGTCGGAGGCGAGGACGATCTCCTCGCCGCCCTGCGCGCCGAGGCCGAGGACGGCCAGCATGGAGGCCGCGTTGACGGGGGACCCGTCGGCCTTGGCGATCGTCACCGGGACGCCTGTGGCCGTGGCGGCTCGGACGAAGATGGAGGCGGGACGGGCGTGGAGACCCTCGGCCCAGCCGACGTTGACGCGGCGCTCAGCCATGTGATGCTGCCCTTCAGGTGTTCAGAGGGTTGAGGTTGTCTAGACCAGTGTTGTCTAGACCAGTTTCCCACATCGTGAAGCATGCCGGGACGGCCCTGTGCCGTCCCGTCCGGTGCTCGGACCGCGGCCTCGGTCCGAGCTCGTGTCGTCGCTCGTGTCCCCCACAGACTGCCCCGCGCCGTTGTCGTACGCGAGCCGTACTCTGGGGCCCATGCAGACCTCGTCGGACCGGCACGAGTACCCCGCCCACTGGGAAGCCGACGTGGTGCTGCGCGACGGCGGCACCGCGCGCGTCCGCCCCATCACCGTTGATGACGCCGAGCGCCTGGTCAGCTTCTACGAGCAGGTTTCCGACGAGTCGAAGTACTACCGCTTCTTCGCGCCGTACCCTCGCCTGTCCGCCAAGGACGTCCACCGCTTCACGCACCACGACTTTGTGGACCGGGTGGGACTCGCGGCCACCATCGGCGGCGAGTTCATCGCCACCGTACGCTACGACCGGATCGGCCCCACCGGAACACCTGCTTCCGCACCGGCGGAGGAGGCGGAGGTCGCCTTCCTCGTCCAGGACGCCCACCAGGGCCGCGGCGTCGCCTCCGCGCTGCTGGAGCACATCGCCGCCGTCGCCCGCGAGCGCGGGATCCGCCGCTTCGCCGCCGAGGTGCTGCCCGCCAACACCAAGATGATCAAGGTGTTCATGGACGCCGGGTACACCCAGAAGCGCAGCTTCGAGGACGGCGTGGTCCGCCTGGAGTTCGATCTCGAACCCACCGACCGCTCCCTCGCCGTGCAGTACGCGCGCGAGCACCGCGCGGAGGCCCGCTCCGTCCAGCGCCTGCTCCAGCCGGGCTCGGTGGCCGTCATCGGCACCGGCCGGACACCGGGCGGTGTCGGCCGCAGCGTCCTCGGCAACATCCGCGACGCGGGCTACACCGGCCGGCTCTACGCCGTGAACAGGTCCTTCGCCGACGACCTGACGGACCTCGACGGCGTGCCCGCGCACCGTTCCGTGCGCGCCGTCGACGGCCCCGTCGACCTCGCCGTCGTCACCGTCCCCGCCGAGCAGGTCCCCGAGGTCGTCGCCGAGTGCGGCGAGCACGGGGTGCAGGGACTGGTGGTGGTCTCCGCCGGATACGCCGACAGCGGCGCCGAAGGACGCGAACGCCAGCGGGCCCTCGTACGGCAGGCGCGCACCTACGGCATGCGGATCATCGGCCCCAACGCCTTCGGGATCATCAACACCTCACCGGAGGTCCGGCTCAACGCCTCCCTCGCCCCCGAGATGCCGCGCCCCGGACGGATCGGCCTCTTCGCCCAGTCCGGCGCCATCGGCATCGCCCTCCTGTCCCGGCTGCACCGGCGCGGCGGGGGAGTCACCGGCGTCACGGGCGTGTCGACCTTCGTCTCCTCCGGCAACCGGGCCGACGTCTCCGGCAACGACGTCCTCCAGTACTGGTACGACGACCCGGAGACCGACGTCGCGCTGATGTACCTGGAGTCCATCGGCAACCCGCGCAAGTTCACCCGCCTGGCGCGCCGGACCGCGGCCGCCAAGCCGCTGGTCGTGGTGCAGGGCGCACGACACGGCGGCGTGGCCCCCCAGGGTCACGCCGTACGGGCGACACGCCTCCCGCACGCCACGGTCTCCGCGCTGCTCCGGCAGGCCGGCGTGATCAGGGTCGACACGATCACCGACCTGGTGGACGCGGGGCTGCTGCTCGCCCGCCAGCCGCTGCCCGCCGGGCCCAGGGTCGCCATCCTGGGGAACTCCGAATCCCTGGGCCTCCTGACCTACGACGCGTGCCTCTCCGAGGGGCTGCGACCGCACCCTCCGCTGGACCTGACGACGGCGGCCTCGGCGGACGACTTCCACGCGGCGCTCTCCCGGGCGCTCGCCGACGACACCTGCGACGCGGTGGTGGTGACCGCCATCCCGACGGTGGGGGAGGGGCCGGCCGGGGACGCCGCCCTGGCGGAGGCTCTGCGGTCGGCGGCGGCCGCGGTGCCCGCCAAGCCGGTCCTGGTGGTCCACGTGGAACTGGGCGGCCTGGCGGAGGCCCTCTCGGCCGCGGCCAGCACCGCGCCGCAGGCTCCGCCACCCACGGAGCCCCGGCGGCCGACGCCCGCCGAGCCCGGATCGGCCACGGCCCCGGAGCGCCCCGAGCCCCGGAAGGTTCCGGCCACCGGGCCGCAGACCGACGCCCCCGCGGCCACCGAGCCGCCGGCCTCCGCTCCCGCCTCCGGCGACGACACCCGGCTCATCCCCGCCTACCCCGCCGCCGAACGTGCCGTCCGCGCGCTTGCCGAGGCCGTCGCCTACGCCCAGTGGCGGCGTGACGCCGGGGACCCCGGGAAGGTGCCGGAGTACGACGACATCGACGAGAAGGGCGCCGCCGAGCAGATAGCCGGGTACCTCGCGCGCGGGCAGGGGCTCACCCTCGGCGCGGCGGAGACCTGCGAGCTGCTCGGCAGGTACGGCATCGACGTCCACCGCGCGCTGCCCGCCCCCGACCCCGACGAGGCCGCGTCCGCCGCGCGGACCATCGGCTACCCCGTCGCCCTCAAGGCCACCGCCCCCCACCTGCGCCACCGCGCCGACCTGGGCGGCGTACGCCTTGACCTCGCGGACGAGGAGCAACTGCGCAGGGCCTACGCCGAGTTGACCGAACTGTTCGGCAAGCCCGCGGAGCTGCGCCCGGTGGTGCAGGGCATGGCACCGCGCGGCGTCGACACCGTCGTACGGGCCGTCATCGACCCGGCGGCCGGCGCGGTGCTCTCCTTCGGACTCGCCGGCGCCGCCACACAGCTGCTCGGCGACACGGCGCACCGGCTGATTCCGGTCACCGACCGCGACGCCACCTCGCTCATCCGCTCGGTCCGCACCGCGCCCCTCCTCTTCGGCTGGCGCGGCTCGGCCCCGGTCGACGCCCCGGCCCTGGAGGAGCTGCTGCTGCGGGTCTCCCGGCTGGTCGACGACCACCCGGAGGTCGTCGCGGTCACCCTGGAACCGGTGGTGGTGGCCCCGCACGGCCTGAGCGTCCTCAGTGCCTCCGTCCGGCTCGCGCCCCCTCCCGCCAGGGACGACCTCGGCCCCCGGACCCTCCCCGCGTACTGACCGCCCACGGCCCGGACCGGGTCCCGCGGGAGCGTGCCGCACAGTCAGTGGGCCCCCTTAGGATGGAGGGCATGGCCAAGACCAGTACGACGACCCAGGGGCTGCGAGCGGCGATCGAGCGCAGCGGCTACTACCCGGCCCTCGTGGCCGACGCGGTGGAGGCCGCCGTGGGCGGCGAGCCCGTGCGGTCGTACCTGGTCCACCAGGAGACGACGTTCGACCAGAACGAGGTGCGCCGGCACGTGACCGTGCTCGTGCTCACCGGCAACCGCTTCATCGTCAGCCACACCGACGAGCAGGCCGCCGACGACACCTCCCCGACGCCGTACGCCACGACGTCCACGGAGTCCGTCAAGCTCGGCCGGATCTCGTCCATCGTCGTCAGCCGCGTGGTCGCCAACCCGGAGCAGTACAAGCCGGGCACCCTGCCCCGCGAGATCGTGCTCACCATCGGCTGGGGCGCCGTCTCCAGACTCGACCTGGAGCCGGCCGCCTGCGGCGACCCCAACTGCGAGGCCGACCACGGCTACACGGGTAGCTCGACGGCCGACGACCTCAGCCTGCGCGTCAGCGAGGCCGGGGACGGCCCCGAGACGGTCCGCCAGGCGCTCACCTTCGCGCAGGCCCTCTCCGAGGCGACCGCGGAGACCGGCCGCTGATGGTGCAGTCCACCGCCTGGGACACCGACCCGGAACCGCTCCCCGTCGACTCCGCCCCCGTCCCCGAGTACGGCAGGGGCTCGCTCGCCGACCTGCTGCCCACCCTGGCCGCGGGACTCGGCGTCCCCGGCATGACCGCGGGCATCACCGAACTGACCCCGGCCGACCGGAACTGCGTCTTCCTGATCGACGGCCTCGGCTGGGAGCAGCTGCGGGCCCACCCGGACGAGGCCCCCTTCCTGTGCTCGCTCCTCGGCACCTCGCGCGGCGGCACCGGGCGTCCGATCACCGCCGGCTACCCGGCGACCACGGCGACCTCCCTCGCCTCCGTCGGCACCGGCCTGCCGCCGGGCGCCCACGGCCTGCCCGGATACACCGTGCGCGACCCGGCCACCGGCGCCCTGATGAACCAGCTGCGCTGGCAGCCGTGGACCGCGCCGGGCCCCTGGCAGCCGTACCCCACCGTCTTCCAACTCGCCCAGCAGGCGGGCGTGCACGCGGCGCAGGTCTCCTCCCCGACCTTCGCGAACACCCCGCTGACCAAGGTCGCGCTCAGCGGCGGCACCTTCCTCGGACAGCTCTCCGGCGAGGACCGGATGGACTGCGCCGCCGAGCAGCTGGCCGGCGCCGACCGCGCCCTCGTGTACACGTACTACGCCGAGGTCGACGGCGCCGGACACCGCTTCGGCGTCGACTCCGACACCTGGCGCGGCCAGCTCGGGCACGTCGACCGGCTCGTCCAGCGCCTCGCCGAGCAGCTGCCGCCGCGCAGCGCCCTCTACGTCACCGCCGACCACGGCATGGTCGACGTGCCCTTCGACGAGGACCACCGCATCGACTTCGACGAGGACTGGGAGCTGAAGGCGGGCGTCGCCCTCCTCGGCGGCGAGGGCCGCGCCCGGCACGTGTACGCCGTCCCGGGTGCCCGCAACGACGTGCTGACCTGCTGGCGCGAGGTGCTCGGCGAGCAGTTCTGGGTGGCGTCCCGGGACGAGGCGATCGAGGCGGGCTGGTTCGGCCCCCGGATCGACGACCGGGTGTACGACCGCATCGGCGACGTGGTCGCCGCCGCGCGCGACGACGTCCTGCTCATCGCCTCCGAGCGCGAGCCGAAGGAGTCGGCGATGGTCGGCAACCACGGTTCGATGACCCCTGCCGAGCAGCTCGTCCCCCTGCTCGAAGTACGCTCCTGACGCCCTGCCGCACACCCGACCCCGTTGCCGAAAGGTGCCCAACCCCTCATGCCCGAGCTGGTGTTCTTCTCCGGAACGATGGACTGCGGGAAGTCGACACTGGCTCTCCAGATCGAGCACAACCGCTCGGCGCGCGGACTCGCCGGGATGATATTCACCCGCGACGACCGCGCGGGCGAGGGCAAGCTCTCCTCGCGCCTCGGCCTGGTCACCGACGCGGCGGAGGTCAAGGACGGACAGGACCTGTACGCCCACGTCGTCGACCACCTCTCGCAGGGCGGGCGCGTGGACTACGTGATCGCGGACGAGGCGCAGTTCCTCGCGCCGGACCAGATCGACCAGCTCGCGCGCGTGGTCGACGATCTCGACATCGACGTGTACGCCTTCGGCATCACCACCGACTTCCGCTCCAAGCTCTTCCCCGGCTCCCAGCGCCTGGTCGAACTCGCCGACCGGGTCGAGGTGCTCCAGGTCGAGGCCCTGTGCTGGTGCGGCGCCCGCGCCACGCACAACGCCCGGACCGTGGGCGGCGTCATGGTCGTCGAGGGCGCCCAGGTGGTCGTCGGCGACGTCGCCCAGTCCCCCGACGAAATCGGCTACGAGGTGCTGTGCCGACGCCACCACCGACGCCGTACGACCGCGGCGACGGCCTGCGCGGCGGCCCTGTCGCCGGACGTGCTGCCGGTGTCACCCGCCTGAGGGACCCGTGGGGCTCGGCGCCCCGCCCTTCCGGTTCTGGAGCAGCGAGAACCGCGCCCCCTCCGGATCCGCGACCATGGCCGTCCGGCCCTGCGGCGAGTCCTGGACCGGCTCGACCACATGCCCGCCGAGCCCGACGAGCCGCTCCAGGGCCGCGTCCGCGTCGGCCACCTCGAAGTACGTCAGCCAGTGCGGCCCCCGTTCCCGGGGGAGCGCGTTGCCCAGACCGTGGATGCCGGCGACCGGGCGGCCGTCGAGGCGCAGGGTCACATGGTCGAAGCCGGCCGGGACCGCCGGCGCCGGCTCGAAGCCGAACACCGTCTCGTAGAACTTGGCGACGTTCGCCGTCTCAAACGTGATCAGTTCGTTCCACGCCGGGGTGCCGGGCACGCCCGTGACGGCGGTGCCGAGGTGCTCCGCAGCCTGCCAGACGCCGAAGACGGCGCCCGAAGGGTCCGAGGCGATGGCCAGCCGGCCGGCCTCGCCCGCGTCCAGCGGGCCGACGCCGACCGTGCCACCGCACAGGCGCACCGTCTCGGCCGTACGGTTCACGTCCTCGGAGGCGAAGTAGGGCGTCCACGCGATGGGGAGCTGGCGGTCCGGCGGCAGTTGGCCGATTCCCGCCACCTCGTACCCGTCGAGCAGGGCCCGCGCGTAGGGGCCCAGTTGCTGGGGTCCGGGCCGGAACTCCCAGCCGAACAGGCCCCCGTAGAAGTCATGGGTCGCGGCCGGTCCGTGCACCATCAGACTCACCCAGCAGGGTGCGCCGGGTGTGCGCCGGGCGTTCGTCTCGCCGTTCCGGCCGGCCGACCCCCGTGCGTCCGTCATCGTCACTCTCTTCTCGGCCCTCCGCGGGCCGTGCGTCCGCTTCCGCTCCGACGGACCCCGCGCCGATGCCGGCATCGGTCCCGGCGCCGTGCGCCTCGGGTGCGCTCGCGGGGCGGCCCGGCTGCCCGGGTGGTACAGCATGTGCCCGAACCCGCACGCCTCGTGATCGGTACTGTCCGGCGGGCAGAGTAGCCCGACATCGGCGCCTCGGCCACTCGGTACGCCAGGATGGGGCCATGAACGCCATCATCTCCGCATCCGAACTCCAGAAGGAGCTGGCGGGCGCCAACCCGCCCGTCCTGCTCGACGTCCGCTGGCAGTTGAGCACGGCCAGGGCGGCGGGCGCCGCGCCCTTCGACGGCCGGGCCGAGTACGCGGCCGGGCATCTTCCCGGCGCCGTCTACGTCGACCTGGACCGGGAACTCGCCTCCGCGGCCGGCGGGCGCGGCCGTCACCCCCTGCCGGACGTGGCCGAGTTCGGCGCGGCGATGCGCCGGGCGGGCGTGTCGTCGGGCCGGCCGGTCGTCGCCTACGACGGCGGACAGGGGTGGGCGGCGGCCCGCGCGTGGTGGCTCCTGCAGTGGACGGGTCACCCGAACGTGCGGGTTCTCGACGGCGGGTTGCCGGCCTGGGAGGCACCGCTGTCGACGGACGTCCCGGCCCCCGAGGAGGGCGACTTCGCCCCGTCGCCGGGCGCGTCGGGGCTGCTGGACGCGGACGGTGCCGCCGCGCTGGCCCGCTCCGGGGTGCTGTTCGACGCCCGCGCGGGGGAGCGTTACCGGGGCGAGGTCGAGCCGATCGATCCCGTCGGCGGCCACATCCCGGGTGCAGTGTCCGCACCGACGACGGACAACGTGGCGGCGGACGGCCGCTTTCTGCCCGCCGGGGAACTCCGGGCGCGTTTCAAGACACTCGGCGCCACGGAGGGCGACGAGGTCGGCGTCTACTGCGGCTCGGGCGTGTCGGGCGCCCACGAGGTGCTCGCCCTGGCGGTGGCGGGCATCCCGGCGGCGCTGTACGTGGGGTCGTGGTCGGAGTGGTCCTCGGACTCGTCCCGACCGGTCGCGGTGGGACCGGACCCGCAGTAGGGGCGCCGAGGGGCGTACAGGGCGGGGCCTGGTCGCCGGGCCTCGGAGCGGGGGCGGACGTCGGGCTCCGGGGCGCCGGTGACGGCTGTCGGCGGCGACTGGAGCGGACGGACGGCGCACGCGCGCGCGGCCGGGGCCGGCGGACGCAGGCGCGGCTGATGGCCCGTATCCGCGCCCGGGCCCTGGGCGGGGCAGCCGACCTCCGGGTCTCCGGGCCGGCCGAGGCCGGGCCGGGTGACACCGCGGCGACCGGCGCGACCGCCGGTGGCGGGGCCACCGCCTGGTGGCGGCGGGCGACGCGGACAGGGCGCACCCGACGGCAGACCGGTCGGCCCCGGGACCGAACAGCACAAGGGGGCCCGCGCACGGCACCGGGGCCGCACCCGCGTGGGCACGGCCCCGGTCCCGGACGTGAGGGTGCCTAGGGCCTGTCCGGCGGATCATGCCGCAGACGCGGGGTCTGGCACGCCCTCCCCCACTGCCTTAAAGGCGTGGGAGGTACCCCCAGCGGCGTTGTCGTCGGTTGCCAGGGCTCCGCCCTGTCGCCCTCCTCCGCCTTGCAGCTGGACGCACCAGACCCCGCTCACCGGCACCAATGAGGCACTGCGGCTTTCCTGCGCCCTGATCCGCCGGACAGGCCCTAGTCCTGCTTCTTGCGGCGGGTGCCGAAGACGATCTCGTCCCAGCTCGGCACCGCCGCGCGGCGGCCAGGGCGGACGCCGTCGGCCTCCGCCTGGCGGTCGGTGGAGCCGGTGAGGCGGTCGCGGTGGCTGGCCACCGAGCGCGGCATCAGCACGTCGGCGTAGGCGGAACCGGCCGACGCGGCGGGCGCCGGGGGCTCCTCCACCTCGGGCTCCTCGGCCGGTTCCTCCACCACCGGTTCCGGGGCGCGCTCGGGCACCACCAGGTCGCCCCGGAAGCTCGGTACGGCCTCCAGGAGGCTGGTGAGCGAGTCCCGTTCGCGTTCGGCGGAGGCGGTGGCCGTGGTCTCCTCGGCAGGCTCGGACGGCGGCGGGGGCAGGCTCGGCCGCTCCCGCTGCTCCCGGTCGAGGGAACGGTCCAGCGGCCGGTCGCGCGGCAGCCGGGCGATGCGCGGCACGAACGGGAAGCTGGGCTCGGCTGCGGCGAGGTCGTCGGACTCGCCGATCAGCGCGCGTGCCTCCGAGTCGACGGCCTGGACGAGCCGCCGGGGCGGGTCGTACGTCCAGCTCGCCGAGTGCGGTTCGCCGGCGACCACGTAGACCAGGAGCACTTCCCAGGTGCCGTCGTCGCGGCGCCAGGAGTCCCACTGGACGGTGTCCTTGTCGGCGCCGCGCAGCAGCAGCCGCTCCTGGACCGCCTCGCCGAGGGGCGGCCCGGAGTTCTCGCCGGGGCGGCGGACGGGGGTCTTGCGGGCCCGCTCCGCCATGAAGGCGCGCTCGGCCAGCACGGGACCCTCGAAGCGCCGTACGCGGTCGACGGGGATGCCGGCCATCTGGGCGACCTCTTCCGCGGTCGCGCCGGCACGTATACGCGCCTGGATGTCGCGGGGGCGGAGATGACTCTCCACCTCGATCTCGATCTGGCCGAGGCGGGGACGGTCGCCGCGCACGGCGACCCGGAGTCGTTCGTCGATCGGAAGCGTGTACTCCGTGCTGTCCGCAGCCTTCAGCACCAGCCGTGTGCCGTCATTCGAGACGGCCACGACACGCAGTTCGGGCATGGGGACCTCCCGGGTGGTGCCTGCCGACGTCACGTGCGTCGCTGCTTCCGCTCTGTCGAGTGTGGCCTGCCCGGGTGCAGCCTGCCACAACCTTGCCGAGTTGCCCGGCGTGTCGGGCGCGGGCCCTGGATCGCCGTTATGGCACGGTTACCTGTTCGCAACGCTAAGTGACCAACTCCGTCACCCTGTGCAACTAGCCCCCTCCCGGCGGTCCTTCAAGGCTCCGAACCCCCTGTCGGGAGACCGGACCCAGGGCTCGCAACAGTACTCCATTCGGGCCACGTGCGTGGATTGGCACGCCGCCCAACTTCTGGCAAGAGGGGGCACTTGGCCGCCCCCGCCGCGATTTCCGCGATCTTGGACGTGGCGTACTTCACGCAATCACCAGAAACGGAACTAATGGTTTCGGCCGCACGTCCCTTTCTCGTGCAGTTGATCGGTCCCGTAGGGGAAAGGCAGGCAAGGTCAGAGGATGCGTGAAAAGTCCGATGGCGCCGGGGAGGCGGACGTGCGTACGGAGGGGGAAACCAGGCGGATCGACCTGAGCGTGGCCCAGGTCGCGGGCAGCGCGCTGGCCGCGGTGGTGGCCGCCAAGCTCGCCTCCTCGTTCGGCGTCTACGGCACGATCCTGGGCGCCGGTGTGATCAGTGTGGTCGCCACGTGCGGGGGCTCGGTCCTCCAGCACTTCTTCAAACGCACCGGGGAACAGCTCCGGGTGAAGCGCACGGCCGCCGTCGCCCAGGGGGCGGGACACGGAGCGGCACCGGCTCCGGGCGAGTTCTCCAAGGGCACCGTCTACCGCGCGCGGACCACGGGCTGGAAGCGCCCGGTGCTCGCGGCCGCCCTCGTCTTCGGGGTCGCCATGGCCGGGATCACCACGTACGAGGTCGCCTCCGGCGAGAACCTGAGCGGCGGCCACCGCACCACCGTCGGCAACGCCCTCTCCGGCCACAACAAGTCCGCTTCGGATTCGGGAAACTCCGGTGAGTCCGGCGATCCCGACGACTCGGGCGACTCCGGGAACTCCGAGAACGGCAAGGGCGACCCGGGCGGTTCCGGGAACTCCGGCGACGACGGCTCGGGCGGCGACACCCCGGCCGCCACCCCGTCCGGCACCCCGAGCGGAACCGGCGACGACACCTCCTCGGGCGGCGACGCCGGGCAGGACGGCGGTACGGCGACCAGCCCGACGCCCACCCCGGACGCCACCGGGGACGAGGGCTCCGGCGACTCCGGGAGCCCGGCCCCCGACGACTCGGCTACGGCCCCAGCACCCGGCGCAAGTAGTCGTTCAGGAACAGACGGCCAGGGTCAAGGCGGTCCCGCAGCGCAGTGAACTCGCCGAAGCGCGGGTAGACCCGGGAGAGGTACTCGGCGTCCCGGGTGTGCACCTTGCCCCAGTGCGGCCGCCCCTCGTGCGCCGTGAAGATGCGCTCGGCGGCGGTGAAGTACGCCTGGTAGGGCGTGCCCCGGAACATGTGCACGGCGATGTACGCGCTGTCGCGGCCCGAGGCGGTGGACAGCGTGATGTCGTCGGCCGGGGCCGTGCGCACCTCGACCGGGAAGCTGATCCTGAGCCGTGACCGGTCGACCATCGCCTTGAGTTCGCGCAGCGTCTCGACGACCGCCTCGCGCGGAACGGCGTACTCCATCTCCACGAACCGCACCCGGCGCGGCGAGGTGAAGACCTTGTGCGGGGCGTCCGTGTACGTCCGCGCGGAGAGCGCCTTGCTGGAGAACCGGGCGATCGCCGGGATGGCGCCGGGGGCGGCGCGGCCGACCCAGTTGGCGGCCTGGAAGGCGCCGTTGGACAGGAACTCGTCCTCGAACCAGCCCTGGAGCCGGCCCACCGGCTGCTCCGGGCCGGCGCTGCGGTTGTTGCGCTTGGTGTTGGTGTTGCCGGTGTGCGGGAACCAATAGAACTCGAAGTGCTCGTTCTCGGTCCACAGTTCGTCGAAGTCGGCGAGGACCCGCTCGAAGGGCATCGGTTCCTCACGCGCGGTGAGCAGGAAGAGCGGCTCCACGGCGAAGGTGAGGGCGGTGACGACGCCCAGCGCGCCCAGGCCGATCCGGGCGGCGGCGAACACGTCGGGGTTCTCCCGCTCGGAACAGGTCAGCACCGAGCCGTCCGCGGTGACCATTTCCAGCCCCCGGATCTGGGCGGCGATCGAGGCCGACTCGCGGCCCGTGCCGTGGGTGCCGGTACTGGTGGCCCCGGAGACGGTCTGCTCCACGATGTCGCCCATGTTGGTCAGCGACAGCCCCTCACGCGCGAGGGCCAGGTTGAGCCGCTTGAGCGGAGTGCCGGCCTCGACCGTGACCGTCATGGCGGCACGGTCGATGTCGCGGATGCCCGTCAACAGTTGAGGGCGGATCAACAGGCCGTCGGTCGCCGCTATGGAGGTGAAGGAGTGCCCGGTGCCGACCGCCTTGACCCGCAGTCCCTCACCGGCCGCCGCGCGGACCGCGTCGGCCAGCTCCTCGACGGAGGCGGGAGTGACCTCCCGCGCGGGGCGGGCGGAGACGTTGCCGCCCCAGTTACGCCATGTGCCGTTCCGGCCGTTCGTCCTGCCGCTCGCCGTGCGTGTGCTGCTCAACGGTGCCTCCCCGACGCGGATCCGGCCGCTTGAGCCGGCGGTACCCGAGGAAACCGACCGCGACCGCGACGGCCCCGGCCACCGCCGGAACCCAGTACCCCGCACGCGCCCCGGAGGCGTCGATCACCCAGCCGCCGCCGGAGGAGCCGAGCGCGACCCCGACCGCGAGTCCGGTGCTCACCCAGGTCATGCCCTCGGTGAGCTGCGCGCGTGGTACGTGCTCTTCGATGAGGGACATCGTCGTGATCATCGTCGGAGCGATGGACAGACCCGCAACGAACAGCGCCGCGGCCAGAAACAGCAGGTTTCCGACCAGTAGCAGGGGGATCATACTCACGGCCATCGCGCACACGCCCAGCAGCCAGCGGCGCTCGGGCGGACCGGCGAAGCGCAGCAGGCCGAAGATCATGGCCGCCGTGCACGATCCCGCCGCGTACAGGGCGAGGACGAGGCTGGCGGCGGCCTTGTGCCCCTCCTCCTCGGCGAACGCCACGGTGACGACGTCGATGGCCCCGAAGATCGTTCCCGTGGCCGCGAACGTGCCGACCAGGACCTGGAGCCCGGGCGAGCGCAGCGCGGTGCCGCCGCCCTTGTGCTCGCGGGGGTGCGGTGCCGGCTCGGTGGCGCGCTGCGCGGTCAGCCAGAAGACGCCCGTCGCCAGGAAGCAGGCGGCGAGCAGCGGCCCGGCCTCCGGGAACCACGCCGTGGACAGGCCGATGGAGATGATCGGCCCGAAGATGAAGCAGATCTCGTCCACCACGGACTCGAAGGAGTACGCGGTGTGCAGCTGCGGGGTGCCCCGGTACAGGGCGGCCCAGCGGGCCCGGACCATCGCGCCGAGGCTCGGCACGCAGCCGATGCCGACGCAGGCCACGAACAGTACCCAGTCCGGCCACCCGTAGTGCGCGGCCGGCAGCAGCACCGCCGCCGCGGTCAGCGACACCAGGGTCGCCGGGCGCAGCACCCGCCGCTGCCCGTACCGGTCCACCAGACGGGAGACCTGCGGCCCCGCCACGGCGGCGGCGAGCGCGATGGTGGCCGACAGCGCCCCGGCCAGTCCGTACCGCCCGGTGAGCTGCGAGATCATGGTCACCACGCCGATGCCCATCATCGACAGCGGCATCCGGCCGAGGAAGCCCGCGGCGGAGAAGCCCTTGCTGCCGGGGGCGGCGAACAGGGCGCGGTAGGGGCTGGCCAACGAGGTCTCCGGAAAAGGCTCGGTAACACGCTCAGTAAGGTGCGAACACAGTCGATACAGATTACTCGCCGGAACGCCCGGAAACACCCCCGCGGACCTGGTGAAACGCACGGTCGGTACCCCGCCGTTTCCTCGCTGTCAGTGGCTGGTGGCAGGATCGAGACATGCCAGACGTGCTCGATGTCAGTCCGTACGACGCCCTGCTCCTGCTCTCGTTCGGCGGCCCGGAGGGCCCGCACGACGTGGTCCCCTTCCTGGAGAACGTGACGCGCGGGCGGGGCATCCCGAAGGAACGCCTCAAGGAGGTCGGGCAGCACTACTTCCTCTTCGGCGGTGTCAGCCCGATCAACGACCAGAACCGCGCCCTGCTGGACGCCCTCCGCAAGGACTTCGCCGAGCACGGCCTGGACCTGCCGGTCTACTGGGGCAACCGGAACTGGGCGCCGTACCTGACGGACACCCTGCGCGAGATGGTCCGCGACGGCCGCCGCCGGGTCCTGGTCCTCGCGACCAGCGCCTACGCCTCGTACTCGGGCTGCCGCCAGTACCGCGAGAACCTGGCGGACGCGCTGGCCGCCCTGGAGTCCGAGGGGCTGGAGCCGCCCCGGGTCGACAAGCTCCGGCACTACTTCAACCACCCGGGGTTCGTGGAGCCCATGGCCGACGGGGTGGTCCGGTCCCTCGCCGAGCTGCCCGAGGAGGTCCGCGACGGCGCGCACATCGCGTTCTCGACCCACTCGATCCCCACCTCGGCCGCGGACACCTCCGGTCCCGTCGAGGCACACGGTGACGGCGGGGCCTACGTCCGCCAGCACCTCGACGTCGCGCAGGTGATCGCCGACGCCGTCCGCGAGCGCACCGGCGTCGACCACCCCTGGCAGCTCGTCTACCAGTCGCGCTCCGGCGCCCCGCACATCCCGTGGCTGGAGCCCGACATCTGCGACCACCTGGAGGAGCGCCGCGCGGCCGGTGCGCCCGCCGTGGTGATGGCCCCCATCGGGTTCGTCTCCGACCACATGGAGGTCCTGTACGACCTCGACACCGAGGCCACCGCCAAGGCCGGGGAACTGGGGCTGCCGGTGCGCCGCTCGGCGACCGTCGGTGCCGACCCGCGGTTCGCGGCGGCGGTCCGCGACCTCGTCCTGGAGCGGGCCGCCGACGAGCGCGGCCAGGACGTCGCGCCGTGTGCCCTCGGCGCGCTCGGCGCGAGCCACCACCTGTGCCCGGTCGGCTGCTGCCCCGCCCGTGCCCCCCGGCCCGCCGCGGCGGGCGCCGACAGCCCCTACGCGTGAGGAAGCCCGTGACCGACCTGACGACCGACCCGCTCCACGCCGAGCTGCTGACGATCGCCCGGGAGGCCGCCCACCGCGCGGGCGCGCTGCTGCGCGACGGCCGTCCGGCCGACCTCGCGGTCGCCGCCACCAAGTCCAGCCCGATCGACGTGGTCACCGAGATGGACATCGCGGCGGAGAAGCTGATCACCGGCCTGATCGCCGAGCGCCGTCCCGAGGACGGCTTCCTCGGCGAGGAGGGCGCCGCCGCCGAGGGCACGAGCGGCGTCCGCTGGGTCATCGACCCGCTCGACGGCACGGTCAACTACCTGTACGGGCTGCCCACCTGGGCGGTCTCCATCGCCGCCGAGCAGGACGGCGAGCGGGTGGCGGCGGCGGTCGTGGCCCCGATGCGGGGCGAGGCCTACCACGCGGTGCTGGGCGGCGGAGCGTGGGCGACCGGGGCCTGGGAGGGCGAGCGCGCGCTCGCCTGCCGGCCCGCGGCCCCGCTGGACCAGGCGCTGGTCTCCACCGGCTTCAACTACGTCGCCGACGTCCGCGCGGAGCAGGCCGAGATCGCGCGGCGGCTCATCCCGCTGGTGCGCGACATCCGGCGCGGTGGCTCGGCCGCGATCGACCTGTGCGACGTGGCCGCGGGACGCCTCGACGGCTACTACGAACGCGGGCTGCACCCCTGGGACCTCGCGGCGGGCGACCTGATCGCCCGTGAGGCGGGCGCGGTGACCGGCGGACGCCCCGGTGAGCGCCCCTCCGGCACCCTGACCATCGCGGCCACCCCATCCATCTTCGAACCCCTCCAGCACCTGCTGACAGACTTCGGAGCGTAGGCCTCCGGCGGTGGATCAGGGGGGTGGCGGTCGGTCCCCCGGGCCGATCGACGCGGCGGGGCAGGCCCCGGCCGGGGCCATGGCTCCTGCGCGGTGCGCGGGTGGCCCCCCCCCGTGGCCCGGCAGGGCACCGGGCGACACCCCGGTGGGGAAAGCGAAGATGTCCGCGACGGCGGTCGCCCGCCAAGCGCTCCACCACCCGGCCCCGGGGCCGAGTGGCGCGGTGGCTCCGCCGGCCCCGCCGAGCGGGTCCTCGGCGGGCAGACTTGCCCAGGTCCTCGCCGACGCCGGGGCGTGGCAGGCCAGCCGTCGGCGTCGCGGGCCTCGGCTTTAGTCCGTGGCCCGCGCGCGCCGGGCCGGCCCCGCTGCCTCTCCGGGCGGCAGCGCATCCGCGCGCCACGAAACCGCCGCCGCTTCCCCGTGCGGCAGCGCAGCCGCGTACGACGAAACCCCGGCGCTGGATCGCCGGGGCTTCGTCATTCGTGGGTCGGTCAGGCGTTGGTCGCCCCTACCTCCACGCCGTGCTCGGCGGCGAGGCGGCGCAGGTCGTCGAGCTCTCCCAGTTCCACGTCGACAAGGAACTCGTCGCCCTCGTCTCGGGCCCGGGACAGGTCGGACTCGGTCGTCTGTATGCGCTGCAGAAGTCCTGCGGTGAAAGCGTCCATGCTGCGCCCCCTCGTCCTGGGTCGTGGGTCTTTGGCACGGGGGTGTGCCGTTCGGAAGGGGCGATCACGTCTCCGGTGGAGTGCCCAGCGCTGCCCTGCTGGGCGGCGACGGTGCCGGACACCCACGCCCGCTCTGCGGAAGCGGACCGCGGCGTACCGCGCGGTAACGCGGTACAGGCAGAGCGTGATCGCGGGGTGTAAAGCCGTCCTCCCCCCGCTCCTCTTCGCGGAAACCTCAACCGCGCGAGAAAATCCCGCATTCCCGCCTCCGGGACTTTCCGCGTCGCCGCCCCGTCTCCCGCCTTACAGCCGACTTATGGCCGAAAAGGGCAGGATGGAGGCAACACACCCACCAGGCCCCTGCCCTCGTGCGCCGACCAGCGCTACGCGGGTGGACACAGGAAGGACAAGCGACGTGCGCGTACTCGTCGTCGAGGACGAGCAACTGCTCGCCGATGCGGTGGCCACCGGACTGCGCCGGGAGGCCATGGCCGTCGACGTCGTGTACGACGGTGCGGCCGCCCTGGAGCGCATCGGCGTCAACGACTACGACGTGGTCGTCCTCGACCGCGACCTCCCCCTCGTGCACGGCGACGACGTGTGCCGCAAGATCGTCGAGCTGGGCATGCCCACGCGCGTGCTGATGCTCACGGCCTCCGGCGACGTCAGCGACCGCGTCGAGGGCCTGGAGATCGGCGCCGACGACTACCTGCCCAAGCCCTTCGCCTTCAGCGAGCTGATCGCCCGGGTGCGCGCCCTGGGCCGCCGCACCAGCGTGCCCCTGCCGCCCGTCCTGGAGCGCGCCGGGATCAAGCTGGACCCGAACCGCCGAGAGGTCTTCCGCGACGGCAAGGAGGTCCAGCTCGCCCCCAAGGAGTTCGCCGTGCTGGAGGTGCTCATGCGCAGCGAGGGCGCCGTGGTCTCCGCGGAGCAGCTCCTGGAGAAGGCCTGGGACGAGAACACCGACCCGTTCACCAACGTCGTGCGCGTGACCGTCATGACCCTGCGCCGCAAGCTGGGCGAGCCGCCCGTCATCGTCACCGTCCCCGGCTCCGGCTACCGGATCTGATCGGCCGTGGCGACCACACCCGCGCCCCCCGGGGCGCCGCCCAAGCCCACGTGGGACCCGCGCTCGGCCACCCCCCTGCCGTGGCTGCGCCCCACCATCCGGATACGGCTCACGCTGCTGTACGGCGGCATGTTCCTGATCGCCGGCATCCTGCTGCTGTCGATCATCTATCTGCTCGCCGCCCAGGCGGTGCGCACCGGCAACGAACCGCTGTACAAGATCGTCGACTTCACCGACCTCAGGGTCTCCAGCAGCGACTGTCCGGTCGTGGACAACGGCAACCTGTCGCTGTCCGCGTTCAACGCCGCGATCAGCGACTGCATAGACCACCAGCGCAAGGTCGCCCTGGACAACCTGCTCAGCCGTTCGCTGCTGGCGCTCCTCGGCCTCGCCGTGATCGCCTTCGCCTTCGGCTACGCCATGGCCGGGCGCGTCCTGTCGCCGCTGGGCCGGATCACCCGCACCGCCCGCGCGGTGGCGGGCTCCGACCTCTCCCGCCGGATCGAGCTGGACGGACCGGACGACGAGCTGAAGGAGCTGGCCGACACCTTCGACGACATGCTGGAGCGGCTGCAGCGGGCGTTCACCGCCCAGCAGCGCTTCGTCGGCAACGCCTCCCACGAGCTGCGCACGCCCCTGGCGATCAACCGCACCCTCCTGGAAGTGCACCTGTCCGATCCGAACGCCCCGGTGGAGCTCCAGCAGCTCGGCAAGACGCTGCTGGCCACCAACGAACGCAGCGAGCAACTCGTCGAGGGCCTGCTGCTCCTCGCCCGCAGCGACAACCAGATCGTCGAGCGCAAACCGGTGGACCTCGCCGAGGTGGCCGGCCAGGCCATCGACCAGGTGCACGCCGAGGCGGAGAGCAAGGGCGTGGAGGTCCGCGGCGCCCGCGAGGCCGCGGTGGTCCAGGGCAACGGCGTCCTGCTGGAGCGCATCGCCCTGAACCTCGTCCAGAACGCCGTGCGCTACAACGTGCCCGAGGACGGCTGGGTCGAGGTCACCACCTCTGTGGAGAACGGCCAGGCGGTCCTGGTGGTCACCAACACGGGCCCGGTCGTACCGGCGTACGAGGTCGACAACCTCTTCGAGCCGTTCCGGCGGCTGCGCACCGAGCGGACGGGCAGCGACAAGGGCGTGGGGCTCGGGCTCTCCATCGCGCGGTCCGTGGCCCGGGCGCACGGCGGGCACATCTACGCGCAGCCGCGCGAAGGCGGGGGACTCGTCATGCGCGTCACGCTGCCCGTCTGAGATCATGACCCCGACATCTCACCGAGACCCGAGGATGTTCGCTTTGAGCGGAATTTCCAGGCCAACGGCCCTGGAGTCGCGTGTGTGATCGATCACAGCAGCGGCTTTCGCGCCATCTACTCTCCGTGATCATGCACCCTGTCGGAAAGCCGGGAAAATCCCGGTTTTCAGGGGTCTTGATCACGGGAAGTACACGGTGAGACGCCTTTGAAGTGCGGTATTAGGACCGTGTACGGTCCCCATCGCCATCCAAGCCGATCACTCATGAGGGGTCCGGTTGGGTGTCGATTGAGTAACAGACCTTGATGTGAGGCAAAATCTCCGCCTCAGGTCGGGCACAAGTCCGGCCTCTCACGCGTTACGTGCGCTGGAGACACCGCAGACACCCAGAGGGGGAGAGCGACCATGGCAACCGATTACGACACTCCACGCAAGACCGACGACGACGTCGACTCGGACAGCCTCGAAGAGTTGAAGGCGAGGCGGAACGACAAGTCCGCCTCGGCCGTCGACGTCGACGAGTTCGAGGCCGCGGAAGGCCTCGAACTTCCCGGCGCCGACCTCTCGAACGAGGAGCTGGCGGTCCGTGTACTGCCGAAGCAGCAGGACGAGTTCACCTGCATGAGCTGCTTCCTGGTGCACCACCGCAGCCAGCTGGCCCGGGAGAAGAACGGCCAGCCCATCTGCCGCGACTGCGACTGAGGCGGGGTCGGCCGTGACCGGCTCGACCCCTCCCTGGAAGCGCCGCTTCTCCAAGCGGGGAGCGGACCAAGGACCGTCCGACGGTCCGTACAGCGCGCGTGACGACGAGCGAGGCACGACCGACTCCGGTACGGCCTCGCTCGAAGCAGTGGCCGGCCGGAGTGACCTCCCGGCGACCACGAACACCCCGGCGCCCGCTGCCCGGCGCCGGGCAGCGGCGTTCCGGGAAAAGGCCGGACAGAGCGTCCGCAATGGCGGCACCCGTGCCAGAGCCGCCCTGGGGCACCTCGCCGACCGGATCATCGATCTGGCCCCGCGCGTGCCCGTACGGGACCTGGCGACGCTGCGCAGGCAGTTCCCTGGCCTCGGCCCCGAAGAGCTCGCCGACCGCCTCGTGGCCGGCGCCGCCAAGGGCACCGCGACCGTGGGAGCCGGGATCGGCGCGGCCGCGATGATGCCCGTACCGCCCGCGATGCCCACCGAACTGGCCGCCGAGGTCACCGGCGTGGCGGCGATCGAGCTCAAGATGATCGCCGAACTCCACGAGGTCTACGGCGTACGTCCGCCCGGCGGACTCGGGCAGCGCAGCACCGCGTACCTGAACTCCTGGTCGGACGAACGCGGCGTCGACGTGTCCAAACCGTCGACCCTCGGCTCGGCGATGAACAGCCACATGAAGCGCCAGCTGCGCCAGCAGATCATGAAGCGGATGGTGCGCAACCTGCCGAACCTGATGCCCTTCATGGTGGGAGCGGCCGTAGGGGCCGTCATGAACCGGCGTGACACCAGAAAGCTCGCCGACAAGATCCGGGGCGACCTGCGCAAGCGCCAGGTCCCGTGGAGCGCCCTCGGCGACCTCCCGGCCCTGGAACGGCCCAAGGACGCCCTCGAGATGGGCGAGCTGGGCAGAGGGCCCGGACCCGGCGACCGGCCGGACCACTGACCACGCGCGCGCCCCCGCGCGCGTGCGGTCCGGCTACGCGGCCGCCTTCGCCGCCGTGAGGGCCTCGATCAGCCGCTCCGGCTCGCGCGTCGACAGGTACAGGTACGGAGTCGGGTCCTGCGGGTCCGTGACCACCACGCGCACGGCCCTCGGAATGTAGGCGCGCAGCAGCAGGAACGCCCGGGTGTCGGCCTTGTACGTGCGCCAGGCGCGGGCCTCCTCCGGATCGAGGACCTCCGCCTCGCCCAGCGCCGAGACCGGCACCCGCGCCTCGCCCGCGATCAACGAGTCGCCCACGACACGGATGCGGACCGCGCCGTACGAACTGGCCGCCACCGCCGCCACCGCGGTGCCGCCCACCAGGCCGCCCAGCATCGGCAGCGTGCCGAAGGGCAGCAGGATCAGCGCGAACGCGAGCCCCACCAGGAAGGAGACCAGCCACCAGGAGCGGGGCGCGGTGAGGCGTTCTTCGTACGGGGCGGGGGAGGGCTGCATGCACCAAGCTTGGCACGGTGGCGGTGTTCGGCCGACGCGCGGGTAAGGTCTGCGCCTGTGAGTGGTACTTCCCCAGGACTTCAGCCTCCCGCCGACGCCGTGAAACCCGTACGGCACCCCGACGCGCCCGCCCCCGGCGAGCTGCTCGGCGCCCACTACGGCCAGTGCTTCGGCTGCGGCGGCGACCAGCCCCACGGACTGCACCTCCAGGCGCGGGCCGGCGAGGGCGTGTCGATCACCGCCGAGTTCCTGGTCCGGCCCGCCCACCAGGGCGCGCCCGGTCTGGCGCACGGCGGCGTGCTCGCCACCGCCCTGGACGAGACCCTGGGCTCGCTGAACTGGCTGCTGCGGACGATCGCGGTGACCGGACGGCTGGAGACCGACTTCCGGCGGCCGGTGCCCGTGGACACCACGCTGTACCTGGAGGCCGAGGTGACCGCGGTGGCCGGCCGGAAGATCTACTCCACCGCCACCGGCCGGATCGGCGGGCCGGACGGGCCCGTGGCCGTCCGCGCCGACGCCCTGTTCATCGAGGTCAAGGTCGACCACTTCGTGAACCACGGCCGCGAGGAGGAGATCCGCGCGGCCATGGACGACCCCGACCAGATCCGCCGCACCCGTGCCTTCGAGGTGAACCCGTGACCCGCGCCGAGCTCGAGGTGCTGATCCGCCGCGTCGACCCCGACGTACCGCTGCCGACGTACGCGCAGCCCGGTGACGCGGGCGCCGACCTGCGCACCACCGTCGACTGCGCGCTGGCCCCCGGTGAGCGCGCCGTACTGCCCACCGGCGTGTCTGTGTCGCTCCCGGAGGGGTACGCGGGGTTCGTGCACCCACGTTCCGGACTGGCCGCGCGCTGCGGTGTCGCCCTCGTGAATGCCCCGGGGACGATTGATGCCGGGTACCGTGGGGAGATCAAGGTGATCGTGGTGAATCTCGACCCGCGCGAGACGGTGCGGTTCGAGCGCTTCGACCGGATTGCCCAACTGGTCGTCCAGCAGGTCGAGAAGGTCCGCTTCCGGCAGGTCGCGGAGCTTCCCGGCTCGGCGCGGGCCGAGGGGGGCTTCGGGTCCACCGGCGGCCACGCCGGGACGGACCGTGCAAGCGGCACAAGCGGTCAGGTCGCCGAGGGCGGCCCGACGGGTGGGAATCGATACGCTTCGGTCGTATCCGACCGGGAAGGACAGTGACGTGTTCGGACGTCGCAAGAAGAGGGATGCCGCCGAGGACGCGGCCGGCGAGACCGAGCAGGTCGTCGACAGCGTCGACACCGAGGCGGACGAAGAGCGCGAGCGCGTGCGGCTCGACCCCGAGCCCCGGCCCGACGGACCCTGGGACAGCACCGAGGTCCGCGACCCCGCCGAGGGGCGCGTGGACCTGGGCGGCATGTTCATCCCCGGGGTCGAGGGCATGGAACTGCGGGTGGAGGTCGCCGGAGACGCGATCGTCGCCGCGACCGTCGTGCTGCGCGACAGCGCCATCCAGCTCCAGGGATTCGCCGCGCCCAAGCGCGAGGGCATCTGGGGCGAGGTGCGCGAGGAGATCGGCTCCGGCATCACCCAGCAGGGCGGCATCATCGACGAGGTCGAGGGTCCGCTGGGCTGGGAGCTGCGGGCCCAGGTGCCGGTGCAGCTGCCGGACGGCACGGGCGGCTTCCAGGTCGTGCGGTTCGTCGGCGTGGACGGCCCCCGCTGGTTCCTGCGGGGCGTGATCTCGGGTCAGGGCGCGGTGCAGCCGCAGGCCGCGGGTCTGCTGGAGCAGATCTTCCGGGACACGGTCGTCGTCCGCGGTGAGGGCCCCATGGCCCCCCGTGACCCGATCGTCCTCAAGCTGCCGGACGACGCGCAGATGGTCCCCGAGGGTGTCCAGCAGGAAGAGGGCTCCCGCTTCTCCGGAGGCATGGGCCAGCTCCAGCGTGGACCGGAGATCACCGAGGTCCGCTAGGTAAAAACTTCGTGCGGTTCTTCCGTACGCGCGCCATCAGGGCCGCGTCCCCAGGGGGATGCGGCCCTTCGCGCCGCGGGCCCGGCGGGACGGTGGCGCCGGGCCGTTGAATCCGGCGGCCTCCGCTGGCGATACTGGCGCCCGGTCGTCCGGCGGGGGAGGGGCTCATGAGCCAGGTGGTGGTCACCGAGACCATGGTGCGGGTCGAGGACGTGCGCAAGTCGTACGCCCAGGGGACCGCCGTCGTGCACGCCCTGCGCGGCGTCTCCTTCGAGGTGCCGCGGGGCGAGTTGGTCGCCCTCAAGGGGCGGTCGGGGTCGGGCAAGACCACCCTGCTCAACATCGTCGGCGGACTCGACGTACCGGACGCCGGACGGATCGAGGTGGACGGCCGTGACCTGGCGGACCTGGACGAGGAGGGGCTGCTCGCCCTGCGCCGGGACCGCGTCGGCTTCGTCTTCCAGTCCTTCGGGCTCATCCCCATCCTCACCGCCGCCGAGAACGTGGGCGTGCCGATGCGGCTGCGCCGGGCCGCGCCCCGCGAGCGCGAGGAGCGCGTCGGGCTGCTGCTCTCCCTGGTGGGCCTCGCCGACCACGCGGCCCAGCGGCCCGGCGAGCTGTCCGGCGGGCAGCAGCAGCGGGTGGCCATCGCCCGCGCCCTCGCCAACAACCCCGCGCTGCTGATCGCCGACGAGCCCACCGGCCAGTTGGACGCCGAGACGGGGCACGCCGTGATGGAGCTGCTGCGGGCCGTCGTACGCAGCGAAGGGGTCACCGCCCTGGTCGCCACCCACGACGCCACCCTCCTCGACCTCGCCGACCGGGTGCTCGAACTGCGGGACGGGGAGATCGTCGGGCGGTGACGCCGGGCGTCAGGGTTCCGTCAAAGACGGCCCGCAACCGCACCCCGCCCCGTTATGTCGCGTTTGTGGGCCGTAAGGTCGACGCTGCGCAATCAGCGGTGACCGGAAGACAATGAGGCCATGGGACGCGGCAAGCTTCGGATCTACCTCGGCGCGGCTCCGGGCGTCGGAAAGACGTACGCGATGCTCGCCGAGGCGCACCGCCGCGTCGAGCGGGGCACGGACTGCGTGGTCGCCTTCGTCGAGCACCACGGCCGGGCCCGCACCGAGGTGATGCTGCGCGGCCTGGAGCAGGTGCCGCGCCGGGAGCTGGAGTACCGCGGCGGCACCTTCACGGAGCTGGACCTGGACGCCGTACTGGCCCGGAAGCCGCAGGTCGCCCTCGTGGACGAACTGGCGCACACCAATGTCCCCGGCGTGCGCAACGCCAAGCGCTGGCAGGACGTCGAGGAACTGCTGGCCGCCGGGATCGACGTGGTCTCGACCGTCAACATCCAGCACCTGGAGTCACTCGGCGACGTCGTGGAGTCGATCACCGGCGTACGGCAGCGGGAGACCGTGCCGGACGAGGTGGTGCGGCGCGCGGACCAGACCGAGCTGGTCGACATGTCGCCCCAGGCGCTGCGCCGGCGCATGGCGCACGGCAACATCTACCAGCCCGACAAGGTCGACGCGGCCCTGTCCAACTACTTCCGCCCCGGCAACCTCACCGCCCTGCGGGAACTGGCCCTGCTCTGGGTGGCCGACCGGGCCGACGAGTACCTCCAGCAGTACCGCAGCGAGCACCGCGTCTCGAAGATCTGGGGTTCGCGCGAGCGCATCGTGGTCGGCCTGACCGGCGGTCCCGAGGGCCGCACGCTGATACGGCGGGCCGCGCGCCTCGCCGAGAAGGGCGCCGGCGGCGAGGTGCTGGCCGTGTACATAGCCCGCAGCGACGGGCTGACCTCGGCGTCCCCGAAGGAGCTGGCCCTCCAGCGCACCCTCGTCGAGGACCTCGGCGGCACCTTCCACCACGTCCTGGGCGACGACATACCCGCCGCCCTCCTCGACTTCGCGCGCGGCGTCAACGCCACCCAGATCGTCCTCGGCTCCTCGCGCCGCAAGACGTGGCAGTACGTCTTCGGCCCCGGCGTCGGCGCCACGGTCGCCCGCGAGTCCGGCCCCGACCTGGACGTCCACATCGTGACCCACGAGGAGGTCGCCAAGGGCCGCGGACTCCCGGTGGCCAGGGGCGCGCGCCTGGGCCGCTCCCGGATCGTCTGGGGCTGGTTCACCGGCCTGGGCGGGCCGGTGCTGCTGACCCTGCTGCTCAGCGCCGTGCCCCTCGGGCTCGCCAACGACGTCCTGCTCTACCTCGCGCTGACGGTGGCCGCCGCGCTGCTCGGCGGGCTGTACCCGGCGCTCGCCTCGGCCGCGGTCGGCTCGGTGCTGCTGAACTGGTTCTTCACACCCCCGGTCAACCGGATCACCATCGCCGACCCCAGGAACATCCTTGCGCTCGCCATATTCGTCGGCGTCGCGCTCTCCGTGGCCTCGGTCGTCGACCTCGCGGCCCGCCGCACCCACCAGGCCGCCCGGCTGCGTGCCGAGTCCGAGATCCTCTCCTTCCTGGCCGGCGACGTCCTGCGCGGCGAGACCAGCCTGGAGACGCTCCTCGAACGGGTGCGTGAGACCTTCGGCATGGAGTCGGCCGCGCTGCTGGAGCGGGAGAGCGACGTGGCGCCCTGGACCTGCGCCGGGCGTGCCGGGTCCGGGCCCCCGGTGGAGCGACCGGAGGACGCGGACGTGGACATGCCGGTCGGGGACCACATGGCCCTCGCGCTGACCGGCCGCGTGCTGCCCGCCGAGGACCGCCGGGTGCTGGCCGCCTTCGCCTCCCAGGCCGCCGTCGTCCTGGACCGGCGCCGGCTGCGCGAGGAGGCCGACCGGTCCAGGGCGCTGGCCGAGGGCAACCGCATCCGCACCGCGCTGCTCGCCGCCGTCAGCCACGACCTGCGCACCCCGCTGGCCGGGATCAAGGCCGCGGTCACCAGCCTCAGGTCCGACGACGTCGCCTGGTCCGAGGAGGATCAGGCGGAGCTGCTCGAGGGCATCGAGGCGGGCGCCGACCGCCTCGACCACCTCGTCGGCAACCTGCTCGACATGTCCCGCCTCCAGACCGGCACGGTCACCCCGCTGATCCGCGAGATCGACGTGGACGAGGTGGCGCCGATGGCGCTCGGCGGGGTGCCCGAGGGGAGCGCGGAGCTGGACATCCCGGAGACGCTGCCCATGGTCGCCGTGGACGCCGGGCTCCTGGAGCGCGCGCTGGCCAACCTGGTGGAGAACGCCGTCAAGTACAGCCCGGACGACCGGGGCGTCCTGGTCACCGCCAGTGCCCTCGCGGACCGCGTCGAGATAAGGATCGTCGACCGGGGACCCGGGGTGCCGGACGAGGCGAAGGACCGCATCTTCGAGCCCTTCCAGCGCTACGGCGACGCCCCGCGCGGAGCGGGTGTCGGGCTCGGGCTGGCCGTGGCCAGGGGCTTCGCCGAGGCGATGGGCGGCACCCTGAACGCGGAGGACACCCCCGGCGGCGGCCTCACCATGGTTCTCACCCTCCGCGCGGCGGGATCACCCGCAGCGACCCCCCACCGCGCGCCGGCAGAAAGGCAGGCCGCCCGATGCTGAACCCGACTGGGGGAGACCCCCAGACCCCCACGAGGGTGCTCGTGATCGACGACGAACCGCAGATCGTGCGGGCCCTCGTCATCAACCTCAAGGCGCGCCACTACGAGGTCGACGCCGCCCACGACGGGGCGGGCGCCCTCCAGCTGGCCGCCGCCCGCCACCCCGACGTGGTCGTCCTCGACCTGGGCCTGCCCGACATGGACGGCGTCGAGGTGATCAAGGGCCTGCGCGGCTGGACCCGGGTGCCGATCCTGGTGCTGTCCGCCCGCCACTCCTCCGACGAGAAGGTCGAGGCGCTGGACGCCGGCGCCGACGACTACGTCACCAAGCCCTTCGGCATGGACGAGCTGCTGGCCCGGCTGCGGGCCGCCGTACGCCGCGCCGAACCGGTCCCCGGCGACGGGGACGACGTGATCGTGGAGACCGAACGGTTCAGCGTCGACCTGGCCGCGAAGAAGGTCCACCGGGACGGGAGGGACGTACGCCTGACGCCCACCGAGTGGCACCTGCTGGAGGTACTGGTGCGCAACACGGGGCGCCTGGTCAGCCAGAAACAGCTGCTCCAGGAGGTGTGGGGGCCGTCGTACGGGACGGAGACCAACTACCTGCGGGTCTACATGGCCCAGCTGCGCCGCAAACTGGAGGCGGACCCCGCGCACCCGCGGCACTTCATCACCGAGCCCGGCATGGGCTACCGCTTCGAAAAGTGAGCCTCGCCATCCCTTCCCCGGAGGGTGCGTGCCTGTCGGCGGGCCCCGGTACGCTTCACATATGAGTGCTGCTCCGCGTTCCGACAAGCCGGTGGGCCGGTTCCGGCGCATGTTCGACCGGCTCTCCTCGTCGCAGGAGGACCTGGAGTCGGAGGAACTGCGCGAGGACGCCGACACCGCCGGCTGCACCCGCATCTGCGACTGCCAGGACCGGCAGGTCGTGTCGGTTACTGGTACCTTGCGCACGGTCACTCTGCGACCGCGCGCGGGCGTTCCGGCCCTGGAGGCCGAGCTGTTCGACGGTTCCGCGGCCTTGGACGTGGTGTGGCTGGGCAGACGCTCCATCGTGGGCATAGAGCCGGGGCGCAAGCTCATCGCATCGGGCCGGATCTCGATGAGCCGGGGCCGCCGGGTGCTCTTCAACCCGAAATACGAACTGAGACCCCTCGGACGGGAGTAGCCGGTGACGTCGCTCGACAAGCCGACCGAAGAGAAAGAGGCGGACGACTCCCGGGCGGTGACCGAGGCCGCGCTGTTCGAGGCGTTCGGCGGCGTGCGGGGCATGGTCGAGACGGTGCTGCCGGGCCTGCTCTTCGTCACCATCTTCACGCTCAACAACGACCTGCACATGTCCGCGATCGCGGCGCTCGCCGTGTCGCTGATCCTGGTCGTGGTGCGGCTGGTGATGAAGGACACCGTGAAGCACGCCTTCAGCGGCGTCTTCGGCGTCGCCTTCGGTGTGGTCTTCGCGATGATGACCGACAACGCCAAGAACTTCTATCTGCCGGGCATGCTCTACACCCTCGGCCTGGCCACGGCGTACATCGTCACCTCGCTGGCCGGAGTGCCGCTGATCGGCCTGATCCTCGGCCCGGTCTTCAAGGAGAACCTCTCCTGGCGCACCCGCAACCCGGGCCGCAAGAAGGCGTACACCAAGGCCAGCTACGCCTGGGGCCTGATCCTGCTCGGCAAGAGCGCGATCCTCTTCCCGCTGTATTGGTGGGCGGACACCGAGCAGCTCGGCTGGGTCCTGGTCACCCTGAAGATCCCGCCCTTCCTGCTCGCCGTCTGGCTGACCTGGGTCTTCCTGGCCAAGGCACCGGCCCCGATCGACGTCTTCGCGGAGATGGAGGCGGCCGAGGAGGCGGAGAAGGCCGAGAAGGAGCGGGCGGAGCGCGAGAAGGCCGCCGTGTGGCAGCCCGCGGACGCCGAGAGCGACGCCGCCGACACGCACGGCGGCAGACACCGCAAGAGCTGACGGTCCAGCGCCGTCCACACCTGTGGCGGTACGACGGTGGGGGCGCCCGGAG
>NZ_JBHJVQ010000042.1:17486-50295 GCF_042263835.1 Streptomyces sp. NPDC056128 | reverse complement strand
TGTTGTCTGTGCCAACCTGGCCGGTGCCCGGCGCCCGCGGCGGCGGGGGGTGGGGGGCGACGGCTGGTCTGTCAGGAGGCGCTGCCGGGCCCACCCCTCGGGGTGACCAGTGGTGCGGTACTACTGCGGGGTCATCCGGCCCACCATGTCCGGGTGCTCCTTCAGCCAGGCCGCGACGGCTTCCTCTTCGTGGCCCTGCCCGCGGTCCTTGATCTCGGCCTCCAGGGTGCCGAGCTCGTCCTCGCTCATGTGGAAGTTCTTGATCCACTTGGTGAGCTGCGGGTACTGCTCGGGGAACTTCTTGCTGGAGATGGTGCGGATCGTGTTGCCCTCGCCGAAGGCCTTCTTGGGGTCCTTCAGCTTGGTCAGCTCGTAGTCGCTGTAGGCCCAGTGCGGCGACCACAGGGTGACCGCGACCGGCTCCTTCTTGGCGTAGGCGCGCTTCAGCTCGGCCAGCATGGCCGGCGTGGAGCCGTCCACGATCTCGTACTCGTCCTCCAGGCCGTAGCCCGGCAGCACCTCGTTCTTCGCGAGCTGCATCTCACCGGTGCCGGGCTCGATGCCGATGATCTTCCCGTCGAAGAGGTCGCCCTTGCCCTTCAGGTCCGCGAGGGACTTGACGTCCTTCACGTACGAGGGGACGGCGATCTCCAGGGAGGTCGGCTCGTACCAGGTGCCGAGGTCGGTGAGGTTGTCCTTGTTCTTCTCCCAGTAGTTCTTCTGGGCGTGGGGCAACCAGGCGTCGAAGTTGAGGTCGAGGTCGCCGGAGGCCAGGCCGGTGTAGACCGGGCCGACGTCCATCTGCTTCAGGTTCATCTTGTAGCCGCGGCGCTCCAGGACGTTCTTCCACAGGTAGGTGACGGCGACGTCCTCCTCCCAGGGGAACCAGGCCACGTCCAGGGCCCGCTCGGCCTCGGGCGGGGTGGCGCCGGCGGCGCCCTCGACCGGGGCGAGCTTGTCGACGAGCCCCGGGTGGCTCTTCAGCCAGGTGCGGACGGCGTCCTGCTGCTTGCCCTTGCCGGCCTTGTTGATCTCGGCCTCCAGGCTGGTGAGCTGCTTCTCGTCCAGCGTGAAGTCCTTCATCCACTTGGCGGCCGTGGGGTCGTCCCCGGCGAAGCCCTTGCGGGACAGCGTGTGCACGCCGTCGCCCTTGCCCCAGGCGCCCTTGGGGTCCTTGAGCTTCTTCAGGTCGAGGTCGTTGTACGCCCAGTGCGGGGACCAGAGCGTGACGACGATCGGTTCCTTCTTGCTCATCGCCCGCTTCAGCTCGGCCAGCATCGCCGGCGTGGAGCTGTCGACGACCTTGTACTCCTTGTCGAGGCCGTACGCCTTGGAGACCTTGTCCTTGAGCAGGGCCATCTCACCGGCGCTGGACTCGATGCCGGTGATCTTCCCGTCGAACAGGTCGGCCTTGCCCTTGAGGTCCGCCAGCGTGTTGATGTCCTTCATGTACGCCGGGACGGTCAGCTCGAGGGACGTCTCGTCGTACCAGGAGCCGAGGTCGTCGAGCCGGTCGCCGTACTTCTTCCAGTACTGGGCGTGGGTGGTCGGCAGCCAGGAGTTGGTGACGAGGTCGATGTCGCCCTGTGCCAGCGAGGTGTAGAGCGGTCCGGCGTCGAACTGCTTGGCCTCGACCTCGTAGCCGCGCTGTTCGAGGATCTCCTTCCACAGGAACGTGGAGGCGACGCCCTCGTCCCACGGGACGTAGCCGAGGGTGACCTTCTTGCCCTGGCCGACGTTCTTGCCGTTCGCGACGTTCTCGGTGTCGCCGGAGCCGCCGAACATGCCCATGCCGCCGGCCACCAGGCCGAGGATCACGACGCCGATGACGGCGACCTGCGGGCGGGGACGGTAGGACCAGATCTTCAGGCCGCCCATGCTGCGGGCCTTGGCGGCGGCGCGGCGGCCGAGCGGCGAGACCTGGGTGCCGAGCGCGCTGGTCATGCGGTCCAGGTAGATCGCGAGGATCACGATGGCCACACCGGACTCGGAGCCGAGACCGACGTTCAGCTGGCCGATGGCCTCGTTGACGTCGCCGCCGAGGCCGCCGGTGCCGACCATGCCGGCGATCGCGGCCATGGACAGGCCGAGCATGATGACCTGGTTGACGCCCGCCATCACCGTCGGCAGGGCCAGCGGGAGCTGGACGCGCAGCAGGGTGTTGCGGGGGGTGGTGCCGAAGGCCTCGGCGGCCTCGACCAGTTCCTTGTCGACCTGGCGGATGCCCAGCTCGGTCATGCGCACGCCCGGGGCGAGCGCGAAGATCAGGGTGGCGACGATGCCCGCGGAGGCGCCGGTGCCGAAGAACAGGATCGCCGGGATGAGGTAGATCATCGCGGGCAGCGTCTGCATGAAGTCGAGCACCGGCCGGACCAGGCCGCTGACGCGGTCGGAGCGGGCCGCCCAGATGCCGACGGGCACCGCTACGACCAGGGCGATGATCGTGGCGACGAGCACCAGCGCCAGGGTGATCATCGCGTTCTCCCACAGTTCCATGGAGACGATGAACGCGAATCCCAGGAAGGTGAGAACACCGGCGAGCGTGCCGCGCAGCCAGAAGGCGATGACCGCGAAGATGCCGGCGAGGAGCAGCGGTTCGGGCGCCTGGAGGACGGCGTTGATGCCGTCGTAGGTGCCGGTGAAGACGGTCTTCAGGAAGTCGAAGAGCCACGCGACGTGTTCGAGCAGCCAGTCGACGGTGCTGTTGACCCAGTCGCCGAGCGGAATCCTAGGCACGGGCCATCACCTTCTCCGGACCCTGGTCGCGCGGGCTGTCGCAGGTGCCGGGCTCGGCCTGCTCGTCCCCGAGGAAGCCGACGAGGCGGCGGGTGGGGACGACGCCGACCAGTTCGCCGTCGCCGTCGACGACCGCGACGGGGTGCGGGGTGCGGGCGCTGATCGCGCACAGGTCGGTGAACGACGTCTCGGGCGTGGCCGTCTCGCAGTCGCAGTCGGCCTCGTCGCCGCGCAGGTCGGTCTCCATGACGGCGGCCGTGGTCAGCACGCGGGAGCGGTCGACGTCCTGGGTGAAGGAGGCGACGTAGTCGTTGGCGGGACGGATGAGGATGTCCTGCGCGGTGCCTATCTGGACGATCCGGCCGTCGCGCATCATCGCGATCCGGTCGCCCAGGCGCATGGCCTCGTTGAGGTCGTGCGTGATGAAGACGATGGTCTTCTTCAGGGTCTTCTGGAGTTCCAGCAGCTGGTCCTGCATGTCGCGGCGGATCAGCGGGTCCAGGGCGCTGAAGGACTCGTCCATCAGCAGCAGATCGGCGTCCGTGGCGAGCGCGCGGGCCAGGCCGACGCGCTGCTGCATACCGCCGGACAGCTCGTCGGGCCAGGACTTCTCCCAGCCGGCCAAACCGCACAGGGCGAGCGCCTCGTCGGCGCGGCGTTCGCGCTCGGCGCGGGGCACGCCCTGCACTTCAAGACCGTAGGCAGCGTTGTCACGGACGCTGCGGTGCGGGAAGAGCGCGAAGTGCTGGAAGACCATGCTGATGCTCTTGGAACGGACGTCGCGCAGCTTGCGCTCGCCGATCTCGGTGAGGTCCTGACCGCCGAAGCGGACATGCCCGGCGGTCGGCTCCAGCAGACCGTTGAGCATGCGCAGCAGCGTGGACTTGCCGGATCCGGACAGTCCCATGACCACGAAGATCTCGCCGGGCTCCACGGTGAACGACGCGTCGATGACGGCGGCCGTGGTGCCGTCGGCGTGCAGTTCCTTCCGCACGTCCCCCTGGCGCAGTCGTTCGACTGCCTGGTCCGGTTTCCTGCCGAAGACCTTGAACAGGCCCTCGGCTTCTAGTCTCGCTGACACGCTTACCTCTTGCATCGGGGGCAGGGACAGGGTGTGAAGCCTCGCTAACAGTTGAATGCATCAACCAGCTTCGACCCGGCTGCGCGCCTGCCCCGATGCTTATGTACCAAACACATGAGTGACCCAGTTCACACGTCCTCCCTCACTCGTCCACACGCTCTGCGGCATGATGCGAGGCGTGACCGGACGACTGATGCTTCTCGACACCGCCTCCCTCTACTTCCGCGCCTACTTCGGCGTGCCGGACTCGGTGCGGGCCCCCGACGGCACGCCGGTGAACGCCGTGCGCGGCCTGCTCGACTTCATCGACCGCCTGGTGAAGGACCACCGGCCCGACCAGCTGGTCGCCTGCATGGACGCCGACTGGCGCCCGCACTGGCGGGTGGAGCTGATCCCCTCGTACAAGGCGCACCGCGTCGCCGAGGAGCGCCCCGCGGGCCCCGACGAGGAGGAGGTGCCCGACACGCTGTCACCGCAGGTGCCGGTCATCGAGGCCGTCCTCGACGCGCTCGGCATCGCCCGCGTCGGCGTGGCCGGGTACGAGGCGGACGACGTCATCGGCACGTACACCGCGCGGGCGAAGGGCCCGGTGGACATCGTCACCGGCGACCGGGACCTCTACCAGCTCGTCGACGACGCCCGCGGCGTGCGGGTGCTGTACCCGGTCAAGGGCGTCGGCACCCTCAACCTCACCGACGAGGCCGCACTGCGCGAGAAGTACGGCGTCGACGGCCGCGGGTACGCCGATCTGGCGCTGCTGCGCGGCGACCCGAGCGACGGTCTGCCCGGTGTGGCCGGCATCGGCGAGAAGACGGCGGCCAAGCTGCTGGCCGAGTTCGGGGACCTGGCGGGCATCCGGGCCGCCGTGGACGACCCGAAGGCGAAGCTCACGCCCTCACAGCGCAAGCGGCTCACCGAGGCCGGGCCGTATCTGGACGTCGCCCCGAAGGTCGTCCGGGTCGCCGGCGACGTCCCGCTGCCGGACGTCGCCACCACGCTGCCGCGCGGACCGCGCGACGCCGCGGCGCTGGACGCCCTCGCGGCGCGCTGGGGCCTGGGCGGATCGCTGCACCGGCTGCTGACGACGCTCACCGCCTGAGCGCGCGGCGCCGCAGACAATGCCTGCGCGGCGCGTCGGCTCCCGGACGAGGGGAAGTCGTACTCTGCGTGCGGAACGCCGCGGATCTCCCCTTCGTGACGCGAGAAGCGGGAAGGGGATGCTAACTTAGGTAAACCTAACCGAGTGATCCGCACGCAGTGAGCAGGGAGGCCGTCATGGCAGACCGTCCGGCACGCAAGCCGCGCAAGCCGCACACCGCACAGGTCGTCCGCACCGAGCGGCTGACCCCGCACATGCAGCGTGTGGTGCTCGGCGGCGAGGGGCTGGCCGAGATCTCCGCGGACACCTGTACCGACCACTACGTGAAGCTGCTGTTCGCCGCCGAGGGCGTGACCTATCCCGAGCCCTTCGACGTGGACCGGATCCGCGAGGAGTTCCCCCGCGACCAGTGGCCGGTGACCCGCACGTACACCGTGCGCCACTGGGACGCCGCGCACCTCGAGATGACGCTGGACTTCGTCATCCACGGCGACGAGGGGCTGGCCGGCCCCTGGGCCAAGCGCGTCCGCCCGGGCGAGACCGTCCGCTTCATGGGCCCCGGCGGCGCCTACGCCCCCGACCCGACGGCCGACTGGCATCTGCTGGCCGGCGACGAGAGCGCGCTGCCGGCGATCGCCCGCTCCCTTGAGGCGCTGCCCGACGGCGCCCGCGCCTTCGCCTTCGTGGAGGTCGACGGGCCCGAGGAGGAGCAGAAGATCGACTCCGACGTGGAGGTCGTCTGGCTGCACCGCGGCGCCCGTCCGGTGGGCCAGGCCCTGGTCGAGGCGGTGCGCGCGCTGGACTTCCCCGAGGGCCGCCCGCACATCTTCGTGCACGGCGAGGCGGCCTGCGTGAAGGAACTGCGCCGCTATCTGCGGGTGGAGCGGGAGATCTCCCGCGAGGACCTGTCGATCTCCGGCTACTGGCGCCTCGGCCACAACGAGGACGGCTGGCAGGCCTCGAAGCGCGAGTGGAACGCCCGCATCGAGGCCGAACAGGAGAGCACCCCGGCGGCGTAGCCCACGAGGCTCAGTCCCCCCGCACCCGCGCGTGCAGATGCATGTCGTGCCAGCCGTCGGGATGCAGCAGCGCCCCCCGCTTGGTGCCCTCCGTGGCGAAGCCCGCCCCGCACGCGCCCGGGCAGGCCCGCCATGACCGGCCGCCCGCCGGAGCGACACCGGCGCTCACGCCCCCCCCGCCCGCTCAGTCCCCCCGCACCCGCGCGTGCAGATGCATGTCGTGCCAGCCGTCGGGATGCAGCACGGCCCTGCGCTTGGTGCCCTCCGGCGTGAAGCCCGCCTTGTGGGCCACCCGGCAGGATGCTTCGTTGGCGACCGCGTGGGAGAGTTCCAGGCGCTGGAAGCCGACCTCGTCCAGGGCCCAGTGGGCGAGCGTCCGGGCGGCGCGGGCGGCGACGCCCCGGCCACGGGCGGCCGCGGTGGTCCAGTAGGCGACCTCGGCCAAACCGTCCCAGAGCACCATCTCCCGTAGGGCGACCCGGCCGACCAGCACGTCGTCGGCGGCCTCGACGACGGCCCACTGAGCGTTCCGCTCCTGCTCCCAGCTCTGCTGCCACTCGGCGATCCAGCCGCGTACCTCGTCCTCGGAGTCGGCGGCACGGGCGTGCCACTGGTGCATCACCGGGTCCTGGAAGGCCGCGTGGACGGCGGGGGCGTCCTCGGCGCGCCACGGGCGCAGCAGCAGCCCGTCACCGGTGGGGAGCGTGGGCTGGGGAGTGCCGGAGAGGGTGCCTGCGTCGAGGACCGCGCGTGTCAGGTAGGGCATGCGCCGCATCCTGCCAACCGGCGGGGCCGGCGGCCCAGCGCTTTTCCGGCACCGGCCACCGCCTCGTAGGCTGGCGGTGATGAGACGCCGCCCCCCTCCCCCGCCCTCGCCCCTGCCGCAGCGCGACGGCATCGACGCGATGCGGGTGCGGCTGCCCGCGCACGGCCCGTGGTCCACGGTCCGGGAGCACCTGGCGGAACGGCTGTCCGGCGCGGGCGCCGGCGTCGTGGACGGCATGTTCGCCGCCGGACTGTTCGTGGCCGCGGACGGGCGGGCGGTGCCGGCGGACGCGCCGTACGAGCCGGGGATGTTCGTGTGGTTCCACCGCGAGACGCCCGCCGAGGTACCGGTCCCCTTCCCGCTGGAGGTCGTGTACCGCGACGCGCACATCGTCGTCGCCGACAAACCCCACTTCCTGGCCACCACCCCGCGCGGCGGCCACGTCACCCAGACCGCGCTGGCACGGCTCCGCCGGGAGCTGGACCTCCCCGCGCTCGGTGCCGCGCACCGCCTGGACCGACTCACCGCGGGACTGGTCCTGTTCATCGTGCGCCCCGAGGAACGCGGCGCCTACCAGAGCCTGTTCGGCGACCGCCGGGTGCGCAAGGAGTACGAGGCCGTCGCCCCGTACGACCCCGGGCTCGCCCTCCCCCGGACCGTGCGCAGCCGCATCCTCAAGGAACGCGGGATCCTGGCCGCCCGCGAGGTCGAGGGCGAACCCAACGCCGTCACCCGCGTCGAACTGGACGCACACCACCGGGCCGCGGGCGGGGGTCCGGAGCTGGCGCGGTACCGGCTGGTGCCCGGCACCGGCCAGACCCACCAGCTGCGCGTGCACATGAACAGCCTCGGCGTGCCGATCCTCGGCGATCCCCTCTACCCCGAGGTGACCGACCCCGTGCCGGCCGGCGACTTCCGGCGCCCGCTGCAACTGCTGGCGCGGGAGCTGGGGTTCACCGATCCGGTCACGGGGCGGGAGCACCGCTTCCGCAGCGGACGGTCCCTCGGGGCGTGGACGGCGTACGAGGAGTGGGCCGACGGTCAGTAGCCGCGCCACCAGAGCAGGAAGCGCTGCCAGGCACCGCGCGGCCGGGGCTGCTCCGGGAACGGCACCGGCTGCGGCGGCGCGGCGTGCGCGGGCACCGGCTGCGGCGGGTACGACGGGACCGGCGGCTGCGTGCGCTCTTCCGGCCTGGGGATGCCGACGTGCCAGCCGGGGCGCCGCGCCGGGGTGGGCGCGTGGCTCGGCTGCTGCATGATGTCCTGCTGCTCCTTGGGCTCGAACCGCACCGGCAGTTCCACCAGGTGCCGGGAGGCGATCGAGGACCGCCACCGCAGCTCGTCCTCGTCGCAGTCGAGCTGCACGTCGGGCAGCCGCATCAGCAGCGCGTCGATGCCCGCGTCGGCGATGGCGCGCCCGATGTCCTGCCCCGGGCACTCGTGCGGGCCGCCGCCGAAGGCGAGGTGGGAGCGGTTGCCCATCATGCTCGCGTCGAGGTCGGGGCGGATGCGCGGATCGACGTTGCCCGGCGCGATGCCCAGCAGCAGTCCGTCGCCGGCCCGGATGCGCTGCCCGCCCAGTTCCGTCTCCTGCTTGGCGAAGTAGGCGAACACGGTGCTGAACGGCGGCTCGTCCCACAGCGACTGCTCGACCGCCTCCGGCACCGTCATCTGCCCGCCGCTGAGCTGGGCGCGGAAGCCGGGGTCGGTCAGCACCACGCGCAGCACGTTGCCGATGAGGTTGACGGTCGCCTCGTAGGCGGCCAGGAGCACCACCCGCAGGTGCTCCCTGACCTCGTCGTCGGTGAGCCCGGCCGGGTGGTTGACGAGGCGCCCGGCGATGTCGTCCCGCGGGTTGGCACGACGTGCCTCGGTGAGCCGTCCCAGCGCCTCCATGACGTAGGCGTGGCTGGCGATGGCCGTCTCGGTGCCCTTGAGGGTGTCGCGGGCCGCCTCCACCATCCGGTCGCTGTACTCGTCGGGCATGCCGAGGAGGTGGCACATCACGCCCATCGGCAGGTGCTCGGCGAACTGTCCGACGAGGTCGGCGCGGCCCTCCTCGCAGAACCGGTTGACGATGCGCTGGGTGTAGCGCTTGATGTGCCGGCGCAGCTCCCGGAAGTCGAGGTCGGACATGGCGCTGGTGACCGCGCCGCGCAGCCGTTTGTGCTCGTCGCCCTCGGCGTGCGAGCAGATGGGCTGCCAGGCGATGTGCGGCATCAGCGGGTGGTCGGGCTTGACCATGCCCTCGTTGAGCGGGTTCCAGATCCGGCTGTCGCGGCAGAACTGGGCGGGGGTGCTCACCATGTGCAGGTTCTCGGCATGTCCGAGGACCACCCACATGGGCACGTCGTCGTGGAGCAGCGCCGGCGCCACCGGCCCGTGCTGCTCGCGCAGCTTGTCGTACAGCTCGTCCAGGTCGTCCGCCTCGTGCAGCCGGTGCAGTCCGCCCGGCCCGAGGCCGTGCGCGGGACAGCCGGGCGGTGGGTCGAGCAGGGGGTCGCCCGTTCCGGTCGGGGAGTGGCGTTCAGGCGTCACAGTCTCGCTCCGCAGCAGAAGTGGGGGTCAGGGGGTCGGTCGGGCGTGCGCGGTCAGGTGAGCGCGCCCTTCATGGCGATGGAGTGCAGGAAGCGCATCAGGGTCATCAGGACGTCGCGGCTGGAGGCGCGGCGCCGTACGTCGCAGTCGAGGATGGGGATCTCCTCGGGCAGGTCGAGCGCGGTCCGCAGCTCCGCGACGGGGTAACGGGGCGCGTCGGGGAAGGTGTTGACGGCGACCACGAAGGGCACGCCGCGTTCCTCCAGGCGCCCCATGACGTCGAAGCTGACCTCCAGGCGGCGGGTGTCGACCAGGACGACCGCGCCGAGGGCGCCTTCGAACAGGCCGTTCCACAGGAACCAGAAGCGTTCCTGGCCGGGTGTGCCGAAGAGGTACAGCACCAGTTGGTCGGTGATGCTGATGCGGCCGAAGTCCATTGCGACCGTGGTGGCGGTCTTGGAGGCGGAGCCGTAGTTGTCGTCGACGCCGATGCCGGCCTGGGTCATCGTCTCCTCGGTGGTCAGCGGTCTGATCTCGCTGACCGAGCCGACCATCGTGGTCTTGCCGACACCGAAGCCGCCCACGATGACGATCTTCACGGCCGCCTCGGCCGTGTGCGGCAGCCGGTCCTCGGTGCGTGGGCCGGGGATCGTGTCAGAGTTTTTGAAGTCCATGCATCACCGCTTCGAGGAGGTTCCGGTCGGCCACCTTCTGGCGGACGATCGAGGCGCGGGCCTGCACCAGTTCCGCCGCCAGCAGGTCGGTGAGCAGCACGGTCACCACACTGAACGGCAGGCTCAGGTAGGCCGACAGCTCGGCTACGGACAGGGGTGCGGCACACAGCCGCAGCAGGGCGGCCTGTTCCGGGGTGGCGGACACCGGGGGGTCCGCGCGGGCCACGATCAGGGTGACCAGGTCGATGTCGGCGCGCTCGCCGTTGCCCTCGCCGCCGATGACGAAGAGCCGCTCGGGGTTGCGGATCTCGCCCTCTTTGCCGGGTGGGGCGGGGCCGGGGGACTCGGCGGACCGGTCCTGTCCGGGAGTTCGCCTCTGGCGCTGGGGAGGAGTCATACGGTCTGCCCGTTGCGCCGCGCGGGACTGGTGAGATGGGGGCCGATGCGGGCGACCAGGTCGGCCATGCTCAGGCCCATCCGGCCGGGTTCGCAGCGGACGTCGGAGAGCACGGCGAGGTAGGCGTTGGGGCCGGCGGCCATCAGGTAGAAGTAGCCGCCGTTCATCTCGATGAGCACCATCTTCATGTCGCCGTCGCTGGTGGGGATCTCCTGGCTGACGGCGCTCGCCAGGCTCTGCAGGCCCGCGCAGGCGGCGGCGACCCGGTCGGCGGCGTCGGGGTCCCCCGAGTAGCGGGCGATGCGCAGGCCGTCGGCGGAGAGCACGACGATCATCTCGATGCCCGGGACGCCGTCGTAGAGGTCCCGGAGCATCCAGTCGAACTTGCCTTGCTGCTCGATCACTTGAGGTTCCCCTCGTCGTCTGCCGGGGCGTGGGCCGCCTCGTCACTGCTGGACTGCTGGTGGGCCTGGGTGATGCCCGGGTGCTGCTTGAGGCCCTCCCAGAAGGCGCCGATGAAGTGCCCCGGCGGGAGACCCTGGTCCTTCTCCTGCGCGGGCTCGGGCGCCGCGGGCGCCGGGATGCCGTTGCGGGCGCGTTCGGCGGCCAGGCGGGCCTCGCGCTCGGCGTCCTCGCGCTCCCAGACCGCCTGTTCGGCGAGGCGTTGGCTGAGCGGCATCTTGACCCGGCTGCGGCGCTGCGGCAGACCGCCCGCCGTCCACTCGGTGACCTCGGGGACGTCGTCCTCCATGGAGACGCCGGCCGGGATGCGGGGGCTGGTGGGGCGGCGCTTCTTGGGCTTGCGCTGCGGTCCGGGCAGGGCGTCCGGGCCCGGGGTGGGGATCGAGGTCGCGCCGATGCCGTGGGCGAGGCCGACGCCGGGCTCGGTGGTCATCATCTTGCTGGGCACGATGAGGATGGCGCGGACTCCGCCGTACGCGGAGGCCCGCAGCGAGACGTCCATGCCGAACTGCGTGCACAGCCGGCCGACGACGGACAGGCCCAGGCGCGGGTGATGGGCGAGGTCCTGCACGTCGGTGCCGCGCTTGGCCTGCTCCAGCAGGCCCTCGATGCGGGCGCGGGACTCCTCGCTGAGGCTGACGCCGGCGTCCTCGATCTCGATGCAGACACCGCTCTGCACCTCGGTCGCGGTGACGTGCACCTTGGACGCGGGCGGTGAGTAGCGGGTGGCGTTGTCGAGGAGCTCCGCCGCGGCGTGGATGACCGGTTCGACCGCGGTGCCCTTGATGTTGACCTTGGCGATGGAGGCCAGGTTGATCCGGCGGTACTCCAGGATCCGGGACATGGCGCCGCGCAGCACGCTGTAGAGGGCGACCGGCTCGGGCCACTGGCGTCCGGGCCGGCCGCCGCCGATCACGGAGATGGAGTCGGCGAGGCGGCCGATCAGCGAGGTGCCGTGGTCGATGCGCAGGAGGTCGTCGAAGACCTCGGGGTTGCGCCCGTGGTCCTCCTCCATCTCGCGCAGTTCCTTGTTCTGCTGGTGGACGATCGCCTGGACGCGGCGGGCGATGTCGACGAAGGAGCGCTCGGCGGACTCGCGCATGGAGTCCTGGTGGTCGACGATGTCGCAGACCATGCGGATCAGCCGGCGCTGGGGCTCGCCGAGTTCGGTGTAGGCGGGGTTCACCTCGCCGATGCGGCGCATCACCTCCGCGGGCGTGTTCCCCCTGCGCATGAAGTGCAGCACGTCGGGCAGGACGACGCCGCCGAGGTCGACCATCTCCTCGTGGTGGCTCGCCGCCCGGTGTTCCAGATACGCGCTGTGACGGGCGTGCGCGGCGCGCTCGGCCCGCAGCGCACGGCCGCGGCGTACCGCTTCGGCCGCCGCGGAGACCACCAGCAGGGTGGCGACGGCACCGCACAGGCCGACGGCGAGCCGGGCCGGTTCCGTCACGAGGGCGACGGCGGCCCCGGTGGCCGCGGCCATCAGTATGGCCGGCAGCAACAGCGTTCGCGCGTAGGGAAGTTCACGGCGACCTGGAGGGGAATCAACACTCACCATGTAGGCCCTCTGAAAACGAATCGGCTGGGATGGGGGAGCTTGCGACGGGGTATGTCTGGGAGTTGTCGGGATCATCGACGCATAGGGAACAAGCGCGCGATTACACCTCAACTCGGTGCGCTGCGGGCGAGCTTAGTCCGAGCGGATCATCGCCGGGTCATATTCAGCAACCGCCTGAAACGGGCCTCGGGGCTGGAGTAGGGTCGGCACTTTTGCACGGCGGGGAATCATTCGAACACGATGCGTGAGCGTGTTCGGGCGTACGAAATTCACTCACCGTGATGAGGGAAAGGCGCCGGGCGCCGCCGCGAACGGGCGAAGGCCCGGCGGTCTCCCGCCGGGCCTTCGCGTGTGCCGTCCGTCCGGGCTAGCCCACGGACGAATAGGCGACCACTCCGCGCAGCAGCTCCTCGACCGCCTTGCGCGCGTTCTTCGGGACCGTGGAGCCCTGGGCGGGTGCGGCGGCCGCGATCTGGCCGAGGACGTCGATGACCTGCTTGCACCAGCGCACGAAGTCGCCCGCGGGCATCTCCGCCTCGCGCAGCACCTCGTCGAGGCCCTTGCCGGACGCCCACATGTACGCCGCCCAGGCGAAGCCGAGGTCGGGCTCGCGCTGGCCGACGCCCTCGGTCTGGCTGATCCGGAAGTCCTCCTCCAGGGCGTCGAGGCGGCCCCAGATGCGGACCGTCTCGCCGAGCGCGGCCTTGGCCTTGCCCGAGGGCACCTTCGGCGCCATCGCGTCGTCGGCGACCCGGGACTCGTAGACCAGCGCCGAGACGCAGGCGGCCAGTTCGGCCGGGGAGAGCCCTTCCCAGACCCCCTCGCGCAGGCACTCGCTGGCGAGCAGGTCCAGCTCGCCGTAGAGCCGGGCGAGGCGCTTGCCGTGCTCGGTCACCTCGTCGCCGCGCAGGTAGTCCAGCTCGGTCAGCAGCGCGACGATCCGGTCGAAGGTACGGGCGATGGTGTTCGTCCGGCCCTCGATCCGGCGCTCCAGCTGCGAGGTGTCCCGCAGCAGCCGGTGGTAGCGCTCGGCCCAGCGGGCGTGGTCCTCGCGGTCGTCGCAGCCGTGGCAGGGGTGGGCCCGGATGTCCTTGCGCAGCCGCGCGATCTCCCGGTCGTCGGCGGCCTGGGCCCGCTTCTTGCGGGCCCGCTCCGGCGGGATGTGCCCGGCCTTGGTGCGCAGCGCGGAGGCGAGGTCGCGGCGGGACTGGGGCGAGCGCGGGTTGAAGGACTTCGGGATGCGCATCCGCTCCAGCGCCTCGACCGGCACCGGGAAGTCCATCGACGCCAGCCGCTTGACCTGCCGCTCGGCGGTCAGCACCAGCGGGCGGGGCCCGTCGTGGTGCTCGAAGCCGCGGTGGCCGTTGGACCGGCCGGCGGGCAGGCCCGGGTCCAGCACCAGGGCGAGGCCCGCGTACTTGCCCGTCGGCACGTGGATGACGTCGCCCGGCTTCAGCTTCTCCAGCGCCACGGCGGCCTCGGCGCGCCGCTGGTTGGCGCCCTGCCGGGCCAGCTCGGTCTCCCGGTCCTTCAGCTCGCGGCGCAGCCGCGCGTACTCCTCGAAGTCACCGAGGTGGCAGGTCATGGAGGCCTGGTAGCCCTCCAGGCCCTCCTCGTTGCGCTGCACCTGCCGGGAGATGCCGACGACCGACTTGTCCGCCTGGAACTGCGCGAACGAGGTCTCCAGCAGCTCCCGCGAGCGGTGCCGGCCGAACTGCTCGACCAGGTTGACGGCCATGTTGTACGACGGCCGGAAGCTGGAGCGCAGCGGATAGGTGCGGGTGCCGGCCAGCCCCGCGAGGTGCTCGGGGTTCATGCCGCGCTGCCACAGCACCACCGCGTGGCCCTCGACGTCGATGCCGCGCCGGCCGGCCCGGCCGGTGAGCTGGGTGAACTCGCCAGGGGTGATGTCGGCGTGCTGTTCGCCGTTCCACTTGACGAGCTTCTCCAGCACCACCGAGCGGGCGGGCATGTTGATGCCGAGGGCGAGGGTCTCGGTGGCGAAGACGGCCTTCACCAGTCCACGGACGAACAGCTCCTCGACGACCTCCTTGAACGTCGGCAGCATGCCCGCGTGGTGGGCGGCGATGCCGCGCTCCAGGCCCTCCAGCCACTCGTAGTACCCCAGGACGTGCAGGTCCTCGGTCGGGATGGAGGCGGTGCGCTCCTCCACGAGGGCGCGCACCCGGTCCCGCGCGTCCTCGTCGTTGAGCCGCAGGCCGGCGTAGAGGCACTGCTGGACGGCGGCCTCGCAGGCGGCGCGACTGAAGATGAAGGTGATCGCCGGCAGCAGTCCCTCGGAGTCGAGGCGCTCGATGACCTCGGGGCGGCTGGGCGTCCACGCCCGTGAGCGCTGTCGGCGCTCACGCTCCCGGTCGGCCTCCTTCATGGCGCGGCCGCGCCTGCGGTCCTGGTAGGACGGGCGGCTCGCCTCCATGCGCGCCATGCGCGTGAGGTCCGGGTTGACGGCTCTCTTGCGGCCCTCGCCCTCCTCGAACAGGTCGTACATCCGGCGCCCGGCGAGCACGTGCTGGAACAGCGGCACGGGCCGGTGCTCGGAGACGATCACCTGGGTGTCGCCGCGGACGGTGTCGAGCCAGTCGCCGAACTCCTCCGCGTTGGACACGGTCGCCGACAGTGACACCAGGGTCACGGACTCGGGGAGGTGGATGATCACCTCCTCCCACACGGCGCCGCGGAAGCGGTCGGAGAGGTAGTGCACCTCGTCCATGACCACGTATCCGAGGCCGAGGAGGGTCTGGGAGCCCGCGTACAGCATGTTCCGCAGGACCTCGGTGGTCATGACGACGACCGGGGCCTCCGAGTTCACGCTGTTGTCACCGGTGAGGAGGCCGACGCGGTCCGTGCCGTAGCGGCGGCACAGGTCGGCGTACTTCTGGTTCGAGAGCGCCTTGATGGGCGTCGTGTAGAAGCATTTCTTGCCCTGCTGGAGGGCGAGGTGGACGGCGAACTCGCCGACGATCGTCTTGCCGGAACCCGTGGGCGCGGCCACCAGCACGCCCTTGCCCGCCTCGAGGGCCTGGCAGGCCTCGATCTGGAAGGGGTCGAGGCCGAAGTCGTACATCTCGCGGAAGGAGGCGAGCGCGGTGGCCTGCTCGACAGCGCGCTGACGGGCTGCCGCGTACCGCTCGGCCGGTGAGAGATCCTCTGTCATCGTGCTTTCGAGCGTACCGGGCCGCACTGACAACAGGACGATCATTATCGGGAACGGCCCTGTGGGGGTTCCGTGGGGGCGGCGACGCCTGCCGTCACCGCCCCGGCGGGGCTACGTCACGTCGTCGTAGCCGTTGACCCGGTCCTTCGTGGCCTGCTCGGGCAGGGCGCGGGCGGTGGTCACGGCCTCGACCTCGCCGATGCTCTCGGGGGTCAGGTCCAGGTCGGACGCCTCGTCGTCGTCGGGCTCCAGTGCCTCCCGGCGGAGCCTGCGGCGGTCGTTCATCAGGGAGACGCCGACGGCGGCGAAGTACAGCACCCAGATCGGCCCGGCCAGCATGACCATGGTCAGCGGGTCCGTGCTCGGCGTGGCGATCGCCGCGAACAGCGTGATGCCCATGATCATCCCGCGCCACCAGCCGACCATCCGCTTGCCGGACAGCACTCCGGTGAAGTTGAGCATCACGAGCAGCAGGGGCAGCTCGAAGGAGAGCCCGAAGACGATCACCATGCGGGTGACGAGATCGAGCAGCTCGTCCAGCGGCAGCAGGTTGTCGACGTCGCTCGGCGTGAACTCGATCAGCACCTCCGCGGAGGTGGGCAGCACCGCGTAGGCGAAGTAGGCGCCGATGAGGAACAGCGGGGCGCCGGTGGCGACGAACGCGTAGGCGTACTTCTTCTCGCTGCGGTGCAGCCCCGGGGCGACGAACGCCCACAACTGGTAGAGCCAGACCGGCGAGGCCAGCACGATGCCCGCCGTCAGCGACACCTTCAGCGCCAGGGTGAACGGGCCGAGCAGACCGTTGATGGTGATCTGCGCGCACGGCTCCGAGCCGGCCGTCGACTCGGCCAGCTCCGCGAAGGACTTCTCACAGCCGATCGACTCGAGGATCGGCTCGGTGAGGAAGTTGATGATCTCCTGGTAGAAGAAGGCCGCGACGACGGTGACGGCGACGATGGCCAACAGTGCCTTCGCGAGCCGGTTGCGGAGCTCACGAAGGTGCTCCGCCAGGGGCATCCGCCCCTCGGGGTCCCTCTCCTTGGTGCGGGCAGGCTTCAGCAACCCACGTTCCCATCTCGTGCGGCGGGCCGGAGGTCACCGGCCCTGCGTCAGCGCTTGGTCGTGTCCGTCGGCTCGTTGACCGGCCGGGAGCTGGTCACGTCGCCGGGAGCGGCCTGGATGGTGCGCTGCGCCGCGGACTGCTCGGGGTTGGGCGGGTCGGCGGGGGCGGACGAGTCGTTCTTCCCCTCGCTCTTCATCGCCTTGGCCTCGCTCTTGAGGATGCGCGCGGACTTGCCGAGGGAGCGCGCCATGTCCGGAAGCTTCTTCGCGCCGAACAGCAGGATGATGACGACGAGGATGAGAATGATCTCGGGGGCTCCGAGCCTTCCGAACATAAGTCTTTACCTTCTCACCGAGGCGGCTGGGTGGGGGTGCTGTCCGACCGGTCGGACATACGTCCGATCGATCGTCTTGTGCAGCGATCGTAACGCTCAGGGGTGAACGTGAGGCAATCCCCGTGCGTACTCCCGTCCGCGGCCGGGCCTCGTTTTCCGGGCCGCGACCAGCAGCGTACCTTCAGGGGCCCGTGGGGTGACAGGGCGAAGCGGTCCACAACGCGACTCGCGCGTGTCCGTCGGGCCGGTCACGGGGCCGCGTGGCGCGGTTCTCGCGTTCACAGGGCGTCCACGGAACGGGCGGCGTTCTCGGTGGCCCGCTCCAGATCCTCCGCGGCCCGGCCGATCCTGCCGGCCGAGTCCGTCACCTGCCTGGCGAGTCGCTGCGTCTCCACGAACACCTTCACGGCGAACACCGCGAGGACGGCGAGACCAAGGAAACCCACGGCAACGGCGAACATCGGCCAGAACATGACGTCGAGACTAGACGGTGGAGTGCAGCCGCAGGGTCCTGACCCCGCCGCCCGTGAGCAGTTCCACGACCCGCTCCCCCGCCGGCTTGCGGACCGCGGAGCCGCACTCGGGGCAGGTGAACGAGTAGAAGGTGGTGCGGCTGGTGGCGCCGATGGCCAGCCGCAGGGCGCTCGCGGCGAGTTCGAAGCGGCCCCGGCAGTCCGGGCAGCCCGCCTTGAACACGATCGGCGACACCCGTGTCATGCCCGCGAACGCGGACGCCGCCGACATGCCCGGCCCACCTGGTCCCAGGGGCTCGCTCACAGTCCTCGCACCTGCCTTTCGTGCGGGCCCTCGACCGTCTCGACGCCGGCTTCCGGGCCGGCCGCCTCGATCCCGTCGTAGGCGGCCAGCGCCTCCCGGGCGGCGTGCCGGGCGCTGTCGGCCAGCTCGGGCGGGGAGACGATCCGGCCGTCACGGCCCAGCCGCAGCGCCAGCCGCCGCAGGGAGGCCGGCTCGGGGGTGCGCAGGGTGATGCGCAGTCCGCCGTCGGGAAGTTCGTCCGCGCTGTCGTGCGGGTAGTACTCGGCGACCCAGCGCCCGCCCGGGCCGACCTCGACGACGACCTCCGGGTCCTCGGCGGCGGGCTGCACCAGCCCCTCCGACAGGTCCCGCAGCTCCACCTCGGGCGGCGCCGACGGCTCGTCCAGGATGCGGATCTCGGCGACCCGGTCGAGCCGGAAGGTGCGCCGCGCCTCGGAGCGGCGGCACCACGCCTCCACATAGGTGTGGCCGACGCTGACCAGGCGGATGGGGTCGATCTCGCGCTCGGTGACCTCGTCGCGGGCCGGTGAGTAGTAGCGGATCCACAGCCGGCGGCGCTCGGAGATCGCCCGGTCGACGTCGGCGAAGACGCCGCCCTCGGACTCGAAGGTGACGGACAGCCGCGAACTGGCGCCCGCGGCCTCCCCGGCCGAGGTCTCCACCTTGGCGGTCGCCCGCAGCAGCGCCTGCCGGTCGCTCTCGCGCAGGCCGGGCAGGGTCGCCACGGCCCGGGCGGCGACCAGCAGCGCGGTGGCCTCGTCGGCGGCGAGCCGCAGCGGCTCCGCGGCGTCCGCGCCGAGCGCGGCCGGGTTGTGCCACCAGATGCGCTCGCCGTCGGTGTCGATGTCGAGCAGGTCGCCGCCGCGGAAACTGGTGCCGCACATGGGCAGCACGTCGAGGTCGGAGACCAGCTCGTCCTCGGTGATGCCGAAGGCCCGCGCGACGTCCTCGATCCGCGCCCCGGGACGCTCCCTCAGATACGTCACCAGGGACAGCATCCGCCGGGTCTGGTCGATGGCGTTCACTGCCCTGACCGGTTTGCCTGCCACAGTGTTGTCCGCTCCCCCTCAGCCCTTGGCGACGGCACGCAGCCGGTCCACCACGTCCGCACGCAACTCCGCGGGCTCCAGCACCACCACGTCCGGCCCGAACTCGACCAGCCAGGCGTCCAGTCCGTGCCCGTACGGAATCTCCAACTCGTCCCAGCCGTCACCGAGTTCCCGTACGGCGGTGGACTTCGCCCGCAAGGGGTATCCCGCGCCCGCACGCAGCCGGATCCGCGCGGAGCGGTCGGCGGTCTCCCCCGCCCAGCTCGCGACCGTCTCACGGACGGTGACGACGTCCGGCACCGGCGCGGTGAACCGCCCGCCGCGCGAACGGACCCTGCCGGTGATCCGCGACAGCCGGAACACCCGCTCCGCCCCGCGGTCGCGGTCGAAGCCCGCCAGGTACCAGTGCCCGCGCCAGCACTCCAGCGCCCAGGGCTCCACGTGCCGGGGCTCGGGCTGGGCGGCGTTGGCCTTGCGGTAGTCGAAGCCGACGGGCCGGCGGTCGCGGCAGGCGAGCATCAGCGGCTCGAAGGCCGCCTCGTGCACCGGGATGCGCGGCTCCAGCGCGCTGTGCGGCTCGTAGGGGTCGACGTCCTCGGGCAGTCCCGCCGCGCGCAGCTTCTGCAGGGCGCCGCTCGCGGCACCGGCGAGCCGGGCCTGCTGCCACACCTTCGCGGCGAGCCCCAGCGCGGCGGCCTCCTCGGCGTCCAGGGTGATGGGCGGCAGCCGGTTGCTGTCCCGGCGGGCCAGGTAGCCGATCTCGCCGTCGAGGCTCTCCACGGTCTCGATGACCAGTCCGAGTTCGCGCAGGTCGTCCTTGTCGCGCTCGAACATGCGGTTGAAGGAGTCGTCGGAGCCCGCTTCGAGGTAGGCCTCGACGGACTCACGCAGCTCACGCTTGCTGAGCGGCCGCCGTGTCCCGAGCAGACACAGCGCCAGGTTCATCAGCCGCTCGGCCTTGGCAATGGCCATCGACGCCCTTCTCCCTATGGTGCTTACGACGGATGACCGTACCGCCCCGCGGGGGCGCGGCAAAAGCCGAGGGCCCATGCCCGGACAGGCATGGACCCTCGATGACCGGCTCTGATCACTGTCCGTTCGGACGTCGATCAGACTCCGAGCAGATCGACCACGAAGATCAGCGTCGAGCCGGGCGGGATCGCCGGGGTCGGGCTCTGGTTGCCGTACGCGAGGTGCGCCGGGATGGTCAGCTGGCGGCGGCCGCCGACCTTCATGCCCTGCACGCCCTGGTCCCAGCCGGCGATGACACGGCCGCCGCCGAGCGGGAAGCGGAACGGCGCACCGCGGTTCCAGCTGGCGTCGAACTCCTCGCCCGTGGAGAAGGTCACGCCCACGTAGTGGACGGTCACGGTCTGACCGGCCTCGGCCACCGGGCCGTCGCCCTCCCAGATGTCCTTGATCTCGAGGTCCGCCGGCGGCTCGCCGCCCGGGAAGTCGACCTCGGGCTTGTCGATGCTCACGTGTTCAGCTCCTGCTTGTCTGCGGAAAGGCAACGGGCCAAGTCTTACATCTCCGGGGCGTCACATCTTCGCCAGGATGTCCACCGAGAAGACGAGCGTGGAGTCCTTCTCGATACCGCTGCCCTCCGGCGGGCTGTCGCCGTACCCCAGGTCCGGCGGGATGACGATGAGGACGCGGCTGCCGACCTTCTTGCCGGTCAGGCCCTGCGACCAGCCCTTGACGACCTGCTGCAGCGAGAACGACGTCAGCTGCTTCCTGCTGTACGTCGAGTCGAACTCCTTGCCGCCGTCCCACACGACGCCCTTGTACTGCACCAGGACGCTGTCCTGCGCGCCGACCTCGGCGCCGTCGCCCTCCAGGACGTACTCCGCCACGAGCTTCTTCGGCGCGTCGGCCTCGGGCACCTCGATCGAGGGAGCCTTGCCGTCGGTGTTCGTGCCGACCTTGGGCAGCGCCGCGTCGTCCTGCGGCACCTCCTCGCCCTTGGCGGAGCTCTTGGCGTTGAAGGTGTCCTGCAGATCGACCACGAAGACCAGCGTGTCGGAGCCCTTGATGCCCGCCTGCTCGTTGCCCTGCTCGCCGTACCCCCACGTGGGCGGCACCGAGAACTCGACGCGGCTGCCGGTCTTCTTGCCCGTGAGCGCGTACCGCCAGCCGTCGATGATGCTGCCCTGGGCGAGCTGGATGACGAGAGGGGTCTTGCGGTCGTACGAGTTGTCGAAGACCTTCGCGCTCTGCCAGACCTGCCCGAGGTAGTTCGCCGACACGAAGTCGCCCTCCGCGACGGCCTTGCCGCCGCCCGCGATGACCGTCTTCACCGCGAGGTCCTTCGACGGCTCCCCACTGCCCTTGGCGACCGTCGGCTTCTCGTCGAACTTCGTCCCCGCCGTGATGGCCGGCAGCGGACCGTCGACGATCTTCGGCGGCGGCGGTGCCGACGTCGTGGCCGACGCCTCGGGCGACGGACTGTCAGTCGCGTTGCCCGAAGAGCCGGAGTCGTCGTCACCGCATGCGGCGAGCGTGGCCAGTCCCGCGGGGACGGCGATGAGGAGGGAGCGTCGGCGCACGGTGGGGGCCTCGTATCGATGTGGGTCTGCGTGATGGCGTGCGCGCAACTCTACGGCGTGAGAAGGGCACCGTACGGATAACGTACGGTGCCCGTGTGGCGTTCCGCCCTTTCGTGCGGCGACGCGTAACTCACCCGGTCGGGGTCACATTCCGGCGATCAGCTTCTCCACCCGGTCGTCCACCGAACGGAACGGGTCCTTGCACAACACGGTGCGCTGCGCCTGGTCGTTGAGCTTGAGGTGGACCCAGTCGACGGTGAAGTCCCGCCGCTGCTCCTGCGCCCGCCGGATGAAGTCGCCCCGCAGCCGGGCCCGAGTGGTCTGCGGCGGCACCGACTTGCCCTCGAAGATCTTCAAGTCGTTGGCGACCCGGGCGGCCTGGCCCTTCTTCTCCAGCAGGTAGTAGAGGCCACGACGCCGGTGGATGTCGTGGTAGGCGAGGTCTATCTGCGCGACCCGCGGATGCGACATGGTCATGTTGTGCTTGGCCCGGTACCGCTCGATGAGCTTGTACTTCATGACCCAGTCGATCTCGGTGTCGATACGGTCGAGGTCCTCGGCCTCGATCGCCTCCAGCGTGCGCCCCCACAGCTCCAGCACCCGCTCGACGGTGCCGGTGCGGATACCGCGGCGCTCACAGAAGTCCACGGCCTTCTCGTAGTACTCCCGCTGCACCTCCAGCGCGGACGCCTCCCGGCCACTGGCCAGACGCACCTTGCGCCGCCCGGTGATGTCGTGACTGACCTCGCGGATCGCCCGGATCGGGTTCTCCAGGGTCAGATCGCGCATCACCGTGCCCGCCTCGATCATCCGCAGCACCAGGTCGGTGGCACCGACCTTGAGCAGCATCGTCGTCTCCGACATGTTCGAGTCGCCCACGATGACGTGCAGGCGCCGGTAGCGCTCGGCGTCGGCGTGCGGCTCGTCACGGGTGTTGATGATGGGACGGGAGCGGGTGGTCGCCGAGGAGACGCCCTCCCAGATGTGCTCGGCCCGCTGACTGACGCAGTACACGGCACCGCGCGGCGTCTGCAGCACCTTGCCGGCGCCGCACAGCAGCTGCCGGGTCACCAGGAACGGAATGAGGATGTCCGCGAGCCGCGAGAACTCCCCGTGCCGCGCCACCAGATAGTTCTCGTGGCAGCCGTAGGAGTTGCCGGCGGAGTCGGTGTTGTTCTTGAAGAGGTAGACGTCGCCCGCGATTCCCTCCTCGTGCAGGCGTCGTTCGGCGTCCACCAGGAGTCCTTCGAGAATGCGCTCGCCCGCCTTGTCGTGGGTGACGAGTTCAATCACATTGTCACATTCGGGTGTCGCGTATTCCGGATGTGATCCCACGTCGAGATAGAGGCGGGCCCCGTTGCGCAGAAAGACATTGCTGCTGCGGCCCCATGACACGACACGGCGGAAGAGGTACCGCGCCACCTCGTCAGGCGACAGGCGGCGCTGTCCCCTGAACGTGCACGTGACGCCGTACTCGTTCTCCAGCCCGAAAATGCGGCGGTCCATGACTGAACATTACGCCCGATGACCCGAACTGAAACGGGGTTCGACGGCACGGTTTGGATCATTTTCCGATGAAGCCGCAACCACCGCTCCCCGCGCGGGAGCTGCGAGGACCCGCCCCGTGGCCACCAGCACGAGCAGCGACACCGCCCCCGCCGCCCCGGGCACCGCGAAGCCCCACAAGGCCCCGCCATGCTCCACCACGGGCCCCGTGAGCCCGGTCCCCACCGACGCCCCCACCGTGAAGGTCGTCACCAGCCACGAGAACGCCTCCGTCACCGTCCCGCGCGGAGCGTGCACATCGACCAGGACGAACGCACAAGCGATGCACGGCGCCAGGAAGACACCCGCGAGAACAGTGAGCAGCACCATCGCGACCGCACCCGGCATCAACGTCAACGGCAGATAACAGACCGCCAGCAGCGCCACCAGCAACCGCAGTCGCCGCGCCGGCTCACCGGCCCACCGCCGCGCCCCGTACACCGCTCCCCCGACCAGCGCACCGAGCCCCAGGGCGGCCATCAGCCAGCCGTACACCGCGTCACCACCGTGCTCGTCGGCGTACGGCACCGACGCCACGGTGATGGAACCGAGCGCCATCCCGATGAACAGGAACGCCCCCAGCAACGCCAGCAGACCGCCCGAGCGCAGCGCGCCCAGCCAGTGCGCCTCCCGCGGCGCCGACCGCCACGCGCGCGAAGGCGGCGACACCACCACGGACAGCGCACCCAGCACCCCCAGCCCGTTGAGCACCAGCAGCGCGACCAGCGGCGACCACAACGACACGCACACCGTCACCAGCAACGGCCCGACGGTGAACATCACCTCCTGCGCCACGGCGTCCATCGCGTACGCCGTGTGCACCTGATCCTCCTTGCCGAGCACACTGGGCCACAGCGCCCGCAACCCGCCCTCCAACGGCGGCGTGAACAACCCCGCCGCACCCACGGCCACATACGCGAGCACCGCCGACCCGGTGCCGGCGAAGGCGAACACGCCCATCGCCAGCGCCGACAGCACGGCCGCAGGCAACTGCACCCATGGCTGCCCGCGCAGGTCCACCAGCCGCCCCAGCACCGGCTGCCCCACCGCGTTCGCGACGCCGTACACGGCCGCCAGCGCCCCCGCGAGGCTGTACGAACCGCCCTCCGCCCGCACGAACAGCACGATCGCGATCGCCGCCGTGGCGTTGGGCAGCCGCCCCACCAGCGTGCCGACCAGCAGCCGCACGGCGTGCCGCGCCCGGAGGATGTCCAGATACCCGGCAACCACGCGGCGCCCCCTTCTCTGCTGCACTCACTGACGTGCTGACGTGTTACGTATAACTAACTCCGCCATACGTACCATGTCGCCTGTTCACGAGTCCAGACGAAAGCGCAGGCGAACGGTGGCACAAGGCAGCACCCGCCCCACAAGCCGGGACGTCGCCCAGGCAGCCGGAGTGTCCCAGGCCGCGGTCTCCCTGGTACTCGGCGACAAATGGCGCGGCCGCGTCTCCGAGCCGACCGCGCAGCGGGTCCGGGAGGCGGCGCACGAGCTGGGCTACCGCCCCAACCTCGCCGCGCGCAACCTCCGCCTGGGCCGCACCCGCACCGTCCTGCTGGTCGTCCCCGCGCTGACCACGGAGTTCTTCGCGGAGGTGTACACGGGCGCCGCGCGAGTGGCCGGCGAGCACGGCTTCGGCGTGGTGCTCTACCCCTCCCCCGAGGGCGTAGGCCCGGCCAGGGACCCCTTCGCCTCCGCGCAGGCCGCGCTGGACGGCGTCATCGCGTCCTCCATGGCCGCCGACGCCCTCTCCGCCATCCGGGGCGACCAACTACCCCTGGTCATGCTCGACAGCGACCCCGAGGGCAGCCTGGGCGCCGCGACGGTCAACCTCGACATCGCCGACGGCATCCGCCAGGTCGCCGACCACCTGCTGACCCTGGGCCACCGCCGCTTCCTCCACCTCGCCGCGGACGTGCCCTCCTGGACCTTCGAGGTACGCGCCCGGGAACTGGCGGCCCGGCTGCACGCGGCGCCCGGCACCGACCTGCGCACGGCCCGCGCCCCGATCTCCATCGAAGGCGCCCGAACCGCCACGGAGGCCGCGCTCAGAGCACCCGGACCCCGGCCCACGGCCCTGGTCTGCGACGACGACAAACTGGCGGCCGGCGCCTACAAGGCAGCCCGGCGCGCAGGACTGCGCGTCCCCGACGACCTCTCCGTCACCGGCCTGGACGACCTCGGCCTGGCCACCGCCATCGACCCCGAACTGACCACGGTCCGCCTCGACGCGGAAGCCTTCGGCGAACGGGGCATGCGGGCACTGCTGGCCGTACTGGACGGGCGGGCCCCCGAGGAAGGGGACCTGCCGGTCAGCCTGGTGGTACGAGGCTCCACGGCACCGCCGCAGTGAGCGGGGCGGGGCGGCGCGGAGCCGCCCCGGCTCCTCCTACTCGTCCTCGTCCGTCTCGGCGTCCGCGTCGTCCGCGTCGGACGCATCCGTGACATCGGCACCCGTGCTCGCGCCGGAATCCAGCAGCCGCGACAACTGCCCGCCCACGATCCGCTTGAACTTCCGCTGCTGCGGCCGCGTACGGTCCAGCACCGCGACCTCCAGCCGCTCCGCCGGAATCTCCCGCTCACTGCCGTTCGTGTCACGGGACAGCGCCTGCACCGCCAGCTTCAGCGCCTCGGCCAGCGTCATACCGTCCCGGTGCCGCTGGTCCAGGTACCCGCTGATCTGCTCCGCGTTGCCCCCGACCGCGACCGAGCCGTGCTCGTCCACGATCGAACCGTCGTGCGGCAGCCGATAGATCTGATCACTCTCCGGACTCTCACCGACCTCCGCGACGACCAGCTCCACCTCGTACGGCTTCTCGGCCTGACTGGAGAAGATCGTGCCCAGCGTCTGCGCGTACACGTTCGCCAGACCACGGGCGGTCACGTCGTCCCGGTCGTACGTGTACCCGCGCAGATCGGCATAGCGCACGCCGCCGATCCGCAGGTTCTCGTACTCGTTGTACTTGCCGGCGGCCGCGAAGCCGATCCGGTCGTAGATCTCGCTGAACTTGTGCAGCGCACGGGACGGGTTCTCACCGACGAACACGATGCCGTCGGCGAACTGCAGCACGACCAGGCTGCGGCCACGGGCGATGCCCTTGCGGGCGTACTCCGCCCGGTCGGCCATGGCCTGCTGGGGTGAGACATAGAACGGCGTCGACACCGGTTATCCATCCCTTTCTGGAGAAGTCACTGGACCACCCGACAACACGAACGCACCCGCTACAGCAGCGCGGCCCGCGGGCCGTCCGGATGCTCGAGCCGCCGCTCCAGCACCGCACGGGCCAGCTCCGAGCCCTCGTCCTCGCTGAGCCGGCGGAAGCCGTCCTCGGTGATCACAGTGATGATCGGGTAGATCCGGCGGGCGACGTCGGGACCACCGGTCGCCGAGTCGTCGTCAGCCGCGTCGTACAGCGCCTGGACCACGAGCGTCGTGGCCTGCTCCTCGGTCAGATCCTCACGGAACAGCTTCTTCATCGCACCACGCGCGAAGATCGACCCCGACCCGGTGGTCGCGAAGTTCTGCTCCTCGGACCGCCCACCCGTCACGTCGTACGAGAAGATGCGGCCCCTGCCCCGGTCCACGTCGTACCCGGCGAACAGCGGCACCACGGCCAGCCCCTGCATCGCCATGCCCAGGTTGGACCGGATCATCGTGGACAGACGGTTCGCCTTGCCCTCCAGGGACAACTGCGCCCCCTCGACCTTCTCGAAGTGCTCCAGCTCCAGCTGGAACAGCTTCACCATCTCCACGGCCAGGCCCGCCGTGCCGGCGATGCCCACCGCCGAGTACTCGTCGGCCGGGAAGACCTTCTCGATGTCCCGCTGGGCGATCATGTTGCCCATGGTGGCCCGCCGGTCACCGGCGAGAACGACGCCCCCGGGGAACGTGACGGCCACGATCGTGGTGCCGTGCGGCGCCTCGATCACACCCTGCACCGGCGGCAGCTGCCGGTTGCCCGGGAGCATCTCCGGCTGGTGCGCACCGAGGAAGTCCATGAACGAAGAGGACCCGGGCGTCAGGAAGGCAGCTGGTAGACGCCCGGTGCTACGAGTGTTGGCTTCCACGCGTTTCCTTCCAGGTAGTCGGCAGCTCGGTTCATCACGTCGGGGTCATCCCTCAACAGGCCGAGGCCGGAATTGCAGTTGAAGCACAGTACGCCACGGACCCTACCCGTCTTGTGGCAGTGATCCACCTGAACGGCAGGAGCCTTGAGACAGATCACGCAGACCCCCGCCTGAGAGGCCACCATCTCGTCGCGCTCGGCTTCAGTGAGGCCGTACTTCCGACGAAGGTGACCTGCCGGATCAGTAGCCGCCTTGCATGCCTTACAGCGGCTTGCAAGGCCATCGGGCGCACTGGTCTTGCGATGCCATTCGCTATGGGGCTTCACCTCGCCACAGCCCCGGCAGTGCTTGTGCCCGGGCGGGACGGGCACCTTCTCGCGCACCGCCCGCCCCTTGGCCGCCTGGCGCTGCCGGTAGTACTCCGCCGAGCACTCCCGGCAGTACGCCTGAAGACCATCACGCGTGGACTTGTTGCTCGCGAAAGCCGTCCGCGGCTTGCTCTCCTGGCACCGCGAACACTTCCTGACTTCCCGTTCGTCGGACACTCACAGACTCCCCCGCCACCTTCGTTTCGAAGGCCAAATGGGCCTACTGTCCACCCTTCTGAACGAAGCTACGCACGAAATCCTCGGCATTCTCTTCGAGGACATCGTCGATTTCGTCCAGGACGGAGTCCACGTCGTCGTTCAGCTTTTCCTGGCGCTCCTTGAGGTCCTCCGAGGCCTGCGCGTCCTGCGCCTGCTCCTCGACCTCCTCAGTGGAACGCGTGGCCTTCTGCTGCCCGCCGCCGGTGTCCTTGGTCGCCATAACCCTCACCCCGCTCGGTTCGCCCGACACAGTTGCTCGGTTCAAGATCAGACCCTACAAGCCGGGTCCGACATCGGCCCCGCAGTTGCTACAACGTACGAGGGCCATCTCGATGGTTCCCGGACCCGGTGACTTTCCACCTCGTCCGGCGGTCTCCTTCCGGTGTACCCGCTCGGGGCCGTCACCCGCCCGACAGGACCTTGACCAGGTCGTCTGCCGTGCGGCAGCGGTCCAGGAGCTCCTTGACGTGATTACGCGTTCCGCGAAGCGGTTCCAGGGTTGGCACCCGCTGGAGCGAGTCCCGGCCCGGCAGATCGAAGATCACCGAGTCCCAGGAGGCCGCCGCGACGTCGTCCGCGTACTGCTCCAGACAGCGTCCGCGGAAGTAGGCGCGGGTGTCCTCAGGCGGCTTCGTACGGGCCCGCTCGACCTCGTTCTCGTCCAGCAGCCGCTTGATCCGGCCGCGCTCCACCAGACGGTTGTACAGGCCCTTGTCGGGGCGTACGTCGGCGTACTGGAGGTCCACGAGGTGCAGCCGGGCCGCGTCCCAGTCCAGGTTGTCGCGGCGCCGGTAGCCCTCCATCAGCTCCCGCTTGGCGACCCAGTCCAGCTCGCCGGCGAGGCTCATGGGGTTGTTCTCGAGCCGGTTGAGGGTGTCCTCCCAGCGGCCGAGGACGTCCTTGGTCTGGTCGTCGGCGTCGGCGCCGTACCGCTCCTCGACGTACTTGCGGGCCAGTTCGTAGTACTCCATCTGGAGCTGGACCGCGGTCAGTGTGCGGCCGCTGCGCAGCGTGACCAGGCGTTTGAGCGTGGGGTCGTGGGAGACCTGGTGGAGGGTGCGGACGGGCTGGTCGACGGCCAGGTCGACGGCGATGAAGCCGTCCTCGATCATCGAGAGCACGAGTGCCGTGGTGCCGAGTTTCAGGTAGGTCGAGATCTCGGACAGGTTGGCGTCGCCGATGATCACGTGGAGCCGTCGGTACTTCTCGGCGTCCGCGTGGGGTTCGTCGCGGGTGTTGATGATGGGCCGCTTCAGCGTGGTCTCCAGGCCGACCTCGACCTCGAAGTAGTCCGCGCGCTGGCTGAGCTGGAAGCCGTGTTCGTGCCCGTCCTGGCCGATGCCGACGCGGCCGGCGCCGGTGAAGACCTGGCGGGAGACGAAGAAGGGGGTCAGGTGGCGCACGATGTCGGAGAAGGCGGTCTCCCGCTTCATGAGGTAGTTCTCGTGCGTGCCGTAGGAGGCGCCCTTGTTGTCAGTGTTGTTCTTGTAGAGGTGGATCGGCTGGGCGCCGGGCAGCTGGGCGGCCCGGTCGGCGGCCTCGGCCATGATCCGTTCGCCGGCCTTGTCCCACAGCACGGCGTCCCGCGGGTTGGTGACCTCCGGAGCGCTGTACTCGGGGTGGGCGTGGTCGACGTAGAGCCGTGCTCCGTTGGTGAGGATGACGTTGGCCAGGCCGATGTCCTCGTCGGTGAGCTGGCTGGAGTCGGCCGACTCACGGGCGAGGTCGAAGCCTCGCGCGTCCCGCAGCGGGTTCTCCTCCTCGAAGTCCCAGCGGGCCCGGCGGGCCCGGTGCATCGCCGCCGCGTAGGCGTTGACGATCTGGGACGAGGTGAGCATGGCATTGGCGTTCGGGTGGCCGGGGACGGAGATCCCGTACTCCGTCTCGATGCCCATTACTCGCCGTACTGTCATGCGGCCCTCCTTGCCCGGCGGTGCCCTCGGTCGTGGGCGCCGCTCAAGTACCGCTGGCGCTCCGATGCGTGTGCGGTGCCCGTCCCCGCACTGCGCGACTCGGCGGTATGGAAGAGCCTAGAACGCCTTTGCACTGGTGGGGAGATCATTTGCGGCATTGCCTTGCTCCAGTCGGGGCTCCGGAAAACAGTCGGCTGCGGGTACCCATTGAGGGGACCCGCAGCCGCCCCGCCTTTTACAGGTACTGACCGGTGTTCGCCACCGTGTCGATGGAGCGTCCGGTGTCCGCGCCCTGTTTTCCGGTGACGAGCGTACGGATGTACACGATCCGCTCGCCCTTCTTTCCGGAGATCCTGGCCCAGTCGTCCGGGTTGGTGGTGTTCGGCAGGTCCTCGTTCTCCTTGAACTCGTCCACGCAGGCCTGGAGGAGGTGGGAGACGCGGAGGCCCTTCTGGGTCTTCTCGAGGAAGTCCTTGATCGCCATTTTCTTGGCGCGGCCCACGATGTTCTCGATCATGGCGCCGGAATTGAAGTCCTTGAAATAGAGGACTTCCTTGTCGCCGTTGGCGTAGGTGACCTCCAGGAAGCGGTTCTCCTCGGATTCGGCGTACATCTGTTCCACCGCCGTCTGGATCATGCTCTGGACGGTGGCACCCCTGTCCTTCCCGTGTTCGGAGAGGTCGTCGGAGTGGAGCGGGAGGCGCTCGGTGAGGTACTTGCCGAAGATGTCCTTGGCCGCCTCGGCGTCCGGACGCTCGATCTTGATCTTCACGTCGAGCCGGCCGGGCCGCAGGATGGCGGGGTCGATCATGTCCTCACGGTTGGAGGCGCCGATCACGACCACGTTCTGCAGGCCCTCCACGCCGTCGATCTCGGCGAGCAGCTGGGGGACGATGGTGTTCTCCACGTCCGAGCTGACGCCGGAGCCGCGGGTGCGGAAGAGGGATTCCATCTCGTCGAAGAAGACGATGACGGGGGTGCCCTCGCTGGCCTTCTCGCGGGCTCGCTGGAAGACCAGGCGGATCTGCCGCTCGGTCTCGCCGACGTACTTGTTGAGCAGCTCGGGGCCCTTGATGTTGAGGAAGAAGCTCTTGCCGGCGGCTTGGCCGGTGACCTCGGCGACCTTCTTGGCCAGCGAGTTGGCGACGGCCTTGGCGATGAGCGTCTTGCCGCATCCGGGGGGTCCGTAGAGCAGGACTCCCTTGGGCGGTCGCAGCTCGTGCTCCCGGAACAGGTCGGGATAGAGATAGGGGAGCTCGACCGCGTCGCGGATGGCCTCGATCTGTCCGCCGAGGCCGCCGATCTGCTCGTATCCGATGTCGGGGACTTCTTCGAGGACGAGTTCCTCGACCTCGCTCTTGGGCACGACCTCGTAGACGTAGCCGGAGCGTGGTTCGAGAAGGAGGGCGTCGCCGGGGCGGATGGTCAGGCCGCGCAGCGGTTCGGCGAGCCTCACCACCCTCTCCTCGTCGGTGTGCCCGAGCACGAGGGCTCGCTCGCCGTCCTCGAGGATCTCCTTGAGGGTGACGATGTCGCCGACGCTCTCGTACTCCATGGCCTCGACCACGTTGAGTGCTTCGTTGAGCATCAGTTCCTGGCCGCGTCGGAGCTCGTCGAGCTCGACGCTCGGGCTGACGTTCACCCGGAGTTTGCGGCCGCCGGTGAAGATGTCGGCGGTGCCGTCCTCGTTGGCCTGCAGGAAGACTCCGAAGCCGGCCGGTGGCTGGGCCAGCCGGTCGACCTCCTCCTTGAGGGCCACGATCTGGTCGCGGGCCTCGCGGAGTGTGCCGGCGAGCCGCTCGTTCTGTGCGGACACGCCGGCCAGGTTGGTCTGCAGTTCGACGATCCGCTCTTCGAGAATTCTCGTGTGCCGCGGAGATTCGGCGAGCTTGCGTCGCAGGACGGCGATCTCCTGCTCAAGGTAGGCCACCTGCCCGGCCGGGTCCTCGGACCCGCGTCCCGGGCGGATGCCGCGGTTCATGTCGTCGTCGTGGGCTGCCACGGTCCTCACCTCCTCCATGGGGAGCTGGACGCTTCCAGACCCTACCTGGGTGGGTGTCGATTGAAACCCCTAGATCACAAAGACTGTCGGGGTGTGTCCGATCTTCACCCTTGCGCTCTCCCTCACGCCAGGGGAATACCCACCGGACGTGAATGGAACCCAGGCGGGGGTACGCTCGAAGCGTTCAACACCCGTCAGAGCTGGCCGGATTCCCGAACGGCTCGGCGCAGGAAACGGCAGGAGAGATGAGCGTGCAGCAGGAGGCCGGAGTCGACGGCGAGGCTCTGGAGGTCTGGATCGACCAGGACCTGTGTACCGGCGACGGCATCTGTGCCCAGTACGCGCCCGAGGTGTTCGAGCTGGACATCGATGGTCTGGCCTACGTGAAGGGCGCGGACGACGAGCTTCTGCAGGCTCCTGGGGCGGCAACACCCGTGCCGTTGCCGCTTCTCACGGACGTGGTCGACTCCGCGAAGGAGTGTCCGGGCGAGTGCATCCACGTACGTCGGGTTTCGGACAGGGCCGAGGTCTACGGTCCGGACTCAGAGTGACCAAAATGTGACTCGTCGTCTACGGTGTGTGACCGTTGTCTGTTGGGTCACACGGTTCGTGCCTGGGAAGGCGCGTCATTGACGAACGCGCCGTTCTTCCAGCGCCACTTCATGTCGTCGGTGGTGTCGGGGCAGCAACTGGGCACGTCGGCCGACGAGTAGCCGAGGAGGGTGGCCCGCACGGCTCCGCCGCCGTCCACCGTGAGCTCGGTGACGGTGTGGCGGTCCTTCGGGTCCACGAGGGTGGCCACGACCCGGGGCTTGCCTCCGTCGGCGCCGCGCGTGACGACGTACACCCCGTCGGGCGGGGTTCCCATGGGTGCGTCGCAGTGCACGGCCGCCACCGTCTCGGGCCGTCCGTCGCCGTCGAGGTCGCCGGACGCCTTCTTCTGCACCACCGCCTTGACCGGGCCGCACTCCAGGGGGAAGGCGACGGCCGCCGGATCGGGGGGCGTGCCGTGGGCCGGTGCGGTCTTCGGGCCGGTGGCGGGCTGTGCCGCCGTGGCCGCGTCGGGTTGGAGGACCGAGGACAGGGCGACCACTGCGGCGACGGCCGTGGCGGTGGCGACCCAGTGGATCGGCCGGGTGTGCGTGTGGGACAGGTCCGGAACGGCGGGGTGCTGCACGAGGAGTGTCTCCTGTGAGGGCTGTGCCGGTGGGGGTGGCCAGCATCGTGCCACACGTCACAGTGCGGGGGAACGGTGGGGTGGGTACCGGGTCCGATTACCACGCTCGGGGCTCGCTTCGTGGGGTGCCTGTCAACGCGAAGACGCCGTGGTGGGGGGTGCGGGGGGGGGGGGGGGAACGACCACCCCGCACCGAGTGGGGTTTGGAGACCGGGGCGCGCACGAGCGGCCCCG
>NZ_JBHJVQ010000042.1:0-17476 GCF_042263835.1 Streptomyces sp. NPDC056128 | reverse complement strand
GTGGGGGCCCGGGTTCCTATCCCCGGGGGGGGGGTCTTGGTGGGGGGGGACCCCACCCCGCGCTCGGGGGGGGGGGGCGGGGGGGGGGGGCCCCCCCCCCCCCCCCCACGGCGTACTTGCGTTGATCAGGACACGGGGACGCCCTAGCGGCCTGCGCCTCCGTCGGCGTTGGGGCCGGAGTAGTCCTCGCCGTAGGCGCCCTTGGCGGGGCGGCGGCGGCGCATGGGGGGCTCGACGCCGTCTGCGAGGCGGCGGGCGGTGAGCAGGAAGCCGGTGTGGCCGATCATCCGGTGGTCCGGGCGGACGGCGAGGCCTTCGACGTGCCAGTTGCGGATCATCGTCTCCCAGGAGGTCGGCTCGTTGAAGGAGCCGATCTCGCGGATGGACTCGACGGTCCGGGCGAGCTGGGTGGTGGTCGCGACGTAGCAGCACAGGATGCCGCCGGGCACGAGGGCCTTGGAGACGGCCTCCAGGCACTCCCAGGGGGCGAGCATGTCGAGGATGACGCGGTCGACGTCGGTGTCGGACAGGTTGTCCTGGAGGTCGCCGACGGTGAGCTGCCAGGCGGGGTGCGGTTCCCCGAAGTAGCGCTCCACGTTCTGGCGGGCGATGTCGGCGAAGTCCTCGCGGCGCTCGTAGGAGTGCAGCATGCCCTGGTCGCCGATGGCGCGCAGCAGGAAGCTGCTCAGCGAGCCGGAGCCCACTCCGGCCTCCACGACGCGTGCGCCGGGGAAGATGTCGGCGAAGGCGAGGATCTGCCCCGCGTCCTTCGGGTAGACGACGGCTGCCCCGCGGGGCATGGACAGGACGTAGTCGGGGAGCAGGGGGCGCAGCGCGAGGTAGGCGACGTTCCCGGTGGTGCGGACAACGCTGCCCTCGGGAGCACCGATCAGTTCGTCGTGGGGGAAGGAACCCTTGTGGGTGTGGAAGTTCTTCCCGGCCTCGAGCGTGAACGTGTAGTGGCGGCCCTTGGGGTCGGTCAGCTGAACCTGGTCCCCGACCTTGAAGGGCCCGCGCCTGCGGGCGGCACCGGTCGGTTCGGACATGTGACCAGCCTACCGGTTCCCTGCCGGGGGCTGGACCAGCGTAGGGGGTGGTGGCTGCGTGCGTGCGAACGGCGCGGGCCGTTGGGGGTTGCTCGCGCAGTTCCCCGCGCCGCTTCGGGGCGCGTTCAGCTGGGCCTTGCCATTGCCTTGACGAAGGCCCGCTCGACGTCGGCGGCGGAGAGGACGCCGTAGATCTCGCCGGTCTCCTCGATCACCAGGTATTCGCTGGCGGGGTTGGCGCGCAGGGCGTCCAGGAGTTCTTCGCCCGAGAGTTCGGCGGAGACGCGCATGCCGTCGGTGAGGTCCTGGGCGAGGGTGCTGACCGCCACCCAGGGGCGGCGGTGTTCGGGTACGCCGACGATGGCGGCCTCGCGGACCAGGGAGACGGGTCCGCCTTCGGTGTCGACGACGACGAGGGCGCGGGCTCCGGAGGCGTTGGCGCGGCGCAGGGCCTCGGAGAGGGGGGTGTCGGCGGGTACGGGGACGGCGCGTCGGGTGAGGGCGCGGGCGCGTAGTTCGGGGAGGTGTTCGCGCAGGCGGGCCATGCGGAGGCTGTTTCCGGCGCCGGTCCAGATGATGGCGGCGAGGATCGCGGCGAGCAGGGCGTCCATGACGGTGTCCATGCCGACGTTGTCCACGGCGTCGGAGCCGAGGGCGCCGGACTGGGTGAGCAGGGGCAGCCCGATCAGGACGGAGACGGCGAGGGCCCGGCCGACCCAGGCGGCGGCGACGGTGCCGTGCATGGGCTTGCCGGTGATCTTCCAGACGACGGCGCGGAGCATGCGTCCGCCGTCGAGGGGGAGGCCGGGCAGGAGGTTGAAGGCGGCCACGATCAGGTTGGAGATCATGAGGCCGGCCAGCAGTACGCCGGGGACGGTGCCGGGTTCCACGGGCAGCAGGGCGAGGTAGAAGACGCCGGAGAGGACCAGGGAGAGGAGTGGGCCGACGAAGGCCAGCACGAATTCGCGGCCGGGGGTTTCGGCCTCTTTCTCGATCTCGGAGACGCCGCCGAAGAACTGGAGCTGGATGCGGCGCACGGGGAGCTTGAAGCGGAGTGCGGCGACGGTGTGCGCCAGTTCGTGGACGAGGACGGAGGCGTAGAAGGCGACGGCGAAGAAGAGGGAGACCAGGTAGCGGGCGGCGCCCAGCTCGGGCAGTACGCGGTCGAGCTGGCCGCCGAAGACCCAGGTGATCAGGGCGGCGACGAGGAACCAGCTGGGTGCGACGTAGACGGGTACGCCGAAGGGCCTGCCCATCAGGAGCCCTCCGCCGGGCTCGGGCCGGCGCTGCGGCGGTCGTCCGGGTCCGCCCTTGCCGCCGCCGTGGGGTTCGCCGCCGGCGTGGTGGGCGGGGGGACGGGGCGGGGACTGCGGGGGTGGGGTCTGGTCCGGGTGGTGATCCGGGTTCTGGTTGTCGTCGGGGCTCTGGATCTCCGGGCCCGGTGTTCCGGGTGTCGTGGTGGCCGCGGGGTCCGGCTGTGCGCCGTCGGCGGCCGGGGCCGTGGGACCTGACTGGGGCCGGGCCGGCTCGTCGTTGCCGGACCGCGGGTGCCCGCTCCCGCCGCTCACGTCCACGGTGTCCCCTCGTTCGAAGCGTCTCCCGCCTGCCGGACGGGAGGGTCTCCTGTCGATGGTATGCGTCCGCCCCCGTCCGTTCCGCCCCGGCACCCCTGTGCTTCCCTTCCGTCACACGGGTCACGGGCCGCGGGCTGGGTCACTGTCAGTGTCGGGCCGTAAGGTCTGTGGGCATGGAGACGAGCATCGAGGGTGTCGCGGAGGACGCGGGCGGACCCGCCCGACCGGCGACGACGGTGGCGGACGGCGCGGACGCGGCGGTGGGCGCGGAGGCCGCCGCCCCTGCCCCCGTGGCGATACGGCCCGCCTCGCTCTCGCCCTCCCGGGCCGGCGATTTCATGCAGTGCCCGTTGTTGTACCGGTTCCGGGTCATCGACCGGCTGCCGGAGAAGCCGAGCGAGGCGGCGACGAGGGGCACGCTGGTGCACGCCGTGCTGGAGCGGCTCTTCGACGCCCCGGCGGCCGAGCGCACCGCGCCGCGGGCGAAGGCGCTGGTTCCCGGTCAGTGGGACCGGCTGCGGGAGAGCAGGCCGGAGGTCGGCGAGCTGTTCGCGGACGATCCGGAGGGCGAGCGGCTGGCGGGGTGGCTCGGGGAGGCGGAGCGGCTCGTCGAGCGGTGGTTCACGCTGGAGGACCCGAGCCGGCTGGAGCCCGCCGAGCGGGAGCTGTTCGTGGAGGCGGAGCTGGACTCGGGGCTGCGGCTGCGCGGCATCATCGACCGGGTCGACGTGGCTCCCACGGGCGAGGTGCGGATCGTCGACTACAAGACGGGCAAGGCCCCCAGGCCGCAGTACGCCGAGGGCGCGCTGTTCCAGATGAAGTTCTACGCGCTGGTGGTGTGGCGGCTGAAGAAGGTCGTCCCGCGGCGCCTTCAGCTCGTCTATCTCGGCAGCGGCGACGTGCTCACCTACGATCCGGTCCTCGCCGACCTGGAGCGGGTGGAGCGCAAGCTGCTGGCGCTGTGGGAGGCGATCCGGCTGGCGACCGAGACGGGTGAGTGGCGTCCGCGTCCCACCAAGCTGTGCGGCTGGTGCGACCACCAGGCGCACTGCCCGGAATTTGGCGGTACTCCCCCGCCCTACCCGCTGCCGGTGAGGGCGGCCGAGTCCGGTGGTGCCGAGCAGGGCAGAATGGGGCCGGGCTAGCCGAAGGAGACTTACGTGGCCATCCGCGTCCTACTGGTCGACGACCAGCCGCTGCTGCGCACGGGCTTCCGGATGATTCTGGAGGCGGAGCAGGACATCGCGGTCGTCGGCGAGGCCGGCGACGGCCTCCAGGCACTCGACCAGGTGCGGGCGCTGCAGCCCGATGTGGTGCTGATGGACATCCGCATGCCGCGGATGGACGGTGTGGAGGCGACCCGGCAGATCACCGGGCCCGAGCGGGACGGTCCCGCGAAGGTGCTGGTGCTGACCACCTTCGACCTCGACGAGTACGTGGTGGAGGCGTTGAAGGCGGGGGCCAGCGGGTTCCTGCTGAAGGACGCTCCGGCCAACGAGCTGGTGCAGGCGATCCGGGTGGTGGCGGGCGGCGAGGCGATGCTGGCGCCGAGTATCACCCGGCGGCTGCTCGACAAGTACGCCACGCATCTGCCGTCGGGCGACGAGCCGGTGCCGGACACGCTGCACACGTTGACGGACCGCGAGGTCGAGGTGCTGAAGCTGGTGGCCCGGGGTCTGTCCAACGCGGAGATCGCCGCCGACCTGTTCGTCAGCGAGACGACCGTGAAGACGCATGTGGGTCATGTGCTGACCAAGCTGGGCCTGCGGGACCGGGTGCAGGCGGCGGTGTACGCGTACGAGAGCGGTCTGGTCCGCCCCGGCGCGCAGTAGAGCATGACGAAGGGCGCCCTTCTCCGGTCGGAGGAGGGCGCCCTTCGTGTGGTCCGGCGGGGGTGTCAGTCGCTCACGCCCCGGCCCAGCTCCCACAGCTGGAGCGACGAGGAGGAGTTGAGCAGGTAGGCGGTGCCGGTGACGTCGTCGCCTGCGGCCACGTACTGCTTGCCCTGCCACAGCGGGATGACCGGGACGTCCTCGGCGGTGATGTCCTGGATCTCCGTGAGGGTGTCCACCGCGGAGAGGCGGTCGGCCTCACGCCGGGACTCGGGGATCAGATCGTTGATGATCTTCGGGTTCAGGTAGGGCGAGTTGAGCGTGTTGTCCCGGTCGAGGAACGGCGCGATGAAGCTGTCCGCGTCGGGGAAGTCGGGGAACCAGCCCATGCCGAAGACGTCGTACTTGAGGTCGCGCTCGGCGGGGCGGAAGACGTCCCAGGGCTTGCCCTCGATGTCGACGTCGAAGAGGCCGCTCTCGTTGAGCTGGCGCTGCAGCTCCTCGAACTCCGGCTTGGTCGCGGCACCGTAGTGGTCGGTGGTGTAGTGCAGGGTCAGCTTGACCGGCGTGTCGATGCCGGACGACTTCAGCGTCTGCTTCGCCTCGCTGGTGCTCGGGTCGCCGTACTTGTTGAAGAACGAGTTGGAGTGGCCGGTGATGCTGGCCGGGACCATCGAGTACAGCGGCTCGGCCTGCGAACCGTAGACCTTGGCGACGAGTTCGTCGCGGTTGATGAGCTGGGCCATGGCCTGCCGGATGGCCTTGTCCTTCACGCTGGGCGCGTCGACGTTGAAGCCCAGGTAGCGGATCTCGAGACCGGCGACCTCGATGAGCTTGACGTCGCTGTCGGAGCTGTTGGAGAGCTTGCGGATCTGCTCCGGCGTCATCGCGCGCGTCATGACGTCGATGTCGCCCTTCTCCAGGGCGCTTCCCATGGCGTCGGCGTCGTCGAAGGACACCAGTTCCACCTCGTCGTTGTTCACCTTCAGACTCCCCTTGTAGTTGGGGTTCTTGGTGAACACGACCTTGTTGAGGACGCCGTCCTTGGACTCGCTCTTCATCTCGTACGGGCCGGACCCGCTGAGTTCGAAGCCCTCGCGCAGCTTGTCCTTCGGGTAGGACTCCTCGTTCACGATGCCGGCCACGGGCGTCGACAGCTTGTACGGGAAGGTCGCGTCGGCGGAGTTGAGGTGGAAGATGACCTCGCGGTCGCCCTGGGTCTCCACGGTGTCCACGGTCGACAGCAGCGCGGAGACGCCGCTGTCCGCCTTCAGGGACATGGCGCGGTCGATGGAGTACTTGACGTCCTCGGCGGTGATGGCGTCGCCGTTGGAGAACTTCAGGCCGTCGCGCAGGGTGCAGGCGTAACGCTCGTTGCCGGTGTCGGTGAAGCCGCACTTCTCGGCCGCCTCGGGGACGGGCTCACCGTCACCGCGCGGCTGGGTCATCAGCGTCTGCGAGGTGTGGCGCATGATGTTCCAGGCTCCGACGTCGTAGGCCCAGGCCGGGTCGAGGGGCGCCGTGACGTCCTTCGTGATGGTGAACCGGTCCGTGGTGCCGACGACTATCGCGTCCCCGCCGCCGCTGCCGCCGTCGGACCCGCCGCAGGCGGCGAGTACCGGCGCGAGCAGGCCGACGACGACCGGCAGCACCAAAGTCTTACGGTTCATGCTCGAGTTTCTCCAGAGCTGTCGGTCCGTGTATCCGGAATGCAGGGGTGTCGCGGCGGATCACGGGGGTAGTGGCGGACGTTCTCGCGACGAGATTAGTCCGCGCCCGCACGGGGGTTCGCAGCCACCGGAGTTGGGGGCTCATCACGGAGCGAAACCGGGTGTGGACACACCGAAAACCCGACAGTGGAAGGATTAGTGCAGGCTTTCACCAATCAGGACACAAGGACACCTCGACAACGTTCGCCCGGTCGAAAGCAGCACACCTACGCACGCCTGTCGACCCCTGACAACGTGGGGAACGTCACACTCCGAGGTCGGTGACCGGTGCTGCAATTCGGCCATCGGGGAAGGCGGGAATATCCCCGTGAACGCCTAGAGCATTACGGTCATCAGACCGCGCAGAAATGTCAGGTCGACCTCTTCCAGCGAGCCGACCACGGTGCGCCGCGCGCCCGGTGTGATGGGGGCGACCGAGGGCACGGCGACGACCTGGCAGCCGGCGGCCTCGGCGGCGGCGACCCCGGTCGCGGTGTCCTCGACGACGGCGCACCGCGCGGGGTCCACGCCGAGCCCGGCCGCGGCGGCCAGGTAGGGGTCGGGGTGGGGCTTGGTGCGCGGCACCTCGTCACCGGCGACGGTGAGGGCGAAGTGGCTCGGGCCGAGCGAGGTCAGCACCCGGTCGATGATGCGCCGGTGCGAGGCGGAGACCAGGGCGGTGGGGATCTCGTGCGCGGACAGTTCCGCGAGCAGCCTGGCGGCGCCCGGCATGAGCCGCAGGTCGCTGCCGATGCGCTGCTCGAAGCCGTCGTTGAGCAGGACGCTCAGTTCGGCGAGCGTGATGTCGGCGCCGGTGGCCTCGATCAGGAAGCCCGCGCTGCGGGTCATGGGGCCGCCGACGACCACGTGGCGCCAGGAGTCGTCGAGGGTGTGGCCGAGGGAGGCGAAGACCTCGACCTCGACGTCCCACCAGAAGCCCTCGGTGTCCACCAGGGTGCCGTCCATGTCGAGGAGCACGGCCTGCAGGGCTGAGCCTTCGGCCGTACGGGTTCCGAGTGCGGGGACCGTGCTGGTCATCCACGTACCTCCTTGAGGGACGATCAGGCCGGTTCCCACGTGGGAACCGGCCTGCGGTGGACCGACCAGTGTACGTCGTGCGGGACCGGAACGCCTGGTGTGGCCTGTGGAGCGGCTCACACAGGGGTTCAGCGGGCGTTGAAGTACTTCGCCTCGGGGTGGTGGATGACGATGGCGTCGGTGGACTGCTCGGGGTGGAGCTGGAACTCCTCCGACAGGTGGACGCCGATGCGCTCCGGCTGGAGCATGTCGGCGATCTTGGCGCGGTCCTCCAGGTCCGGGCAGGCGCCGTAGCCGAGGGAGAAGCGGGCGCCCCGGTACTTCAGGGCGAACATGTCCTCCATCTCGGCGGGGTCCTCCCCGGCGAAGCCCAGCTCGGAGCGCACGCGCGCGTGCCAGTACTCGGCGAGGGCCTCGGCGAGCTGCACGGACAGGCCGTGCAGTTCGAGGTAGTCGCGGTAGGCGTTGGCCTCGAACATGCGGGCCGTCTCCTCGCCGATGCGGGAGCCGACGGTGACGACCTGGAAGCCGACCACGTCGGTCTCGCCGGACTCCTCCGGGCGGAAGAAGTCGGCCAGGCACAGCCGCCGGCCGCGGCGCTGGCGCGGGAAGCTGAACCGGGTGCGCTCGTTGCCGTCGTCGTCGAGGACGATGAGGTCGTCGTCCTTGGAGACGCAGGGGAAGTAGCCGTAGACAACGGCCGCCTCCAGCAGGTTGTCCGTCTGGAGCCGGTCGAGGAGGCCGCGCAGCCGCGGCCGGCCCTCGGTCTCGACCAGTTCGTCGTACGAGGGTCCCTCGCCGGTGCGAGCCTGCTTGAGGCCCCACTGGCCCTTGAACAGGGCGCCCTCGTCGAGCCAGGAGGCGTACTCCTTGAGCTGGATGCCCTTGACGACGCGGGTGCCGCGGAACGGCGGCTCGGGCACCCGGTTGTCGATGGCGACGTCGGAGCGGACGTGGCCCTCCTCGGGCCGCTCCTCGACCTGGACGGTGGCCGCCCGCACCCTGCGCTGCTTGAGGTCCGGCAGCTTGGCGCCCGGCACTCCCCGCTTGATCCCGATCAGCGCGTCCATCAGGCGCAGGCCCTCGAAGGCGTCGCGGGCGTAGCGGACCTCGCCGTCGTAGATCTCGTGCAGGTCCTGCTCGACGTAGGCGCGGGTGAGGGCCGCGCCGCCGAGGATCACCGGGTAGTCGGCGGCCAGCTTGCGCTGGTTCAGCTCCTCCAGGTTCTCCTTCATGATCACCGTGGACTTGACCAGGAGTCCGGACATGCCGATGACGTCGGCCTTGTGCTCGTCGGCGGCCTCCAGGATCGCGGAGACCGGCTGCTTGATGCCGAGGTTGACGACGTTGTAGCCGTTGTTGGACAGGATGATGTCGACGAGGTTCTTGCCGATGTCGTGGACGTCACCGCGGACCGTGGCGAGCACGATGGTGCCCTTGCCGTCGTCGTCCGTCTTCTCCATGTGCGGTTCCAGGTGCGCCACCGCGGTCTTCATGACCTCGGCGGACTGGAGCACGAACGGCAGCTGCATCTGGCCGGAGCCGAACAGTTCGCCGACGACCTTCATGCCGTCCAGCAGGGTCTCGTTCACGATCTCCAGCGCCGGGCGCTCCTGGAGGGCCTCGTCCAGGTCCTGCTCCAGGCCGTTGCGCTCACCGTCGATGATGCGCCGCTTGAGCCGCTCGTCCAGTGGCAGCGCCGCCAGTTCCTCGGCCTTGGACGCCTTGAGGGACTTGGCGGTGGCGCCCTCGAAGAGCTGCATCAGCTTCTGCAGCGGGTCGTAGCCCTCGCTGCGCCGGTCGTAGATCAGGTCGAGGGCGGTGGTGACCTGCTCCTCGTCGAACCGGGCGATCGGCAGGATCTTGGACGCGTGGACGATCGCCGAGTCCAGGCCCGCCTTGACGCACTCGTCCAGGAACACGGAGTTGAGCAGGATGCGGGCGGCCGGGTTGAGGCCGAAGGAGATGTTGGACAGGCCGAGCGTGGTCTGGACGTCCGGGTGCCGCCTCTTCAGCTCCCGGATGCCCTCGATGGTGGCGATGCCGTCCTTGCGGGACTCTTCCTGGCCGGTGCAGATGGTGAACGTCAGGCAGTCGACGAGGATGTCCGACTCGTGGATGCCCCAGTTGCCGGTGAGGTCGTTGATGAGCCGCTGCGCGATCGCGACCTTCTTCTCGGCGGTGCGGGCCTGGCCCTCCTCGTCGATGGTCAGCGCGATCAGTGCGGCGCCGTGCTCCCGCGCCAGCGTCGTGACGCGGGCGAAGCGGGACTCCGGGCCGTCGCCGTCCTCGTAGTTCACCGAGTTGATCACCGCGCGGCCGCCGAGCTTCTCCAGTCCGGCCTGGACGACCTCGACCTCGGTGGAGTCCAGCACGATCGGCAGGGTCGACGCGGTCGCGAAGCGCCCCGCCAGCTCCTCCATGTCGGCCACTCCGTCGCGGCCGACGTAGTCGACGCACAGGTCGAGCATGTGCGCGCCCTCGCGGATCTGGTCCCGGGCCATCTCCACGCAGTCGTCCCAGCGGCCCTCCAGCATGGCCTCACGGAACTTCTTCGAGCCGTTGGCGTTGGTCCGCTCGCCGATCGCCAGGTACGAGGTGTCCTGCCGGAAGGGGACCGTCTGGTAGAGGGAGGCGGCGCCCGGTTCGGGCCGGGGCTGCCGCTCGCCGGGTGCCGTGTCCCGGACCCGCTCGACGACCTGGCGCAGGTGCTCGGGCGTGGTGCCGCAGCAGCCGCCGATCAGGGACAGGCCGTACTCGCGGACGAACGTCTCCTGCGCGTCCGCCAGTTCCGGCGCCGTCAGCGGGTAGTGCGCCCCGTCCCTGCCCAGGACCGGCAGACCGGCGTTGGGCATGCACGACAGCGGGACGCGGGAGTGCCGGGCGAGGTAGCGCAGGTGCTCGCTCATCTCGGCCGGGCCGGTGGCGCAGTTCAGGCCGATCATGTCGATGCCCAGGGGCTCCAGCGCCGTGAGCGCCGCGCCGATCTCCGAGCCGAGCAGCATGGTGCCGGTGGTCTCCACGGTCACCGACACGATCACCGGGAGGTCGAGGCCGAGGGCGTCCAGGGCGCGCCGGGCGCCGAGCACGGAGGCCTTGGTCTGGAGGAGGTCCTGCGTGGTCTCCACCAGCAGCGCGTCGGCGCCGCCCGCGACCAGGCCCTCGGCGTTGCGCTGGTAGGCGTCGCGCAGCACGGTGTAGGGGGCGTGTCCGAGGGTGGGGAGCTTGGTGCCGGGGCCCATCGAGCCCAGGACCCAGCGCTGCCGGCCGTCGCGGGCCTGGAACTCGTCGGCCACCTCGCGGGCCACCCGGGCGCCGGACTCGGACAGCTCGTGGACGCGCTCGGGGATGTCGTACTCGCCCAGCGCGGAGTGGTTGGCGCCGAAGGTGTTCGTCTCCACGCAGTCGACGCCGGCGGCGAAGTACTCCTCGTGCACCGAGCGCACGATGTCCGGCCGGGTGAGGTTCAGGACCTCGTTGCACCCCTCCAGCTGCTGGAAGTCGTCCAGTGAGGGGTTCTGCGCCTGGAGCATGGTGCCCATCGCGCCGTCGGCGACCACGACACGGGTGGCGAGGGCCTCGCGGAGGGCGGACACACGGGTCCGGGTGTCGGCGGGCGGGGTGGATGGCGACGAGGCCATGAAAGGGCTCCCTAGGATGCGACGGCTGTCGGCTTTGCGCTGCCCGGGTGGAGTCCGCTGGGGACGTCCCGGGGGAGAACGCACGACGCCAGGGTAGCCGGGACCGGGGACGGATGGTCGGGGCGTCCACGAGGCGGACGAGTGTGGCGGGGCGGAACGGCCGCCGAAAGGATGACGCGCGGTCCGCGGCGGCCTGCGGAGGACGGCCGTGGCCACCGGGACATGGCCGAAGTGCAACAGTTGCCCGCCGACGGTTAGCGGGAGGTCGGCATCGACCGGTAGTGTTCGGCATTGCCGAACGACGTCAGTGGCGCCGAGGTCGGCACTCGAAGGGGACGGAGGCAGTACGTCGATGGCACGGAACATCCAGTCGCTCGAACGGGCGGCCGCGATGCTGCGCCTGCTCGCGGGCGGTGAGCGGCGGCTCGGCCTGTCGGACATCGCCTCCTCGCTGGGTCTGGCCAAGGGCACCGCACACGGCATCCTGCGCACCCTCCAGCAGGAGGGCTTCGTCGAGCAGGACGACGCCTCCGGGCGCTACCAGCTGGGCGCGGAGCTGCTGCGCCTGGGCACGACGTACCTCGACGTGCACGAGCTGCGGGCCCGCGCCCTGGTGTGGACGGACGACCTGGCCCGCTCCAGCGGGGAGAGCGTCCACCTGGGCGTCCTGCACCAGCAGGGCGTCCTGATCGTGCACCACGTCTTCCGGCCCGACGACAGCCGGCAGGTCCTGGAGATCGGGGCCATGCAGCCGCTGCACTCCACGGCGCTGGGCAAGGTGCTGTCGGCGTACGACCCGGTCGCGCACAGCGAGGCGCTGGAGGCGGACCGCAAGGCGTACACGGACCGGACGGTCTGCGAGCCGGAGGGGTTCGAGCACATCCTGGACATCACCCGCGCGCGCGGGTACGCGGCCGACGTCGAGGAGACCTGGGAGGGCATCGCCTCCATCGCCGCCCCCATCCACGACCGCAGGCGCATGCCGGTCGGCGCGGTCGGCATCACCGGCGCGGTGGAGCGGCTGCGCCGGGAGGGCGAGCTGCGGCCCGAGCTGGTCGCGGCGGTCCGGGACTGCGCCCGCGCGGTGTCGCGGGACCTGGGCGCCGGGCGCTTCTAGCGGCCGGGGAGGAACGCGAGGGCCGGGCGCCGCGGAGCGTCCCGGCCCTCAGTCATGTCCGCCCGAGGACCGATAGCCCGAGACGATCAATAACGATCGTGCTTTCGATAACAGGGCTCTTGACGCACCCGGGACACCGAGCCAGACTCGCGTCCATCGGTCGGCATTGTCGAACACCTACCGGCAATACGCGTTAGAGTGTGACAACGCCAAGGGCCGCCATCGCTCTCATACCGAGGGCGCCGGAACACCCGGAGGGACCCGGGGTTCGGCTTCCCCTGGACGAAGGACAAAGGAGTCGCGGGTGTCCAGCTCCGACATCTTCATCGGCGAGACCATCGGTACCGCCATACTCATCCTGCTCGGCGGCGGCGTCTGTGCCGCCGTGACGCTCAAGGCCTCCAAGGCGCGCAACGCCGGCTGGGTCGCCATCGCCCTCGGGTGGGGCTTCGCCGTCATGACGGCGGCGTACATCTCGACGCCGCTCTCCGGCGCCCACCTCAACCCGGCCGTGACGGTCGGCATCGCGATCAAGGACGGTGACTGGAGCAACGTCCCGACCTACTTCGCGGGCCAGATGCTCGGCGCCATGATCGGTGCGGTCCTGGTCTGGGTCGCCTACTACGGCCAGTTCCAGGCCCACCTCACCGACCGCGAGATCGTCGGCGGTCCGGGCGCGCAGGACACGACGGCCAAGGCCGTCGAGGCGCAGGAGAAGGGCGCCGGACCCGTCCTGGGCGTCTTCTCCACCGGCCCGGAGATCCGGCACGTGGTCCAGAACCTCGCCACCGAGATCATCGGCACCTTCGTCCTGCTGCTCGCCATCCTCACCCAGGGCCTCAACGGCGAGGGCAACGGACTCGGCGTCCTGGGCGTCCTGATCACGGCGTTCGTGGTGGTCTCCATCGGCCTGTCGCTCGGCGGTCCGACGGGCTACGCCATCAACCCGGTCCGCGACCTCGGCCCGCGCATCGTGCACGCCCTGCTGCCCCTGCCCAACAAGGGCGGTTCCGACTGGTCCTACGCGTGGATCCCGGTCGTCGGTCCGCTGATCGGCGGCGCCATCGCCGGAGGTGTCTACAACCTCGCGTTCGCCTGAGCGGACCTACGCTCGGCCATCATCGGGCCGCAGCACACGCGCCGCACCGACCGGCCACCCACCACGGAACCCAGGAGCACACAGTGACCGACGCCCACACCGCCGGACCCTTCATCGCGGCCATCGACCAGGGCACCACGTCGTCCCGCTGCATCGTCTTCGACCGCGACGGACGCATCGTCTCCGTCGACCAGAAGGAGCACGAGCAGATCTTCCCGAAGCCGGGCTGGGTCGAGCACAACGCCACCGAGATCTGGACCAACGTCCAGGAGGTCGTCGCCGGTGCCGTCGAGAAGGCCGGCATCACCCGCGACGACATCAAGGCCATCGGCATCACCAACCAGCGCGAGACCACCCTCGTCTGGGACAAGAACACCGGTGAGCCCGTCCACAACGCCATCGTCTGGCAGGACACCCGCACCGACGCCCTGTGCCGCGAACTCGGCCGCAACGTCGGCCAGGACCGCTTCCGCCGCGAGACCGGCCTGCCCCTCGCCTCCTACTTCGCCGGTCCCAAGGCCCGCTGGCTGCTCGACAACGTCGACGGTGTGCGCGAGCGCGCCGAGGCGGGCGACCTGCTCTTCGGCACCATGGACACCTGGGTCATCTGGAACCTGACCGGCGGTGTGAACGGCGGCAAGCACGTCACCGACGTCACCAACGCCTCCCGCACCATGCTGATGAACCTGCACACCATGGCGTGGGACGAGAAGATCGCCGAGTCCATCGGTGTGCCGATGCAGATGCTCCCGGAGATCCGCTCCTCCGCCGAGGTCTACGGCGAGATCACCGGCGGCCGGCTCGGCGACCTGCTCGGCGGCATCCCGGTCGCCTCCGCGCTCGGCGATCAGCAGGCGGCCCTGTTCGGGCAGACCTGTTTCTCCGAGGGCGAGACCAAGTCGACGTACGGCACCGGCACCTTCATGGTGATGAACACCGGTGACAAGCTCATCAACTCCTACTCGGGCCTGCTGACCACCGTCGGCTACAAGATCGGCGACCAGGACACGGTCTACGCCCTGGAGGGCTCGATCGCCGTCACCGGTTCGCTGGTGCAGTGGATGCGCGACCAGATGGGCCTGATCTCCACCGCCGCCGAGATCGAGACCCTCGCCCTGACGGTCGAGGACAACGGCGGCGCCTACTTCGTCCCGGCCTTCTCCGGCCTGTTCGCCCCGTACTGGCGCTCCGACGCCCGCGGTGTGATCGCCGGCCTCACCCGGTACGTCACCAAGGCGCACCTCGCGCGCGCCGTCCTGGAGGCCACGGCCTGGCAGACGCGGGAGATCGCGGACGCCATGACGAAGGACTCCGGGGTGGAGCTGACCGCCCTCAAGGTCGACGGCGGCATGACCTCCAACAACCTGCTGATGCAGACCCTCGCCGACTTCGTGGACGCCCCCGTGGTGCGCCCGATGGTCGCCGAGACCACCTGCCTCGGCGCCGCCTACGCCGCCGGCCTGGCCGTCGGCTTCTGGAACAGCACCGACGACCTGCGCGCCAACTGGCGGCGGGCCGCCGAGTGGACCCCCCGCATGGACGCGGAGACCCGCGACCGTGAGTACAAGAGCTGGCTCAAGGCCGTCGAGCGGACCATGGGCTGGCTCGAGGACGAGGAGTAAGAACCGCAATGACCACTCAGTCCACCCTGCAGTCCGTGCCTGCCCTGGGTACGCACCCGGCCTCCGGCTCGAACCCGAGCCGGGCCGAGACCCGGGAGCAGCTCTCCAAGGCGTCGTACGACCTTCTCGTGATCGGCGGCGGCATCCTGGGCATCTCCACCGCCTGGCACGCCGCGCAGTCCGGCCTCAGGGTGGCCGTGGTCGACGCCGGCGACTTCGCCGGCGCCACCTCCTCAGCCTCCTCCAAGCTGCTCCACGGCGGACTGCGCTACCTGCAGACCGGCGCGGTGAAGCTGGTGGCGGAGAACCACTTCGAGCGCCGTGCGGTCTCCCGCCAGGTGGCCCCCCACCTGGCGAACCCGCTCACGTTCTACCTCCCCGTGTACAAGGGCGGGCCGCACGGCGCGGCGAAGCTCGGGGCCGGTGTCTTCGCGTACTCGGCGCTGTCCGCCTTCGGTGACGGCGTCGGCCACCTGCTCTCCCCGGCCAAGGCCGCGCAGGACGTGCCGGAGCTGCGCACCGACAACCTCAAGGCCGTGGCCGTGTACGGCGACGACCAGATGAACGACGCCCGCATGGCGCTGATGACCGTCCGCGCGGCGGTCGACTCCGGCGCGGTCGTCCTCAACCACGCCGAGGTCACCGGCCTGCGCTTCACCAAGGGCCGGGTGACCGGCGCGGAGCTGAAGGACCGGCTCAGCGGCGACGAGTTCGGGGTCGACGCCCGCCTGGTGCTCAACGCGACCGGTCCCTGGGTCGACCACCTGCGCCGCATGGAGGACCCGGCCGCGGCGCCGTCCATCCGCCTGTCCAAGGGCGCGCACCTGGTGCTCAAGCGCACCGCGCCCTGGAAGGCGGCGCTGGCCACCCCGATCGACAAGTACCGGATCACCTTCGCCCTCCCCTGGGAGGACATGCTGCTGCTCGGCACGACCGACGAGCAGTTCGAGGGCGACCCGGCGGACGTCGCGGTCAACGACAAGGACATAGCCCAGATCCTCGACGAGGCCGCGTTCTCCATCCGCGACCAGCAGCTCGACCGGGACCTCATCACGTACTCCTTCGCGGGCCTGCGGGTGCTTCCCGGCGGTCCGGGTGACACGGCCAAGGCCAAGCGCGAGACGGTCGTCACCGAGGGCCGGGGCGGCATGCTGTCCGTGGCCGGCGGCAAGTGGACCACCTTCCGCCACATCGGCCGCACGGTGATGAAGAAGCTGGAGGCGCTGCCGGGCCACCCGCTGGGCGAGGACTTCGAGCCCATCGCGTCGCTGCCGAAGAAGCTGCCGCTGCCCGGTGTCGCCAACCCGCGCGCGGTCGCCCACCGGCTGCTGGTCGACGGCCCGGCGCCCGGCCCGCGCATGGCGGCGGACACCGCGCGGCACCTGGCGACCCACTACGGCTCGCTGGCCTTCGACATCGCCCGGCTCGCCAACGAGAACCCGGAACTGGCCGAGCGTGTCCACCCGGACGCCCCGGAGATCTGGGCGCAGGTCGTGTGGGCCCGGGACAACGAGTGGGCCGAGACGGCGGACGACGTGCTGCGCCGCCGGACCACGCTGACCATCCGCGGCCTGGCCACCGACGACGTCCGCGCGAAGGTCCAGGGCCTGCTCGACGGGAAGTAGGCCGACGCTCTCCGGGCAGGCCAGGAGGGTGTCCGGCCCCCTCGCGCGGGGCAGTGATCCGTTCACTCCCCCGTGCAAGGGGGCTGCGGGCGGCCCCTCCGCACGCCGTAAGGTTGGGGGGTACGCGAGGGCACGTCGGAAGGAGGCGCTGGGTGATCGAGCTCGAGGGGGTTCCCGAGCTGGTCGACCCGGTCATGGTGGCCGCGTTCGAGGGCTGGAACGATGCCGGCGACGCCGCCTCCACCGCGGTCGCGCATCTCGACAGGGAATGGAAGGGCGAGGTCTTCGCGGCGCTGGACGCCGAGGACTACTACGACTTCCAGGTCAACCGTCCCACCGTCTTCATGGAGGACGGCGTCCGCAAGGTCACCTGGCCGACGACGAGACTCTCGGTGGTGCGGATCGGCGGCGACAAACCGCGCGACCTCGTCCTCGTCCGGGGCATCGAACCGTCCATGCGCTGGCGCTCGTTCTGCAACGAACTCCTCGGCTTCGCCCACGAACTGGGCGTCGAGCTGGTGGTCGTCCTGGGCGCCCTGCTGGGCGACACCCCGCACACCCGTCCGGTGCCGATCAGCGGGACCACGTCGGACGCCGACCTGGCCCAGCGCATGGACCTGAAGGAGACCAAGTACGAGGGGCCGACCGGCATCGTCGGCATCCTCCAGGAGGCGTGCGCGCACGCGGGCGTACCGGCCGTGTCGCTGTGGGCCGCGGTGCCGCACTACGTGTCGCAGCCGCCCAACCCGAAGGCCACGCTGGCCCTGCTGAACCGGCTGGAGGACCTCATCGGGGTGCGCGTCCCGCTGGGCGAGCTGGCCGAGGACGCCCGCGCCTGGCAGACGGGGGTGGACCAGCTGGCCGCCGAGGACAGCGAGGTCGCCGAGTACGTGCAGTCGCTGGAGGAGGCCCGGGACACCGCGGAGCTGCCGGAGGCGTCGGGCGAGGCGATCGCCCGGGAGTTCGAGCGGTACCTGCGTCGCCGGGACGGCTCCGGAACGGGCGGACCGGGCGGCCACGCCACGGCGGACGGCGGCGACGGGCCGCCCGGCACGCCGTTCCTGCGGGACAACCCGAGCGGCCGGACCCGCCCGCCGCGGCCGCCGAAGGCGACCGGGGACGACGAGGAGTCGTCGGAGGACTGAGCGGACGTACAGGCGTACGGACGTGAAC
>NZ_JBHJVQ010000041.1:34090-53806 GCF_042263835.1 Streptomyces sp. NPDC056128 | reverse complement strand
GGGGCGGCCCCCTGTCATCTGTGTCGCGGCAGGCTCAGGCGACGGGCGCCGCCGGGTCCTTGCCGGCCGGGGCGGAGGCCGTCTCGCCGGCCTCCTCGGCCAGGCGCTCCATGCCGCTCGTGGTCTTCAGCGGCTTCTCCTTGATGAACACGACGGCGACCAGCGCGAGCACCGCGAACGGCGTGGCGATGAGGAACAGGTCGGCCGTGGCGACGGCGTAGGCGTGCTCGACGATCGTCCGCATCGGTGCGGGCAGCGTGGACATGTCCGGGACGCTGCTCTCGCCCGAGGCCTCGCCGCCGGGCACGGTGATGCCCGCGCCGCTGAGTCCCTTGGTCATCTCACTGGCGACCCGGTTGGCGAGGATCGCGCCGAGGACGCTGACCCCGATGGTGCCGCCCATGCTGCGGAAGAAGGACAGCACGGAGGTCGCGGCGCCCAGGTCGGCGGCGGGCACGTCGTTCTGGGCGGCCAGCACCAGGTTCTGCATCAGCATGCCGACGCCGACGCCGAGCACCGCCATGTAGAGGCTGAGCAGGCCGAAGTGCGTCTTGGCGTCGATCGTGGCCAGCAGCGCGAGGCCGACGGCCATGATGACCGCGCCCGCCACCAGGTACCGCTTCCACTTGCCGGTCCGGCTGATCACCTGTCCGGCGACGGTGGACGACACCAGCAGGCCGAGGATCATCGGCAGGCTCATCAGACCCGCGACGGTCGGCGACTTGCCCAGCGACACCTGGAAGTACTGCGAGAGGAAGACGGTCCCGCCGAACATGGCGACACCGACCAGGAGGCTGGCGACCGTGGTCAGGGTGACGGTGCGGTTCTTGAAGATGTCGAGCGGGATGACGGGCTCGGGCGTGCGGGCCTCGACGAAGACCGCGGCGACCAGCAGCAGCACACCGCCACCGGCCAGCGCGGCGGTCTGCCAGGAGGCCCAGTCGAACTCGTTGCCGGCCAGGGACACCCAGATGAGCAGCGCGCAGACACCGGCGACGATCAGGAAGGCGCCGAGCCAGTCGATGCGCACCTCGCGCCGCGTGGTCGGCAGGCTCAGCGTGCGCTGGAGCAGGGCGATGGCGAGCAGCGCGAACGGGACACCGATGAAGAAGCACCAGCGCCAGCCCAGCCACGAGGTGTCCACCAGGACACCGCCGACCAGCGGTCCGGCCACCGTGCCCACGGCGAAGACCGCACCGAAGATACCGGCGTACTTGCCCAGCTGGCGGGGCGGGATGACGGAGGCCATCACGACCTGCGCGAGGGCGGTCAGACCGCCCGCGCCGATGCCCTGCACGACCCGGCTGAAGATCAGCAGGCCGACACCGTGCGAGAAGCCGGCCAGCAGCGAGCCGACCACGAACATGCCGAGCGACAGCTGGAGCAGCAGCTTCTTGTTGAAGAGGTCGGACAGCTTGCCCCACAGCGGGACCGTCGCGGTCATCGCCAGCAGTTCGGAGGTGACGACCCAGGTGTAGGAGGACTGGCTGGCACCCAGGTCGGCGATGATCGTGGGCAGCGCGTTGGCCACGACCGTGCCGGCCAGGATCGCGACGAACATGCCGGCCATCAGACCGGACATGGCCTGGAGTATCTGCCGGTGGGTCATCGAGGTGGGAGGCGCGTCGGCGGGCGCCTGGGGTGTGGTCACGACATCTCTTTCGGTGGTGGTCGGGTGGGTCGCGAGCCCGGCGCGAAGGCTACGCGGAGGGTGCCGGCAGACCGGCGGCGAGGAGGGTGAACACCTCGTGGAAGACGTCGAGGAAGGCGGCTTCCCGCTGATGTGCGGACCAGTGCTCCACGCTGGTCCGCACCGCGGCGCCCGCCACCGCGGCCAGCAGCCGCGGATAGAGGCCGGACGCGGCCCCCTCGGCGCCGGTGCCGCGGAGGCGTTCGGCGAGCGCGTCGGCCAGATCGGCCTCGGCCGCCATGTGGGCGCCGACGCCGCGCGCCAGGAGGTGCGGCGAGGCGTGCAGCACCTCGGCGTGCAGTCGCCACAGCTCGTGCTGCTGCTCCGCCTCGGCGAGTTCCGCCGCCATGGCCTCGCGCAGGGCCTCCAGCGGGGAGAGTGCGGGCGGCGCGTCCAGGACGGCGCGCCGCATGCGTGCCCCCGCGTCCGCGTCGATCACGACGAAGGCGTCGTCACGCGTGTCGAAGTAGTTGAAGAACGTGCGCACCGACACCCCGGCCGCGGCGCTGATCGCCTCGACGGTGACCTTCTCCGCCCCGTGCTCGGCGGCGAGCCGTACCGCGGCCTCGGCGAGGGCGGCACGCGTCGCCCGCTTCTTCCGCTCCCGCAGACCGCCTCCCGCGGCACTCTTCTCCGACATAAGTTGCATGGTATGCAAAGATGCACGGTATGCAAAATTGACTCGCGGTTCAGCCCGCGCGCCGCTCTTTGTCACAGAGCACGAACAACTTCTGTGTCCGGAGGCGAAGTTGAGGTACACCGGGCAGCAGCGCGGTCGGCACCGGGGTCGGCGCCGGTGGCGGCCGCGCTGCTCGCGCCCGCGTGCCCTCCCCGCACTCCGTCCGGAACGCGACGTGACCCGAACGGCCCGCTCGGGTACCCGGCCGGTCGGCGCGGGGTTGGGATGTGCACGAGACCCCGCGCCCTCGCCGCCCGACCGCTGTCCCGACCCGGAAAGGACCCCCGATGTCCGCCGACACGCAGCAGGCGCCCCCCGGGCTCACCGACGAGGAGCTCGCGGGCCTGGACGCCCACTGGCGCGCCGCGAACTACCTCTCCGTCGGTCAGATCTATCTGATGGCCAACCCCCTGCTGGCCGAACCGCTCCGCCCCGAGCACGTGAAGCCCCGGCTGCTCGGCCACTGGGGCACCTCACCGGGACTCAACCTGGTCCACACCCACCTCAACCGGGTGATCAAGGCGCGCGACCTCGACGCGCTGTGCGTCTGGGGTCCCGGCCACGGAGGGCCCGCCGTGCTGGCCAACGCGTGGCTGGAGGGGTCGTACAGCGAGACCTACCCGGACGTCGGCAGGGACGCGGCGGGCATGGCCCGGCTGTTCCGGCAGTTCTCGTTCCCCGGCGGCGTGCCGAGCCACGTGGCGCCCGAGACGCCGGGCTCGATCCACGAGGGCGGCGAACTGGGCTACTCCCTCTCACACGCCTACGGCGCCGCCTTCGACCACCCGGACCTGCTGGTCGCCTGCGTCATCGGCGACGGCGAGGCGGAGACGGGCCCGCTGGCCACGTCCTGGCACTCCAACAAGTTCCTCAACCCGGTGCACGACGGCGCGGTCCTGCCGATCCTGCACCTCAACGGCTACAAGATCGCCAACCCGACGGTCCTGGCCCGGCTCCCCGAGGACGAACTCGACACGCTGCTGCGCGGCTACGGCCACGACCCCCTCCACGTCACCGGCGACGACCCCGCCGCCGTCCACCGCGCCACGGCTCAGGCCATGGACACCGCCCTGGACCGCATCGCCGCCATCCAGCGCGCAGCCCGGGAGGGAGGTGCCACCGACCGCCCCCAGTGGCCGATGATCGTGCTGCGCACGCCCAAGGGCTGGACCGGACCGGCCGAGGTCGACGGACTGCCCGTGGAGAACACCTGGCGCGCCCACCAGGTCCCCCTCTCCGGCATCAGGACCAACCCCGACCACCTCGCGCAACTGGAGCGGTGGCTGCGCTCCTACCGGCCCGAGGAACTGTTCGACGACACCGGAGCCCCGCGGCCCGCCGTCCTCGCCGCCGTCCCGGAGGGCACCCGCCGACTGGGCGCCACCCCGTACGCCAACGGCGGCCTGCTCCTGCGGGAACTGCCCCTGCCCCCGCTGGAGAAGTACGCCGTGACCGTCGACGCGCCCGGCGCCGCCACGCACGAACCCACCGGCGTCCTCGGCGACCTGCTCCGGGACGTCATGGACGCCACCGCCGACCGGCGCGACTTCCGGCTCGTCGGCCCCGACGAGACCGCCTCCAACCGCCTCCAGGCCGTCTACGCCGCCAGCGGCAAGGCATGGCAGGAACGGACCCTGCCCGTCGACGAGGACCTGGACCGGCACGGGCGCGTCATGGAGATCCTGTCCGAACACACCTGCCAGGGCTGGCTGGAGGGCTACCTCCTCACCGGCCGGCACGGCCTCTTCTCCTGCTACGAGGCCTTCGTCCACATCGTCGACTCGATGGTCAACCAGCACGTCAAGTGGCTGCGCGTGACCCGCCGCCTGCCCTGGCGGGCACCGATCGCCTCACTCAACTACCTGCTCACCTCCCACGTCTGGCGCCAGGACCACAACGGCTTCTCCCACCAGGACCCCGGCTTCATCGACCACATCATCAACAAGAGCGCCGAGGCCGTACGGGTCTACCTGCCGCCGGACGCCAACACCCTGCTCTCCGTCGCCGACCACGCCCTGCGCAGCCGCGACTACGTCAACGTGATCGTCGCCGGCAAGCAGCCCTGCTTCGACTGGCTGTCCATGGACGAGGCGAGGACGCACTGCGCGCGGGGCGCCGGCATCTGGGACTGGGCCGGCACCGAGGACGGCGGCCGCGAACCCGACGTGGTGCTCGCCTGCGCCGGTGACGTCCCGACCCAGGAGGTGCTGGCCGCCGCCCAGCTCCTCCGCCGCCACCTGCCCTCACTCGCCGTGCGCGTGGTCAACGTCGTGGACATCGCACGCCTGCTGCCCAGCGGCGAACACCCGCACGGAATGAGCGACTTCGAGTACGACGGCCTGTTCACCACCGACAAGCCGGTGATCTTCGCGTACCACGGCTACCCCTGGCTGATCCACCGGCTCGCCTACCGGCGCACCGGCCACCCCCACCTGCATGTGCGCGGCTACAAGGAGATCGGGACCACCACGACACCGTTCGACATGGTGGTCGGCAACGACATGGACCGCTACCGCCTCGTCATGGACGTCATCGACCGGGTGCCCGGCCTCGCCGTGCGCGCCGCGGACGTACGGCAGCGGATGGCGGACGTACGGCTGCGGCACCACGACTGGATCCGCGAACACGGCGTGGACCTGCCCGAGGTCGCCGACTGGAGCTGGGAGGGCTCGCGGTGACCGCCACCCCGTCGACCTGGGACTACGACCACTACGACGCGGCCGAGGAGCGGCTGCGCGAGTCACTGTGCACGCTCGGCAACGGCTACTTCGCCACGCGCGGCGCGCTGCCCGAGTGCGCCGCGGACGACACGCACTACCCGGGCACCTATGTCGCCGGCTGCTACAACCGGCTCACGTCGACGGTCGCCGGCCGTGAGGTGGAGAACGAGGACGTCGTCAATCTCCCCAACTGGCTGCCGCTGCGGTTCAGGCCCGCCGGGGAGGACTGGCTCACGCCGGACACCGCCGAGGTCCTCGACCACCGCCAGACCGTGCACCTGGACTCGGGCGTGCTGGAGCGCCGCACCCGCTTCGGCCTCGGCGGGAGGCGCGTGCTGTCGGTGCGGCAGCTGCGTCTGGTGCACATGGCCGATCCCCATCTCGCCGCCCTGCGCACGGAGTTCACGGCCGAGGGCGGCCCGGTCGACCTGGAGGTGGAGTCGGCCCTCGACGGCGGCGTCACCAACTCCGGGGTGCCGCGCTACCGGGAGCTGGACGGCAGCCACCTGATCCACGTGCACACCGGCAGCGCCGACGACGGCACCGTGTGGCTGCGCTGCCGCACCCGCACCTCGGACATCCGGGTGGGCATGGCGGCCCGCACGACTGCCGACGCGCCCGTCACCCCGGCGCGCGAGCACCTGTGCGTCACCCAGCGCACGAACCTGCGCACGGAACCCGGCCGCACCGTCACCGTCGACAAGATCGTGGCCCTGCACACCTCACGGGACCCGGCGATCAGCGACCCGCTCCAGGCCGCGATCGACCGGGTGGCCGCCGCCCCCGGCCTCGACGAACTGCTGCTGACGCACCGGACCGCCTGGGGCCAGCTGTGGCGCCGGGCCGAACTCGACGTGCCCGGTGAGGCGGGCAGCATCCTGCGCCTGCACCTCTTCCACGTACTCCAGACCCTCTCTCCGCACACCGCCGACCTCGACGTGGGCGTACCCGCGCGCGGACTGCACGGCGAGGCCTACCGCGGGCACGTCTTCTGGGACGAGCTGTTCGTCCTGCCCTACCTCAACCTCCACTTCCCCGAGGTGTCCCGGGCACTGCTCCACTACCGGCACCGCCGCCTGGAACGGGCCCGGGCCGCAGCCCGCGCGATCGGCAGACGCGGCGCGCTCTACCCGTGGCAGAGCGGCAGCGACGGCCGGGAGGAGACGCAGCAACTGCACCTCAACCCGCACTCCGGCCGCTGGCTGCCGGACCACTCCCACCTCCAGCACCATGTGGGCTCAGCGATCGCGTACAACGTGTGGCAGTACTGCGAGGCCAGCGGCGACGCCGAGTTCCTGCACACCAAGGGGGCCGAGACACTGCTCCAGATCGCGCGCTTCTGGGCCGACTCCGCCGTCTGGGACGACCGGCTCGGACGCCACCGCATCCGGGGCGTCGTCGGCCCCGACGAGTACCACGAGGCCTACCCCGGCGCCCGTCTCCCCGGCCTCGACGACAACGCGTACACCAACGTCACCGCCGCCTGGGTCCTCACCCGCACCCTGGAGGTCCTGGCCGACCTCCCCGAACCCCGCCGCCGCGAACTCGTCGAACGCACCGCCCTGGGCGACGGCGAACTCGAACAGTGGGACACCGTCTCCCGCACCCTCCACGTCCCCTTCCACGAAGGCGTCGTCAGCCAGTTCGAGGGCTACGGCGACCTCGCCGAACTCGACTGGGACGGCTACCGCGAGCGCTACGGCGACATCCGGCGCCTGGACCGCGTCCTGGAGGCCGAGAACGACAGCGTCAACAACTACCAGGCGTCCAAACAGGCCGACGTGCTGATGCTGGGCTACCTGTTCTCGCCGACCGAACTCCTGTCCCTCTTCGGCAGGCTGGGCTACCACCTGGACGAGGAGACCTGGCAGCGCACCGTCGACTACTACCTGGCCCGCACCTGTCACGGCTCCACCCTCAGCGGACTGGTCCACGGCTGGATCCTGGCCCGCGCCCGGCGCGCCGAGGCCTGGACCTTCTGCCAGGAGGCGCTCAAGGGCGACGTCGCCGACCTCCAGGGCGGCACCACCGGCGAGGGCATCCACCTCGGCGCCATGGCGGGCACCCTCGACCTCGTCCAGCGCGGCCTGACCGGTCTGGAGACCCGCGCGGGCGCCCTGTGGCTGAACCCGGTGCCGTTGCCGGAGCTGTCCTCGTACGGGTTCTCCATCCGCTACCAGGGCCACTGGGGCGTCCGGTTCCGGCTGGAGCACGGCCGGCTGGAGATCGCGGTACCCGAATCCGGTCCGCTGCCGATCGACGTGCGGCTGCCGGACCGCGAGGTGCGACTCCAGCCGGGCGACACCTGCCGCCTCGCGCTCCCCGACTGACGCCGGGGACCGTCAGCCCGGCAGCGGCTGGGTCACCGTGCGCGGGAACCCGTCCGGCCTGCCGTCGGTGTAGGTCAGGGTGATCCGGGTGTAGCGCCGCTCACCCGGGTCCCCGTCCGAGGCCGTGGGCCGGTCGAGCCGGACGGTCACGGGATAGGAGCGGAACGCGCCCGCGGCGCAGTAGGGGTCGCAGTCGTTGACGGCGTTGCTGCCCCGGCCCACCGCGGCCTCGGCGTCCCAGCGGTACCAGCGCATCGACACCAGACGGCTGTTGCCGTCCCCGCAGGCCAGGATGAACGTCCCCGGCCGCACCTCCGGCTGCCCGGCGCAGTCCACCAGCACCGGGTCCGTCGTCTGCTGGGCCGGTGCCGTCGGTGCGGCGGTGGCCGAGCCCAGGGGTACTGCGAGCGCGGCAGCGGCACACAGCGTGACCGCCGCCCTCATCGGGTTCCTGCCCATGTCTGCTCCCAGCCGTCTCGGGATCGCTTGTCTCCGCTCTCCTTTCCCCGTACGACCGTACGACCGACCCACGAAACGCACCACTCGTACGGAGTAGCGTGACCGCCTGGCGGCGGCCGCCGTCGCGCCCCGGGGTCAGAAGTCCACCGGATCACGTACCAGCGGACACGTCATGCAGTGACCCCCGCCCCGGCCGCGGCCCAGTTCCGCGCCCACGATGGGGACGACCTCGACGCGGGCCTCGCGGAGCAGGGCGTTGGTGGCGGTGTTGCGGTCGTAGGTGAAGACCACGCCGGGTTCCACCGCCACGGCGTTGTTGCCGCTGTCCCACTGCTGGCGTTCGGAGGCGTAGGCGTCGCCGCCCGTCTCCACCACCCGCAGCGCGGAGAGGCCGAGCGCCTTGGCGACGACGTCGGCGAAGGGGGTCGTGCCCTCGTCGACGACGTCGAAGCCCGGCGCCCGGTCGGCGGGGCGCAGCGAGAAGGTGTGGACCCCGTCCATGATGCGCGGATAGAGGGTGACCACGTCGCGGTCGGCGAAGGTGAACACCGTGTCCAGGTGCATGGCGGACCGCAGCTTCGGCAGCCCGGCGACCACGACGTGCTCGGCCGCGCCGTTGCGGAACAGCGCGCCCGCGACCTGGGTGATCGCCTGGCGCGAGGTGCGCTCGCTCATGCCCATGAGGACGACGCCGTTGCCCACCGGCATGATGTCCCCGCCCTCGAAGGTGGCCTGACCCCAGTCGCGTTCGGGGTCGCCCCACCACACCGTCGAGCCCCTGAAGTCGGGGTGGAAGGTGTAGAGCGCCTTCATGAGCAGCGTCTCGTCGTGCCGCGCCGGCCAGTACAGCGGGTTCAGGGTGAGTCCGCCGTACAGCCAGCAGGTGGTGTCGCGGGTGTACAGGGTGTTGGGCAGCGGCGGCATCAGGTACTCGCGCGCGCCGGTCGACTCCCGGGCGAGCGCGAGGTACGGGGAGCGGAAGTCCTCGGGCAGGTCGCCGGTGGCGAGACCGCCGACCAGGTACTCCGCGAGTTCCCGGGGCGACAGGGTCTCCAGGTAGGCGCGGGTCGCGTCGACGAGTCCGACGCCGACCCGGTTGGCGACGATCTTCCGGTCCAGGAGCCATGCCTTCGCCTCCGGGATCGCCATGATCTGCGCCAGCAGGTCGTGCAGCTCCACCACCTCCACCCCGCGCCGGCGCAGTTCGCCGACGAACGCGGCGTGGTCGCGCTGGGCGTTCTCCACCCACATCACGTCGTCGAAGAGCAGGTCGTCGGAGTTGGTGGGGGTGAGCCGCCGGTGCGCGAGACCCGGCGAACACACCAGGACCTTGCGCAGTCTGCCGACCTCGGAGTGGACGCCGAGCGCGGGCTGCGCGGCGCTCTCGTTGCTGGTCACACTGCCTCCTTGAGAAGGACTCACAAGCTGATCCACCCGGCCGCCAGGGCGACGAGACCGAGCACGGCGCCCACCACGGAGACGGCCAGGACGACTAGTTCTCCGGGCGAGAAGAGCCGCCGGCCCTGTTCCCGGCGGGCCATCACGAACAGGGCGGTCGCGGGGGCATAGAGGATGAAGGACACCAGCAGGAACTTCAGACCGGCCGCGTACAGCAGGAACACCGTGTACAGCGTCGCCACGACCGCGCAGGTCAGTTCCCGCCGGGAGGTGCGGCCGCCCTCGGTCCGCGGATCGTCCCGGCTGCCGATCCGCACCGCGAACCCCGCCGCCAGCAGGTACGGGACCAGGGAGAGGGCGCTGGTCAGGTTGAGCGCGAAGTTGAACGCGTCGTCCGAGAAACTGGTGGCGATCAGCACCACCTGGGTGAGCAGCGAGGTCATCAGCAGCGCCGGCACGGGCACGTCCACGGCGTTGGCACGGCGCAGGAAGCGCGGCATGTCGTCGTCCTTGGCCGCGACGAAGAGCACCTCCGCCGCCATCAGTGTCCAGGCCAGGTAGGCGCCCAGCACCGACACGATCAGGCCGACGCTGATGAACACCCTGCCCCAGGTGCCGACGGCCGACTCCAGCACGCCCGCCATGGACGGCTGGCGCAGGCCGGCGATCTCGTCCATCGGCATGATGCCGTACGACACGATGGTGACCGACGCGAAGACGGCGAAGACGCTGAGGAAGCCCAGCACCGTCGCCCGGCCCACGTCGGAGCGGCGTCTGGCGTGCCGGGAGTAGACGCTGGCGCCCTCGACGCCGAGGAAGACGAAGACGGTGGCCAGCATGGTGCCGCGCACCTGGGTGAAGAGGGAACCGGCGTAGTCGGCGCCGCCGAAGTTGTCGGCGAACACACCCGGTTCGAAGTACACCAGGGCCAGGATGACGAAGAAGACGATGGGGACGAGCTTGGCGACGGTGACGACCTTGTTGATGGCGGTCGCCTCCTTCACACCGCGCCGGATGATCCAGAAGAAGGCCCACAGCCCGAGGGAGGACAGGACGACCGCGAGGGCGGTGTCCCCGTCGCCGAGGGCCGGCCAGACGGAGCCCACGGTCGACATGATGAGGACCCAGTAGGTCACGTTGCCCACACAGGTGCTGGCCCAGTAGCCGAAGGCGGCGAAGAAGCCCAGGTACTCGCCGAAGCCCGCCTTGGCATACGCGTAGACACCCGCGTCGAGGTCGGGCCGGCGTACGGCGAGGGACTGGAAGACGAAGGCCAGCATCAGCATGCCGGTACCGGCGATCGCCCACGCGATGAGCGCCCCGGCGACGCCGGTCTCCTCGGCGAACCGCCCCGGCAGGGAGAACACACCTGCGCCCACCATCGACCCGACGACCATGGCGGTCAGGGTGAACAACGGCAGTTTGGCGGTGGGCGGGGATGCGCCGTCGGCGTCGGAAGCAGCGGCCTGCGACATGCCGTCCCTCCGGGTGGCTGGGCGACTGGGACCACTGTGCCTCAGGTGGTGGAGGCGGGCATCCCGGCCGGGGCGCCGGTCACTGCGCGGTGCGCAGGTCGGTGCCGCGCCGGGCCAGGCTGAGGACGCCCATGACGATCAGGCCCACACCGAGCAGCTGCGGCACGACCCACCAGTCACCGCGCACGTCCTCGCGGTACAGGACCACGCCGAGCAGCAGGCTGACCGTCGCGTCGCCCAGGGTCAGGGCGGGCTGGGAGGCGACGAGCGGGCCGCCCTGCATGGCGTGCTCCAGGAGCAGCACGGCACACACCCCGGCCGCGGCGAACCCGTAGGTCTGCCAGGCGGTCAGGAAGCCGGTCACGCCGTCGGAGTCCAGGACACGCATGGAGTCCTTCATCAGACCGGCCGTCAGCGCGTAGCAGACCGCGGTGGCCGCGCCGAGGCATCCGGCGCGGGCCTTGCCTACGGGCCGCTTCAGTCCGGCCGCCGCGAGCAGCACGGCCGCCCCGGCACATGCCGCCAGCGCGGGCACCCAGCGGTCCAGCGGCACGTCCGCCTCGCCGTGGTCCGGTGCCGCCGAGACCAGCGCGATGCCCAGCCCGACGACCACCGCGCCCACGGCGAGCCACATGACCTGGGGCAGCTTGCCACCGGTCATCAGCGAGGCGAGCAGCAGGGCCAGCGGAAGCTCCAGCACGAACAGGGGCTGTACGAGTGACAGGGGCCCCGTCGCCAGTGCCACCGCCTGCCCCACACCGGCCACCACGACGGCCAGCATGCCGCCGAGCCACACGGGCCGCCGGAGCAGGTCGAGGACGAGCCCCGGGCGGAATCCCTGTGACTGCGGCACGCTCAACGCGGCACGCCGCTGGAGCACGGTGGCCAGCGCGTTGCTGAACGCGGCGAGGAGTGCGAAGAGCACCGGCAGCACAAAGCCCATCCACCGATACTCACCCCGATTCCCCCCGGCCGCGCGCCGCACCGCGCCCAGGGGGACGGTGTGGTCAGCTGCCGCCCTGCGCGGACGGCTCCGCGCTCGCGGTCTCCTGCTTCTGCTTCGGCGCGGCGGCGTCGGCGGCGGTGTAGTAGACCGAGGAACCCTGCTTGGTGCGCTGGGCCTGGTTCTTGGCGACGAGCCCCTCGAGGGTGGTGCGCACGACCGTGGTCTTGACGTTGCGCTCGGCGTGGGCCTTGCCCAGCGCCGTGGTGACTTCCGCGGCGGAGCGCGGCTCGCTCGCCTCGACGAGGTGGGTCCGCACCAGTTCGACCAGCGTGGGCTGGGCGGTGGCCTGCGCGGGTGCCTTCTTGGCCGCGGGCTTGGCGGCGGCCTTCGTGGCCGCCTTGGTGGTGGCCTTGCCGGCCTGCTTGGTGCCGGCCTTGGGGGCCTGCTTCACGGCGGACTTCGCGGCCGGCTTGGCGGCGGGCTTGGTCGCCGACGGCTTGGTGGCCTGCTTGACGCCGGGCTTCGGCGCGGCGGCACGCTTGGGGGCGCTGGCGGCCTTCTTGCCGCGCGAACGCCCGCGGGTGGCCGGCTCGGCGGGGGCGCTGTCGCGCGGCGCGGGCACGGTGGCCGCACCGGTGGCGGGCTCCGGCGCGGTGATGCCGAGCGCCTGCTGCACGCTCACCAGGAGGGTGTGGTCGTGCTGCAGCGCGGCCAACTGCTGCTGGAGCGCGGTGAGCTCCGCGCTGACACGTTCCTGCTCCTTGACGTTGCGCTCCAGGTCGTCGGTGACCTGGACGCTGTACTGCGACGCCAGTTGGGTGGCGGACTGCGTCGTGCTCTCGGACATGAGGGTGACTCTCCTCGATTCGCGGCCGTGAAGGCTCGTGAGGAACGGCGGGACACACAGATAGTACGGATGAACAGCGTCTGTTGTTCCCCTGTTTGCTGCCGGGCCGGTATACCACGTATGGCCGCCGACGTGGTATGTGCCGGCGCAATCTCGTGTGTGTGTTCGGAACACATGCCCCCCGTGCTCACCCGCCCTGGGGCACCTCCACGATCTTTCCGTCCTTGTCGACGGTGTGTGTCTGCCAGTAGGTGTCCCACTTGTCGCCGACGTGCTCGGGCACCTTGCCCTCGGGGTAGCGGGTGTAACCCTTGGGCGGTTCCTCGTCGTTGGGCACACATGCGCTGCCGGTGCCGCCGATGGTCATGACCGGGTACTCGCCGCCGCCGCAGGCCGCCTCCTCGATGGAGCAGCCGGTCATGACCGCCGCGGCGGCCACACAGGCCAGGACCAGATGAACTCGCTTGCCGTTACGCACGATTGGCTCCCTCGGGTGACTGATGTCCCAAGCCTCCCGCGACGTGTGGGACACATCATGAGTACGGATACTCAATCGGATGTGCCCTACTGCCTGACGCGTGTGACCAGACGGTCCACCCGGCGTCCGGCCGCACGTGCCTCCCGCTCCGCCCCGGTCACCGCCTTCCGGGCCGTACGGGCCCCTTCCTCGGCGGCCAGCCGTTCCCGCCCGGTCCGGTCGAGATCCTCGCGTGCCGCGCGCAGTTCGTCATCCGCGGCCGAGACCGCCTCGCGGGCCCGGTCGTGTTCCTCGTCCGTCCGCCGGAGCAGCGCCTCGGCGTCCGCCTGCCGCGCCTGTGCGTCCCGCAGTTGTTCCGCGGCCCGCTCCGCCTCCTGTTCGGCGCGTGCGAGGTCCTCCTGCCGTTTGCGGCGCCGCTCGGCGAGTTCGTCCCTGGCCCCGGTACGAGCCGGTTCCTTCCGGGGCGACGCTTCGGGTGTCGCGGGTGCGGCCAGGGCGGTGTCCGACGGGAACTCCGACGGCGGGGTGAGCGAGACCTCAAGGCGCCCACCGGACCACCGGTCGGCCGCGTCCTGGTCGGCGAGGACCGCGCGCAGGGTCGACTCCACCTCCCGCTGCGCCCCCTGCGACAACCGGTGCCCGGCCTCGTCGGCGAGCTGCGCGGCCTGCCGGGACAGGGCGGCGACGATGCGCCGCCGCTGCGCCGACAGCTCCCTGAGCCCGGCGGCGTCCAGGGTGCGGTGCGCCTCCCGCAGTGACTGCCCCAGTTCCAGGAACCGCCGGCTCTCCTCCGGCTGGGAGCGGGCCAGCAGGTTCGCCGCCCAGGCCGCGAGCGTGGGCCTGCGGGCGGCGTGGATCAGCCGCGCGTCCTCCTTGCGGCCGTCCGTCCTCGCGGCGGCGGCGCGTTCCTCGCGGCGGGAGACGAAGTCGGACGGCGGGGTCGTGTACAGCTCGTCGAGGACCGACTCGACCGAGCCCGTGTCAACCGAGCCCGTGTCGGGGGTGCCGGTCTTCCCGCCCTGCCCGCTCCTGCGCCGCATGGCCGTCCGCCTCCTCCCTCGGGGCCCGCGCTCATACCTCCTGTCTACGGTCACCCCGCGCGCCCCGCGACCGGAGCGGGACCCGGGCGAGTGTGCCGGTGCGCCGCGTGACGCGGCGGGCGGCCGTCAGCCGAAGGTGCGCCGGTAGGCGTGCGGACTGACTCCGGTCGTGCGCTTGAAACGGTCCCGGAAGGCGGTGGGCGAGCCGAAGCCGACCTGCGCGGCGATGCGTTCCACGGAGTGCTGGGTGGTCTCCAGCAGGTGCTGCGCCTGCCGGACACGGGCCCGGTGCAGCCACTGGAGCGGGGTGCTGCCGGTCTGCTCGCGGAAGCGGCGGATCAGCGTCCGGGTGCTCATCCCGGCGTGCCCGGCCATGTCGGCGAGGGTGAGGTCGCGGGCCAGGTTTTCCCGCAGCCAGGTGAGCAGGGGTTCGAGGGCGGAGCCCCGGGGCACGGGGGTGTAGTCGTGGACGATGAACTGGGCCTGGCCGCCCTCGCGTTCGAGGGGCATCACCGACAGCCGGGCGGCGTGCGCGGCGACCGCCGAGCCGTAGTCGCGCCGGATCATGTGCAGGCACAGGTCCAGCCCCGCGGCGGCGCCCGCCGAGGTGAGGATCTGCCCGTTGTCGACGTACAGGACGTCCGGGTCCACCTCGACCTCGGGATGGGCTGCGGCCAGGAGGCCGGCGGCGATCCAGTGGGTGGTGGCCCGCAGACCGTCCAGCAGCCCGGTGGCGGCCAGCGGGAAGGTGCCCGAGCAGATGGAGGCGATGCGGGTGCCGTCGGCGGCGGCCTCGCGCAGCGCGTCGAGAACGGCGGGGGAGGGCGGGTCGGCGGCCGCCGCCGTACCGGGCAGGATGATCGTGTCGGCGTCCTTCAGCCCGTCCAGGCCCCAGGGCGCGCGCAGCGTGAAGGCGCCGGCGTCGACCTCGGGCCGTTCGGCGCACACCCGGATCTGATAGCCGGGGCGGCCGTCGGGGAGCCGGGTCCGCGTGAAGACCTCGATCGGCGTGGACAGGTCGAACGGGATCACCTGGTCCAGCGCGAGAACGGCGACGGTGTGCATGGCCGGAAGGCACCTCCTCACGGGGCGGCGGCCGTGGCCCTGGTCGCCGAGGATTCCATTGAACCGCAGGTCAGGACGGTGTCCGCGGTCGTGGCGATTTCCCGTTGAAAAATGTCACTCCCGTTTGCCTAATTGAATTAGGCAAGTGCATAATCGACGAAGCAAAGCGCGACGCAGCGAGACGCACCACCACCGCCGGAGGCGACATGCACACCACGGACGACTGGATCACCACGCCCCTCACCGGGGACCTCCTGCGGGGCGCCCTCGACCTGGAGCGCACGGAGCACGGCCTGCTGCCCCACCGGCTGCCCGCCGTGGCCCGCGCCCAGAACACCGACGGACAGCTGGCCATGGCCGAGTCCCAGCCCTCCGGCGTACGCCTCGTCCTGCGCACCCGCGCCACCGCGCTCGAACTGGACACCCTGCCCACCAAGCGGGCCTACGTCGGCGCCCCGCCACGCCCGGAGGGTGTCTACGAACTGCTCGTCGACGGCCGCCCGTCCGGCCGGGGCACCGTCGCGGGCGGCAACACCCTGACCATCGACATGACCACCGGCACGACGGACGTCGAGCGCGGCCCCGTCGGCACCCTGCGCTTCGCCGGCCTGCCCGAGGGCGGCAAGGACATCGAGATCTGGCTGCCGCACAACGAGACCACCGAACTCGTCGCCCTGCGCACCAACGCCCCCGTCGAGCCCGCCCCGGACCACGGACGCAGGGTCTGGCTGCACCACGGCAGCTCGATCAGCCACGGCTCCGACGCCGCGGGCCCCACCACGACCTGGCCGGCGCTCGCCGCCACCCTCGGCGGCGTCGAACTCGTCAACCTCGGACTGGCCGGCAGCGCCCTGCTCGACCCGTTCACCGCGCGCGCCATGCGCGACACCCCCGCCGACCTGATCAGCGTCAAGATCGGCATCAACGTGGTCAACGCCGACCTCATGCGCCTGCGTGCCTTCGGCCCGGCCGTGCACGGCTTCCTCGACACCATCCGCGACGGCCATCCCACCGCCCCGCTGCTGGTCGTCTCGCCCATCCTGTGCCCCGTCCACGAGGACACCCCCGGCCCCCTCGCCCCCGACTTCTCCGGCGTCGCCGAGGGGCGGATGAGCTGGGTGGCCACGGGTGACCCGGCGGAGCGCGCGAGCGGGAAGCTGACCCTGAACGTCATCCGGGACGAGCTGACCAGGATCGTGGCGCAGCGGTCCGCCACCGACCCGCACCTGTACTACCTGGACGGCCGCGACCTCTACGGCGAGGCCGACACCGCCGAACTGCCCCTGCCCGACGGCCTCCACCCGGACGCGGCCACCCACCGCCGCATGGGCGAACGCTTCGCCAAGCTGGCCTTCGCCGACCAGGGCGCCTTCAGCGGCTGACCCCGACCCCGACCCTCATGTCCCGACGACCGCGGCGAAGCGCCGGGCGACCTCGTGCCAGACCGCCGCGGCCGCGGGCTCGTCGCGCTCCGCCCGGCGGGACAGCTCCACCGGGTCCAGTCCTCTCGCCCGCAGCCGCCCGGCGTCCCACGCCCGGACCCGGTCCGCCCCGGCCTCGGGGTGGAACTGCACGCCCCACGCCCGCTCACCGACCCGGAACGCCTGGTACGGGCACCGCTCGCTCTCCATCAGCCAGGTGGCGCCGGGCGGCAGGGCGGTGACGGCGTCCTTGTGGTGCTCGACCGCCGTCACCCGCGAGGGCAGCCCCCGGAAGAGCGGATCGTCCCCGGCCTCGGACCGCAGGCTCAGCGGCGTGCTCCCGAACTCCGGTTCGCCGTGGTCGCCCCGGACCGTCCCACCCGACACCTGGGCGAGCAACTGCCCGCCGAGGCAGATCCCGAACACGGCCCTACCCCGCTCCACCGCCTCCGCGACCACCGCGCGGGTCGGCGCGAGCCAGGGTGCCCGCTCGTCGTCGTCGGGCAGATAGCCGCCGCCGAGCACCACCACGCCCTCGTGCTCCGCACGCCGGGGGAGTGGCGCACCGGCGTACGCGTGCACCACGTCCAGCGACAGCCCCTCCGCGACCAGCCAGTCACCGAACCGGCCCGGCCCGCCACCGTCATGGTTCTGCACCACGAGCACCCGCGGCATCGCCCACCCCCACGCTCCCGCGCCCTCACCTGCGCGACATGTACAGACTCAGAGCCTTGTGCAGCACCCGGTTGAGCGGATAGTCCCACTCGCCGAGGTACTCGACCGCCTGCCCGCCCGCGCCGACCTTGAACCGGACCAGTCCCAGCAGGTGGTTGTCCTCGTCCAGGGTGTCGGTGATGCCGCGGAAGTCGTAGACGGCAGCGCCGCCTTCGTGGGCGTCGCACATCATCCGCCACTGCAGGGCGCTGCTGGGCTGCACCTCGCGACGGCGGGCGGTGGACGCGCCGTAGGAGTACCAGACGTGCTCCCCGACGGTCAGCATGGTGGCCGCGGCCAGCACCTCCCCGTCGTGATGGGCGAGGTAGAGACGCATACGGTCCGGGTCCTCGGCCGTCAGCGCGGTCCACATGCGCCGGAAGTAGTCGAGCGGCCGGGGGACGAACCGGTCCCGTTCGGCGGTCTCGACGTACAGCTCGTGGAATGCGCCCAGATCCTCCTGGTCGCCCCGGACCACCTTCACGCCCGCCTTCTCCGCCTTCTTGATGTTGCGGCGCCACTGCTGGTTGAGGCCGTTGTGCACATCCTCCAGCGACCGCCCCGCGAGCGGTACCTGGCAGACGTAGCGCGGCTGGCCCGCCGCGAATCCGTCCTCGGTGCCCGCTGCGGCGCGCCGCCAGCCCATCCCGCGCAGTCGTTCCGCGAGCTCGTCGGCCCCGGCCTCCCGCACCGTGGCCTCCACGTCACCGAGCCGCCGGGCTCCCGGGTCGGCGATCGCGGTCTTCACCGCGTCGGCGCTCCAGCGCCGGGCCACCACCGGAGGGCCCATCCTCACCGAGAAGGCGCCCCGCGAGCGCAGATACGCGAGCATCGGCTCCAGCAGACTCTCCAGATCCGGGGCGCCCCAATCGATGACCGGACCCTCGGGCAGGTAGGCCAGACAGCGGCGCAGCCGCGGCAACGGCCGCAACAGCACGAGCCCGGCGCCCACGAGCGTGCCGGACTCGTCGAACCAACCCAGGCTCTCGGCGCGCCAGTCGGGTTTCACGTCTCCCCACGCGGGGGTCTGGAGATGGCTCACGGACGGGCGGGCCGCGACGAAACGCAGGTGTTCCTCGCGGCTGATCGCCTTCACGTGCCGGCTCATGGGCGGCGCCCCTTCGTTCGACGTCGTTGGGTGGGGGAGACGGTCGACGGGGTCGGTGGGGCCGCCGTCCCCACCTCACAGGGAATACCGGCGGCGGCCGATCCGCGCGGGCTACCGGCCGTTCGGGCCGCCCCGGCACCGGCCCACCCGCCGCCCGCCGACCACCCCACCCGAGTGCTCCGCCCGGCGCGCGAGGGCGCGGAACCGGTGCCAGCGTGGGTGGCCTGGACGGTGCGGGACAGGACGGAGCGGACGGTCATGGCACGGGCGATCTGGACCGGTGTGATCACGTTCGGGCTGGTCTCCGTGCCCGTCGGCCTCTTCACCGCGACCGAGGACCACACGGTCCACTTCCACCAGTTGCAGCGCGGCACCTCGGACCGGATCCGCAACCGGCGGGTCAACCAGCGCACCGGCGACGAGGTCGACGCCGCCGACATCGTCAAGGGATTCGAGGTGAGCGACGGCGAGTACGTCGTCGTGGAGCCCGGCGAACTCGACGAGATCGCGCCGGGCCGCTCCCGCACCCTGGAGATCACCGACTTCGTCGACCTGGACCGGATCGAGCCGGTGTACTTCGGCCGCACCTACTACCTCGCCCCGCGCGGTGAGGAGTACTTGAAGGTCTACGAGTTGCTGCGCACCGCCCTCGCCGAGACCGGCAAGGCGGGCGTCGCCACCTTCGTGATGCGCAACCGGCAGTACCTGACCGCGCTCCGGGCCGAGGGCCGGGTCCTGCTGCTCCAGACGCTGCACTGGGCCGACGAGGTCCGCGACCCGGTCGAGGAACTGCCCGAGCTGCCGACGGGCCGGGTGGGCCGCGGCAAGGAACTGGACATGGCGCTGCGGCTGGTCGACGCCCTCAGCGGCCCCTGGGATCCGGCCCGCTACCACGACACGTACCAGGAGAAGGTCCGCGAGCTGGTCCGGGCGAAGGCCGAGGGCGAGGAGATCGCCGTCGCGGAGGAGGCGCCGCGGGCCACCGACGTCGTCGACCTGATGGACGTACTGCGGGGCAGCCTGGAACAGGCGCGGGGCGCGGGCGGCAAGCGGTCGTCCGCACCGCGGAAGAAGGCCACCGTCCCCTCTCGCGGTGCCCGGCCCAAGCGGTCCGAGCTGCGGGAGCTGAGCAAGGCCGAGCTGTACCAGCGGGCCACCGAGCAGGACATCGCCGGGCGTTCGAAGATGAGCCGCGCCCAGCTCGTCGACGCGCTCACCGGTGCCGGCGGCCGCGGCAGAAAGAAGAGCGCCGCCTGAGCCGGGAACCCGGACGGGCGGGGGGCCGCCGCGGATGTGGGCTGGGGGTGGGTGGGGATGCCCCCCCCGCGCGGGCCACACAGGGCCGG
>NZ_JBHJVQ010000041.1:0-34080 GCF_042263835.1 Streptomyces sp. NPDC056128 | reverse complement strand
GTGTTTTTTTGTTTTTTTTACACTCCCTCCCTCCCGCCGCCGCCGCCCCGCCCCCCCCGCCCCCCCCCCCCGCTCCGCCGATCAGGTGCTCAGGTGGTGCTGAGCATGCCCTCCCGCAGGCGGCCCAGCAGGCGCGAGATCAGCCGGGACACGTGCATCTGCGAGACGCCGAGCCGCTCGCCGATGTCCTTCTGGGTGAGCTCCTCGACGAACCGCCAGTGGATGATCTGCCGGTCGCGCTCGTCCAGCTGGGCGATCATCGGGGCGAGAGCGTGGAAGTCGTCCACGAGCGCCAGCGCGGCGTCGTCGGTGCCGATGAAGTCCGCGAGCGCCGACTCGCCGTCCTCGCTGCCGTTGATGGCGGCGTCCAGGGAGGCGGAGTTGTAGCCGTTGGCCGCCAGGCGGGCCTCGACGACCTCGTCCTCCGGCAGGCTCATCAGCTCGGACAGCTCCTGCGTGGTGGGGTTGCGGCCCAGACGGCTGCGCAGCTCCTCGGTGGCCCGCGCCAGCTGGACGCGCGCCTCCTGGAGACGCCGCGGGACGTGCACGGCCCACGAGGTGTCGCGGAAGAACCGCTTGATCTCCCCGACGATGTACGGCACGGCGAACGAGGTGAACTCGACCTCACGGGTGAGTTCGAACCGGTCGATCGCCTTGATCAGGCCGATCATGCCGACCTGGACGATGTCCTCCATCTCCTCCGGGCCGCGGCTGCGGAACCGGCCGGCCGCGAAGCGGACGAGGGACATGTTCATCTCGATCAGGGTGTTGCGGGCGTACTGGTATTCGGGCGTGCCTTCCTCCAGCACCGTGAGCTGCTCGAAGAAGAGCTTCGACAACTCCCGCGCGTCCTTGGGCGCCACCTTGGACGGGTCCGCGATCTCCGGCATGTCCGTCGTGGTGTGCATGGTCGCCTGTGCGGTCGTCGTCGCCATGATGTGCCCTCCCTGTCGATCGGCCCCCGTCGTCGTCACCTTGTCGGCCGACGAAGGACCGCCTACCCCGGGTCACGCGCCGCACACCTGTCGATTCTCGCAAGTGTGGGGAAGGCGCTGGGCCGGTGAGGGGACAGAGGCGCGACAGACGCGTGAAGTGGGGAACTAGAGAGTGAGCGCGTTCTCGGAAGGGGAGAGTGGGCATGTTTGAAGCCGAAAACATTCGTGACTGGCGTGGCCAGGACGTCGTCGACCACGACGGCCGCAAGATCGGGACCCTGGAGTCCATCTACTTCGACACGCTGACCGACCGCCCCGCATTCGCGACGGTCACGGTCGGCCTGCCGACCCGGCGCCGTCTCGTCTTCGTGCCGGTGGAGAAGGCCACCGTCGGGCCGGGCTATGTGAAGGTGACCTACGACAAGTCGCTGGTCAAGGACGCACCGGGGATCGATCCGGACGGTGAGCTCGCGGCCGAGGAGGAGGGCGCGGTCTTCGAGCACTACAAGCTGCCGTACGAGCAGGGCAGCCGCGGCGAACGGCGGCTCGGCCGGCGCTGAACCGTCCGAGCCGAACCGTCCGAGGGGGCGGCCGGGCGCCGTTGACGGCGGACCCGGCGCGCCCCGCGTCCGACGGGGCCGGCCGTCAGCCGATCTCGGCTCCGCGGGCCGCCGCCTCCGTCTCGGACGTCGCGCTGCCCGTCGCCAGGGTGCCTCCGGCGCTCTCCAGGTGGGCCCGCACGAACCACTGGAACTGCTCCAGGTCCCGGAGCTGGCCGATCAGGAGGTCCTCCGTGGCGGCGTCGATCTTGCCGGCCTCCTCGACGGCCCCGCGCATGCCCTCCACCACGCCGGTGTAGACGACGTCGAGCGCGCCGAGGTGGGCGATGGCGTCGGCCCGGCCGATGGAGTAGTCGTCCCACTTCCGCTCCGACACCAGGGCCCCGGGCGTGCCCTGTGCCACACCGCCGAGCGCGGCGATGCGCTCCGCGACGTCGTCGGCCATCTCGCGTACCTGGTCGACCTGCGGGTCGATCATCTCGTGCACGGCGATGAAGTGCGGCCCGACGACGTTCCAGTGCACGTGCTTGAGGGTCAGGTGCAGATCGTTGAGGGCGTGCAGGCGCAGTCGCAGCACACCGATCAGCCGTCCGGCGGCCTCGCGCTCGATGCCGGGGACCGTGTATTTCGGGGTCAGGTCATGCGTCATGGCGGACCTCAGCTCCTCATCTGTGTCGTACATCGTTGCTCGTGCACGAATGCCCCGTATCGGGACCCTCAGACATCCGCGGGCCAGGTCGGTGACCATGGGCGCCGTACGAGGGCCTGCGAGGTCAGGACGGCGGGGCGGGCACGGGCATCGCGGCGAGGGCGCGCGCGGCGTGCACGAGGTTGGACGCCATCGCCCGGCCGGTGGAGAGCGCCCAGTCGTGGCCGCGCTCGTCGTCGAGGAAGTCGGGGCCGGGCCCGGGGCCGAGGTGCCAGTAGGTCCAGGCCTGACCCGGGATGGTGTAGCCGATGTCCGCGAGTCCGCCGCTGATCTCGCTGATGACGTGGTGCGCGCCGTCCTCGTTGCCGGTCACCAGGACACCGGCGACGCGGTTGTAGGCGACGGGGCGGTCCTCGTCGTCCGTCTCGCTCAGCATGGCGTCCATCCGTTCGAGGACCCGCTGGGCCACGGAGGACGGACGGCCGAGCCAGGTGGGCGACCCGATGATCAGGATCTGGGAGGCCAGGAGCTTCTCGTGCACCTGGGGCCAGTCGTCGCCGTCGCCCATGTCGGTCCCGACGCCCGGTCTCAGGTTCAGGTCGACGGCCCGGACGACGTCCACCTCGGCTCCGTGGCCCTTCAGGGCCGCGATGACCGTGGAGGCGAGGGCCTCGGTGTTGGACGGCGCGGGGGAGGGCTTCAGGGTGCAGTTGATGACGAGTGCGCGCATGCCCGTCCTTCTTCCCCGATCGGCGGAGGCCGACCGGGGAAGCGCGGAGCCGTTCACCCGGAAGGCCCCGTGGCGGTCCGGCCGGCCGGTCAGGGCAGGGCGACGCCGTCCAGCTTGCCCTGCTTGGCGTCGTCGACCAGCGACGAGAACTGGTCGGCGCTCATCTGCACGCGCTGGCCGAAGTCGTCGGTCAGGACGATCCGCCGCTCCGCCGGTGCCTGGGGGTCGACGAACAACTGGGGACAGCCGCAGTCGCAGTTGCCGCAGAACGTCGCGACGGGCTCCAGGCCGTGAGGCTCGGTCATGTCGGTGCGCCTTCCGTGGGAGACGGGTGACCGCGCGGGTGTCCGGGGCGGCGGTCTCGGGGGCCCGCCTGGGAGATACCCCGTACGGCCCCCGCGGACGCGCACCGGCGCCCCGCACCGAGGCACGCCGGACGGCTCCCGGTGCGCCGGTGCTCCCCGCGTCCGCTCCCGCCGCACCGGCTCGGCGGGACCGGCCGGGAACCCGGCGGGGATTCCGCCCGACCGCACGCGCGCGGGTGGGAGTTATCGTCGGCCGTATGGCTGACGCGTGCTTCCGGCATCCGCGGCTCGCCGCCGTCTACGACGCGCTGGACACCGATCGCGGTGACCTGGACGCGTACCTGCGCATGGCCGGCGAGTTCGGCGCCCGGCGCGTGCTCGACATCGGCTGCGGCACGGGGGTGTTCGCCCTGCTGCTGGCCGAACGGGGCATCGAGGTCGTCGGCGTGGACCCCGCCGCGGCCTCCCTCGACGTGGCCCGGGGCAAGCCGGGCGCCGCGCGGGTGCGCTGGATCGAGGGGGACGCGACCTCGCTGCCCCCGCTGCGGACGGACCTGGCGACCATGACGGCGAACGTCGCCCAGGCGATCACCGGTCCACGGGCGTGGCAGGGGACACTCCAAGGGGCGTACGAGGCGCTGCGGCCCGGCGGGCACCTGGTGTTCGAGACACGGGACCCGGCCCGGCGCGCCTGGGCGGAGTGGGACCGCGAGCACACGCACCGGGTCGTGGAGATTCCCGGCGCGGGTGCGGTGGAGAGCTGGTGCGACTTGCTGGACGTGCGCGGCCCGCTGGTCACCTTCCGCTGGACCTACGTCTTCACCGCGGACGGCGAAGTGCTGACCTCCGACTCGACGTTGCGCTTCCGCGACCGGGCGGAGGTGGAGGCCGACCTGACCGGTCGGGGCTTCGAGGTCCGGGAGGTGCGCGACGCCCCCGACCGTCGGGGCCGCGAACTCGTCTTCGTGGCACGACGGCCGTAGCGCGCCCGCAGGTGGTGCACCGGCGCGTCGAGGGCGCACATCGGAATCCAGTGAGCCCTGTACGCGCCCCCTCGACGGTACGGACAATCACAGTGGCCGTGATCACGCGGCGGGGGAACGCCTCGTCGTCCCACCGCCGACTGCCGGGAAAGCAGGTCGATCAGCATGCACTTGCGTCTGCCCACGTCCGTGTCCGAGGCACAGGAGTGCATGGCGGAGGGAGCGGTGCCCGTCGGCGGCGCCACTCTCGTGTGGGCCGCCTGGCAACGCGACGGCTTCCCCGAACTGGCCATGTCCCTGCGCGAGCTGCCGGAGGCGACCGTCCTCGAGCCCGAGGCGCTGGGCGCGGCCGTACTGCTGCACCGCATCGACGAGCGGGTACCGGAGGTGCTGCGCCGCGCGGCGGGCTCGGTGGGCACCGGAGCCGTGCGCCGCACGGCGACGGTCGGCGGCAACCTCGTGGGCAGCACCCTGCGTTGCCTGCTGCCCGCGGCTCTCGTGCTGGACGCCCGCGCGACCGTACTGGGCTCCGACGGGTCCTACGAGACCGACCTGGCCGAGGTGATGGCCAAGCGCCACCTGCTGCTCGGCCTGCGCTGGCGCACCCCGACGGCCAGCGGCTACCGCAAGGAGCCTGCCGCGGCGGGCGGGCCGCCGCCCCTGGTCGTCGCCACGGCCGTGCACACCGGCGACGACGGCCGGCCGCGGCTGCGGGTCGCCGTCCGGGACGGCTACGAGGTGGTCGGCGGCAGCACCGCGTGCGACGGGGGCGCCGACGAGGCCGTCGACGCCCTGGAGGGTACGGATCTCGGCGGACTGCCGCCCGGGGCCCGGGACGTGGTGCGCGAACAGGTCACCGGCATCCTGGAACCGCTCGCCGGCCGCTGACACCGCGGCCGGCGCCCGACGGTCGGTACCCGTCAGCCCTTGGCCAGGGCCTTGACGCGGTTCAGCGATCCGTTGAACTTGTTGTGGTCCCCGACGGTCTTTCCGGTCGAGGTGTACTGCCACATCGTGTGGAAGCCCCAGCCGGCCGGCAGGGTGCCCACGGACGAGGCGTACCGGGCGACCCACAGCGGGTTGCTGGCGCCGAAACCGCTGTAGTTGCCGGTGCACTGCGTCCACCAGTTGGTGGAGGTGTAGATGGCGGCCTCGCGCCCGGTGCGCGCCTTGTACCGGTCCACGAAGCTGTTGATCCAGCTCACCATCTGGGAGTGGGTCTTTCCGTAGCAGGTGGCCCCGTACGGGTTGTACTCGATGTCGAGGACGCCCGGCAGGGTCTTGCCGTCCTTCGACCAGGCGCCGCCGTGGTCGACGAAGTAGTCGGCCTGGGCCTTGCCGCCGGAGGTGTCCGGGGTCGCGAAGTGGTACGCGCCGCGGATCATGCCGGTGTCGTAGGAGCCGCCGTACTGCTGGGCGAAGTACGGGTTGCGGTAGGAGGTCCCCTCGGTGGCCTTCACATAGGCCCACTTGACCCCGCTCTTCCACAGGGTCGACCAGGCGACGTTGCCCTGGTGGCTGGAGACGTCCACGCCCTCGGTCTGGCTGGCGCGGGTTTCGACGGGCCGCCCCTGGACACCTTCGTGGGCGAGGACACCCCGGCCCATGTAGGCGGAACCGCGAACGGGCGACCCGGCGTCGCCGGCGGTCGCGGGGACCGCCGACAGGGTCAGCAGGAGTGACTGGGAGGCGAGGAGCACGCCTGTCGTGAGCAGGCGTGAGTGGCTTGAAGCCACGGCTATGGGTCTGCGCATGGCACCCATACGATCCGCTGTCACGCCCCACCGCATCCCACAGTCACCCAGATGGTGTCGCCCCGTCCGGGCCCGGCCCGTCCGGCCACCGCGCCGACGGGCCGCCGACCGGGTCTGAACGCCCGTATCACACCGGTGCTTTCGATTGGCGGGATGCGCGGGAAGTTCGCTCCTCGGTGGGGTTCCCGGCGGGTCAGGCAGACGCGTCCGTGACGCTGACTAGCATGAGCCGGAAGCCCACCGGAGTGATCAACAGGAACCCGGTGGAACGGCTCCGCCCCGCGGGCCGACCCATGTCGATCGGCCCTTCCCCGCTCTCAAGGACCAGAGGGACCGCGGAATGTCAGTGTCTGCACCCCCCACCCCGCCCCGGACGCAGAAAGCCCCCCACCGCACCCCCGCCGTCGCCCTGGTCGTGCTGCCCGCGACCGCCGCGGGCGCCGGTGCCGCCTGGGCCGCGGCGCCCGAGGCCGCCCGGGGCTGGACCGCGACCCTCGCCGTGACGTCCTGGCTCTGCGTCGCCGTCACCGTGGTCCTCGCCTCCCACCTGGTCGGACGGGCCCGCCGTACCGCGGCCGACCGCGGAACCGAGATCGGCTCCCTCAAAGCCCGGCTCGCCCAGGAGAACGCCGGCCTGGTGCACCTCGTCAACGTCGCGCTGCCGGGCGTCGCCCAGCAGGTGCTCGCGGGTGCCGGCGCCGACGAGGCCGTCGCCCGCACCGCCCCCGCCCCCGGACCGCACCTGCGTCAGGTCGTCCAGAGCTTCGCCTCCCTCATGGCCGACGCCGTACGGCATGCCACGGACGCCGAGACCCGGCACCAGGAGGCGCTCCGTGAGACCCGCGACGCCACCGCGGAGCTGGAACACCTGACGAGCAGCACCCTGCCCGCCGCGGTGCGGAGACTGCGCGACGGCACCTCGGCGGAGGTCGTCCTCGCCGAGCTGGACCGGCCCCGGCGTCCGCACCTGCGCACCTGCGCCGAACTGTTCGTCCGGGAACTGGCCCACAGCGAACGGCGCACCGCCGCCGCCGAGGCCGCCTCCGCCAAGTCCCTCAGCCGGGTCCAGGCCAAGGCCGTACGCATGCTCGCCGACCTGCGGGACATGCAGGACCGTCACGGCGAGGAGGTCCTCGGCGACCTGCTGCGGCTCGACCACAGCACCTCCCAGCTCGGCCTCATCACCGACCGCCTGGCCCTGCTGATGGGCGGCCGCTCCAGCCGCGCCTGGAACAAGCCCATCGTGATGGAGAGCATCCTGCGCGGTGCCGTCGGCCGCATCGCCGCCTACCAGCGGGTCCGCATGCACTGCTCCACCACTGCCGCGATCTCCGGCTACGCGGCCGAGGGCGTCATGCACCTGCTGGCCGAACTGATGGACAACGCCGCCAATTTCTCGCCGCCCATCGACGAGGTCCACGTGTACGTGGAGGAACGTACCGCCGGAATCGTCATCACCATCGAGGACAGCGGACTCAAGATGGCCGACGCCGCCATGCGCCACGCCGAGGAGGCCGTGTCGGGACGGGCGACCGACCTGGCCTCGCTCCAGGGCACCCGGCTCGGCCTGGCCGTGGTCGGACGGCTCGCCGCCAAGTACGGCGTCGGCGTGAGCTACCGCCCCTCGTCCCGCGGCGGCACGGGCGTCGTCGTCCTGGTGCCGCCGCAACTGCTCGCCCAGCAGCGGGACCCGGGGCCCGCCCTGACCGGCCGCACCTTCGGCGGCGCGGCCCGCGTCGCCGTCCCCGGGCCCGCGCCCGCCGCGGAGGCGCCCGTGGCCGCGTCGCGCCTCCCGGACGTCCGGGACGCCGAGCGGACCGTACCTCCCGAGCAGGCGCCGCGAACCCGTCCGGCGTCCGGGACACCGGGCGGACTGCCCGTGCGCTCCCCGGGCCGGACCATGGCCGAGGCCGAGGCCGAGCGCGAACGGCGCGACCCGCCCCCGCGGCCCACCGACCGGCCGGCGACGGCGTCCCGCGACGCCGGGTCCAGCTTCGGTGCCTTCCACCGCGGGCGCCGGTCCGGGGCGGCCGGCGGGGCGTCGACGCCGGAACCGCCCGCGTCGGGGTAGACCGCGCGCCCCACCGCACGGCGCACAACGGCGCCCCCTCGCCCCCGAGTTCGTGAGATTGGAGGAACGGGCCGGTGACCGGAGCAGCAGCACCCACCGTCCCCTCACCCATCATGCAGACCACCGACAACAGCCTCACCTGGCTCCTCCAGAACCTCCTGGACAGCACCCCGGGCACCCGCCACGCCCTCGTCCTGTCCCGCGACGGCCTCCGGCTCTGCTGGACCGAACACCTCACCCTGGACCGGGCCGACCAGCTCGCCGCGATCTGCTCCGGCATCCAGGCCCTCGCCCAGGGCGCCTCCGTCGAGTTCGGCAACGGAACCGGTGGCGTACGGCACTCCATGACCGAGTTCCACGGAGGACTGCTGTTCATCGTCGAGGCCGGCGAGGGCGCACACCTGGCCGTCGTCGCGGTGGAGGACGCCGACCCCGGCGTGGTCGGCCACCAGATGACCGAGTTGGTCGAGCAGATCGGCGAGCACCTGCGGGCCGCGCCGCGCCACGCCCTCCCCGGGAGCAGCTCGTCGTGACGCGCAGGCCCGTGGACACCGGCGCACCCGACCGGCTCTACACGGTCACGGGCGGACGCAGCCGCGCCGACGACTCCTTCGACCTCGTCACCCTGGTGGTCGGCGAGTGCGAACCGTCGGCCGGCATGCAGTCGGAACACATCCGGATCCTGGAACTGTGCCGGCACCCCACGGCCGTGGTGGAACTCGCCGCCGAACTGGCACTGCCGATCACGGTGGTCCGCATCCTGCTCGGCGACCTGCTCGCCACCGGGAGGATCACCGCCCGCCATCCGCGCCTGGGGCGGTCCGCCGCGTCGCACCACCCCGATACCGCCCTTCTCCAGGAGGTGCTCCATGGGCTCCGCAACCTCTGACACACCGGCCCCCGCGGACCTCGCCGCCTCCGGCCGCACACCCCTGACCGACGCCGCGGAGACCGGCCTGAAGATCGTCGTCGTGGGCGGGTTCGGCGTCGGCAAGACCACCCTGGTCCGCTCCGTCAGCGAGATCCGGCCCCTCAACACGGAGGAGGTGATGACCCAGGCCGGCGTAGGCGTCGACGAGACCGGCGAGGTCACCGCGAAGACCACCACCACGGTGGCCTTCGACTTCGGCCGGATCAGCCTCAACGACCGCATGGTGCTCTACCTGTTCGGCGCCCCCGGCCAGGAACGCTTCTGGTTCCTGTGGGACCGCCTCTTCTCCGGCACCCTCGGCGCGGTCGTCCTCGTCGACACCCGCCGCATGGACGACTCCTGGTACGCGATAGACCGGCTGGAACACCACGGCACCCCGTTCGTCGTGGCCGTCAACCGCTTCGACGACGACACCGCCCGGCACTCCCTGGACGAGATCCGCCTGGCCCTCGCGCTGCCGGAACGCGTACCGCTGATCGACTGCGACGCCCGGGTACGCGCGTCCGGCAAGCACGTGCTGGTCGCCCTTGTGGACCACCTCTACCAACTGGCCCTGGCCCAGGAGGGCGCACCGTGACCGACATCGACCCCGCTCCGCACCCCGTCGCCGCACCGGGCTGCCCCGCCCACCCGGACGCCGTCCCGCTGGCCGGTCTCGCGTACCAGCAGACGCCGTCGGAGCTGTACCGCGGACTGCGGGGCGAGCACGGCGCCGTCGCACCGGTGCTCCTGGACGGCGGGGTGCCCGCCTGGCTGGTCCTCGGCTACCCCGAGGTCAGCTACGTGACCAGCCACGACGAGCTGTTCGCCCGGGACTCGCGGCGCTGGAACCAGTGGGACCGCATCCCGCCCGACTGGCCGCTCATGCCCTACGTCGGACATCAGCCGTCGGTGCTGTTCACCGAGGGCGAGGAACACCGGCGCCGGGCCGACGTGATCACCCAGGCGCTCGCCGGCGTCGACCAGTTCGAGCTGGCCCGGGACTGCCGGCAGCTCGCCGACCGGCTCATCGCCGGCTTCGCCGGCAGCGGCCGGGCCGAGCTGATGAGCGGCTACGCGCACGCCCTGCCCATGCGCGCCGCGGTACGCATGTGCGGGATGCCGCACAGCGGCGCCGAGACCCAGCACCTCGTCGAGGACCTGCGCATCTCGCTCGACGCGGCGGAGGGCGACGACCCGGTCGCGGCGTACACACGCGTGGGCGAACGCATCCACGGCCTGGTCCGGCACAAGCGTGAGCGCCCCGGCCCCGACGTCACCTCGCGGATGCTGAACCACCCGGCCGGCCTGACCGACGAGGAGACGGTGCAGGACCTGATCTCCGTCATCGCCGCCGCCCAGCAGCCCACCGCCAACTGGATCGGGAACACGCTCCGGCTGCTGCTCACCGACGACCGCTTCGCCCTCAACGTGTCGGGCGGGCGGCTCAGCGTGGGGGAGGCGCTCAACGAGGTGCTGTGGCTGGACACGCCGACACAGAACTTCATCGGCCGCTGGGCCGTGAACGACACCCAGCTGGGCGGCCGGCAGATCCGCGCCGGCGACTGCCTCGTCCTCGGCCTGGCCGCGGCCAACACCGACCCGCAGCTCTGGCCCGAGGCCCACGTCGGCGCCGAGAACTCCGCGCACCTGTCCTTCAGCAACGGCGAGCACCGGTGCCCGTACCCGGCACCGCTGCTCGCCGACGTCGTCGCCCGCACCGCGGTCGAGACCCTGCTGGAACGCCTCCCCGACCTCGTCCTCGCGGTGGAGCCCGGGGAACTGACCTGGCGTCCGTCGATCTGGATGCGCGGACTGACCGCCCTGCCCGCCCTGTTCACGCCCGTCGTGGCGTGACAGGGCACGCCCAGCGCCCGCGTCAGCCGGCGCGCGGTGTGAACCGCACCGGCAGGGACTGCGGGCCCCGGGTGAACACCCCGCGCTCCACCGCGTCGAAGCCCTCGTCCGGCCGCAGATCCGGCATGGCGTCCAGCAGTTGTCCCACGCCGATCTCGACCTCCGCCTTCGCCAGCAGCGCCCCGACGCAGAAGTGCCGGCCCAGCGCGAAGGCGAGATGGTCGGCGGCGGCCGAGAAGGCGGTCGTCGTGGTCAGGTCCTCGCGGTGGAGGTCGAAGCGGTCCGGGTCGCGGTAGCGGCTCCCGTCCCGGTTGGCCGCGCCGATGAGACACGTGACGGTGTCGCCCGCCGGTATGGTGCCGCCGCTCAGCTCCACCTCGGACGCCGACTGACGCATGATCATGTGCACCGGTGGGGTGTAGCGCAGCGTCTCCGCGAAGGCGCGCGGGATCAGGGACCGGTCCTCGCGCACCGCCGCCAACTGCTCGGGGTGGGCGAGCAGGTTGGCGAAGATGCTGGCGATCGCCTTGTCCGTGGTCTCACCGCCCGCCGCGAGCAGCAGACTGCAGAACGCCTTGATGTCCTCGTCGCTCATCCGGACCCCGTCGACCTCCGCGGCGCACAGGGAGGACAGCAGGTCGTCGCCCGGAGTCTCGCGGCGCTCCTGGATGATCGGGAACATGTACTCGGCGAACTCCACGCGGGTGCGCGCACCGGCGGCCGCCACCTCCTGGTCCCCGGAGAGGTTGCCCAGGAAGGCGATGACCGACGTGTACCAGCCGTGGAACCGGTCGTGGTCCGCCTTGTCCAGACCCAGCATGTCCGCGATGACGTTGACCGGGAAGCGGGTCGCGTAGTCGGCGACCAGGTCGGCGCGTCCGGTGTGCCGGAACGCGTCGATCAGCTCGCGGGAGTTGCGCTCGATCACGGGCAGGAACCGGTCCTGGAGATCGGCCCCGCGGAAGGCCGGCGCGACCAGCGCGCGCCGGACCGCGTGCTCCCGGCCGCTCAGCTGGAGGATCGTCCTGCCGTGCACGGGCTCGATCTGCCAGTCGTAGTTCTCGGTCGTGAACTGCCCCATCCGGTCCTTGAAGACGCGCTCCACGTCGTCGTAGCGCGAGACGATCCAGCTCCGCGTGGCCTCGTGCCAGATGAGGGGCGCGCTCTCCCGCATCGCCCGGTAGGCCGGATAGGGGTTCGCCGCGAACTCGGGGGAGAGGATGTCGGGGACCTGCTGCGCGGTGGACATGGGGCTCCTCGGTCGACAACGGCCTAACGGCACCAGGCTATTGACGACGCGATGACGACGACAGACCGCGGACGGGACGAGGTCCCGGTCAGGCGCCGCCGCCGTCCACCGAGGCGCGCAGCCGGGCGCTGGCCATCCGCATGTGCTCGGCCATCGCCCGGTCCGCGGCCTCCGGATCACGCGCGCGGATCGCCTGGAGCACGGCGTCGTGCTCGCACAGCGTGCCGCTGACGGTGCCCTCGATGTCGCTGACGCGCTCCATCCAGACCTGGAGCAGCGCCCGGATGCTGTGCAGGATGTCGCTGAGGACGGTGTTGCGCGCGATGCGGGCCGTCTCCAGGTGGAAGGCGATGTCGGCGTCGATGAACGCCGTGACGTCGCCGCCCGCGTCGCGCATGTGCTGGAGGTGCTCCTCCAGGCGCGCCACGTCCTCGTCGCTCGCGCGCTCCGCCGCCAGCCGGGCCGAGACCCCCTCCATGTACGTGCGCACCTCGACCAGGTCCTGGGTGCGGCGCTGGCCCAGCATCAGGCCCCAGTTGATCGCGCGGGGCAGGAACTCCGAGGTGCCCTCGCGCACGTAGGAGCCGGAACCCGGCCGGATCTCGATGATCCCGAGGACGTCCAGGGCGGACAGCGCGCCGCGCACGCTGGACCGTGCGACACCCAGCGCCTCGGCCAGCTGCCGCTCGGCGGGCAGCCGCGTGCCGGGCCGGATGTCACCGGCCGAGAGGTGGTCGAGGAGCCGTTTGGCGACCTCGCTGACGGACGACTCGCGCACGACGGGCCGCAGCAGCCGCGCGAGGTCCGGAGCGGCCGCGGAGCTGTGCTGATCAGGCTGACTGGTCACGGTCACCAGTCAACCAGATGCCGCACCGACCCGACTGACCAGGCAGTTCACCCTGATCTGGGGTGTGGTTTGTCAAGAGTTGGGTCAGTGGAAGATCTATGACGCTCACCACACTGGTAAATTGGTGACCAATTTTGATCCGAGGCATAGCGTGAGGGCGAACCGGTCGGCCGCCTTCCGCGGCGGACATCCGGTGTGACCGACCCCGGACGGAGCTGTCCGGGCGAGCCGAGGAGTCGCCCATGGGTGCCCAAGCGCTATCCGAGGCAGTCGAGAGAACTGCCATCAAGAAGGTCTCAGTCCGCCTCGTCCCGTTCGTGGCGCTGATGTTCTTCGTGAACTACCTGGACCGCACGGCCGTCTCGTTCGCCGAACCCAACGGCATGGGACAGGACCTCGCCCTGACCGCCGCCCAGTTCGGCTTCGCGTCCGGGATCTTCTTCCTCGGCTACATCGTGCTCGAGGTCCCCAGCAACATGGCCCTGCACCGCTTCGGGGCCCGCCGGTGGCTGGCCAGGATCATGGTGACCTGGGGTGTCGTCTCGCTGCTGTTCACCTGGGTCACCAGCAGCGGCCAGCTCTACACGCTGCGCTTCCTGCTCGGGGTCGCCGAAGCGGGCTTCTTTCCCGGCGCGATCCTCTTCCTCAGCCAGTGGGTGCCGTCCCGCCACCGCACCAAGATCCTCGGCCTGTTCTACCTCGCCCAGCCGCTGACCACCGTGTTCGGCGCCCCGCTGGCGGGCTGGCTGATCGGCCGCCACGGCCTGTTCGGCCTCGAGGGCTGGCGCGTGATGTTCCTGTTCGTGTCGCTGCCCGCGATCATCCTGGGCGTCGTCGCCTGGTTCTACCTGATCGACAGGCCCGCCGACGCCAAGTGGCTCACGCCGGCCGAACGCGACTGGCTGACGGCCGAACTCGCCGCCGAGAACGCCCAGAAGACCGGGCACGAGAGCAAGCACGCCAAGGGCGACCTGAAGACCGCCTTCAGCAGCGGCCGGGTCTGGACCCTCGCGGTCGTCTACTTCGGCTTCGTGTACGGCCTGTACGCCCTCGCCTTCTTCCTGCCGACGATCATCAACGGCTTCCAGGACCAGTACGACACCACGTTCAGCGTGATGGACAAGGCCTGGATCACCGCCATCCCGTACCTGCCGGCCGCCGTCGTCCTCTTCTTCTGGACCCGGCACGCCACCCGCCACGGCACCCACACCTGGCACGTGGCGGGACCGGCCGTCGTCGGCGGTGTCTCCATCCCGCTCGCCCTCTACATGGGCTCCCCGGCCGCCACGGTCGCCGTGATCACCGTCACCGCCTGCGCCATCTTCGCCGCCCTGCCGGTCTTCTGGTCGGTGCCCTCCCGCTTCCTGACCGGAGCCGCCGCCGCGGCCGGCATCGCCCTGATCAACACCGCCGGAAACGTGGCGGGCTTCGCCTCCAGCTACATCACCGGCTGGCTCAAGGACCTGACGGGCGCGTACTACGCACCGCTCTACCTCGTCGGCTTCTTCATGCTGCTGTCCGCCGCACTGATGCTGTGGCTCGCCGCCCGCCACCGCACCGACGAACCGGACCCCGCCCCCGACCACCAGGCCAAGGAGGCCCTGCGATGACCCGCCTGTTCAACGACCCCGCCGCCTTCGCCGACGAGGCGCTGGAGGGCTTCGCCGCCGCGCACCGGCGCTGGGTCCGGCCGGTCACCGGCGGAGTCGTCCGGGCCACCGCCACCCCGGCCGGGCAGGTGGCCGTGGTGATCGGCGGCGGATCGGGTCACTACCCGGCCTTCTCCGGCCTGGTCGGCCGCGGCCTGGCGCACGGCGCGGCCGTCGGCAACGTCTTCGCCTCGCCCTCCGCCCAGCAGATCCGCTCCGTGGCGCGGGCGGCGCACGGCGGCGCCGGAGTCCTGCTGATGTACGGCAACTACGCCGGTGACGTCCTGCACTTCGGCCAGGCCGCCGAGCGGCTGGCCGCCGACGGCATCGACGCCCGTACCTTCGCCGTCGCCGACGACATCTCCAGCGCGGGTCCGGACGAGTCGGCCAAGCGGCGCGGCATCGCCGGTGACCTGCCCGTCTTCAAGGCCGCCGCCGCCGCGGCCGAGCAGGGCCGTCCCCTGGACGAGGTGGTGCGCGCCGCCGAACGGGCGGGCGCCCGCACCCGGTCCTTCGGCATCGCCTTCTCCGGCTGCACCCTGCCCGGCGCCGACCACCCCCTGTTCACCGTCCCCGAGGCCCGCATGGCGGTCGGCCTCGGCATCCACGGGGAGCCCGGCATCGGCGAGGAGGACCTGCCCACCGCCGACGAGGCGGCCCGGCTCCTGGTCGGGACGCTGCTGAGGGAACTCCCCGAGGACGTCCCCGGCCCGGCGGGACAGCGCGCCGCCGTCGTCCTCAACGGGCTCGGCTCGGTCAAGTACGAGGAACTGTTCGTCGTCTACCGCAAGGTCGCGGCCCTTCTCGGCGAGGCGGGCGTCGAGATCGTCGACCCCGAGGTCGGCGAACTCGTCACCAGCTTCGACATGGCCGGTGTCTCCCTCACCCTGACCTGGCTGGACGAGGGCCTGGAGGAGCTGTGGCGGGCCCCGGCCGACACGCCCGCCTACCGCAAGGGCGCCCTCGACACCGCCGATCCGGACACCGCCGTACGTCCGGACACCGCCGTGCACCCGGAGACCGCCCCGCTCCCGGACGCCGACGCACCCCCGGCCTCGGATGCCTCCCGGCACGCCGCCCGCACCGTCCTGGCCGCTCTGGACGCGGTGGCCGGCGTGGTCGAGGCGCACGCCGGTGAACTCGGCCGCATCGACGCCGTCGCCGGCGACGGAGACCACGGCATCGGCATGCTGCGCGGCTCCACCGCCGCCCGCGAGGCCGCCGCCGACGCCCACCAGCGCGGCGCGGGCGCGGGCACCGTCCTGACCCGGGCCGCCGACGCCTGGGCCGACAGGGCGGGCGGCACCTCCGGCGCCCTGTGGGGCACCGTCCTGCGCTCCCTCGGCACGGCCCTCGGCGACCAGGACACCCCGGACGCCGCCCGCGTCTCGTGCGGGGTCACGGACGCCTCCGCGGCCGTGCGCAGGCTCGGCGGCGCGGAAGTCGGCGACAAGACCATGGTCGACGTCCTCGTTCCCTTCGCCGACGCGCTGGCCGCCGCCACGGCCGAGGGCGTGCCCCTCGCCGAAGCCTGGGACCGCGCCGCCACCACGGCCACCGACGCGGCCGCCGCCACCGCCCGCCTGCTGCCCCGCATGGGCCGGGCCCGCCCGCACGCCGAGAAGTCCCTCGGCACCCCCGACGCGGGCGCCCACTCCCTCGCCCTGATCACCCGCGCCGTCCACGGCGCCCTGCTCGACCACCCCCACGACCACCACTGAGGAAAGCCGAGATGACCGACAAGCTCCGCATCGTCGTCGGGTCCGACGACGCCGGTTACCAGTACAAGGAAGCCCTCAAGCAGGACCTGCAGAGCAGCGCCCTGGTCGCCGCCGTCACGGACGTGGGCGTCGACGCCGACGGCCACACCGCCTACCCCAAGGTCGCCATCGCCGCCGCCGAGATGGTCGCCCGCGGCGACGCCGACCGCGCGCTGCTGGTGTGCGGCACCGGGCTCGGCGTCGCCATCGCCGCCAACAAGGTCAGGGGCATCCGCGCCGTCACCGCCCACGACTCCTTCTCCGTCGAGCGGGCGGTCCTCTCCAACAACGCGCAGATCCTGACCTTCGGGCAGCGCGTCGTCGGCCTCGAACTCGCCCGCCGCCTGGCCGCCGAATGGCTCACCTACCGCTTCGACGAGAGCTCGGCGTCGGCCGCCAAGGTCCAGCTGATGTGCGACTACGAGACCGCCTCGGGCGACGGGGCGGCCGCCTGATGCCCGCCCCCGCACCGTCCCCCGTACTGCTGGGGGTGAGCCTGAAGATGTACTTCGGCCACCACCAGACGCTGAACTGGGCCCGCAGGATCGCCGCCCTCGCCGAGCGGCACCCCGCCGTCACCTCCGGCGCCGCCCGGCTCTTCGTGCTCCCCGCCTTCCCCGCTCTCGTCCCCGCCACCGGCATCCTCGCCCCCTACGGCGTCGCCCTCGGCGCCCAGGACATCGCGACCGAGGACAGCGGCCCCTACACCGGCGAGGTCGGCGGCCCCGTCCTCAAGGAGATCGGCTGCCGCTACGCCGAGGTCGGCCACGCCGAACGCCGTCGCCTCTACGGCGAGGGCGACACGGTCGTCGCCGCCAAGACCGCCGCCGCCCTGCGCAACGGCCTCACCCCCGTCCTGTGCGTCGGCGAACGCGACGAGGCCGACCCGGCCGACGCGGCGGCCCGCACGGTCGCCGAGGCGGAACGCCTGCTGCACGGCCTGGACGGCGCGGTCGTCCTCGCCTACGAACCCCAGTGGGCCATCGGCGCCCCCGAGCCCGCCTCCGCCGAGCACATCGCGACCGTCTGCACCGCCCTGCGCCACTGGCTCGACAGCCGTCCGCGGCACGCCGGTTCCACCGTCATCTACGGCGGCAGCGCGGGCCCCGGACTGCTGACCCGGCTGGCCGGCACCGCCGAGGGCCTGTTCCTCGGCCGCTTCGCCCACGACCCGGCGAACGTGGAAGCCGTCCTCGACGAGATCCGCTCCCCGGCCCCGGCGGCGGTGGCGTGATGGCGTACGGCATCAGCACCTACGCCTACTTCTGGCGCCACTCCACCCTCGCCCCCGAGCCGATGACCCTGCCCGCGATGCTCCGCGACACCACGGAACTCGGCGGCCGGGTCTTCCAGATCTGCGACTACGCGCCCGTCGAGACCTACGACCGCGCGCGGCTCGCCGACCTCCGCGCCACCGCCGACGACCTCGGCCTGACCCTGGAACTCGGCACCCGCGGCATCCGCCCCGGCCACCTGCTCACGTACCTCGACATGGCGGGCGAACTGGGGGTCACCCTGGTCCGCTCCATGCTGAACACCGCCGACCACCGGCCGGACACCGCCGAGGCGGTCGCCCTGCTGAAGGAAGCGGTGCCCCGCTACGCCGACGCGGGCGTGACCCTCGGCCTGGAGACCTACGAGCAGGTCGCCACCGACGACCTGGTGAGCGTCGTACGCGCCGTCGACAGCCCGCGTCTGGGCATCGTCCTGGACCCGGGCAACAGCGTCGCCCGGCTGGAACGCCCCGCCGACGTCGTGGCCGCCACCGCGCCGTACGTGGTCAACATCCACGTCAAGGACTTCGCCTTCACCCGCCGCGACGGCTGGGTCGGCTTCACCTACGCCGGCTGCCCGCTCGGCGAGGGCCTCCTGGACCACGCCGGCATGGTCGCCGCCGTACGCCCAGGGGAGCGCGGCATCAACCAGATCGTGGAGCACTGGCTCCCGTGGCAGGACGGCGGCTACGACGCCACCGCCCGGCTCGAACACCAGTGGACGCAGCACAGCATCAACACCCTCCTGAGGAGCGAGTAATGCCCACCGAGATCCAGACCCGGGCCGACGTCACGACCGTCGCCGTCATCGGGGCCGCCGGCAAGATGGGCCGGCGCGTCTCCGACAACCTGGTCGAGAGCGACTTCCGGGTGCTCTTCAGCGAGGCGTCGCCGGCGGGCCAGGAGCTGATCCGCGGCCTCGGCCGCGAACTGACCGAGTCGGCCGACGCCGTCGCCGAGGCCGACGTCGTCATCCTCGCCGTGCCCGACGTGGTCCTCGGCAAGGTCTCCGAGGAACTCGTGCCGCTGATGAAGCCCGGCACCGTCGTCCTCACCCTCGACCCGGCCGGCGCCTACGCCGGCCTGCTGCACGCCCGCGAGGACGTCCACTACGCCTGCGCCCACCCCTGTCACCCCTCGGTGTTCCTGGAGCGGACCACCAAGGAGGAGTGGCAGGACACCTTCGGCGGCATCGCCGCGCCCCAGGAGGTCGTCGCCGCCTACGAGGGCGGGGACGAGGCCAAGCAGCGGCTCGCCGACGCCGTCGTCCGGGTCATGTACGCCCCGGTCGTCGACGTCCACTGGGTCACCGTCAAGCAGCTCGCCGTGCTGGAGCCGACCCTCGTGGAGACCATCGCCTGCATGGTCGGCGCCCTGCTGACCGAGGCGCTGCACGAGACCGTCCACACGGTCGGGGTCCCGGAGAAGGCCGCCCGCGCGATGCTGCTCGGCCACACCCAGGTCGCGCTGGCGAACACGCTGAAGGGCTCCAACCCCTTCTCGGACGCCTGCCTGATCGCCATGGACTACGGCCGTGAGTCCATCGTCCGCGAGGACTGGAAGAAGGTCTTCGACGACGAGGAGCTGGACAAGGTCATCACCCGCATGCTGAAGATCAAGGAGATCCGCCGCTAGGGCAGGCATCCGCCCGGAGGTGCGCGGGCGCGCTGGCTACGCCCGTGAGTCGAACGCCGGGGTGACGTCGAGCAGTTCGGACAGGTCGGCGCCCACCGCGATCTCGCGGGGAGCGGTGCCGCGGCGGAAGAGACGGGCGTCGCGCGCGCCGCCGAGGGTCGCGCGCCCGCTGTCGACGCGCAGCCAGGAGCCCTCCCGCAGGCCGAGGACCGGCACGTCGTTCTCCTCCAGGAACTCCGTCAGCCGCTCCTCGCGGGTCTCGCCCTTGTGCGTGGACGCCGGGTCCGGGTCGAGGTAGTGCGGGTTGATCTGGAACGGGACCAGGCCGAGCGCCTCGAAGGAGGGCGGCTCGACGATGGGCATGTCGTTGGTGGTGCGCAGCGACGGCGCCGCCATGTTGGTGCCGGCGCTGGCCCCCATGTACGGCAGTCCCGCGCCGACGGCCTTGATCAGCGCCTCCCGCAGCCCCGTGCGGTACAGCGCGGAGAGCAGCCGGAACGAGTTGCCGCCGCCGACGAACACGGCGTCCGCCTCACCGAGCCGGGCGAGCGGGTCGCCGCCCTCGTGCACGCCCCGCACGTCTATACCCGCCCCGGCGAGCGCGCCGCGCACCTGCGCGGTGTAGCCGTCGTGGTCGGCGATGGCGTACGGCACGAAGACCAGTCGCGCGCCCGCGGGCAGGAAGCCGGTCACGGTGTCCATGGCGTGTTCCAGGTAACCGCGGCCGTGCTGGGTGGAGTTGGACAGGAGCAGGAGATTCACGGGGTGGTCCTCGTCGACGGGGGTGGATCGGTGGTGTGGGTCAGGTGGTGCGGGGTGAGCGCGGACGCCGGTGGTGCTGGGGCGGATGCGTCAGGCGCTGCTCCAGCAGCCGGGCGGCCCGGCGCAGCACCTCCAGGCGGTCCTCGGGGCCCTCGGGGAAGCGCTCCTTGGCGGCGCCGAGACTGAGGCTGCCGTAGGGCTCCGCGCCGAGGAACACGGGCAGGGCGACGGTGCCGATGCCGGCGTCGTACTCGCCGACCGTCCAGGCGTAGCCCTGCGCGCGGACCTGGCGGAACTCGCGCTCCAGCTGGTCGGCGTCGGTGACGGTGCGCTCGGTGAAGCGGGCCATGGGGCGGCCGCGGAAGAGCCGGTGGCGCTGGTCGTCGGGCAGGAAGGCGTAGAACGACTTGCTGGTGGCGCCGGCGTGCGCCGGGTACAGCTCACCGACCAGCGGGTAGTAGCGCAGCGGCCCCTCCTCGCCCTCGACGGCCGCGACGCAGCGCATGTGGAAGTTGTCGGGCAGGCAGAAGAGGACCGTGTCGCCGGTCGCCGCCCGCAGCTCCTGGAGGACGGGCTCGGCGAGCAGTTCCAGGGAGCCCGAGCGCTCCCAGAGACGGCCCAGGCGCAGGGCGGCCGGACCGATGCGGTAGCGGCGGGTCGCCGGGTCGGAGACCAGGAAGCCGCGGCCCGCGAGCGTGGACAGCAGGCGCTGGGCGACCGAGGTGTCCCAGCCGAACTCGGCGGCGATCTCGGTGACGCCCCAGTCCGGCCGGTTGCGCTCGAAGGCCAGCAGCACCAGCAGGGCACGGTCGACGGTCTGGAGGGCTCCGGCCGGGGTCTTCCGGTCCGCGGGCTGTACCGGCGGGTCGGCCACGGTGGCTCCTCTCCATCTCGCCATTCAGACTCGTATTGCAGATAACGGGAAACAGTTGCGGAGAACGTTAGTCGATCCCGAACCTTCTGTCAGCACCGCTCCCGGTGCGGATCAGGAGAACTGCCCATGTTGAAGTACGTCCTGGACCTCGTGGATCTGCTGGACGATCCCGACGTCGACGGCAAGCGCGTCGCCGCCCACCTCGACTCCGTGGCGGGGCCCGAGGGCTCCGGCGCCGAGGTCACCACCGTCACCGGCGAGCGCGGCTCGACGGACTTCGTGCTCGTGCGGATCCCCGGCCGGGACGGCCGCACCCGCGGCGGCCAGGCGCGCACCCTGGGCGTGGTGGGGCGGCTCGGCGGCATCGGGGCCCGCCCGGAGACGACCGGCCTGGTCTCCGACGCCGACGGCGCGGTCGCCGCGCTCGCCACCGCCGCCAAGCTCCTCGACATGCGCCGCCGCGGCGACGTGCTCGACGGCGACGTGATCATCGCCACGCACATCTGCCCGAACGCCCCGACGGCACCGCACGACCCGGTGCCCTTCATGGACTCGCCCGTCGACATCGCGACCATGAACCGGCACGAGGTCACCGGCGAGATGGAGGCCGTGCTCTCCGTCGACACCACCAAGGGCAACCGGATCATCAACCACAAGGGCCTCGCCCTGTCGCCCACCGTCAAGGAGGGCTGGGTGCTCAAGGTCAGCGAGCAGCTCGGGGAGCTGCTGGCCGTGGTGACCGGTGAGCCGTTGGTCACGTACCCGGTGACCACCCAGGACATCACCCCGTACGGTAACGGTGTACACCACATCAATTCGATTCTGCAGCCGGCCACGGCGACGGCCGCTCCGGTCGTCGGCCTCGCGATCACCTCCGCGGCGGCCGTGCCCGGCTGCCAGACGGGCGCCAGCCACGAGACGGACATCGCGGCGGCGGCCCGGTTCGCCGTCGAGACCGCGAAGTCCTACGGCGGCGGACGGATCGACTTCCACGACGACCAGGAGTTCGACGCGCTCGTGTCCCGTTACGGCTCGCTGACCCGGCTGCAGACCCTCGGCCGCGCACCCGGGGGGTCGTGATCATGGCCGCGCACAAGAACACCGGTACCGCGCCCGAGGCGGGTGCCACCCGTGCCGTCGGCAGCGACGACTACGCCCTGTCCCGCGTCCCGCGCGACAAGCGGCTCGGCTTCTGGACGATGCTGCTCCAGTGGCTCGCCCAGTCGGGCTCCATCTCGCAGTTCACCCTCGGCGCCACCATCGGCGTCGGCATGACCTTCGGCGACGCCTTCCTCGCGTTCACCCTCGGCGCGGTGATCCTCGAGGTCGTCATCTTCGCGATCGGCCTGGCCGGCATGCGCGAGGGCCTGGCCACACCGCTGCTCACCCGCTGGGCCGGCTTCGGACGCAACGGCTCGGCCCTGGTCAGCCTGGTCATCTCGGTCAGCCTCGTCGGCTGGTTCGGCGTACAGAACACGATCTTCGGTGACAGCGTCTCCGCGCTGGTCGGCGGCCCCTCCTGGCTGTGGTGCGTGGCGGCCGGAGTCGGCATCACCGTCCTGGTGATCTTCGGCTTCAAGTACATGGCCGTCTTCGCGAAGATCGTCACCCCGCTGTTCTTCGCGATGGTCGCCTGGTCGGTGACCGACGCGCTGAGCGACCACTCGCTCTCCGAGCTGATCAACTCCCCGGCGCCCGGCGAGACCATCCCGCTCGCCGTCGCGGCGACCGCCATCGCGGGCGGCTTCATGACCGGCGCGATCGTCTCCCCGGAGATGACCCGCTACAACCGCAAGGGCAGCCACGTCTTCCTGCAGAGCGCGTCGTCGATGATCCTCTCCGAGTACATCGTCGGCCTGACCGGCGTCCTGCTCGGCCACATGGTCGGCAGCGGCCAGGTCTCCCAGATCGTGCTCTCCACCTCCGGCGTCTTCGGCGTGCTCGTCGTCCTGATGTCCACCGCGAAGATCAACGACTGGAACCTGTACGGCTCCTCCCTCGGCGTCGTCAACTTCTTCCAGGTCGTCTTCAACAAGCGCCTGCACCGGGGCGCGGTCACCATCGCCCTCGGCATCGCCGGCACCCTGCTGTCCGCCGTCGGCATGATGACCCACTTCACCGACTTCCTGTCCGTGCTGGGCGTCGCCATCCCGCCGGTGGGCGGCATCATCGTCGCCGAGTACTGGGTGGTGCGCCGCATGCGGGCACCGTCGGATGCCATCTGCGGGGGCGGGACCTTGCCCGCCCCCGCCTTCGTCTCCGCTTCTGCGGGAGACGCGATGGGCTGTCGTCGAGTTGCGCGCGATGCGCTTCGACACCTCCAACCGTTCCTGGGGATTGAGCGGGAGCGCTGCTCCCGTTCAGCCGCACGCCCCGAACGGTCTTGGGCGCACTGGTCCCCGGCGTACTCAACCCCGGGGCGGCGACACGCATCCCGTGCGTGGTCCGATCCCAGGAGGCCAGTTCCCTGCGCGATCTGACACGCACGTACGGCCAGGGGCGGCGGGGAGGCCCCGAGCCATCACTCTGGTGGAACGGGGGCCCCGCACGCTCGGCGCCGAGTCAGCGTCTCAAATCGCACGCCCACGCTAACCCGGTCGGCCCAGCCCGCCGCAGGCGTGTGCGTACCGTGTCACACGATCGAGCGAACTCGACCTGGCGTGACGTTCGGAGAGCCCCCGGCCACCTGGACGTCGTACCCGCCGACCCGGCCGAATGGCGGGTGCCGCCGTTCTCCGGGGAGATCCGCGACGGCTACCTGTGGGGCCGGGGCGCCATCGACATGAAGGACACGGTGGCCGTCATGCTGGCCACCGCCCGGCACTTCGCCCGCACCGGCACCCGGCCCGCCCGCGAGATCGTCCTCGCCTTCCTCGCCGACGAGGAGGCGGGCGGCAAGTTCGGCGCCCACTGGCTGGTCGAGCACCGGCCCGACCTGTTCGCCGGCGTGACCGAGGCGATCGGCGAGGGCGGCGGCTTCAGCTACGCCCTGGACGACACCCGGCGCCTCTACCCGATCGAGAACGCCCAGCGCGGCATGGCCTGGATGGAACTGACGGCCAACGGCCGCGCCGGCCACGGCTCCTCCCCGAACGACGAGAACGCCGTCACCGACCTCGCCGAGTCCCTGACCCGCATCGGCCGGCACACCTTCCCCGTCCGGCTGATCGAGCCGGTGCGCGCCCTGCTCGCCGAGGCCGCCCGCCTCCAGGGCATCGACCTCGACCTCGACGCCGAGGACCTGGACGCCGAGCTGGCCAAGCTCGGTCACGTGGCCGACTTCATGCAGGTCGTGCTCCGCAACTCGGCCAACCCCACCATGTTCACGGCCGGGTACCAGACCAACGTCATCCCCGGCCGGGCCACGGCCCGCGTCGACGGCCGCTTCCTGCCGGGCCACGAACAGGAACTGGTCGACGCGATCGATGCGCTGCTCCTGCCCTCGGTGTCCCGCCAGTGGGTCAACCACGACATCGCGATGGAGACGTCCTTCGACGACCCCCTCGTCGACGCCATGTGCGCCGCCGTGCGCGCCGAGGACCCCGACGGCCACCCGGTGCCGTACTGCAACCCGGGCGGCACCGACGCGAAGGCCTTCACCAAGCTGGACATCCGCTGCTTCGGCTTCAAGGGCCTCAAACTGCCCCACGACCTCGACTACGGCCGCCTGTTCCACGGCGTGGACGAGCGGGTACCGCTGGAGGGGCTGCGGTTCGGGGTGCGGGTGATGACGCGGTTGTGGCAGGGGTGCTGAGACCTTCGGGTGTCGAGGGGCCCGACCGACGTGCGCGGGCCGGACCAGGTGGCGCGCGGCGCGCCAGGACTGAGGGGCCACGTGTCCTCGGCTCGGCCCCGCGCACGCCGGTCCCGCGCACGCCGGGGCCGCGCCGTTTCGTGTGCGGTACGGGTCAGTCGTCCACATCGACGCCGTAGCTCCGGGCCAGGGGGCGGAGGCCGTGGTCGTAGCCCTGGCCGACGGCCCGCAGCCGCCAGCTCCGGCCGCGTCGGTAGATCTCGGCCAGAAGCATCGTGCGCTCGGTCGTCGCGGCGTCCAAAGTCGCCTGCGCGAGGGCGGCGGCGCTGGTGCCGGCGCCCGAGACGATGTGCAGGGCGCCCACGTCACCAAAGGCGGGGGAACCGTCGATCGCGGCGGCGATCACGACCTTGCGGGCCGAGGGCGGCAGCGTGGCGAGGTCCACGCTGATGGTCTGCTCCGTCGGGCCGTCACTCAGCAGTCGCACTGTCCCGCCCGGATTCTCCGGAGCACCGTAGAAGACGAAGTCCTCGTCGAAGCAGACCTGCTCGTCCTCGTCCAGCACGAAGGCCACGACATCGATCTCGCATGCCGTCTGTTGTGCCCAGGAAGCGGTGACCGTCCAGCGGTGCGCCGTTTCACGCCCCGTGGGCAGGGGCAGGTCGACGACGCCTCCGCGGGGCAGCACATGCGTGGCCGGGCGTCGGCCGTCCGCCGCGTGCGCCTGAGTGACCACCGGTGCGACCAGCCACGCGGCGTCGTGGGTGGGCAGGAGCAGCGCGGTGATTCTGGGCAGCCGGCGATCGGCGTGGCCGCCGTCGAGAACGACCACGTCGGTGACGCCGGCGGAGAGGTTGATGGCGGCGGCCCCACCGAGTTCGACCACTCGGGTGCGCGCGGCCACTGCGTCGGGGTGGGTGCCGCCGAGCACGAGGACCCGTCGCCCGGAGAGCGGCCCGCGCGGCTTCGCGGAGCGCTTGGCGGGCTTCACTCCCGCGGTCGGCGGAGTGGGTTCCGCTTGACCGCCCCGGTCGGCGGGGGCGGGCTCGGCTCCCGCGTGGACGGCCTCCGGGTCGTCCTCCGACGGGTCCGCAGCGCGTGGCGTCGGCACGGCGGACAGCGCAGGCGAGGACACCGTCGCCGGTGTCGGTGCCGCCCCCTCGTGCGACGTGCCGGGCCGGACGTCCGCGAGCAGCCGCAGGAAGGCAGACTCGTCGATCACCGCGACCCCTTCGGCACGTGCCCTCCGCGCCTTGGCCGAGCCCGCGGAGGAGTCGTTTGCGATCAGGGCACTGGTATGCCTGCTGACCGAGCCCACCATGTTGAGCCCCGCCGCGACGCCCCGCAGTACCAGCTCCGCTCGGGCGTTGCGGGTCTCCCCGGTGATGGCGATCTTCATGCCTTGCACCAGCGGCCCACCCGCGGTGAGCCGCCCCGGGTTGCGGAACGGGCACGGCGTCTTCGGTGGCTTCGGAGTGAACCGCGAATCCTGCCGAGGCGGACACGCCACCACGGGTAGCGCCAGGTCGAGTCGGGCCGCTTCCCGCAGCGAGGCGCGCAGCACCCCTGCGAGCACCCGTGTGTCGTCCAGTGCATCGTGTGCCTTGACCTGGGGCACGCCGTAGTGCGTCGCGAGGGTGCCCAGCTTCAGGTCGTCCGTCGGCGGGTCGACGCGGCGGTTCAGCGCCAGGGTGCACAGCCGGCTGGCGACGGGCAGTCTCAGCCGCGCCCGGGCGAATTCATGGGAGAGGAAGTCGTAGTCGAACTGCGCGTTGTGGGCGACCAGCACGCGGCCCTCCAACAGGGCACCGATCCGCTGCGCCACCTGCTCGAAGGTCGGCGCCCCGCGCAGGCGGTCGGGCGTCAGGCCATGCACGTGCACCGGCCCCGGGTCGCAGCCCGGGTTCAGCAACGTCGAGAACTCTCCCGTTTGCCTGCCGTCCGGCCCCAGTGTCACGACGGCCACGGACAGCACCCGATCACGACGAGGCACGAGGCCGGAGGTCTCCACGTCGACGAGCGCCCATTCGAAGGCGTAGTCGCGCGAGTCGGTCAAGTCGGAGGTGGTGGGTGCGAGATGCATGAAGAAAGGATGGAGGTGTATCCACATCTTCTTCAACTCAAACTCCCATTGATCCCGCTTTGCGGCGGCCTCACGCCGCACCGTTTTCGGTCGCCGTCCTCCTGACACACTGCTGAGCGCACTGATCGACTCGCCCTCAGGAGGACTTCGTCATGACCGAGCAGCCGCCGGACCGCCTCGCCCGGTACGGGCGCCGGTTCAACAGGCTCTTCGCGGAGTACTTCGACACCCTCGCCGAGACCCTGGACGCCCCGTTGTTCAGCCGTTTCACCCCGGAGTGCGTGGAGCTGTTGCGCGACCTGTCCCTGCGCGGTGGCAAGCGGATGCGGGTGGTGCTGCTGCACGAGGCCGCCCGGCTGGTCACCGACGAGCCCGTCGCGGGGCTGGACGCCGCCGCGCTGAGCGTCGAACTGCTCCAGACCCACGGCCTGGTCCACGACGACCTCATCGACGACAGCGCCACCCGCAGGGGCGGGCCCACCACCTACTACGCCTACCGGGAGAGGTTTCCGGGGCACCCGCGGGCGGCACTCGGCCTGACCGTGCTCGCCGGTGACCTCGCGCTCGCCCTCTCGCTGCGCGCGCTCCTGGACGCCGGGCTGCCGGTCGAGGTGCGTCAGGCGATGGTCGAGGTGCAGACCCGGGCCGCGGCCGACACCTTCGTGGGGCAGATCGTCGACCTGGAACGCGACTTCGCCGCCACCGTCCCGGACGACGAGATGCTGCACGACGTCGCCGACCACAAGTCGGCCCGCTACTCGGTGCTCGCGCCGATGCGTCTCGGTCTCCTCGCGGCCGGGCTTCAACCGGACGCCCACGACGACGAGTTGCGTCGTTACGCGCGGCTGGTCGGCATCTGCGGGCAGATGCGTGACGACTACCTGGACCTTTTCGGCGACGCGGCCACGATGGGCAAGCCGACGGGGACGGACATCCGCGAGGGAAGGCGCAGTTACGCCGTCGTCCGGCTCCTGTCCGCCGTGACCGGCGCCGAGCGCGCGAGGGTGGAGGCGGCCCTCGGCGATCCCTCCTGCGGCCCCGGCACCATCGCCGGGATCCGTGGGATCGGCGAACGGCACGGTGTGGACGCCCTGATGCGGGCGGACATGCGGCGGTACGCGGAGCAGGCCCGGCTGGTGGCGGAGGGCTGGCGGCCGCGGTGGCGGGCGGAGGCGGTCGACTTCTTCGCGGGGGTGCCGTCGTGGAGCGTCGAGCGGGCCGGCTGACGGGGCCGGCTGACCGGTTCGGCCACCTCGCCCGTGGTCGCGCAGGGGCGGATGCCGGTCCGCGGACCGTTGTCAGTGGTCGCCCCTACTGTTCAGGCAGTGGGACCCGCGGAACACGCCGCGGGACCGGGCGGGGAGAGGTCTGACATGTCGAAGACGTACCTGGAGCTGTCACAGGACGACGGGAGCGCGCACAAGTTCTACGAAGTCACCGTCCAGGGACAGGTCGTGTCGGTACGTTACGGCAGGATCGGCGCCGCCGGACAGACCCAGACGTCGACCTTCCCCACCGCCCAGAAGGCCGCGGCCGCCGCCGCCAAGAAGATAGGCGAGAAGGTCCGCAAGGGATACGCCCCGGCCGTCCAGGGACAGCGCGCGCCTCGCGCCGTCACCCGTCGGCAGGTGGCCTCCGCGCCCTCCACGGCCCGCGCGGTCGCGCCGGTCCTGTGGCGCTTCCGCACCGGCTCCGCGGCGTTCGGCATCCACATCGACGAGGAGCGCTGCTGGGTGGGCAACCAGTCGGGCGACGTCTACACCCTGGCGCACGGCGGCGAGGTCCTCGCCCACTACCAGCTGCCGGACGGCGTCAAGTGCCTGGTCGCCGACGACTTCTGGATCTACGCCGGCTGCGACGACGGCCGGGTGTACGACCTGTCGTCCAAACTCCCGTTCGCCGCCTACGACATCGCCGCCGACGTCGACATCTTCTGGCTCGACATCCACGAGGGCGTGCTGAACGTCGCGGACCGCGCCGGGCGCCTCACCGTCATCGACCACGAGGACGAACACCAGTGGGCGCGCGGCGGGCGCGGTGAGCACGCCTGGATGGTCCGCGCCGACGACCGGGCCGTCTACCACGGGCACACGCGCGGTGTGACGGCCCACGCCCCGGACGGCGGCACCGAGTTGTGGCACACGCCCACCCAGGGAGCCGTGCTCTTCGGCTGGCAGGAGGACGACGCGGTGTACGCGGGCACCGCGCGCCACACGGTCCAGCGGCTGTCGAAGGCGACCGGCACCATCGAGGCGTCCTACCGCTGCGACAGCCCGGTGTACTCCTGCGCCACCTCGCCCGGCGGCCGGTACGTGTTCGCGGGCGACTCCGCCTCCTCGGTCTACTGCTTCGACCGGGACGGCACACGGCTGTGGAAGCTGGGCACCGGCGGCGGCTCCGCGCTGTCGATGCAGTACCGCGACGAGCGGCTGTTCCTGGTCACCACGGACGGCTCCCTGGCCTGCGTGGACGCGAGCGAGGCCGCGGTGAAGGCGGCGGAGCAGGGCTCGGTGCCCGTCGCCCGCGACGTCAAGCTCGCCGCCACCCTGCCGACGTACGCGCCCGCCACCGCGGCCGGCGCCGTCACGACCGTCGCCGTGGCGCCCGCCGGCTCCGTGGTCGTGGAGTGCGTGCAGGAGAACGGCCGGACCCGCATCCACGTGGTGTCGGAGGGGTACGACCGTTCCTGGAACGTCCAGTTCCCGAGGGCGATACGGGAGCCCGGCGCGCGGTACGTCGTCGACGCGCTGCACGCCGCGTCGGGCGGCTTCTACCGGGTGCGCGGGGACATCAGGCGCCTGCAGTGACCGGGCGGCGGCGTCAGGCTATCGACGCCGCTATGACCGCGGAGACCGCGACGTTGCAGGACGCCGTCACCCACACCGCCGGGTGCGGCTCCTGCTCGACCAGCGTCGCGCCCAGCCGCCCCGGGGTGATCAGGTCGACCACCAGGAAGGCCACGGCCATCATGACGAGCCCCAGCAGCCCGAAGGCCGCCGTCGACGCCAGGCCCTTGCCGAAGTCCTCGTACGTGGTCCAGATGGAGGTGAAGACGATGCCCCCGATGCCGAGCAGCGCGGAGCTGAGCACCAGGGCGGCGTTGCGGTTGCGCTGCTCCCAGATCTGCCGGCCGAGCTTGCCGGGGGTCAGCAGATCGACGAGGACGATCCCGAGGACCAGCAGGACCAGACCCAGGCCGCCGTAAGCGGCGGCCCGGCCGAGTCCGTTGACGATGTCGCTCATGGGGCAGCCGGCTCCGTTGGGTTGAGGGATCGCGAATGATCGTGGTCAAGGCGATGCAAAATGTAGCGCACCCGTTCGGAGCGTCAGGAGGCGGTCCGCAGCGCGCGGTTGCGGCGTACCGAGGACCAGAAGGAGGAGCCGATCAGGACCACGCCGACCAGACCCGTGACGATCTCGTTGATCTCGTACTGGATGGTCACCAGCAGGATGACCGACAGGGCGCCGATGGCGTAGTGCGCGCCGTGCTCCAGGTAGACGTAGTCGTCGAGGGTGCCCTGGCGGACCAGGTAGACGGTCAGCGACCGGACGTACATGGCGCCGATGCCGAGGCCGAGGGCCATCAGGACGATGTCGTTGGTGATGGCGAAGGCACCGATGACACCGTCGAAGGAGAACGACGCGTCCAGCACCTCCAGGTAGAGGAACATGAAGAACGCGGCCTTTCCGGCCAGCTTGACCGGTGAACCGGAGCCTCCGCCGCGCTCCGCCTGCCGCTCCGCCTTGTGCTCGCGCTCCTCCTCGGCCTCCAGCTTCTGCTCGAAGAAGCCGGAGAGCCCGCCGACGACCATGTAGGTGATCAGCCCGCCGACACCGGCCAGCAGGACGGTCTCCGTCTTGTCGGCGTGGATGCCGCCGTGCTGGTGGGCGTGGGCGCCGAAGCTGATCGCGGAGACGAGCAGCACGATCAGGGCGATGCAGACCGACAGCATGTCGACCCTGCCCAGCTTGGCCAGCGGGCGCTCCAGCCAACCGAGCCACTTGATCTCCCGGTCCTCGAAGACGAAATCGAGGAAGATCATCAGGAGGAACATGCCACCGAACGCGGCGATCGACGGATGCGCGTCCGTCACCAGCTCCTGATAGCGCTCCTTGTCCGTCAGCGCGAGATGCACCGCGCTCCAGGGACTCAGCCGCGCACTGATCGCCACGATCACCACCGGGAAGACCAGCCGCATCCCGAACACCGCGATCACGATGCCCACGGTGAGGAAGATCTTCTGCCAGAAGGCGTTCATCTTCTTCAGGATCCCGGCGTTGATCACCGCGTTGTCGAAGGACAGCGAGACCTCCAGGACGGAGAGGATCGCCACGATGCCGAGAGCCGTCCAGCCGTCGTAGAGCACGCCCACGGCCAGGCCGAGGGCGGTGACGGCGAAAGCCCAGCGGAACGTCTTCAGAAGCACCGGCCACTCATTCCTGTCGTCACGTGCGGGTGGGGCATCCCGTGCCAGTGCCCGCCACGCAGGTTGTCTACCACGATCATCCGGCCCCGGTCGGACAGGACCCGGACGGCCTGTCCTGGACGACCACCAAGAATGGAATCGTTCGTTTCCTTGAGTCATTCGTGTTCCAGGGAGTAGGTTCGCGGCCATGACGGCATCCCGGCACTCCCGGAACCAGACCACCGCCGCCGAGCTGCGCGCGGTGGGCCTGCGGGTGACGTCCGCCCGCGTCGCGCTGCTGGAGACGGTCCGGGAGGGCGACCACCTCGACGCCGAGGCGGTCGCGTCCGGGGTGCGCCGGCGCGTCGGTCAGGTCTCCCTCCAGGCCGTGTACGAGGCCCTGCACGCGCTCACCGCGGCCCGGCTCGTGCGCCGTATCGAGCCGCCCGGCAGCCCGGCACGGTTCGAGGGACGGGTCGGCGACAACCACCACCACGTCCTGTGCCGGTCCTGCGGAGCCCTCGCCGACGTCGACTGCGCCGTCGGCGACGCGCCCTGTCTGACCGCCTCCGACGACCACGGCTTCGTGATAGACGAGGCCGAGGTCATCTACCGGGGCCTGTGCCCCGACTGCTCCACCCCCGGCAGTTCCCCAGCACCTTGATCCGCCCCGTTCGGAAGGATTTCCCTCCCATGTCCGAGAACCACGACGCCATCGTGACCGACGCGAAAACCGAGGAGACGGGTGGCTGCCCGGTCGCCCACGGACGCGCCCCGCACCCCACGCAGGGAGGCGGCAACCGACAGTGGTGGCCGGAGCGGCTCAACCTGAAGATCCTCGCCAAGAACCCCGCCGTGGCCAACCCGCTGGGTGAGGAGTTCGACTACGCCGAGGCGTTCGGCAACCTCGACCTGCCGGCCGTGAAGCGGGACATCGCCGAGGTGCTGACCACCTCGCAGGACTGGTGGCCCGCCGACTTCGGCCACTACGGCCCCCTGATGATCCGGATGGCCTGGCACAGCGCGGGCACCTACCGCATCAGCGACGGCCGCGGCGGTGCCGGTGCCGGCCAGCAGCGCTTCGCCCCGCTCAACAGCTGGCCGGACAACGGCAACCTCGACAAGGCCCGCCGCCTGCTGTGGCCGGTCAAGAAGAAGTACGGCCAGAGCATCTCCTGGGCCGACCTGCTGGTCCTCACCGGCAACGTCGCCCTGGAGCAGATGGGCTTCGAGACCTTCGGCTTCGCCGGTGGCCGCGCCGACGTCTGGGAGGCCGAGGAGGACGTCTACTGGGGCCCCGAGACCACCTGGCTCGACGACCAGCGCTACTCCGGCGACCGCGAGCTGGAGAACCCGCTCGGCGCCGTCCAGATGGGCCTGATCTACGTCAACCCGGAGGGCCCGAACGGCAACCCGGACCCGATCGCCGCCGCCCGGGACATCCGTGAGACGTTCCGCCGGATGGCGATGAACGACGAGGAGACCGTCGCGCTGATCGCCGGCGGCCACACCTTCGGCAAGACCCATGGCGCCGGCCCGGCCGACGCCGTCGGCGACGACCCCGAGGCCGCCTCCATGGAGCAGCAGGGCCTCGGCTGGAAGAGCACCCACGGCACGGGCAAGGGCGGGGACGCCATCACCTCCGGCCTGGAGGTCACCTGGACCACGACCCCCACCCAGTGGAGCAACGGGTTCTTCAAGAACCTCTTCGAGTACGAGTACGAGCTGGAGCAGAGCCCGGCCGGCGCCAACCAGTGGGTGGCGAAGGACGCCCCGGAGATCGTCCCGGACGCGCACGACTCGTCGAAGAAGCACCGCCCGAAGATGCTCACCACCGACCTGTCGCTGCGCCTCGACCCGGTCTACGAGCCGATCTCCCGCCGGTTCTACGAGAACCCGGCGGAATTCGCGGACGCCTTCGCCCGCGCCTGGTACAAGCTGACCCACCGCGACATGGGCCCGAAGTCCCTGTACCTCGGCCCGGAGGTCCCGCAGGAGACCCTGCTGTGGCAGGACCCGCTGCCGGAGCCCGAGGGTGAGGCCATCGGCGCCGAGGACGTCGCGACCCTCAAGACCAAACTCCTCGAGTCCGGTCTGTCCGTCGCGCAGCTGGTGTCCACCGCGTGGGCCTCGGCGTCCACCTTCCGCGGCAGCGACAAGCGCGGCGGTGCCAACGGCGCCCGCATCCGCCTGCAGCCGCAGCGCGGCTGGGAGGTCAACGAGCCCGACGAGCTGGCGCAGGTGCTGCGGGTCCTGGAGGGTGTCCAGCAGGAGTTCAACTCCGGCGGCAAGAAGGTCTCCCTCGCCGACCTGATCGTCCTCGGTGGCTCCGCCGCCGTCGAGAAGGCCGCCAAGGAGGCCGGCTTCCAGGTGGAGGTCCCGTTCACCGCGGGCCGCGTGGACGCGACGGAGGAGCACACCGACGCCGAGTCGTTCGAGGCGCTGGAGCCGACCGTCGACGGGTTCCGCAACTACCACGGCAAGGGCAACCGCCTGCCGGCCGAGTTCCTGCTCCTCGACCGGGCGAACCTGCTCACCCTGAGCGCGCCCGAGACGACCGTCCTCGTCGGTGGCCTGCGGGTGCTGGGCGCCAACCACCAGCAGTCCCCGCTCGGTGCCCTCACCCGGACGCCCGGCGTGCTGACCAACGACTTCTTCGTCAACCTGCTCGACCTGGGTACGACGTGGAAGTCGACGTCCGAGGACCAGACCACGTTCGAGGGCCGTGACGCCGACACGGGCGAGGTCAAGTGGGCGGGCAGCCGCGCCGACCTGGTCTTCGGCTCGAACTCCGAGCTGCGGGCGCTCGCCGAGGTCTACGCGAGCGACGACGCGAAGGAGAAGTTCGTGCACGACTTCGTCGCCGCCTGGGTCAAGGTCATGAACCTGGACCGCTTCGACCTGGCCTGATCCACCGGCGTGGGGGGCCGGCCGGGCCCCCCCCGCCCCCCCCCCCCCGGGGGATAAGGCCGGGGCGCCCCCCCCCCACCCCGGGGGTTTTGGGTGTGGTTCGAGAGTTTGGGGGTGGTGTGG
>NZ_JBHJVQ010000040.1:0-54440 GCF_042263835.1 Streptomyces sp. NPDC056128 | reverse complement strand
GACAGCCTGTGGTCGGTATGTTCGGCGTGGGCCGAAGGGCGCGGCGGCCCGGACCGCGCCCCCTCGGTGAGGAGGCGCAGCCGGGCCGCCGCGTAGCCGCCGGGTCCCGAGTCCTCTGCTTCTTTCGTCACGTCCGTACTCGTCACCCGGCGACTCCTGTTCTGGTTTCCCGCCTCAGAGGGCGTCCGGACCGCGTTCGCCGGTCCGCACCCGTACGGCCGTGTCGACCGGGACGGACCACACCTTGCCGTCACCGATCTTGCCGGTGCGGGCCGCCTTGACCACGACCTCGATCAGCTGATCGGCGTCGTCGTCCTCGACCAGCACCTCGATGCGGATCTTGGGCACCAGGTCGACCGTGTACTCGGCGCCCCGGTAGACCTCGGTGTGGCCGCGCTGGCGGCCGTAGCCGCTGGCCTCGGTGACGGTCAGGCCGTGGACCCCGAAGGCCTGGAGGGCCTCCTTGATCTCGTCGAGCCGGTGCGGCTTGACGACGGCGGTGATGAGCTTCATGCGTCCACCTTCTTGCTCGCGGTCTGCGTGGCCGTCGGGGCGGCCGTGGCGGCGGTCGTCCGGGCGGCACCGCCGCCGGCACCGCTGAAGTCGTATGCGGTCTCGGCGTGCTCGGCCTGGTCGATGCCGGTCACCTCGTCGTCCTCCGGTACCCGCATGCCGATGGTCTTGTGCAGGATCAGGGCGAGGATGGCAGAGACGACCAGGGAGTAGGCGAGCACCCCGAAGACACCGGCGCACTGCTTCCAGAACTGGTCCAGGCCGCCGCCGTAGAAGAGGCCCTCGACGTCGGACTGGCCCTTGCCGGAGGCGAAGAAGCCGACGAGGAGGGAGCCGAGGATGCCGCCGACGAGGTGGACGCCGACCACGTCGAGCGAGTCGTCGTAGCCGAACCGGTACTTCAGGCCGACCGCCATGGCGCAGAGCACACCGGCGATGACGCCGATGGCGATCGCGCCGAGCGGGGAGACCGCGCCGCCCGCCGGGGTGATGGCGACCAGACCGGAGACGGCGCCGGAGGCCGCGCCCAGGGTGGTGAAGGCGCCGTGCCGGATCTTCTCGTAGGCGAGCCAGCCGAGGACGGCGGCACCGGTGGCGACCTGCGTGTTGACGAACATCAGCGCGCCCACGCCGTCGTCGTTGCCGAGCCAGGAGCCGGCGTTGAAGCCGAACCAGCCGAACCACAGCAGGCCGGCGCCGAGCATGACCAGCGGCAGGCTGTGCGGGCGCATCGGGTCCTTCTTGAACCCGACCCGCTTGCCGATCACCAGGATCACGCCGAGGGCCGCGGCGCCGGCGTTGATGTGCACGGCCGTACCGCCGGCGAAGTCGATCACGCCCAGCTCGAAGGCCCAGCCGCCGGCGCCCCAGACCCAGTGCGCGACCGGGAAGTAGACAACCGTGGCCCACAGGGCGATGAACAGCGCCCAGGCGGTGAACTTCACCCGGTCCGCGAGGGCGCCGCTGATCAGGGCGGGTGTGAGCACCGCGAACATCAGCTGGAAGACCAGGAAGACGAAGACGGGGATGGTGTAGCCGTCCCACAGCTCGGTCAGGCCGATGCTGCTGAGGCCGACCCAGTCGGAGTTCCAGCCGACGATGCCACCGGTGTCGGTGCCGAACGCCATGGAGAAGCCGTACAGCACCCACAGGACGGTGACGATGCCTAGGCTGATGAAGCTCATCATCAGCATGTTCAGGGTGCTCTTGACGCGGACCATGCCTCCGTAGAAGAAGGCCAGGGCCGGCGTCATGAGCATCACCAGGGCGGAGCAGATGAGCATGAAGCCTGTGTTGGCGGCAGAGAGCTCCGTCTCTGCGGCAAGCGTGATGGCTGGAGCCATCGGCGTCTCCTCGTCGTTGGTACGGCCCCGTGCGGGCGAAGCCTGGGCGGGACTGAGGGGGCGGGCCGGTTATGCGCCACGACATTGGCGCAGCGCCGTTTCGGTCGGTGCCCCCCGTTGTTTCGCCGCCGTGACGAAGGCGCCGGGTGTGTTACGCGTGAGTGAACTGCCGGATGCGGGTCCAAGCGATCGTTATGGTGGCGCAACGTCCCGCACCGGGGCATGAGCCGGCCGCGGCGGCCTCCGAATGACCTGGCATGGGGGAGCCGAGTCGGGCAGTTCGGGAGGGCCGGCCGCGGCCGGGGTCGGTGGGTGTCAGACCGCTTCGGCGGTCTCCGGAAGCTCGACGGCGAGCCGCTCGGTGAGGTCGACGATCTCGCCGAGGTCGCCGAAATCGCGTACGGCCGTGTCGACGGTTTTGCGGATGCGGGTGTTGACTCGTTCGGAGCGGACCTTCTTGGCGATGCGCATGGCCTCGACGGCCACGACGGTGCTCTCCTCGGGTTCGCGGCGCAGCAGGTGCACGGTGGCCATGCCGATCAGGTTCAGCGCGTAGGAGCGCTGGTGCTCGTCGTCCTCGGCGAACAGCTCCACGGCCCGGCGCATCAGGGGATCGGCCAGGGAGGCGTAGGCGGGGCTGCGGCCGGCCACGTAGGCGAGGTCGCGGAAGGAGTGGCTGTTCTCGCCGTAGAGCTCGGCCTCGGAGAAGAAGCGGATCCAGTCGGGGTCGGGCTCGTCCCACTCGGCGGCCTCGGCGAAGGTGTCCTCGGCCATGCGCACCGCGCGCTTGCAGCGGCCGGGCTGTCCCATGTTGGCGTAGGCGCGGGCCTCCATCGCGTACAGCATCGACTGGGTACGGGGGCTGGCGCAGTCCCGGCTGCCGTACTGGGCGAGGTGGACCAGCTCCAGGGCGTCGTCGGGCCGGCCGAGGTGGATCATCTGGCGGCTCATGCTGGAGAGGATGTACGAGCCGAGCGGCCGGTCCCCCGCCTCCTTGGCGGCGTGCAGGGCGAGCACGAAGTACTTCTGCGCGGTGGGCTGGAGCCCGACGTCGTACGACATCCAGCCGGCCAGCTCGGCCAGCTCGGCGGCGACCTTGAACAGCTTGGCGCGGGTGGTCTCGGTCTGGGGTTCCTGGAGCAGGTCGGTCACCTCGTGCAGCTGGCCGACCACCGCCTTGCGGCGCAGGCCGCCGCCGCACTGGGCGTCCCAGCGGCGGAACATGACGGCGGTGGACTCCAGCAGCTCCAGCTCCGGGCGGGAGAGCCTCCCGCGCGCGCGGGAGGCCGGAGCGGGCTCGCGCCCGGCGGACGGGGCGGCCGGGGGCGAGGGGACGAGCCAGCGCTGCATGGGCTCGATGAGGGACGGGCCCGCGGAGAGGGCCAGCGAGCTGCCGAGGAAGCCGCGCCGCGCCAGCATGAGGTCGCTGCGCGAGAACTCGCTGAGCAGGGCCACGGTCTGCGGGCCCGTCCAGGGCAGGTCGACCCCGGTCGCGGAGGGCGTGGGGCGGGTGGAGCGCAGGCCCAGGTCCTCGACGGAGACGACGACACCGAAGCGCTCGGAGAACAGCTCGGACAGGATCCGCGGGATCGGCTCGCGCGGATTCTCGCCGTCCAGCCAGCGGCGCACCCGGGAGGTGTCGGTGGAGATGTGGCCGGCGCCCAGCTGACGGGCCCGGCGGTTGACCTGGCGGGCCAGTTCGCCCTTGGACCAGCCGCTGCGGGCGAACCACGAAGTGAGCAGCTCGTTCGGGCGCTTGTCAGCGTGCGACGCGCTTCCCGCGCTCGTACCGCTTCCGCCGTTGCCGCTCACTGGAACGCCCCCATCCCTGAGACCACCTGTCGCCGAGTGCGCCAAGCCCTATCAGAATGCCGGTGGTTGGGGCCCTCCGTCCGGCGGTTGCCACCCTTCGAACGGAAAGCCGAGTTGCCTCCGGCATACCCACAAGTGCATGTGCCCCACGGCTCCATGCACACAAAGTAGTCCTACGATCACTCGTCCAGCCATGGCGATTGCGGAATCGCCACCATTCGCCACCCCTTCGAATGAACTCCCCCCGGCCGGGACGCGATTCACTTGACATAGGCCAACCGGGAGTAGGTGCAAGGGTGCACACCGGGGCGTGCGTCGTCGGGCACACCACCCCGGAGTGCTTCCGGACGCTGTCTGAACCGCGTCGCACTGGGGAGTTGGAAGCAGAGAGTCACGTTTCACGTCCGCTGCGTAACCGCCGCTGTGTCGGACCCGTTGGAGGGGGCATGGGCTTCACGATCGGCATCGGCAGCAGTCGGGGCATGCGCGAGATCCGGTCCGGCGCGCGCCGCCGCGGCCGCGCCGCCGAGTGCACCGTCGTGGCCGAGTTCACCGGGCTCTGGGGCTGGGACGTGGTGCCGGGCGCCCGGACCGCGGCGGGTGCCTGCTCGTGCGGGCGGTCCGACTGCCCGGCGCCGGGCGCGCATCCGCTGGACTTCGCCCCCCGGGTGCCGGCCGGGGCGACCCTGGACGGAGCGAGCGAGGCCTGGGCCCAGTTCCCGGGTGCCGCGGTGATGCTGCCGGTCGGGCGGACCTTCGACGTGATCGAGGTCGCCGAGGCCGCCGGGCTGCGGGCGCTGACCCGGCTGGAGCGCATGGGCCTCCCGCTCGGTCCGGTCGCGGCGACCCCCGACGGCCGCGCCCACTTCCTCGTCGCCCCGGGCGCCGCCGCCGAACTGCCCCGGCTGCTCTACCGGCTGGGCTGGGACGACCCATCCGCCCTCGACCTGCGCGGCCTCGGTTCCGGTACGTACATCACGGCCCCGCCCTCCGACCGCGGCGGCCGGGGCCCGGTGCGCTGGCTGCGCCACCCGGACCTCGACTCGGCCACCAAGCCGCCCGCGGCCCGTCTGCTGCTGGGCACGCTGGCGTACGTCGCCCACCGCTCGCGGGCGTAGGAGGCCGGCCAGGCCGGCCGCTCCGGCGCGGAGGCCGTACGGCGATCCTGCGCGAAGGCCCGTACAGCGACACTGCACGGAGGCCCGTACAGCGACACTGCACTAGGGCCCTTACGGCGACATGACCGGCCCGCCCGCCACGGCGTGCCCCGCCCGCCTACGACGGCGCGAGCGCGCCCCCTACGGCGACGAGCCCACGCCCCCTACGACGAAGCGCCCGCTCCCCGGCGTGATTCCGGGGGGCGGGCGCTCATGTATGCGTCGGAGTCCGCTCTGGTTCGTCGCGTCTCGGCGGGTCACTCTCCGATGAGGGCGTCCACGAAGGCCGCGGGCTCGAACGGCGCCAGGTCGTCCGCGCCCTCGCCGAGCCCGATCAGCTTGACCGGCACGCCCAGCTCGCGCTGTACGGCGACCACGATGCCGCCCTTGGCGGTGCCGTCCAGCTTGGTGAGCACGATGCCGGTGATGTCGACGACCTCGGCGAAGACCCGGGCCTGGATCAGGCCGTTCTGACCGGTGGTGGCGTCGAGCACGAGCAGCACCTCGTCCAGGGGGGCGTGCTTCTCCACGACGCGCTTGACCTTGCCCAGCTCGTCCATGAGGCCGGTCTTGGTGTGCAGGCGGCCGGCGGTGTCGATGAGCACGACGTCCGAGCCCATCTCCTTGCCCTCCTTGACCGCGTCGAAGGCGACGGAGGCCGGGTCGCCGGCCTCCGGGCCGCGCACGGTGTGCGCGCCGACCCGCTCGCCCCAGGTCTGGAGCTGGTCCGCGGCGGCGGCACGGAAGGTGTCGGCGGCGCCGAGGACGACGGTGCGGCCGTCGGCGACCAGGACGCGGGCGAGCTTGCCGGTGGTGGTGGTCTTGCCGGTGCCGTTGACGCCGACGACCATCACGATGCCGGGCTTGCTGTTCGGCGGCTCGGTCTTGACCTCGCGGTCCATGTCGGGGCCGACGAGGTTGATCAGCTCCTCGCGCAGCAGGGCGCGCAGCTCGTCGGGGGTGCGGGTGCCGAGCACCTTCACCCGCTCGCGCAGCCGCTCGACCAGCTCCTGGGTGGGCTGCACGCCCACGTCGGCGGTGAGCAGGGTGTCCTCGATCTCCTCCCAGGTGTCGTCGTCGAGGTGCTCCCGCGAGAGCAGGGTGAGCAGGCCCTTGCCGAGGGCGTTCTGCGAGCGGGAGAGGCGGGCACGGAGCCGGACCAGTCGGCCGGCGGTGGGCTCGGGAACCTCGATCTGCGGGATCTCGAGCTCTTCGACGACGGGCGGCTCCTCGACGGTGGCGGTGCCGCCGTCCGGGAGGTCGACCTCCTCTATCGTCCGGCGCGTTTCGTCGCGCGGCGTCTCGGCCTCGTCGCCGACGTGCGGTTCGGCCGGAGGGGCGGTGATGTCGGGCGTGGTGGGCGGCGGCGGAGGCAGCTGCTTCTTGCGACGCGAGCCCACGAGCAGCCCGCCGAGCGCGCCGATCACGACCACGGCGATGACTACAGCAAGGATGACGATTTCCATAACGCGTCCAGTATCAGCCATGGACCCCGAGGACACCCCCCTCGTCGCTTCCTCCAAAGGACAAAGGCCCCTGGAGGGCAGGAGTCGGATCAAAGTACGATGGAGGAGGCTGCGTCAACGCGCGTAGAGTCCCGACCGCCCCCTCTTCTCCCACGATCGAGGCACGGACCCCCCACATGAGCAAGACCGCCGAGAACGAAGGCGCCCTGGAAACCCGTGGCATCGAGCAGGTGCCCGACCACGAGCGCACCGCCCGGACCCGTGAGCTGTTCCCGACCTGGGTCGGCGCCAACATCAGCGTGCTGCTGCTCACGATGGGCGCGAGCCTCGTCGTGGCGTACCGGCTCAACTTCTGGCAGGCGCTGGTCGTCGCGGCCGCCGCGCCGGTCGTGTCGTACGGCCTGGTCGGGCTGATCGGCATCGCCGGGAAGCGCGGCGGGGCTCCGGGGATGGCGCTGTCGCGGGCCGTGTTCGGCCAGCGGGGCAATCTGCTGCCGGGTTCGCTGATCTGGGTCGCCCGCTGGGGCTGGGAGACGATCAACGCGGTGACCGGGGCGTACGCGGTGCTCACCGTGCTGGACATCGTGTTCGGCGTGCGGGCCAACAGCGTGCTGGACATGGTGACGCTGCTCGCCTTCGTCGTGGCGACGTTCGCGATCTCGGGGCTGGGGATCAACGCGGTCCAGAAGTGCAACAAGTACGCGACGTACCTCTTCGGCGCCTTCTCGGTGCTGGTCCTCGGCTACCTGGTCGTCGACACCGACTGGTCCGCGGTCTTCGACCGGTCCGCCGGTTCGGTGGCCGCGATGATCACCGGCGTCGGTCTGATCGCGGCCGGCGGCGTCAGCTGGATCCCGTCCGCCCCGGACTTCACGCGCTACCTGCCGCGCACGGCGTCCTCGAAGGGGATCGTGGGCGTGACCATCGGCGGCGCCGGCATCGTCGTGCTGCCCATGGTGCTGATGGGCATGATCATGGCCGTCTCCACGCCGGACCTGGCCAAGGCCGCCGACCCGGTCTCCTTCCTCGGCGAGATCCTGCCGACCTGGATCGCGGTGCCGTACCTGATCATCGCGCTGATCGGCATGCTGCTGATCAACTCGATGTCCATGTACTCGGCCGGCTTCACGGCCCAGACCCTGGGCTTCACCGTCCCGCGCCACTGGGCGGTCTCGGTCAACGCGGTGATCTCGCTGATCTTCGGCGGTGTGCTGATGCTGGTGGCGACCAGCTTCATGGGCTCCTTCATCGCCTTCCTGTCGCTGCTGGCGGTCGCCTTCTCCGCGTGGGTCGGCGTCTTCGGCGCGGACATGCTGCGCCGCAAGGAGTACGACGGCGAGGCCCTGGCCGACACCGGCCGGACCAGCGCCTACTGGTACCGCGGCGGCTTCTCCCCCGCGGCCGTCGCCGCGTGGGCGGTGGGCCTGGCCGCGGGCCTGATGTTCACCACCTCCGACTGGTTCACCGGCCCCCTCGCCGCGAACAACGTCATCGGCGAGTACGGCCTGGGCTGGGTCGCCACGGTCGTCATCTCCGGCCTGCTGTACGTCGTCCTGCCGAAGCCACCGGTGGTCGTCCCGGCGACGGCGGCCGACCGTGCCGCCGAGCAGCCGGAGTCGGTGACCGTCTGACGCCACCCGCGGACGAACCCACGCGCCCCCTGCACCCTGCGGTGCGGGGGGCGCCGGCGTTTCCGCGCCCCATGCCGGCCGACGCCATGCGCAGGGCGCCTGGTCTCAGCCACGCCCGGGCTCGCATGGCGTAGGGGCCGCCGACGTCTCCCCCGCCGGTGCCTGCGGGCGCCACACCCAAGGAGCCCTTGGCCAGCCCCCTCCACCCGGACCGCGCACGGCGCAGAGTGCGCCGACACCGAGGGCCGTACCGGCCCCGGGAGCCCGCTCGTCGCCGACGGCCAACGGGACACGACAGACCGCCGCCCCCGGTCCGGGCGGATGCGCGGGCCGGGGGCGGCGGACAGTACGGGGAGAGGGGCAGCGGGGACTTGGCCCTTCTCCCCGGGTTCGGGGCGGGGCGGTCAGCCCATCTCCTCCAGGGCCTTGCCCTTCGTCTCCTTCACGAACTTCAGGACGAACGGGATGGAGAGCGCGGCGAAGATCGTGTAGATCACGTACGTGCCGGACAGGTTCCACTCGGCCAGCGACGGGAAGCTCGCCGTGATGGCCCAGTTGGCGATCCACTGCGCGGAGGCGGCGACGCCCAGCGCGGCGGCGCGGATGCGGTTCGGGAACATCTCGCCGAGGAAGACCCAGACGACCACACCCCAGGACAGGGCGAAGAAGAGCACGAACAGGTGGGCGGCGATCAGGGCGATCCAGCCCTGCGTGGCCGGGAGCGTGCCGTCGACCAGGTCGGAGGAGAAGGCCCAGGCCTCCAGCGCCAGCGCGATCACCATGCCGACCGAGCCGATGAGGGCGAGCGGCTTGCGGCCGACGCGGTCCACGAAGATCATCGCGATCACGGTGCCGACGATGTTGATGATCGAGGTCGTGAACGAGTAGAAGAACGACTGCGTCGGGTCGACGCCGACCGACTGCCACAGCGTCGACGAGTAGTAGAAGGCGACGTTGATGCCGACGAACTGCTGGAAGACCGACAGGCCGATACCGATCCAGACGATCGGCTTGAAGAAGAAGCCGCCGCCGAGCAGGTCCTTGAAGGAGGACTTCTCCTCGCGGTGCATCGCGTGCTCGATCTCGGCGACGCGGGCGTCGAAGTCCACGTCCTTGCCCTCGACCTCTTCGAGGATCTCCTTGGCGCGCTCGTGCTTGCCGACGGAGACCAGGAACCGCGGGGACTCCGGGATGGCGAAGGAGAGCAGGCCGTAGACGATCGCCGGGACGACCATGATGCCGAGCATGACCTGCCAGGCCTCCAGGCCCATCAGCTCACCGCGCTGGTCGCCACCGGCGGCGTTCAGCAGACCCCAGTTGACCAGCTGCGAGACCGCGATGCCGAAGACGATCGCGGCCTGCTGGAAGGAGGCGAGGCGGCCGCGGTAGGCAGGCGGGGAGACCTCGGCGATGTAGGCCGGGCCGATCACGGAGGCCATGCCGATGGCGAAGCCGCCGATGACGCGCCACATGGCGAGGTCCCACAGCGCGAAGGGCAGCGCGGAGCCGACGGCGCTGACGGTGAAGAGGACCGCCGCGATCTGCATGCAGCGGATACGGCCGATCCGGTCCGCGATCCGGCCGGCGGTGGCGGCGCCGATCGCACAGCCGATCAGCGCGACGGCGATGACCTGGGCCAGCATGGCGGAGCCGACGTCGTAACGGTCGCGGATGGCCTCGACGGCACCGTTGATCACGGAACTGTCGTAGCCGAAGAGGAAACCGCCCATCGCGGCCGCCGCCGCGATGAAGATGACGTGCCCGAGATGCTCGGGATGAGCCGTCCTGGCTCCTGAACTGGCTGCCTGCGCTGTGCGGGACACGTGTACTCCTCGGGCTACCGGCAACGCCGCCGGGGTGGATCGCCTTCGGGCACCCCGAAAGGAACCTGAAGGTAAAAGCAACGTTGCAGAGACTATGCCTTCAAGTATCGAAGTCAATAGGCCGAGTGCTGTGAGTTTATAGATGCCTCAGTGAGCTATGTGTTCAAGAGTTGAAGTAATTGAGGTCAGGACTGGCGCAGCCGCTGACTGATGACCTTCGACACACCGTCGCCCTGCATGGACACGCCATACAGCGCGTCGGCGACCTCCATCGTCCGCTTCTGGTGCGTGATGACGATGAGCTGCGAGGCCTCCTGCAGCTCCTGCATGATCCGGATCAGCCGCTGGAGGTTGGTGTCGTCGAGCGCCGCCTCGACCTCGTCCATGACGTAGAACGGGCTGGGCCGCGCCTTGAAGATCGACACCAGCATCGCCACCGCGGTCAGCGAACGCTCCCCGCCGGAGAGCAGCGAGAGCCGCTTGACCTTCTTCCCCGGCGGCCGTGCCTCGACGTCCACGCCCGTGGTGAGCATGTTGTCGGGGTCGGTCAGGATCAACCGCCCGTCACCGCCCGGGAAGAGCCTGCTGAAGACGCCCTCGAATTCCCGGGCCGTGTCCCGGAACGCCTCGGTGAAGACCTGCTCGACGCGCTCGTCGACCTCCTTGACGACCTGGAGCAGGTCGGCGCGGGTCTTCTTCAGATCCTCCAGCTGCTCGCTGAGGAACTGGTGCCGCTCCTCCAGCGCCGCGAACTCCTCCAGGGCCAGCGGGTTGACCTTGCCCAGTTGCTGGTAGGCGCGTTCGGCTGCCTTCAGGCGCTTCTCCTGCTCGGAACGGACGAAGGGGCGTGGGCGGTTGCGCGGGTGCTCGGGGTCCTCCGGGAGTTCCTCGCCCTCGGCGGGGGGCGAGGGCGGCACCGGCTGATGGGGGCCGTACTCGGCCGCCAGCCCCGCCGGTTCCACACCGAGTTCCTCCAGCGCCTTGGTCTCCAGCTGCTCGATGCGCAGCCGCTTCTCGGCGCCGAGTACCTCCCCCCGGTGAACCGAATCCGTCAGCTTGTCCAGCTCCGCCTTGAGGTCGCGCCCCGCGGTGCGCTCGGCGGTCAGTTCCTGCTCGCGCCGGGCCTTGGCCGCCTCGGCGAGGGTGCGCTCCTCGTCGGCGCGGGTCAGCGAGACCTCGACGTGGGCGAGCAGTTGCCGGGCGCCGGCGGCGACCGCCTCGGCGACGGCCGCCTCGTGCCGCAGCCGGGCCCGGCGCTGTTCGGCACGCGCGCGTGCCTCGCGTTCGGCGCGGGCGGCCCGGTCCAGGGAGTCGGCCCGTCCGGCGAGGCCCTTGACCCGCTCCTCGTGGGTACGGACCTGGAGGCGCGCCTCCATCTCGGTCTGGCGGGCGTTGGCGCCGTCGGCGGCGAGCCGGTCGCGCGCGGAGGTGTCGGGCTCCTCCTCGACCGGCATCTCCTCGGCCACGGCCAGCCTCTCGGCCAGTTCCTCCACGTCCATCAGCGCCTTGTCCAGCGCCTCCTGCGCCCGCGCCGCCGCCGCGGTGGACCGTTCCGCCTCCCCGGCGGCGCCCCGCGCCTGACCCGCGAGCCGGCCCAGCTGCTGCGCGACGGACGACTTCTCCCGGTCGGCGGCCCGGCGCCGCTCCCCCAACTCCTCGACGAGCCCCGCGCACTCCCGGCGCCGGGCGACGGCCGCCTCCTGGGCCCCGGCCAGCTCCTCGCACCGCACGGCCAGCTCCTCCAGCTCGGCGGCGGCCCGGTCCACGGACGCCTGCACCTCCAGGAGACTGGGCGCCCCGGCGGACCCGCCCTGGGCGAAGTACGCGCCGAGCAGGTCGCCGTCGGCGGTCACGGCGGTCAGCCCGGGCCGGGCGTAGACCAGGTCCTCGGCGTCCTCCAGGGTGGCGACGACGACGATCCCGCGCAGCAGCCGCCGCACGGCGGGCATCAGGTCGGACGGGCCCCGGACGAGGTCGGCGGCGTACGGCGCCCCGTCGGCGCGCGGTTGGTCCGGTACGTCGTCGGGGCCGCCGGCGAGCAGCAGGGCGGCCCGGCCCGCGTCCTGCTTGCGCAGCAGGCGGATGGCGTCGGCGGCGGCCGCCGGGGAGGTGACCGCGAGGGCGTCGGCGGCGGCACCGAAGGCGGCGGCCAGGGCGACCTCGTGACCGGGCGTCACGGTGAGCAGTTCGGCGGCCGGGCCCAGCAGACCGGTGAGCCGGTCCTTGGCGGCGAGCACCGCCCCGGTGCCGTCCTTGCGGCGCAGACCGAGGGCCAGGGCCTCGTGGCGGGCCCGCGTGGCCGCGCGCTCGCGCTCCGCCACGGTGGCCGCCTCACGGGCGGCACCGAGCGCGGCCTCCGCCTCGGCCAGCCCGCGCTTGGCGGCGTCGTGCCGCTCGGCGAGTTCCTGGTCGTCGGCGTCGAGGCCGTCGACCTCGGCCTGGAGCGTCTCGTACTCCTCCTGGGCGGCGGCGGCGCGTTCCCGGGACTCGTCCCTGGCCTCGGCCAGCCGCTCGATCTCGGCCTGGGCCGAGGCGGCGCGCGACCGGGCGGCGCCGACCTGGCCGCTGAGCCGGGCCAGCCCCTCACGGCGGTCGGCGATCGCCCGTGCGGCGTCCTTGAGGCGGCGCTCCTCCTGGGCCAGCTCGCGTTCGAGGTCCGCGCGGTGGGCGACGGTGTCCTCCAGGGCGTGCTCGGCCGCCTCCAGGGCCGCTTCGAGTTCCGCCTCCTGCTCGCGGACCCGGGCGGCCTCGCGCTCCAGCTCCTCCGGGTCGCGGCCGCGGCGCTCCTCGGGAGGCGCGGAGGTGGCGCTCTTCACCCGCGCCTCGGCCAGCGAGACGGTGCCGCGCACCCGCTCGGCGAGCTGGGACAGCTCGTACCAGGTCTGCTGGGCGCGCTGGAGGCGCGGGGTCAGCCGGCGGACCTCGTCCTCCAGGTCGGCCTCGCGGCGCAGCGCCTTGCCCAGTTCCCGTTCGGCGGCCTCCTTGCGCTCCTTGAGCGCGGCCTCGTCGGCGATCTCGGCCTGGAGCGCCTCGCGCAGCCGTACCAGGTCGTCGGCGAGGAGCCTGAGGCGCGCGTCGCGCAGGTCGGCCTGGATGACGGCGGCCCGTCGCGCCACCGCGGCCTGCCGGCCCAGCGGCTTGAGCTGGCGCCGCAGCTCGTCGGTGAGGTCCTGCACGCGCGCGAGGTTGGCCTGCATCGCGTCCAGTTTCCTGAGCGCCTTCTCCTTGCGCTTGCGGTGCTTGAGGACGCCCGCGGCCTCCTCGATGAAGGCTCGGCGGCCCATCGGGTCGGCGTGCAGGACGGAGTCGAGCTGGCCCTGGCCGACGATGACGTGCATCTCGCGGCCGATGCCGGAGTCGGACAGGAGTTCCTGGATGTCGAGGAGGCGGCAGGTGTCGCCGTTGATCTGGTACTCGCTGCCGCCGTTGCGGAACATGATCCGCGTGATGGTGACCTCGGCGTACTCGATGGGCAGCGCCCCGTCGGAGTTGTCGATGGTCAGCGACACCTCGGCCCGGCCGAGCGGCGGGCGGCCGGTGGTGCCGGTGGTGCCGGCGAAGATGACGTCCTCCATCTTGCCGCCGCGCAGCGACTTGGCGCCCTGTTCGCCCATGACCCAGCTGAGCGCGTCGACGACGTTGGACTTGCCCGAGCCGTTCGGTCCGACGACGCAGGTGATGCCGGGCTCGAACCGGAGCGTGGTCGCCGAGGCGAACGATTTGAACCCGCGCAGGGTCAGGGCCTTCAGGTGCACGCCGCCGGACTCTACCTTTCGGGGGTGTCTCACTCCATGAACCGGTGAACCGCCGCGGTTTCACCGGTGAACGTGCAGGGCACATCAGACGTTGAAGAGGGTGAAAGGATGCGCGGGGCAGGGAAGTCCGGTCGGACGCGGGCGCTGAGACGGGGGCAGGAAAGAAAGAAGGGACGCCGAAGCGTCCCTTGCAGACTCTGACACCTAGCGGTTGTACGGGCGGGCCCGACCACTGCGTGCCGTGCGTGGAGCGATGCAGTGATCAGGTGAGCGCAGGCTCCGCCTGGTGTGCGTCAACGCTCTCCATGCTCTCCATGATCCTGTCGTGAGAAGCGGCAGCCGCCAGCACGTCGTTCTCCGCCTGGATTCGTCCGAGCTCGGATTCCAGGTCCTGGACGCGCTGCTGGAGCCGTCGCATCTCGGCGAGGAGTCGAGGGTCGGAGCCGCCGACGTAACCGAGAAGCGCCTTTGCCATGATGGATGGTCCTCCACAATGAGTGACCGACCGAAGCGGTGTGGGTCGTGAGGGATTCGCACCCGCGGTGCTTGGCACTTTGGAGTTTTTACTGCCGTTCAACCATGCCAAACAGCTAAGGTGCGCGGGGCTTTCAGCGTCTCACCAAAAAGTTTGACGGTCAACACGATCACGCCCCGTATCGACGGGCGTCCGGGGGCATGCGGCCGGGAAACGGCGACGCTGCGACTCCTGCGGGCCCCTCGGGGCGTGGCGATCTTTCTGGTTGCGGAGCCTCCCACGACGGGCCGTCCTTGGCAACCACCTGCCCGTTTTCGCTCCGGTCACCCCTGTGGGGCGGGTCGGACCGGGTGCCGGGGAGGGCTCGGGCGGCGCGGTGTCAGCGGATGGCGAAGCCGTCGTAGCCGCCGCGAGGTGTGTCCCAGATCTCGGTGACGCCGTCCACGTGTCCGGGCGTGTCGTCGCCGTGCAGCCAGTCGAGGAGCCCTTCGCAGCGTTCCCGCGGGCCCTCGGCGACGACCTGGACGCGGCCGTCGGCCAGATTGAGAGCAAAACCACTCATGCCGCCGAGTTCCAGCGCCCTGGCCCGCGTGAACCAGCGGAAACCGACACCCTGGACCTGTCCGCGCACCCACGCGACCAGTCGTACATCCTCGCTCATGACTGCAACCTAACCAGTCAATGTCCCGCCGGACACTTCACCCCCTGGCGCCATGCGGTACCGTCCCGGTCCAATGAATCTCATCTGAAACTCACTCGAAGGTGTGAGTTCGGTGTTGATCGTGAGGACGCGTCGCCCGAGACGACGAGGACGAGGAAGGCCAGGACATGGGACGCCACCGACGCTCCGCCGCCGGCCGCGCCGCCACGGGCCGCGCCACGGGGGACCATCAGCCGGACGGTACGGCGGGACGGGGCCGCGACGGGCGGACGCCGGACGCGGGCGACCGCCCGACGATGGGGATCGCGCCTTACCTGAACCCCGAGGCGTACGCCGAGGTCCGCGCCAAGAGCGACGCCTACCTGTACGCGGACGACCCCGACGGCGAGGGCCCGCAGGCCGGCCGCACGGTCGCCTTCCCCAGTGACGGATACGCCCCCGAGGACGGCCCGCAGCCCGCGGGAGGGCACCGCAGGCGCCGGAAGAAGGCCGCCACCCCGGTCCGCACCGGGCTGCTCGGTGTCTCCGCCGCGGTCGCCATAGGCACCGTGGCGGTGGCCACGGGCGCGGTGCCCGGCCTCGACAACTACCGGATCGGCGGCGGCAGCGGCGGGGGCGACCGGGTGCAGGCCCAGGACACCCCGACGAACAGCCCGAGCGAGCAGGGCGGCACCTCCGGCAGCGCCGACCCCGGCCGCGGCGGCGACGCCTCCACGAGCCGCGGCACCGACCGGTCCTCGTCGCCGTCGTCGCCCTCCGGGTCCGCGTCGTCCGAGGACACCCCGTCCCCCGCACCGTCCTCGACCTCCCCCTCGGCCTCGAAGCCGGCGGCCCCGGCCGAGACCCCGTCGAAGACGAAGAAGCCGAAGACGCCCCCGAGCGCCAAGCCGAAGCCCACGCCCTCGCGTCCGGCCGCCGAGGAGCCCGCGCGGCCCAGCGCGCCGGCCGCCGTGTCGGAGGAGTCCGTCGCCCAGGCCCAGGTGCTCAAGCTGGTCAACGACGAGCGGGCCAAGGTGGGCTGCAGCCCGGTGGCCGCGAACAGCGCCCTGCGCGAACTGGCGGAGGACTTCAGCAAGGCCATGGCCACGGGGGGCTTCTTCGACCACACCGATCCGGGCGGCGCGACCCCGTGGGACCGGGCGGCGGCGGCCGGCATCAGCAACCTCGGCGGCGAGAACATAGCCCGCGGCCAGACCGACGCCCAGGCCGTGATGGATGCCTGGATGGACAGCCCCGGCCACCGCGCCAACATCCTGAACTGCGACTTCCAGACCCTCGGCGTGGGAGTCCACTTCGGCTCCGGCGGGCCGTGGTGGACGCAGAACTTCGGCTACTGACCCGCCACCGCCTCACTGTCTCCCACGCAGCGCACTCTGCGGGACAGCGCTGTGCTCACGTACGCTTGGTGCATGTCGACCACGCAGGAGCGCGCGGCGGAGCAGGAGCTGCCGTACGACGTGTTCGCCCGGGGCTGTCCCTCGCGCGGCACGCTGGAGCACGTCACCGGGCGCTGGGGCGCGCTGACGCTCGGCGCGCTGTACGAGGGTTCGTTCCGGTTCAACGAGCTGCGCCGCCGTGTCGACGGCGTCAGCGAGAAGATGCTGGCCCAGACCCTGCACGCGCTGGAGCGCGACGGTCTGGTGCACCGCGAGGCCCAGCACACCAACCCGCCCCGCGTGGACTACGAACTCACGGCGTCGGGCCGCGAGGTGGCGGGGCGGCTGATCGCGCTCATCCAGTGCCTGGAGGGGCGGATGGACGAGGTGCTGGCGTCGCGGGAGCGCTACGACACGCAGCGGATGCCTACGGCGTGACCCTGGGCGGGCGCTGGCACTTCGGGCAGAAGTAGCTGGAGCGGTTCATCCAGGGCCGGCGGCGCATCGGTGTGGCGCAGCGGCGGCAGGGCAGGCCCTCGCGGCCGTACGCGTCGAGCGAGCGGTCGAAGTAGCCGGACTCGCCGTTGACGTTGACGTACAGGCTGTCGAAGCTGGTGCCGCCCACCGCGAGGGCCGCGTTCATCACGTCCCGGACGTGACCGAGGAGTTCCGCGGTGCGGGGGCGGGTGAAGGCGGCCGTGGGGCGTTCGTAGTGCAGCCGGGAGCGCCACAGCGCCTCGTCGGCGTAGATGTTGCCGACGCCGCTGATCAGGGACTGGTCGAGCAGGGCCCGTTTGATCGTGGTGCGCTTGCGGCGCAGGGCGAGGTGGAAGGCCTCGTCGTCGAAGAGGGGGTCCAGCGGGTCGCGGGCGATGTGCGCGATGACGTCGGGCAGGCCGTCGGGGGACGTGTCGTGCAGGGACAGGCCACCGAAGGTGCGCTGGTCGACGAAGCGGAGTTCGGTGGCGAGGTCGTCGGCGAAGCGGACGCGGATGCGCAGGTGCTTCTCGGCCGGTGCCTCGTGCGGCTGGACCAGCAGCTGGCCGCTCATGCCGAGGTGGGCCAGGACCGCCTGACCGGTGTCCGCCAGCGGCAGCCACAGGTACTTGCCGCGCCGGGCGGCGGTGCCGAAGCGGTGCCCCTTGAGCCGGTGGGCGAAGTCGTCGGGGCCGGCGATGTGCCGGCGTACGGCGCGCGGGTGCAGTACCTCGGCGTCGGCGACGGTGCGGTGGGCGACCCAGCGCTCCAGGCCGCGCCGGACGACCTCCACCTCGGGCAACTCGGGCATGGCATCCCCTCGGGCGGGCCGGCGGACCGGGCCGGTGGTCGGACGACGAGCCGAACGCCCGCCCCGGAGGCGGGGCGGGCGTTCGGGCCGTGCGGTGGATGGTCAGGCGGAGGCGGACGCCTCGTCGGGGTCCACGTCGACGGCGTTCGCCGTCGCCTTGGCACGCTCGTCCGCCGCGGCCCGGATGGACCGCCACGCGGATTCTGCGGCCTGCTGCTCCGCCTCCTTCTTGCTGCGGCCGGTGCCGGTGCCGTACGAGACGCCTCCGACGCGGGCGGCAGCAGTGAAGGTCTTCTCGTGGTCCGGGCCGGTCTCCGTGACCAGGTACTCGGGGACACCGAGTCCTTCGGTCGCGGTGAGTTCCTGGAGGCTGGTCTTCCAGTCCAGGCCGGCACCGAGGTTGGAGGACTTCTCGATCAGCGGGTCGAACAGGCGGTGCACCAGTTCGGAGGCCGCGTCGAGGCCCTGGTCGAGATAGACCGCGCCGATCACCGCTTCGAGGGTGTCGGCGAGGATGGACGCCTTGTCCCGGCCGCCCGTGCCCTCTTCACCGCGGCCGAGCCGGATGAAGGAGCCCAGTTCGAGCCCGCGGCCCACCTCCGCCAGCGCACGCGAGTTGACCACCGCGGCCCGCAGCTTGGCCAGCTGGCCTTCGGGCAGGTCGGGGTGGGTGCGGTACAGCGTGTCCGTGACGACGAGGCCGAGGACGGAGTCACCGAGGAACTCCAGCCGCTCGTTCGTCGGCAGACCGCCGTTCTCGTACGCGTAGGAACGGTGGGTCAGTGCACGCACCAGAAGGGCGGACTCGAGCTGGTAGCCGAGCCGCCCTTCCAGAAGCGTGTGGGACGAGGCCTGGGTGTCCGCCTTCTTCTTGGCGGGTGGGTCCGCCTTGGCGTCTTCCGCCTTCTTGGGGACTGACACAGTGCCTCTCACCAGCCGCTCAGACCTCGAGGACCTGGCGCTTGTTGTAAGTGCCGCAAGACGGGCACGCGATGTGCTGCTGCTTGGGCTCGTGGCAGCGCTCGCACGCAACCAGGGTGGGGACCGCAGCCTTCCACTGCGACCGGCGGTGGCGCGTGTTGCTGCGCGACATCTTCCGCTTCGGAACAGCCACGGCTACTTCTCCTGCTTCTCGGCGGCGTCCGCGGATCCTGGCGCGTCGCCGCTCATCTCGTCCTTCTCGCCGTCTTCGAGTGAACCGGCGAGTCCCTGCAAAGCCGCCCAACGGATGTCGACGGCGTCATGGTGGTGGTCCGGGTCGTCCGCCAGGCGTGCTCCGCACTCGGAGCACAGACCCGGGCAGTCTTCCCGGCACACCGGCTGCATCGGCAGTGCGAGCACCACCGCGTCGCGCAGCACGGGTTCGAGGCCGATCAGACCGTCCTCGATGAAGAGCCTGTCCTCGTCGTCCTCGGCGTCGTCGCCCGGTTCCGCCACAGGGCGGCCCCGGTCGTCGGCGTCAGGGTACGAGAACAACTCCTGGAAGTCCGCTACGAGCTGCTGCTCAAGCGGCTCCAGACACCTTACGCACTCCCCCTCGGCCGTGGCACGGGCGGTGCCTGTGACGAGCACCCCTTCCATGACCGACTCGAGTCGGAGATCGAGTTCCACCGGGGCACCTTCCGGCACTCCGATGACTCCCTGGACACCGAAGTCCTTGGGAGCGTCGACCGTGCGGGTCAGGCGCTGGAGCGCACCGGGCCGCCGTCCCAGCTCGTGTGTGTCGAACACGAGGGGGTCGCGGTGGTCGAGGCGCGCGTTCAGAACCATTCCTGCTTTCGGTCTTCGTAGCTCGGGGATGCCGCCCTCCGATGTTCCCAGGGCAGCGGCGATCGCGGACGTACGCGCGACCGAAGAGCCAGGATACTGGACCATTCGCTCACGGCCCAATCCGGACCTGCGGGGCCCGTGGGACGCCCCTAGACTCCGCGGCCCTGCTCGTAGGCCCGCAGCTGTTCGGCGCTGATCATGCCGGTGTCGAAGAGGCTGGTCTCGTCGAGCGCCTGCGGCTGGACCTGCGGGGGCTGCTGAGGCTGCGGAGGCTGCTGCGGTTGCTGGTGCTGGGCGTAGCCGTGCTGGGCGTCGTAGGCCTGCTGCTGGGCGTCGTAGCCCTGGTAGGCGTAGGGGTCGCCGGGCTGCTGCTGCGCGTAGCCGTACGGGTCCTGACCGGCGCCGTAGGCCTGCTGGTAGGCGGCGTACGGATCGGGCTGCTGCTGCGCGTAGCCGTACGCCGGCTCCTGCGTGGGCATGTCCGGCACGGCCTGGGCCGGGATCTGGGCCGCGGCCGGCTGCGGCTCGGCGTACCCGGGCTGCCGGGGCTGCTCGGCGGGGGCGTCCGAGAGGGCCGCGAGGCCGGCCAGGTAGTCGGCGTCGCTGGAGTGCTGGACGGTGGTGGAGTCGTCGGCGAGGGCGCCGAGGTCGTCGCTGGCGATCCGGCCGTGCAGCTTCTGGCGGCCCCGGCCGACCGCGTCCAGGGTCTTGGCCAGCACCGCCTCGAAGGCGCCGAGCTTGGTGTCGACGTAGGCGTCGGCGTCGCGGCGCAGGGTCTCCGGGTCGTGGCTGCGCTCGGGGGCGTCCTCGTCCTCGTAGCCGTTCTCGTCGAGGCCGGGTCCGGTGCCGAGCAGCTTCTCGCGGCCGCGGCCCACCGAGCCGAGCGTCTTGGTGAGGACGACCTCGAAGTTGGCGAGCTTGGAGTCGACGTAGTCGTCGGCCTCGGCGCGGACCTCCTCGGCCTCCTGACGGGCCTCGGTGAGGATCCGGTCGGCCTCGGCCTGGGAGCGGCGGGCGACCTCGGTGTCGGCGATCAGGGAGCCCCGCTCGGCGTGCGCGGTCTCGATGATCCGGTCGGCCTCCTGGCGGGCCTGCGCGACCATCTGCTCCCGGCCGCCGAGCAGTTCCTGGGCCTGGGCGAGCGAGCCGGGCAGCTCGGCGCGCAGCTCCTCCAGCGTGGCGAGCAGTTCCGCGCGGTTGACCACGCACGAGGCCGACATGGGCATGGCGCGGGCCCCGGAGACCATCGCGGTGATCTCGTCGAGCTTCTTCTGGACGTCCACCGTGTGCTCGCCACTCTCTACAGCTGTGTTGGAGACGGACGGGACGACTGTACGACCCTGGGGTGTCCGGGGGACACCGGGTGACGGATTGTCAGTCTCCGGAGGCGGTACGGCGGGCGGTTCAGTGCTTCTTGAGGCGCTCGGAGAGGACGTCGAGGACCAGCGGCGGCACCAGGTGGGACACGTCGCCGCCCCAGGTCGCGACCTCCTTGACCAGGGAGGACGACAGGAAGCTGTAGGTCGGGTTGGTGGGGATGAAGAGGGTCTCCACGCCCGAGAGGCCGTTGTTCATCTGGGCCATCTGCAGCTCGTAGTCGAAGTCGCTGACCGCGCGCAGGCCCTTGACGATGGCGGGGATGTCGCGCTGCTTGCAGAAGTCGACGAGGAGGCCGTGGAAGGACTCCACGCGCACGTTGCCGTACTCGGCGGTGACCTGGCGGATGAGGTCGATCCGCTCCTCGATCTCGAACAGGCCCTTCTTCGCCTGGTTGATCATCACGGCGACGTAGACCTCGTCGTAGAGGCTGGAGGCCCGGGCGATGATGTCGAGGTGTCCGTTGGTGATCGGGTCGAACGACCCGGGACAGACGGCACGGCGCACTTGAATTCCCTCGCTCTCCGGTCCGGTCATCGTGCGTCTTCGCACGTTGAGGCGGCGCGACCGTACCAAAACGTTCCCTCGCCGTAGCGGCGGGCACGGATCGCCTCGAAGCCGTCCGGCCAGCCGAATTCCCCGCCTCTGGTGCTGCGCTCCACGGTGACGAGCGCTTCCCCGGCGAGCCAGCCTTCCGTACGGAGTGTGAGCAGGATCTCCCGAAGATCGTCGTCGGAGACGGCGTACGGCGGGTCCAGGAAGACGATGTCGTACGGCTCCCCGGGGGCGGGGGTGCGGATGGTCTGCTCCGCCTTGCCCGCCCGGACCTCGGCGCCGGGCAGGCCGAGCGCCTTGACGTTCTCCCGGACGGTGCGGACGGCGCGGGCGTCGGCCTCGACGAGCAGGACGTGTCCCGCGCCCCGGGACAGCGCCTCCAGGCCGACGGCGCCGGAACCGGCGTACAGGTCGAGGACGCGCTCGCCGTCCAGCGGGCCGCCGAGCAGCGACTGCCACGAGGAGAAGAGTCCCTCGCGCGCGCGGTCGGAGGTGGGGCGGGTGCCGGTCCCCTGTGGGACGGCCAGGCGGCGTCCGCCGGCTTTGCCGGCGATCACTCGGGTCATCTGGGGTCCTTGGTCGTGAGCGTCTTTGTGTTCAGTGTGGCTGGTCGCGCCGGCTCAGCCCTTTTCCAGGTACTGCTCCCTCTGCTCGTCCAGGAGAGCCTCCAGCGCCGTCTTCAATCCGGGCAGGCCGGTCAGCTCCGGGTCGGTGGCCACCAGGGCCGCGGCCTCCTGCCTCGCCTCCGCGATGATCTCCTCGTCCTCGATGACGGCGAGGACCCGCAGGGAGGTGCGGGCACCGGACTGGGCCTGGCCGAGGACGTCACCCTCCCGGCGCTGTTCGAGGTCGATGCGGGAGAGCTCGAAGCCGTCGAGGGTGCCGGCGACCGCGTTCAGCCGCTGGCGGGCCGCGCTGGCCTCGGGCATCTCGGAGACCAGCAGGCACAGACCGGCGGCGGAGCCGCGACCGACCCGGCCGCGCAGCTGATGCAGCTGGGAGACGCCGAAGCGGTCCGCGTCCATGATCACCATCGCGGTGGCGTTGGGGACGTTGACGCCGACCTCGATGACGGTCGTGGCGACCAGGACGTCGGACTCCCCGGCGGCGAAGCGGCGCATGACCGCGTCCTTGTCGTCGGGCTGCATACGGCCGTGCAGGATCTCGACCTTGAGGCCCTGCAGGGCGCCCTTCGCCAGCTGCTCGGCGACGTCGAGGACGGCGAGCGGCGGCCGCTTCTCGGCGTCGTCCTCGGGCGACTTCCGCGGGGCGCCCTTCTTGCCGGGGTCGTCCTCCTCGTCGCCGATGCGCGGGCAGACGACGTACGCCTGATGGCCGTTGGACACCTCCTCCCGGACCCGTTCCCACGCCCGGGAGAGGAAGTGGGGCTTGTCGGCGGCCGGGACGACGTGGCTGGCGATCGGGGACCGGCCGGCCGGGAGCTGGTCCAGGACCGAGGTCTCCAGGTCGCCGAAGACGGTCATGGCGACGGTGCGCGGGATCGGGGTGGCGGTCATGACGAGCAGGTGCGGGGGCTGCTTCCCCTTGCCGCGCAGGGCGTCGCGCTGCTCGACCCCGAAGCGGTGCTGTTCGTCGACGACGACCAGGCCGAGGTCGTGGAACCGCACCTTGTCCTCGATCAGCGCGTGCGTGCCGATGACGATGCCGGCCTCGCCGGTGGCCAGGTCGAGCAGGGCGTGCCGACGGGCGGCGGCGCCCATGGACCCGGTGAGCAGCACCACCTTGGTGGCATGCTCGGCACCGCCCAGCATGCCTCCCTCGGCCAGCTCCCCCATCATCTCGACGACAGACCGGTGGTGCTGCTGCGCGAGCACCTCGGTCGGCGCGAGCATCACGGCCTGCCCACCCGCGTCGACGACGGCGAGCATGGCGCGCAGGGCCACCATCGTCTTCCCGCTGCCGACCTCCCCCTGGAGCAGCCGGTGCATCGGGTGGTCGGTGGCGAGGTCGTCGAAGATTTCGCGGGAGACCTTCTGCTGGCCGTCGGTGAGGGTGAAGGGGAGGCGGTCGTCGAAGGCGGTGAGCAGGCCGTCCGGGGCGGGTTTGCGGGGGACGGCGGGGAGTTGGGTCTCGGCGTGGCGGCGGCGGGCCAGGGCGACCTGGAGGACGAAGGCCTCGTCCCACTTCAGGCGGGCGCGGGCGTCCTCGATGTCGGCCTTGGTGTGCGGGCGGTGGATCTTGAGGAGGGCCTCGGGCAGGGGGACCAGGCCCCGGCCCTCGCGCAGGGAGCCGGGGAGCGGGTCGACGGCCTCCTGGGCGCTCGGCAGCACCGTCTGGATCGCCTTGCCGATCTTCCAGGACTCCAGTTTGGCGGTGGCCGGGTAGAGGGGGATGAGGGCGCCGGCCCAGGACTCGACGCTCTCGCTCGCTTCGTCGTCATCGTCGGCGCGCAGCAACTCGTACGCCGGATGCGCCAGTTGCAGGCGGCGGTTGAAGACGGAGACCTTGCCCGCGAACATCGCGCGGGTGCCCGGCAGGAGTTCCTTGTGGGGCTTGTGGACGCCGTTGCCGAAGAAGACCAGTTGGAGGCGGCCGCTGCCGTCCGTGATGGTCACCTCGAGCCGCTGTCCCTTGCCGCGCGGGGCCCTGGACGAGGCGAAGGTGTGCAGCCGGGCGTCGGCGACCTGGGCCACCACCGTGACGTGCTCGTCCATGGGCAGGTCGGCGAGGTGGGTGAGCTGGCCGCGCTCCTCGTATCTGCGGGGGTAGTGGTGGAGGAGGTCGCCGACGGTGTGCAGGCCGAGGTGCTCGGCCATCACCTTCGCGGTGGCGGGGCCGAGGACCTTCTTCAGGGGTTCTCGCAGTGCGGGCACGAGATCCATTGCACACCACGCCACTGACAACGGTCGCGGGAAGCGCCGTACTACTCCACGCCGACCAGCAGCAGCGCCCCCTGCCGGCCGCCCCGGTGGACCACGGTGTCGACCGCGAGGTACGCCTCACGTACCCGGGCCTGGAGGTGCTCGGTGACGGTCCCGGGCGCCTCGTCGCCGAGGACGAGGGTGACCAGCTCGCCGCCGGCCGAGAGCATCCGGTCCAGGACGGTCGCCGCGACCTCCGTGACGTCCGCGCCGATCACCGCCACGTCGCCGTCGATGAGGCCGAGCACGTCACCGGCCTGGCAGATGCCCGCCGTGGTCCAGGACCGGTGTTCGGCGACGGTGACCTCGGCGTAGCGGGTGGCGCCGGCCGCGGAGGTCATCGCCACCACGTCCTCGTCGAAGCGCCGCTCTGGCTCGTGCACGGCGAGCGCGGCGATGCCCTGGACCGCGGAGCGGGTGGGGATGAGGGCGACCCTGACGCCTTCGGCGCGGGCCTGCTCGGCCGCCGCGGCGGCGGTGTGGCGCAGCTCGGCGTCGTTGGGCAGCAGGACGACCTCGTGCGCGTGCGCCCGCCGTACGGCCTGGACCAGCTCCCCGCTGGCGGGCGGCTCCCCGGGGCGGGCGAGCACGGTGGTCGCGCCGGCCTCGGCGTACAGCCCGGCCAGCCCCTCCCCCGGCACGACGGCCACCACGGCCCGGCGGCTGCGTTCCCGGGGCGGGCGCCCGGTCCCGGCGGTGTGGGCGTCGCCGTGCCCGAAGTGGGTGATGCGGATCCGGTGGGGCCGCCCGGCCTCGACGCCCGCCTCTACGGCGGCGCCCGCGTCGTCGACGTGCACGTGGACGTTCCACAGGCCGTCGCCGCCGACCACGACGAGCGAGTCCCCGAGCGCGTCGAGCCGCTGCCGCAGCCGCGTGACGGCCGCGTCCTCGGCCTCCAGGAGGTAGATCACCTCGAAGGCGGGGTCGTCGCGGTCACCCTCCGTCGCCGCGCACTCGCCCGCGAGGGCCTCGTCGCCCGGCGCCGGGGACGTGTCCGGCGCGACGCCCGCGTGCGGCTCCACGCGCGCGTGCGTGACGGTGGCCACTCCCGGGCCGGGTGCCCGCCCGGTGAACGTCTCCACCAGGGCCCCGAGGACCGTCACCAGCCCGTGTCCGCCGGCGTCGACCACTCCGGCGCGCTCCAGGACCGGCAGCTGGGCCGGGGTGGCGGCGAGCGCCGCGCGGGCGCCCTCGTAGGCCGCGCGGGCCACCTCCGCGCAGTCGCCCTCCGCGCCCTCGGCCGCGTCGGCGGCGGCGGAGGCGACGGTGAGGACTGTGCCCTCGACCGGGTGGGCCACGGCCTGCCGGGCGGACTCGGCCGCGTTCCGCAGGGCCAGCCGCAGGCCGGGGCCCTCGGTGTGCGCGGACTCACCCCGCTGGGTGAGCACCTGGGCCATACCGCGCAGCAGCTGCGCGAGGATCGTCCCGGAGTTGCCCCGCGCCCCGATCAGCGCCCCGTGCGCCATCGCGCCCACGGCCTCCGCCAGCGAGGGGCCACCGGTGGCCTCCGGCGCCCCGTCGTCCAGCTCGTGCGCCGCGAACACGGCCTCCACGGCGGCGACGGCCGATTCGACGGTCAGATAGAGGTTCGTGCCGGTGTCCCCGTCCGCGACGGGATAGACGTTGATCGCGTCGATCTCCTCGCGCGCCATTCCCAGCGCGCGCAGCGACAGACCGCACCAGGTACGCACCGCCAGAGCGTCGAAGAACCTCTGCGGCACCTGCGCCACCTGTGCCTCCCTGAGCTGCCGGCCGTGGCTGGCAGCGTAGACCTTGGGCGGGTGCCCGGCGGAAGAGGGCCGGGGCGGGCCCCTGAGCTGCCGTGGTAGTTTCGTTGTACGGGAGCAGCCGTTGTATGCTGCTCCGGTTGCCCGATCCCGATCGGGCCATCCCCCTGGCACCGCCACTCAGATCCCGGACCGTCGAGTCCGAGAACTTGATCCCGGCATGCCGGGATCAACCGTAAGTGCATCTGAAGTCTTTGGAGTGACCCGTGGCTGCCAACTGCGACGTCTGCGGCAAGGGGCCGGGCTTCGGCAACAACATCTCGCACTCGCACCGCCGTACGTCCCGTCGCTGGAACCCGAACATCCAGCGCGTGCGTACCGTGGTCGGCGGGACGCCGAAGCGCGTGAACGCTTGCACCTCGTGCATCAAGGCCGGCAAGGTCTCGCGCTGACGCGTCAGCTGAGCGCGCGGCCACTGCCTGGTCCGCTGTAGGGAGCCGGTCCACCTCGGGTGGACCGGCTTTTTGCCGTGCTCACAGGCCGTGCTCGTAGGCCACGCTCGCAGGTCACGTGCGGCTCAGGCGATGCCCCGCCCGAGCGCCCACCCGTGATCCACCGGCCCGATCCCGTCGCCGAGCGCGAACCCGGCCCCGATCGCCCCGGTGACGTACTCCTTCGCCTCGGTCACCGCCTCCGGCACCGACCGCCCCTTCGCCAGCCCGCACGCGATGGCCGACGCGAGGGTGCAGCCCGTGCCGTGCGTGTGCCGGTTGTCGAGGCGCGGGGCGCGCAGCCAGTGCTCCTCGGAGCCGTCGGTGAGCAGGTCCACGGCCTCGCCGCGCAGATGGCCGCCCTTGATCAGCGCCCAGCGCGGCCCGTACTCCAGCAGGGCGGCGGCCGCCCGGCGCAGGTCGCTCTCCGACTCGACGCGTACGCCGGTCAGTTGCGCGACCTCGTCGAGGTTCGGGGTGGCGACGGTGGCCACCGGCAGCAGCTTGGTGCGGACCGAGTCCAGGGCGGAGGCGGCGAGCAGCGCGTCCCCGTGCTTGGAGACGCCGACCGGGTCCACGACGGCGGGGGCGTCCGTGCCGCCGAGCAATTCGGCGACCGTCTCGACCAGTTCCGCGGAGGAGAGCATCCCGGTCTTGACCGCCTGGACGCCGATGTCGTCGACGACGCTGCGGTACTGGGCCCGCACCGCGTCCACGGGCAGCTGCCAGGCGCCCTGCACGCCGAGGGAGTTCTGCGCGGTGACCGCGGTGAGCACGCTCATGCCGTGCGTGCCGAGGGCGAGCATGGTCTTCAGGTCGGCCTGGATGCCGGCGCCGCCGCCGGAGTCGGAGCCGGCCACGGTGAGGACCAGGGGCGGCCTCATGCCTCGACCTCCCCGCCGAAGTGGTCCCAGCCGCCCTTGCTGGTCCAGGGCGCCCCGTCGACGGTCACCTGGGGCAGCGCGGAGGGGTTGAGGACCTCGCCGATGACCTTCCAGCGGGCGGGCAGCTTCACGTCCGGCGGGAAGGTCGCCACGATCGCGTGGTCCTCTCCCCCGGTGAGCACCCACTGCATGGGGTCGACGCCGACGGCCTGCCCGATGTCGTTCATCTGGGACGGGATGTCGATCTGGCCGGAGCGGACGTCGATCCTGACCTTGCTGGCCTCGGCGATGTGACCCAGGTCGGCGATGAGCCCGTCGCTCACGTCGCACATGGCGGTGGCGCCGAGCCCGGCCGCGGCCGGACCCGCGTGGTACGGGGGCTCGGGGCGCCGGTGGGCCTCGACGAAGGCGCGCGGCGAGCGGAAACCGCGGGACAGCACGGCGAACCCGGCGGCGGACCAGCCCAGCCAGCCGGTCACCGCGACGAGGTCGCCGGGCTGGGCGCCGCCCCGGGTGACGGGCTCCTGGTTGCGCAGGTCGCCCAGCGCGGTGATGGAGACGGTGATGGTGTCGCCGCGCACCACGTCGCCGCCGACCACGGAGGCGCCGGCCACCTGGCACTCGTCGCGCAGTCCGTCCATCAGCTCGGTCGGCCAGGTCACCGGCAGTTCGGCGGGGACGACCAGGCCGAGCAGCAGCGCGGTCGGCACGGCTCCCATGGCGGCGATGTCCGCCAGGTTCTGCGCCGCCGCCTTGCGGCCCACGTCGTACGCGGTCGACCAGTCCCGGCGGAAGTGCCGCCCCTCCACGAGAATGTCGGTGCTGGCCACCACCCGGCGGTCGGGCGCGGCCACCACCGCGGCGTCGTCGCCGGGGCCCACCCGGACCGCCGGGGTGGTGGTGAGACGGGAGGTGAGCTCCCTGATGAGCCCGAACTCCCCCAGCTCACCAACAGTGCCCTTCATCGCCTTGGCTCCCCTTCTGTCCCTGTCCGTGCCCGGTCGCGCGTCATCTCTGTCCTCGTTACGGTCGAAATGACCGTCGCCACGGTCGGCGTGATCGTCAACTCGTGTCATTCCGGCACCCCGGCGCGCGGGGCCCGCGGCCCACGGGTCTCCCCGCGGAGAGCGGCTACGCGATACCGTGGCGTTCCTTTTCCCCACATGATCCTCGTGGCCGCTCTGGAGGTTCCGTGGTACAGGCGTACATCCTGATCCAGACGGAGGTCGGCAAGGCGTCGACCGTCGCCGAGACGATCAGCAAGATCCCCGGGGTGATCACGGCCGAGGACGTGACAGGACCCTACGACGTCATCGTGCGCGCCCAGTCCGACACCGTCGACGAACTCGGTCGCATGGTGGTCGCCAAGGTCCAGCAGGTGGACGGCATCACACGCACCCTGACCTGCCCCGTGGTTCATCTCTGACCCCCCTTCCGCCCGCTCGCTCTCGTACTGTTGATCGCCGCCGCCGGCTGCTCCTCAGCAGACGACAGCGGGTCGGCGGCGGTTCCCGGCCCGGGGCCCGGTCACGAAGCTGTGGCGGAACCCGGACAACACGCTGCCGCCTGCGGGCCGGGGAAACCCGCTGATCATACTGCGAGAAGGCGACCCCCGAGGGGGTCGCCTTCTGGCCTTGCGCGGGGCGGCGGACGTCAGCGCAGCCCCGTCGGGCGCCGCAGCGCCGCCTGGACCAGCCGGTCCACCAGCTCCGGGTAGCTGACCCCGCTCGCCTGCCACATCTGCGGGTACATGGAGATCGGCGTGAATCCGGGCATGGTGTTGATCTCGTTGATCACGAACTCGCCGTCCTCGGTGAGGAAGAAGTCCGCGCGCACCAGCCCCTCGCAGGAGGCCGCGTCGAACGCCGCGACGGCGAGGCGCTGGACGTCGGCGGTCTCCTCGGGCGTGAGCGGGGCGGGCACGATGCCGGGGGTGGAGTCGATGTACTTGGCCTCGAAGTCGTAGTACGCGTGCTCCGAGGGCGGCGGGATCTCGGCGGGGACGGAGGCCCGGGGGCCGTCCTCGAACTCCAGCACCCCGCACTCGATCTCCCGGCCGCGCAGGGCCGCCTCGACCAGGATCTTCGGGTCGTGGCGCCGGGCCTCCTCGATCGCCTCGTCGAGTCCGGCGAGGTCGCCGACCTTGGTGATGCCGATCGAGGAACCCGCGCGGGCGGGCTTCACGAACAGCGGCCAGCCGTGCTCGCCGGCGAAGTCGACGATCTTCTTGCGGGCGCCGGAACGGTCCTGCTCCCACTGGCGGGGCCGGATCACCACGTACGGGCCGACCTTCAGCCCGTAGGAGGCGAACACCGCCTTCATGTACTCCTTGTCCTGGCCCACGGCCGAGGCGAGCACGCCCGCGCCGACGTAGGGCACACCGGACAGCTCCAGGAGTCCCTGGAGGGTGCCGTCCTCGCCGTACGGGCCGTGCAGCACGGGGAAGACGACGTCGACCTCGCCCAGCGCCTTGGGCACCGCGCCGGGTTCGCTGTAGACGACTTCGCGGTTGGCGGGGTCGACGGGCAGCACCACGGCGCCCTCGGCCGACTCGGCCAGTTCCTCGACGTCGGGCGTACGGCGCTCGGTGATCGCCATGCGTTCCGGTTCGTCGGCGGTGAGGGCCCAGCGGCCGTCCCTGGTGATGCCGATCGGCAGGACGTCGTACTTGGTCCGGTCGATGGCGGCGAGGACGGCGCCGGCGGTGACCACGGAGATCCCGTGTTCGGAGCTGCGCCCGCCGAACACGACGGCCACACGCGGCTTGCGAGGCGGCTGCTCGGGGCTCTGGGGGAGGTTCTCGGTGCTCATATCGCGTTGAGAGTACCCGCCCGTAGGGCCACGAGACAGCGTCGGCGGGGCCGCGTGGCGCGGGTGGCGCCCGGGGTGCGGTCCGGTGTCGCTCAGCGTCGTTCGGGCTTCGCGCTGCGCGACATCAGCTCCTTGACCGCGACGACCGGGGGCTTGCCCTCGTGCACGATGGCGACCACGGTCTCGGTGATCGGCATGTCGACGCCGTGCCTGCGGGCCAGATCCAGCACCGACTCGCAGGACTTGACGCCCTCGGCGGTCTGCTTGGTGACCGCGATGGTCTCCTGGAGGGTCATGCCCTTGCCCAGGTTGGTGCCGAAGGTGTGGTTGCGGGAGAGCGGGGACGAGCAGGTCGCCACCAGGTCGCCGAGCCCGGCCAGTCCGGAGAAGGTCAGCGGGTCGGCGCCGAGGGCGACCCCGAGGCGGGTGGTCTCGGCGAGGCCGCGGGTGATCAGGGAGCCCTTGGCGTTGTCGCCCAGGCCCATGCCGTCCGCGATGCCGACGGCCAGCCCGATCACGTTCTTCACGGCGCCGCCCAGTTCGCAGCCGACGACGTCGGTGTTGGTGTACGGGCGGAAGTACGGCGTGTGGCAGGCGGTCTGGAGGCGCTGGGCGACGGATTCGTCGGGGCAGGCGACCACGGCGGCGGCCGGCATCCGGGCGGCGATCTCGCGGGCCAGGTTGGGCCCGGTGACCACGGCGATGCGCTCGGCGCCGACCTTGGCGACGTCCTCGATGACCTCGCTCATCCGCATCGCGGAGCCGAGTTCGACGCCCTTCATCAGCGACACCAGGACCGTGCCGGGCGCCAGCAGCGGCGTCCAGTCGGCGAGGTTGGCGCGCAGCGTCTGGGAGGGGACGGCGAGGACCGTGAAGTCGGCGTCGCGCGCGGCCTCGGCGGCGTCGGTGGTGGCCCGCAGGCCGGCGGGGAGTTCCACGCCGGGCAGGTAGTCCGGGTTGGTCCGGGTGGAGTTGACGGCGTCGGCGAGGTCGGCGCGGCGCCCCCACAGGGTGACGTCGCACCCCGCGTCGGCGAGGACCGTGCCGAAGGCGGTGCCCCAGGATCCGGTGCCGAAGACGGCCGCCTTGACCGGCTTGCTCACGTGCTCTGCCCTTCTGCCTGCGTTCCCCGCGTCCGTGCCGGCGTCGGCTGCGACTGCGACGGTGTCTGCGACTGCGTACGGCGCCGCTGCTCGATCCGCTCGCGGCGCGGGTCGTAGGGGGTTCGGGGTGCCTTCTCGCCCCGGATCTCCTCCAGGTGGGCGGTGACGGCGGCCATGATGACCTCGGTGGCCTCCTTCAGCAGCTCCGCGGTCATCTCCCGGTCGTAGAACCGCGAGAGGTCGACCGGCGGCCCCGCCAGTACGCGGTGGGTCTTGCGCGGGAGGAGGCTCGGCTTCTTGGTGTAGGGCGGCAGCAGTTCGTTGCAGCCCCACTGGGCGACCGGGATCACCGGGCACCTGGTCTGCAGGGCGACGCGCGCGGCACCGGTCTTGGCGGTCATCGGCCAGCCGCCGGGGTCGCGGGTGAGGGTGCCCTCGGGGTAGAAGGCGACGCACTCGCCGCGCTCCACGGCCTCGATCGCGGCCCGGAAGGCACTGAGGGCGTCCGTGCTCTCGCGGTAGACGGGGATCTGTCCGGTGCCCCGCATCGCGGCGCCGACGAAGCCCTTCTTGAAAAGGCCGCTCTTCGCCAGGAATCGGGGGACGCGCCCGGTGTTGTACTGGTAGTGCGCGTACGCGAAGGGGTCCACGTGCGAATTGTGGTTCACGGCGGTGATAAATCCGCCGTCGGCCGGAATGTTCTCCATTCCCCGCCAGTCCCGCTTGATCAGAACCATGAGCGGCGGTTTGCAGATCACCGCGGCCAGGCGGTACCAGAAGCCGATTCTGCGGCGGGGCACGCTGACACCTTTCCTCCAGGGCCTGGGGCCGGACAAGTGTCGCCCCGGGCCGCCCGTCTGTCGAGAACACCGTACGCCCCGGCGAGTGAACCGCCAGATCTCCCAGGTGACAATGACGGCGACGAGAGAAGGACGGAACGCTCGTGCAGTGGACCTTGGTCGTACCCGTGAAGCCCCTCGCCCGGGCCAAGAGCAGGCTGTCGGACACCGCGGACGACGGGGTCCGGCCGGATCTCGCGCTGGCGTTCGCCCAGGACGCCGTGGCAGCCGCGCTGGCCTGCCCGGCGGTCGCGGATGTGGCAGTCGTCACGGACGACGCACGGGCCGGGCGGGAGCTGGCGGCGCTAGGCGCGACCCTCGTCACGGACGAACCCCGCGGCGGTCTGAACGCGGCGCTGGCGCACGGCGCCGCGGCGGTCCGCACTGCACGTCCCGGAACTCCGGTGGCGGCACTCAACGCCGATCTCCCCGCGCTGCGGCCGGCGGAATTGGCGCGGGTCCTGGCGGCGGCCGGGCAATTCCCGCGCGCTTTTCTCCCGGACGCGGCCGGAATCGGCACGACCTTGCTGACCGCGGCTCCGGGCGTCGAATTGTCCCCGGCATTCGGTCCGGATTCCCGGGCCCGCCACCGTGCGTCCGGCGCGGTGGAACTGTCGCTCGGCGCGGTGGATTCCGTACGGCAGGACGTCGACACCGGCGGTGATCTGCGCTCCGCCCTGGCACTGGGGGTGGGGCCCCGGACGGCGGCGGTGGCGGCGCGGCTGCTGATCGCCGGGCAGTAGGCTGCCGCCATGCAGGCGACCGCGTACACGTACGACCCCGAAAGCCGCAGCGGGCAGGTGCTGCTCGACGACGGCACGCCCGTGCCCTTCGACGCGGCGGCGTTCGACGCGGGGGGCCTGCGGCTGCTGCGGCCTGGGCAGCGGGTGCGGATCGAGACGGAGGGGGCGGGCGCGGACCGCCGGATCACGCTGGTGACGCTCCAGACCCTCTGAACGACCTGGGAAAACGCCGCGGGCCGGACTCCGAGAGGGAGTCCGGCCCGGCGCGTGAGAGCCCTGTTCGCCTGCTGCCGCCGCTACCGCCGGCTGCTACTTCTTGCGGGCGGTGGCCTTCTTGGCGGTGGTCTTGCGGGCGGTCGACTTCTTGGCCGGGGCCTTCTTGGCCGTCGCCTTCTTGGCGGGAGCCTTCTTCGCCGCGGTCTTCTTGGCCGTCGCGGTGGTCTTGGCGGCGGACTTCTTGGCGGTGGTCTTCTTCGCCGTCGTCTTCTTCGCCGCTCCGGTGGCCTTCTTGGCCGCGGTCTTCTTCGCCGCGGTGGTCTTCTTGGCCGCGCCCGTGGCCTTCTTCGCCGCGGTCTTCTTGGCGGCGGCCTTCTTGCCCGCGGCCTTGGAGATCGTGGCCGACGGGCCGGACAGGCTGCCCTTGGGGGCCTTCTTGACCGCGATGTCGTTCTTCGGGAGCTTCTTCGAGCCGCTCACCAGGTCCTTGAAGCCCTGACCCGCGCGGAAGCGCGGCACCGAGGTCTTCTTGACCCGAACCCGCTCGCCCGTCTGGGGGTTGCGGGCGTAGCGGGCGGGACGGTCGACCTTCTCGAAGGAACCGAAGCCGGTGACCGAGACCCGGTCGCCCGAGACCACGGCACGGACGAGGGCGTCCAGGACCGCGTCGACGGCGTCGGCGGCCTGCTGCCTGCCGCCCACCTTGTCGGCAATCGCTTCTACGAGCTGCGCCTTGTTCACGTCTTCCCCTTCGGAGACATCGCCAGAACGAATGTGTTCAAGCTTTTTCGCACGTTAGGCAGATATATACCGCAAATCAAACACGAAACGGGCTAATCACCCTTGTGCCGCAACGGACTCGGGCCGCCCCGGCCTGTTCAGCCGTCCTCTTCGGGGAATCGACCCTCGTCGAGGTCGGCGGTGAACCGATCCAGGCGCCTTGCCGCACCGGCGAGATCGTGTTTGGCCGCGGCCGTAATGACCAGCAGCTTCCGGGTCAGCGCCATCCGTACGCCCTCCGGGACTTGCAGTGCGCGCACTCTTGTGTGCGCTTCCTTGAGCCGGACCGCGACCGCCGCATAGAGCTCGAGTTGGCCGTCGTGGTCCATGCACAGATTGTGCCATCTGGGGCGAGTTGTCGCCTGCGCAGGGGGCAACTGCCGCCCCGAACGGCCTTCCGGGCACTCCCGGAACCCGCGCCTCCAGGACTTCTTTACCCCGGCAACCATGCCTCTAACGTGGGAAGTTGTGCGCCCCACCGCTGACGGGCGCCCGCCGCCCGACCCGAAAACGGCCGTACCCCCGATCGGGCTGATCGGGGGTACGGCGGGGGTGTTGGGTGGCCGAAACTCGACCTTGTCGGAGCCTCTGCGGGCCCGGGGGTCAGACCCGGATGGTCTGCGGCTTGTGCGAAGGGCGCTTCGCCTCGTACGTGGCGATGTCCGCCTCGTTCTGGAGGGTGATCGAGATGTCGTCCAGGCCGTTCAGCAGCCGCCAGCGGGAGTTCTCGTCCAGCTCGAAGGGGGCCGTGACGCCCTCCGCGCGGACCTCGCGGGCCTCCAGGTCGACGGTGACCTCCGCCTGCGGGTCCTGCTCCGTGAGCGCCCACAGCGCGTCCACGATCTTCTGGTCGAGGACCACGGTGAGCAGGCCGTTCTTCAGCGAGTTGCCCCGGAAGATGTCGGCGAAGCGGGAGGAGATCACGGCCTTGAAGCCGTAGTTCTGCAGCGCCCAGACGGCGTGCTCACGGGAGGAGCCGGTGCCGAAGTCGGGGCCGGCCACCAGGACCGTGGCCCCCTGGCGCTCGGGCTGGTTGAGGACGAAGGACCCGTCCTTGCGCCAGGCCTCGAACAGCCCGTCCTCGAACCCGTCCCGGGTCACCTTCTTGAGCCAGTGGGCGGGGATGATCTGGTCGGTGTCGACGTTGCTGCGGCGCAGCGGGACGGCCCGGCCGGTGTGCGTGGTGAATGCTTCCATGACTCTCAGACTCCAGCGGGCGTGGGGACGTCGGCGGCGGACAGGTCGGCCGGGGAGGCCAGGTGGCCCAGGACCGCCGTCGCGGCCGCGACCTGCGGCGACACCAGGTGGGTACGGCCGCCCTTGCCCTGGCGCCCCTCGAAGTTGCGGTTGGAGGTGGAGGCGGAGCGCTCGCCGGGGGCCAGCTGGTCCGGGTTCATGCCCAGGCACATCGAGCAGCCCGCGTGCCGCCATTCGGCGCCGGCCTCCTTGAAGACCACGTCCAGGCCCTCGGAGACGGCCTGCAGACCCACCCGCGCGGAGCCCGGGACGACCAGCATCCGTACGCCGTCGGCGACTTTGCGGTCCTTGACGATCTCGGCGGCGGCGCGCAGGTCCTCGATGCGGCCGTTGGTGCAGGAACCTACGAAGACGGTGTCCACGTTGATGGAGCGCAGCGGCTGACCGGCCTCCAACCCCATGTACTCCAGGGCCTTTTCGGCGGCGAACCGCTCCGAAGCGTCTTCGTACGAAGCCGGGTCGGGGACGGCGGCGGAAAGCGGCGCGCCCTGCCCCGGGTTGGTGCCCCAGGTGACGAACGGGGACAGCTCGGCGGCCTCGATGACGACCTCGGCGTCGAACTCGGCGTCGTCGTCCGTGCGCAGCGTCTTCCAGTACGCGACCGCCGCGTCCCAGTCCGCGCCCTCGGGGGCGTGCGGGCGGCCCTGGAGGTAGTCGAAGGTGGTGGCGTCGGGGGCGATCATGCCCGCGCGGGCGCCGGCCTCGATCGACATGTTGCAGATGGTCATCCGGGCCTCCATCGAGAGCTTCTCGATGGCCTCGCCCCGGTACTCCAGGACGTAGCCCTGGCCGCCGCCGGTGCCGATCTTCGCGATGATCGCGAGGATCAGGTCCTTGGCGGTGACGCCGTCGGGCAGTTCGCCGTTGACCGTGATGGCCATGGTCTTCGGACGGGCCAGGGGCAGCGTCTGGGTGGCCAGCACGTGCTCGACCTGGGAGGTGCCGATGCCGAAGGCCAGCGCGCCGAAAGCGCCGTGCGTCGAGGTGTGCGAGTCGCCGCAGACCACGGTGGTGCCGGGCTGGGTCAGACCCAGCTGCGGGCCGACCACGTGTACGACGCCCTGCTCGACGTCGCCCAGCGGGTGCAGCCGGACGCCGAACTCCGCGCAGTTCTTGCGCAGCGTCTCCAGCTGGGCCCGGGAGACCGGGTCCGCGATGGGCTTGTCGATGTCGAGTGTCGGGGTGTTGTGGTCCTCAGTGGCGATGGTCAGGTCGAGCCGCCGCACCGGGCGGCCGCTCTTGCGGAGGCCGTCGAAGGCCTGCGGGCTGGTCACCTCGTGCAGCAGGTGCAGATCGATGAAGAGGAGGTCGGGCTCGCCCTCGGCGCGCCGGACGACGTGGTCGTCCCAGACCTTCTCCGCGAGTGTCCTACCCATCGCTTTCCCTCCGGCCGGCGACGAAGCGTCGGCCCAACTAGAGATCTTTGGGGAAGCGGCGCCCGCACCCCTGTGTTTCCGGGCAACCGCCACCAGGCCCTTACGTCACGGGCCGTTGTGACTTCGTGCCATCCAGGGTGGCGCGTTCCATGGAAAATTGAACTTGCGTTTCACAGAGTGAGACGGGAGTATCGTTTCATGGACAACAGTAGCGGCGTCGGCGTTCTGGACAAGGCGGCCCTCGTCCTGAGCGCTCTGGAGTCCGGCCCGGCCACCCTCGCGGGATTGGTCGCTGCGACCGGACTGGCACGACCCACGGCCCACCGCCTGGCCGTGGCACTGGAACACCACCGCATGGTGGCGCGCGACATGCAGGGCCGTTTCATTCTCGGCCCGCGCCTGGCCGAGCTGGCCGCGGCGGCCGGCGAGGACCGGCTGCTGGCCACCGCGGGCCCGGTGCTCACCCACCTCCGCGATGTCACGGGCGAGAGCGCTCAGCTCTACCGCCGCCAGGGCGACATGCGCATCTGCGTGGCCGCGGCCGAGCGCCTGTCGGGCCTCCGGGACACGGTCCCGGTCGGCTCCACGCTCACCATGAAGGCCGGCTCCTCGGCGCAGATCCTGATGGCCTGGGAGGAGCCCGAGCGCCTGCACCGCGGCCTCCAGGGCGCCCGCTTCACGGCGACGGCGCTGTCCGGCGTGCGGCGGCGCGGCTGGGCCCAGTCCATCGGCGAGCGGGAGCCGGGCGTCGCGTCCGTCTCGGCGCCGGTGCGCGGCCCCTCCAACCGCGTGGTGGCTGCCGTGTCCGTCTCCGGCCCCATCGAGCGCCTGACCCGCCACCCGGGCCGGATGCACGCCCAGGCGATCATCGACGCCGCCGGCCGCCTCTCGGAGGCGCTGCGCCGCACGGGCTGACCGGCGTCTCCCCCCGCGTGACCGGGGACGGGCCCGCCTCAACGCCGCGGCGGGCCCTCCCCCGTTCTCACGCCCTCTCGGGCGCCTCTCGGCCGGTCTCCGCCCGCCGCCCCGACCGGTGCGCGAACCGGTCCTTCGCCCGCTTCCCCCGCCGCTCCAGCGGCACCTGCCCGTGGGCGGCCGCGAGCCCGAAGGCCGGCATGTCCGCGTAGATCGACTCGTACGAGCCCTCGGGCACGATGTACGACTCGTGCCACAGCCCCACGTGCCCGCGCACCTTCCCCGCCCGCTCCTCGCGGTTGACGAGGGTCCACGCCCGGTGGTGGAAGAGGTCGGACGCGTGGGCGTACCGGTAGAGCTTCTCCTTGGACGCCCAGTACTGGACGACGTAGTACGTCCGGGGCGACGCCGTCAGCAGGACGTGGCCGAGGAGTCCGCGCTCCGGGTTCCTGGCCAGTTCGCGGAGCATGCGCGGCATGGCGAGCAGGACCGGCAGCCAGTGGTGCACCGCCCAGAAGTGGTTGATCCGCATGCCGATCAGCAGCACGACCACGTCGCCCTCGGCCGCGGCGGTGGTGCGCACCGCGGTGCCCGTGCCGGATTTGCCCGTCATCCGATCCTCCCCCTGTTGGTGAGCGGGACTCTCCAACCGTCCCGTGCTTGGATAGTGCCGGTATCCGAGGAAGGGTGCAAGGGATGCGACTGGCCGAGCTGAGCGAGCGCAGCGGTGTCTCCACCGCGACGATCAAGTACTACCTGCGCGAGCGCCTGTTGCCGCCCGGCCGGCAGATCAACGCGACCACGGCCGAGTACGACGAGGACCATCTGCGCCGGCTGCGGCTGGTGCGGGCGCTGATCCAGGTGGGCCGGGTGCCGGTGGCGACGGCCCGGGAGGTGCTGGGTCATGTGGACGACGACTCGCTGGGCCGGACCATCCGGCTCGGCGCCGCCCTGTGGGCGCTGCCGCAGGGCCCGGAGCCGGACGATGACGACCCGGCGGTGGTCGCCGCCCGGGCCGAGGTGGACCGGCTGCTGGAGCTGCTGGGCTGGGCAACGGCCCGGGAGTTGGCCACCCTGTCGCCCGTGCACCGTTCGCTGGTGGCGGCGGTGGCGACGCTGAGGCGGCTGGACCACCCCTGGGACGCCGAACAGATGGCGCCGTACGCGGAGTTGATGCACCAGGTGGCGCGGCGGGAGCTGGACCACATGGAGACCCTGACCTCGGACACCGAGCAGGTGGAGGCGGCGGTGGCGTCGACGGTGCTCTTCCAACCCGTGCTGCGGGCGTTGCACCGGCTGGCGCAGGAGGAGGAGTCCGCGCGGCGGTACGGCATCGAGTGAGAAACCGGAAGGGGCTCCCGCCGAAGCGGAAGCCCCTTCCTCTGTCTGTACCCCCGACCGGATTCGAACCGGCGCTACCGCCTTGAGAGGGCGGCGTGCTAGGCCGCTACACAACGGGGGCGTGGATCTTGCAGGCGTCTCATGCTACATCGCCGCAGATCCGAGCTGGTCTACCAGGACTCGAACCTAGACTAACTGAACCAGAATCAGTCGTGCTGCCAATTACACCATAGACCAATGTGGTTTAGACCAGTTCGTACCCCCGACCGGATTCGAACCGGCGCTACCGCCTTGAGAGGGCGGCGTGCTAGGCCGCTACACAACGGGGGCCCTAGCGATCATCTCGTGAGAGATCACCGTACCCCCGACCGGATTCGAACCGGCGCTACCGCCTTGAGAGGGCGGCGTGCTAGGCCGCTACACAACGGGGGCATTGCAGATATAGCTCTGCGAGCTGGCCTACCTGGACTCGAACCAAGACTAAGTGAACCAGAATCACTCGTGCTGCCAATTACACCATAGGCCACTGGAACGCAAGCCCCTGATGGGGTTTCGCTCTAGCGTCGCGCTTCCGGTTCCCGGCCCTTTCGGCCCGCTCCTCGGCGGCGCAGGAAGAACATTACCCGAAGGTGGACGGGGCTCCAAAACGGGTATCGGCGCCGAGCAGCGCCGGGAGTTCGGCGAGGGAGGCGATACGGCGCGGCCCCTCCGGCGGGTCCACGGTCGCGTAGACGCCGCCCCGGTCGATCCACACGGAGAGCAGCCCGGCGTCGGCGGCGCCGCGTCCGTCGATCTCCGGGTGGTCGCCGACGTAGGCGACCTCGGAGGGGGTGAGAGCCAGGGCGTCGCAGGCCGCGAGGAAGGCGGCGGGCTCGGGCTTGGAGACGCCCAGCTCGGCGGCGCACAGGATGGCCTCGAAGCGGTCGTGCACGCCGAGGACGCGCAGCTTGCGGTCCTGGACGGTGAGGCTGGAGTTGGAGAGCACCGCGTGCCGGTGGCTGCCGGCGAGGGCGTCGAGGACGGGCAGCACGTCCGGGAAGAGGGACCAGGCGGCCTCGTAGTGCGTGACGTAGCGCTGGAACCACGCGTCGGCCTCGGCCTCGGTCAGCTCCGGCCGGCCCAGGAACTCGCGGATGCGGTCGCGCCGCTGTGTGACGAAGTCCACCTCGCCGGCCGAGAAGCGCGCCCACTGCCGGTCGGTGATCTGCCGCCAGCGCACGAGGGCCTCCTCGGCCGACCCGTACCCGGCGAGGAGCCCTTCGGCCACCAGGTGCGCGCGCATGCCCTCGCGGTCGGCGGTGGTGTAGTCGAAGAGGGTGTCGTCGACGTCCCAGACGACGGCTTTGATCGGCATGGGACCCAGCCTAGACAGCGAGAGCGGTGGGCCGGGCCGTTTCAGCACCGGCTACTGGGCGGCGAGGCCCTCGATCTCGATGAGCATCCGCGGGTCGGACAGAGCCCTGACCTCGGCCAGCAGACTGGCCGGGCGGCAGTCGGCCTCGTCCAGCAAGCTCAGCACCGCGTCGTAGTTGGCCGTCACCGCCTCGATGTCGACGGTGAGAATCCTGATCTGCACGAGATCGCTCAGGGCGAAGCCCGCCTTGCGCAGCGTCTCGTCCAGGCGCCGGAACGTCAGCCGGATCTGGCCGCGGATGTCGCCCACGGCGGCGATGCCGCCCTCGTCGTCCCGGGCCTCGTGACCGGCGACCACGAGCCAGCGCTGCGGCTGTTCGACGAGAACCGCCCGGTTGTAGGCGAGCCGCTTCCCGAAGTAGCGGGGGTCGATGTCCTCACGGCGCATGCCGTCAGTCTGCGCGGCCGGCGGCGGCCGCGCCCGTCGAACGGACCTGGCCGGGGTACGGCAAGGGCGGCACCCGTGTGGGTGCCGCCCCTGACGCACTCGTGCGTTACGCGGCCGCGAGGCGGGCCAGCGTCGCGTCGATCCTGGCCAGGGACTTCTCCTTGCCCAGGACCTCCAGGGACTCGAAGAGGGGCAGGCCGACGGTGCGGCCGGTGATGGCGACGCGGACCGGGGCCTGGGCCTTGCCGAGCTTGAGGCCGTGCGCCTCGCCGGCGGCCAGGACGGCCTCCTTGAGGGACTCGGGGGACGTCCAGTCGGCCGCGTCCAGCTTCTCGCGGGCCGTGACGAGCAGGGCGTCCGAGCCCTCCTTCATCGCCTTCGTCCAGCTCGCCTCGTCGAGGACCGGCTCCGGCAGGAACAGGAAGTCGACGTTGTCCGTGATCTCGGAGAGGACCTTGAGGCGGGTCTGCGCGTGCGGCGCGATGGCCTGCCACTTGGTCTCGTCGAAGTCCTCGGGCGCCCAGGGGGCGACCGGGGCCGTCAGCCACGGGCGGCAGCGCTCGGTGAAGTCCTTCACGGGCAGCAGCCGGATGTGGTCGCCGTTGATCGCCTCGCACTTCTTCAGGTCGAAGCGCGCCGGGTTGGGCTGCACGTCGGAGACGTCGAAGGCCGCCACCATCTCGTCGATGGTGAAGATGTCCTGGTCGGCGGAGAGCGACCAGCCGAGCAGGGAGAGGTAGTTGAGCAGGCCCTCGGGGAGGAAGCCGCGCTCGCGGTAGAGGTTCAGGCTCGACTGGGGGTCGCGCTTGGAGAGCTTCTTGTTGCCCTCGCCCATGACGTACGGGAGGTGGCCGAAGGCCGGGATCTCCTTGGCGATGTCCAGCTCGGTGAGCGCCTTGTACAGGGCGATCTGGCGCGGGGTGGAGGAGAGCAGGTCCTCGCCGCGCAGGACGTGGGTGATCTCCATCAGGGCGTCGTCGACCGGGTTGACCAGCGTGTAGAGGGGGGCGCCGTTGGCGCGGACGATGCCGTAGTCCGGGACGTTCTCGGGGAGGTAGGTGATCTCGCCGCGGACCAGGTCCGTGAAGGTGATCGCCTCGTCGGGCATCCGGAAGCGGACGATGGGCGCGCGGCCCTCGGCCCGGTACCCCTCGACCTCGGCGTCGCTCAGGTCGCGGCAGTGGCCGTCGTACCCGGAGGGCCGGCCGGCCGCGCGGGCGGCCTCGCGGCGGCTGTCCAGCTCCTCCTGGGAGCAGTAGCAGCGGTAGGCGTGGCCGGTGGCGAGCAGCTTCTCGGCGACGTCCTGGTAGATGTCCATGCGCTGCGACTGGCGGTACGGCGCGTGCGGGCCGCCGACCTCGGGGCCCTCGTCCCAGTCGAAGCCCAGCCAGCGCATCGCGTCGAGCAGCTGGGTGTACGACTCCTCGGAGTCGCGGGCCGCGTCGGTGTCCTCGATGCGGAAGACCAGCGTGCCCTGGTGGTGCCGGGCGAACGCCCAGTTGAACAGGGCGGTGCGCACCAGACCCACGTGGGGGTTGCCGGTGGGGGACGGACAGAAACGTACGCGTACGGGTGAGCCGGGTGCGCTAGCCACGCTTGACAACCTTGTTGGTGAGAGTGCCGATGCCTTCGATGGTGACGGCGACCTCGTCGCCGACGTTGAGGGGGCCGACGCCGGCCGGGGTCCCCGTGAGGATCACGTCGCCGGGGAGCAGCGTCATGGCCTCGGAGATGTTGACGATCAGGTCCTCGATGGAGTGGATCATCTCGCTGGTGCGGCCGAGCTGCCGCTGGGCGCCGTTGACCGTGAGCTGGATGGTCAGGTCGGCCGCGGCGGCGAGGTCGATGTCCGTCTCCACCCAGGGCCCCAGCGGGCAGGCGGAGTCGAAGCCCTTGGCCCGGGCCCACTGCTTCTCGCGGCGCTGCACGTCGCGGGCGGTGACGTCGTTGGCGCAGGTGTAGCCGAAGATCACGTCCTGCACGCGGTCGCGCGGGACCTCGCGGCACATGCGGCCGATGACGACGGCGAGTTCGGCCTCGTGGTGCAGTTCCTCGGAGAAGGAGGGGTACTGGATGGCGTCGCCGGGGCCGATCACCGAGGTGGACGGCTTGAAGAAGGCGAACGGGGCGTCGGGCACCTCGTTGCCGAGTTCGCGGGCGTGTTCGGCGTAGTTGCGGCCGAAGGCGACGACCTTGTTCGGGAGCACCGGCGGCAGCAGCCGCACCTTGCTCAGGGGCACCTTGGTGCCGGAGAGCTCGTAGTCCCCGAACGGGATGCCCTTGATGATGTCGAGGACGAGCTGGTCCGGCTGGTCGCCCTCGACCGCGCCGAAGGCGACGTTCCCGTCGATGGAGAACCTGGCGATGCGCACGGGTTGCTTGGCCCCTTGACTGAGCTGGCTGGAGTCTGACGCCCCAGGCTAACGCGGCGCGCCCGTCCGGCATGATCCGCCGGACGGGCGCGTGGTGCTTCGGGGGCCGCCTGAACGGGCGGCGCCGGGGTGACGTACTACTCTGCGACGGCGGCCCCGACCGGTACCTCCATGAGGACGGTGCGCCGGGGGTTGGCGGTCTGGGCGGGGAGCTCGACGGCGTGCTCCGGCTGCTCCTGCGTGCGCAGGTCGTCGGCGTCGTCGAGGTGCGCCAGCGTCGTGCGCCGCGGGTTGGCGATCTGGTGGAACATCATCGTCGTCTTCACGGTTGTACGAGGCCCTGTCGTGTCCGGGCGCCCGAGGGGCTTCGATGACCCCTGCGAGGGCGCGGGTTGTCGGTTTTGCCTTCTCTGTAAAGCGTCAGGCTAAACATGCAATTCCCCGGCAACTCAGGGAGGGCCCGCGATCTGCGTGTGAGTTTGCTCACTTATCAAGGGTCAAACCGGTCAATTGCGACTCCAGCGACACCGGGACCAATGAGACATTCCCCCGCTGAAGCCCGCATTCCGCTCCTGATCATGGCGACTGGGACACCCTCCGCACCTCGACAACTCGCGGGCATATGTCCCTTTTGCGGGTGATCATCTTCTACGTCAGGTGACTCGGCCCTCACGTGCTGTCACGTATCTCACGGCGTACCCCACGGGCCTTGTTGGAGATCCTGCACTGTGCTGGAATTCCACGGACCGCCGCAGGATCGAGCCGGCGCGCAGGGGGCGCAAAGCAGCGCCGGGCGGCGGCGAGAAGGGGGAACCAGCGCCGGTCACTCACGACCACCACGGGGGCGTATTCAGGGCGCCCCCATGACGCCGACACCGTGTCCCGCCGTTCACGCGGAGGGGCGCCTGGTCCAGAGGTTGCGACGCTAGTGCAGGGACGTTTCAAGAGGGATGGCAGCGCTTCGGCGGAGCCGGAGCCGCACGGCGGGACCGGCCCCAAGGCCGTCGGCTCCTCGCCCCAGCACGCCCAGAACCAGGGCCAGACCCCGTCCGGCGACAGTGGAGAGCGCGCCGGTCAGACGGCCGGTTCGGCCGCCCCCGGCCAGCAGCCGTCCGCCAAGCCGGCCAAGGGCCCGGGCGGCCCCGGCCCGCGAATAGCCCTGCGCAACTGGCGGATCTCCACCCGTCTGGTGTCGCTGCTCGCGCTCCCGGTGGTCGCGGCCACCTCGCTGGGCGCGATGCGCATCAGCCAGTCGATGGACGACATCCAGCAGCTCGACAACATGAAGCTGCTGACCGAGATGACCAAGCAGGCCACCGAACTGGCCGCCGCGCTCCAGGAGGAGCGCGACCAGTCCGCCGGCCCCCTGGCGCACGGCTCCGCGTCCAGCGCCATCGCCGTCAAGGGCGACCGCGAGAAGACCGACCGGGCCCTGAAGAACTTCCTCGACAACTCGGAGGAGATCGACGCCGCCAGCAAGGACGGCAACCTCGTCGGCGTCCGCGACAGCCTCGTCGGGCTCGCGAGCGACCTGAACGACCTGAACAAGATCCGCGGCACGGCGTACCAGGCCAAGCAGAACTCGACCCAGACCGTCGAGGCCTACCACCGCCTGATCAACCACCTGCTCGACCTCTCGCAGGACATGGCGGAGGCGACCAGCAACCCCGACATGATTCAGCGCACGCGCGCCCTGTCGGCCTTCTCCTCGGCCAAGGAGTACGCGTCCATCCAGCGCGCGGTCCTGGCGGCGGCGCTCCCCGCGAACAACACCAGCAAGGGCAAGCTCTCCGAGAACGACCGGCTCTACGCCCAGTCGGCGCTGCAGAGCCAGACGTCCGAGGTCCGCAGCTTCACCAGCATCTACGGCGACGGCGCCGAGGAACTCCTCAAGCCGATCTCCGAGGGCAACCCGGTCATCGAGGCGTCCGACCAGTACGCCGGCCGCGCCCTCAGCGGCGTCAACGGCCTGGGCGACCTCAAGCCCCGGTCGTACCAGGACTGGCTGGACGAGAGCTCCACCAAGATCCAGCAGATGAAGAACATCGAGCTGAAGCTGCTGGAGGACATGGAGCAGCAGGCCCGCGAGCTGCGCAACGAGTCCGAGCGCGAGGCCATCATCTCCGGTGTCCTCATCCTGCTCGTGCTCGGCGTCTCGCTGGTCGGCGCCTTCGTCGTGGCGCGGTCCATGATCCGCTCGCTGCGCCGCCTGGAGGACACCGCGACCAAGGTCGCCCAGGACCGCCTGCCCGAGCTGGTCAAGCAGCTCTCCGAGACCGACCCGCAGGACGTCGACACCTCGGTGGAGTCGGTCGGTGTGCACTCCCGGGACGAGATCGGCCGAGTGGCCGCGGCCTTCGACGACGTGCACCGCGAGGCGGTCCGCCTCGCCGCCGAGCAGGCCCTGCTGCGGGGCAACGTCAACGCGATGTTCACCAACCTCTCGCGCCGCTCCCAGGGCCTCATCCAGCGTCAGCTCTCGCTCATCTCCGAACTGGAGTCCCGCGAGGCCGACCCGGACCAGCTCTCCTCGCTCTTCAAGCTCGACCACCTCGCGACGCGCATGCGCCGTAACGGTGAGAACCTCCTCGTCCTCGCCGGTGAGGAGCCCGGGCGCCGCTGGACCCGGCCGGTCCCGCTGGTCGACGTGCTCCGTGCCGCCGCCTCCGAGGTGGAGCAGTACGAGCGCATCGAGCTGGCCTCCGTGCCGACCACCGAGGTGGCCGGCCGCGTGGTCAACGACCTCGTGCACCTGCTCGCCGAGCTGCTGGAGAACGCGACCTCGTTCTCCTCGCCGCAGACCAAGGTCAAGGTCACCGGTCACGCGCTGCCCGACGGGCGGGTGCTGATCGAGATCCACGACACCGGTATCGGCCTCTCCCCCGAGGACCTCGCCGCGATCAACGAGCGGCTCGCCTCGCCGCCCACCGTGGACGTCTCCGTCTCCCGCCGCATGGGTCTGTTCGTGGTCGGCCGCCTCTCGCAGCGCCACGGCATCCGCATCCAGCTGCGGCCGTCCGACTCCGGTGGCACGACCGCGCTGGTCATGCTGCCCGTGGACGTCGCCCAGGGCGGTCGCAAGCCGCAGCCGAAGCCAGGGCAGTCCGCCTCCGGCAACGGCGGTCCGGCGGCCGCGCAGGCCGCCGCCGGTGTCGCCGCGGCCCGCCGTGGCGGCCAGGGCGGCGGCGCCCTCGCCGGCGGTGCCTTCGGCGGCGGCGGTGCGCTCGGCGGTGGCGGTGCTCCGGGCGGCCGGCTCGGTGCCGCCCAGGGTCCGCGGGCCGCGCTCCCCGGACGGGACACGGACGGTCGCCCGGGCACGCCCGGCGGTCCGCGCGGTCCCCAGTCCCCGGCCGGTCCCGGCCAGCAGAACCGCCCGGCCCCGGCCGGTGCAGGTGCCGGTGCCGGTCAGGCGCCCGGTGCCCCGCAGGGTCTGCAGGCCGCGGGCATGAACGCGCCGCAGGGCAACGCCCCGCAGGGCCAGGACGTCTTCGGCGGTGGCCGCGGTCCCGCCGCGCCCCCGCAACGCGGCAAGCGCGGGAACAACGGCGACGCCGGACAGGGCCGTCGTCCGCAGCTGCCGCCGCGCGGTGGTCCGCGGGCCGAGCTGCCCGGCGGCAACCCGCAGCCCCGCACGCCCAGCTGGAGCGACGAGAACGCGCAGCCGCCCGTGGGGCGCGCCTCGCTGGACGCCCCGCGCGGCCACGAGGAGCCGGACAGCTCCCGCACCCGCCGCACCCCGGACTTCGACGACCGGCAGGGCCCGGGCTCCACGGCGGAGATGCCGGCCGTGCCGCGGTTCGGCGAGCCCCAGTCCCCCGCCGCCACGGCCGAGTTCGCCCGCCCCGACTTCGACGCCCCGGCCCCTCGCCAGGACGCCCCGCAGAACACGGGCCAGTTCACGCGGCCGGACCAGAACCGGCCGGACCAGAACCAGAACCAGTACGACCAGGGCGCGTACCCGCAGAACCAGTACGGCCGGGACCAGTACGGTCAGGGCGGCTCCACGGAGACCCCGCAGAACGACCAGTTCGCGCGGCCCGAGCAGAACGGCCCGCAGCAGGGCAACGGAGCCTTCGTCCGCTCGGACGTCTTCGGCGGGCAGCCCCGTCAGACCGGCCCGAACGGCCCCGCCCAGTCCGACCGGTTCGCCGGCGCCCACGGCGCCCAGGGGTACGACAACGGCTCCACCGGGCAGCACGGCCTGCCGAGCCGCGCGAACCCGGCCGCCCCCGGCCCGTTCGAGCGCCCGCAGGTCAACGGCGCGCAGGGCGGCAACGACTTCGGCGCACCGCGCCCGCCGGCCCCGGCCCCGCAGCGCCCCGTCCACCAGGAGCCCGCGGGCGGCAGCACCAACGGGACCCCCGCGCAGCGGCCCCAGGACGGCTGGGCCCTGCCCCCGGCCACCGGCCCCGGTGACGGGCGCACGCCGCTGTACGACACGCTGGAGACCAACTGGTTCCACGGCGACCGCGAGGCGAGGGCGCAGCACCAGGCCCAGCCCGCGGCCCCGGAGCCGCAGGCCGCCCAGCCCCAGACCCCGGCGGCCCCGCAGCGGCCCGCCACCTCCGCCTGGCGCAGTTCGCCGAACGACGACCTCGTCCGGCAGGCGGAACGCGTACGGCAGCCGGCGGCGGGCGGGGTCACCACCTCCGGCCTCCCGCGCCGGGTCCCCCGGGCCAACCTCGTCCCGGGGACGGCTCAGCAGCAGTCGCACCAGAACGGTCCGCAGATCTCGCGCGCGCCGGACGACGTGCGCGGCCGGCTGACCAATCTCCGTCGGGGAATCGCACAGGGCCGTCAGGCCGGTACCAACCAGACCGGCAGCTACCCGCGGCCCACTCACCAGCAGGAGCGTTAGTTGAGCCCGATGAGCCAGGCGGCACAGAACCTCAACTGGTTGATCACGAATTTCGTGGACAACACCCCAGGGGTGTCCCACACCGTCGTCGTGTCCGCCGACGGACTCCTTCTGGCGATGTCGGAAGGATTCCCTCGCGACCGCGCCGACCAGCTCGCGGCCGTCGCCTCGGGGCTGACCTCGCTGACGGCCGGGGCGTCCCGGATCTTCGAGGGCGGCGACGTGGCCCAGACGGTCGTGGAGATGGAACGTGGGTTCCTCTTCCTCATGTCCGTCTCCGACGGCTCGTCGCTGGCCGTCCTCGCGCACCCGGAGTGCGACATCGGCCTCGTCGGCTACGAGATGGCGCTCCTGGTCGACCGCGCGGGCGCGGTCCTCACACCCGACCTGCGCGCTGAACTACAAGGAAGTCTGCTCCACTGATCCGCCCCGGCACCACCCGTGTTACCAAATCACCGTCCGGCCGCCACAATCCCCCCACCGGCCTCGTCAGACGGCTTGACTGACCGACTTGCTGTCCCGCCCGGAGGATTCATGACCCCGCCCACCGCCTCTCATGATCCGTACGCGGAGCCGTACGAGGACGAGGGCGACCAGCCGCTGGTACGTCCTTACGCGATGACCGGTGGCCGGACCAGGCCGCGCTACCAGCTCGCCATCGAAGCGCTGATCAGCACGACGGCCGACCCGGCAGCGCTCATGGGGCTGCTCCCGGAGCACCAGCGGATCTGCCATTTGTGCCGCGAGGTGAAATCGGTGGCCGAGGTGTCGGCCCTGCTGGCGATGCCGCTCGGCGTGGCCAGGATCCTGGTCGCGGACCTCGCGGAGGCCGGGCTCGTCGCCATCCACCAGCCCGGCGGGGACGAGAACAACGGCGGTGCACCGGACGTGACACTGCTCGAAAGGGTGCTCAGTGGACTTCGAAAGCTCTGACGGAGGCCGGGCGACCACCTCCGCGAAGATCGTGGTCGCCGGCGGCTTCGGCGTCGGCAAGACCACGTTCGTGGGCGCCGTCTCCGAGATCAACCCGCTGCGCACCGAGGCCGTGATGACCTCTGCCAGCGCCGGGATCGACGACCTCACACACGCCGGTGACAAGACGACCACCACGGTCGCGATGGACTTCGGCCGCATCACGCTCGACCAGGACCTGATCCTGTACCTCTTCGGTACGCCGGGCCAGGACCGGTTCTGGTTCATGTGGGACGACCTGGTGCGCGGCGCCATCGGCGCGGTCGTGCTCTGCGACACCCGCCGGCTGGCCGACTGCTTCCCGGCCGTCGACTACTTCGAGAACAGCGGTCTGCCGTTCGTCGTCGCGCTCAACGGCTTCGACGGGCAGCAGCCGTACTCGCCGGACGAGGTGCGCGAGGCGCTCCAGATCGGCCCGGACACCCCGATCATCACGACGGACGCCCGGCATCGCGCCGACGCCAAGTCGGCCCTGATCACGCTGGTGGAACACGCGCTGATGGCACGCCTGCGGTAGGGCCGGACAGGCCTGCGGACGGTCGCAGCCAAGTCGGCAGGGTCCTACGGCACTTGTCGTAGACAGGACGGAGCCGACTGTGTCCTTTGACACGGTCGGCTCCGCTGTTCATAACGTTTCGGCAGAGGAATCGGGTGGTACCGACACGCGACGCGGTCAACTGCTCTCGCTGCGCGCACGAACGCCCCGTCTTTTGACGGGCCTCGCTCTTTATGACCGTTTTACGCGGGGCTTACATCACGTGTAACCCCCGCGTTCCACTGTTTGGAAGAGCGCTGGTCGCCGTGCTGGAATGCCAGAACCGCCCAGTGGTCAATCACGCTCGAGACGTACTCAGCAGTAGCACGTACTCGTCGACGGACTGGGCTCTGAGACACAGCGGCACGACGTAGGTGCCGACCGCCGAGAGGTTGTTGGTCGAGTGAGGCGAAGCACGAACAGTCCCGAGCCATCGGCCCGGGGCAACTTCACCCCGCCGCCGCGCACAGCGGCGCCCGCCCCCGCGTCTGCTGCGGAACCCCAGGACGAGCCCGCCGCCGCCGGTGGCCGTTTCTCGCCGCGCAACTGGCGGGTGACCACCCGGCTGAACGCGATCCTGCTCATACCCGTGCTGGTCGGCCTGGTCATGGGCGGCTTCCAGGTGAAGAGCTCGATCGACACCTGGGGCGACGCCGAGGACGCGGAGAGCACCGCGCGTCTGGTGCAGGCCTCCCTCGGCTACGCCAACGCCCTCTACAACGAGCGCGACATCACGGCCGCCCCGCTGCTGCAGGGCAAGGGCGAGAAGGACGCGACCGTCACCAGGGCCCGTCAGGCGACCGACGCCGCCGCCGACACCTTCGACGAGGCCGCGGCCGGCATGCCCGCCAAGCCGGGTCTGGAGCGCCGGCTGAAGGTCTTCCGCGAGCAGGAGCCCAAGCTCCAGACGCTGCGGGCGGCCGCGTACACCGCCAAGCTCAAGGGCGTGGAGACCGAGGAGGGCTACACCGGTGTGGCCCACCCCCTGATGGAGTTCGCCAACGAACTCGGTCTGGGCACCGGCAACATCACCTCCTACGGCCGTACCGTCTACGCGATCTCCCTGACCAAGGCGGCGCTCTCCCTGGAGCGCTCCATCGGCATGCACATGCTGGTCAAGCCCGGTCCGGACCCCAGCCACCTCGCCAGCCAGCGGGTCGCCCTCTCCTCGTACGCCTACCTGGAGCGCATCGCGATCGAGGAGTACATCGGCGGCGGTACCGAGGCGGACGCGCAGAAGCTCGAGGACGCCGAGGCGAAGCTCAAGACGGACGGCGCGGCCATGGCCAAGGAGGCCAGGGCCAAGGACCCGGACTATGTGCCGCCGCCCTCCAACCCGACCACGATGATCTCGGAGCTGGCCCAGCTGGACTCCACGGACACCGGTGCGCGGGCGGAGCTGGCCCAGCAGGGCATCACGCCGGAAAACTGGTGGGCGGTCAACACCCTCAAGTTCGACGCGTACCAGAAGATCGAGTCGGATCTGGCCGACAAGGCGGTCTCCGAGGCGTCCACGATCGCCGACGACGCCGAGCGGGACGCCTACATCACGGGTGCCGCGGTCGTGATCGCGCTGCTCGCCGCGTTCATCCTGGCCGGCATGGTGGCCCGCCAGATGAGCCGCTCCATGCGCCAACTGCGCAACGCCGCCTTCGGCATCGCCGAGCAGCGCCTGCCGATGCTGGTCGACCAGCTCTCCCGCACCGACCCCGGCCGGGTCGACACCCGGGTCCAGCCGATCCCGATCACCTCGACCGACGAGATCGGCGAAGTCGCCCGCGCCTTCGACCAGGTGCACCGCGAGGCTGTCCGGCTCGCCTCCGAGCAGGCCCTGCTGCGGGGCAACATCAACGCGATCTTCACCAACCTGTCGCGCCGCAACCAGTCGCTGATCGAGGGCCAGCTGAGCCTGATCACCGACCTGGAGAACAACGAGGCCGACCCCGACCAGCTGGAGAACCTCTTCCGGCTGGACCACCTCGCCACCCGTATGCGCCGCAACGGCGAGAACCTCCTGGTCCTCGCCGGCGAGGAGCCCGGCCGCCGCTGGGACCAGCCGGTCCCGCTGGTCGACGTGTTGCGCGCCGCCTCCTCCGAGGTGGAGCAGTACGAGCGCATCGAGCTGTCCGGCGTGCCGGAGGCCGAGATCCACGGCCGCGCCGTGACCGACCTCGTGCACCTGCTCGCCGAGCTGCTCGAGAACGCGACCACGTTCTCCTCCCCGCAGACCAAGGTCCGGGTCACCGCGACCCGGCTGCCGGACGGCCGCGTGATGGTGGAGATCCACGACAAGGGCATCGGCCTGACCGCCGAGGACTTCGCGGACATCAACCACAAGCTGGCCAACCCGCCGACCGTGGACGCCGCGATCTCCCAGCGCATGGGCCTGTTCGTGGTCGGGCGGCTGTCCGACCGGCACGGCATCCGGGTCCAGCTGCGCCCCTCCGGCGAGCAGGCGGGCACCACCTCGCTGGTCATGCTCCCGGACGCCATCACCCACGGTGGCGGCGGCGACCAGCAGCGCACCGAGTTCACCGTCTCGCAGATCATCCCGGAGCAGAACTTCCAGGGCGAGAACTTCTCCCAGGCCGGTCAGCCCATGCGCACCGCCGCCGAACTCGGCTTCGACGACAGCCGGTACTCCGAGGTCCCCGACGACATACGGGAGCTGGACCCCGTCGGCCGCTCGCTGATGCGCGAGGAGCGCAGGGCGGCCCTGGAGGCCCAGTCGCACCCCGAGCTGCCCGGCCCGGCGGGCCCCGACCACGCCGGAAACGGCGGGACGCCCGGATTCCAGGACCAGTTCACCGGTCAGCAGCCCCAGCACTCCCAGCAGCCGGGCTACGACGCCGGCCGCGAGGGCTACGCGGACCAGCAGGGCGGCGCCTACGACCAGCAGTCGGCCTACACCGACCAGCAGCAGGCGTACCAGGAGCCGCAGCAGGCGTCGTACGACGAGCGGTACTACGCGCCGAACGGCGGCCTGCAGCAGGGCGAGGGCTACCCGCAGGGCGGCGGCTACGGCGACCCGTCGTCGTACGCCGAGCAGGGCCACGGCGGGCAGCGGCAGGCCGGCGCCCCGGACGCCTACGCGCCCTTCGAACAGCGGCGCCACCAGGACGACTGGCCCCAGCAGGACGACTACCGGGGCGGCTATCCCGAGCAGTACTCCACGGGTGCGCCCGAGGCGCAATCCGTGCAGGCCGCTGACGTGAACGAGCCGGACCGCGTAGGCTTCGACCGTCCGGGCCCGGCCCCCTCCGCCGCCCACGAGATGACCGACGCCGGTCTTCCCCGCCGCGGATCCACCGCGAGCGGCGCGGGCGATGCGGGGCCCGTGGGTCACGAGACGCCGGCCGCCGCCGCTCCGGGGGCGAACGGCCGGGACAACTGGCGGTCGGCCAACGACGACCGCTGGCAGCAGGCCTCCTCGCTGCGCAAGCCCAAGGCGGGCGGGGTGACCTCATCGGGCCTGCCGCGGCGGGTACCCAAGGCCAACCTGGTCGAGGGCGCCGCCGAAACCACTCCACAGGGAGGCCCCCAGGTCTCCCGCGCTCCGGAGGACGTCCGGGGCAGGCTGAGCAACCTGCGGCGCGGTGTCGAGCGAGGCCGCAACGCAGGCAGTGAAACGAACGGCCAGGACACAAGGAATGAACACCGTGGTCCTGACAGCACCTACAACCAGGAGCGTTAGTGTGAGCCCGATGAGCCAGGCGGCGCAGAACCTCAACTGGTTGATCACCAACTTCGTGGACAACACCCCGGGGGTGTCCCACACGGTGGTGGTCTCCGCCGACGGACTCCTTCTGGCGATGTCCGAGGGGTTCCCGCGCGACCGTGCCGACCAGCTCGCGGCCGTCGCCTCCGGTCTGACCTCGCTGACCGCCGGTGCCTCGCGCATCTTCGAGGGCGGCAGCGTGAACCAGACGGTTGTGGAGATGGAGCGGGGATTCCTGTTCATCATGTCCATTTCCGACGGCTCGTCCCTCGCCGTTCTTGCACACCCCGAGGCGGACATCGGCCTCATTGGGTACGAGATGGCCCTTCTGGTGGACCGTGCGGGCACGGTTCTGACGCCCGATCTGCGGGCTGAGCTCCAAGGCAGCCTTCTCAACTAAAGGACAGACGGTGCGTTTTGGCGTCCCGTGGCCGTAAAGTTTCGGGACGCGGCTCCACAGCGATGGATGCCAGGCACAGTCGGAGGAGGAAAAAGTGGCAACACCCCCAGGCGGTCCGTCTTCGGGCAACTGGTCGTACGGCCCTGGTCAGGGCCAGAACGACGGCTCGGCGAACGGGTACGGCTACCCCTCCGTGCCGAGTCACCGGCAGCCGTACGCGCCGCAGGGCCCCGGCCCTTCGCCGTACGACCAGCCGCACGCTCCGCGCATCCAGCCCGTGCAGCCGCAGCGCCGCACCCCTGAGCCGGCGCCCGCGGGGGCGTCGAACAACCCCCTGGTGCGCCCGTACGCCATGACGGGCGGCCGCACCAGGCCGCGCTACCAGCTCGCCATCGAGGCACTGGTGCACACCACCGCGCAGCCGCACCAGATGCAGGGCCAGCTGCCCGAGCATCAGCGGATCTGCAACCTCTGCCGGGAGATCAAGTCGGTGGCCGAGATCTCGGCCCTCCTGACGATCCCTCTCGGCGTGGCCAGGATCCTCGTCGCCGACTTGGCGGAGGCGGGACTGGTCGCCATCCATCAGCCCGGCGGCGACGAGAACGCCGGCGGCCAGCCAGACGTGACACTGCTCGAAAGGGTGCTCAGTGGACTTCGCAAGCTCTAGCGGCGGTCCTTCCCGCTCCACCACTTCCGCGAAGATCGTGGTGGCGGGCGGCTTCGGCGTGGGCAAGACCACGTTCGTCGGCGCTGTCTCGGAGATCAACCCGCTGCGCACCGAGGCCGTCATGACATCCGCTTCGGCGGGTATCGACGACCTCACCCACACGGGGGACAAGACGACCACGACGGTCGCCATGGACTTCGGCCGTATCACGCTCGACCAGGACCTGATCCTGTACCTCTTCGGTACGCCTGGCCAGGACCGGTTCTGGTTCATGTGGGACGACCTGGTGCGCGGTGCCATCGGTGCGATCGTGCTGGTCGACACGAGGCGGCTCGCCGACTGCTTCCCCGCCGTCGACTACTTCGAGAACTCGGGGCTGCCGTTCGTCATCGCGCTGAACGGGTTCGACGGGCAGCAGCCGTACAACCCGGACGAAGTCCGGGAGGCGTTGCAGATCGGGCCCGATACGCCGATCATCACGACGGACGCGCGGCACCGTGCCGACGCGAAGTCGGCCCTGATCACGCTGGTCGAGCACGCGCTGATGGCTCGTCTGCGCTGAGCCTGCGGGCAGTCGTGCCGCTGGGGCGGCACGGGTGGGCGCAGGCGGCACCCCGCTGCGCCGGGTTGCGACACGCCCCCTGCGGCCACCGTGCTGCCGGGGGCTGTTTCGTTGCCGGGTGCGGGTAGTTGGTGGCTGGTCGCGCAGTTCCCCGCGCCCCTAAAAGCGAGCGAGGCCCCTCCTTGCGG
>NZ_JBHJVQ010000039.1:0-55077 GCF_042263835.1 Streptomyces sp. NPDC056128 | reverse complement strand
TCGGCGGCCTCGACCGGCTCCGCGGCCTGGGTGGCCTTGCGGGTGCGGCGGCGGGGCTTGGCCTCGGTGCCTTCGGCCGTGTCGGCGACGGCCTCGGCCTTGGCGGCGGCGGTCTTCCGGGTGCGGCGGGGCTTGGCCTCGACCGCTTCCTCGGCGGCCTCGACGGGCTCGGCGGTGGCGGCCTTGCGGGTGCGGCGGCGCGGCTTGGTCTCCGTGCCTTCGGCGGTGTCCGCGACGGCCTCCGCCTTGGCGGCGGCGGTCTTCCGGGTGCGGCGGGGCTTGGCCTCGACCGCTTCCGTCTCCGGCGCCGTCTGTGCCGGGATACCGGCGGCGGCCTCGGCGGCCTCGACCGGCTCCGCGGCCTGGGTGGCCTTGCGGGTGCGGCGGCGGGGCTTGGCCTCGGTGCCTTCGGCCGTGTCGGCGACGGCCTCCGCCTTGGTGGCGGCCGTCTTCCGGGTGCGGCGGGGCTTGGCCTCGGCGGTCTCCGGGGCCTGGGTGGCCTCGGTCGCCTCGACGGGCTCGGCGGTGGCGGCCTTGCGCGTACGGCGGCGCGGCTTGGCCTCCGTGCCTTCGGCGGTGTCGGCGACAGCCTCCGCCTTGGTGGCGACCGCTTCCGCCTTGGTGACGGCCTCTGCCTTGGGGGCGGCCGTCTTGCGCGTGCGGCGCGGCTTGGTCTCCACGGGTGCTTCGACGACCGGGGCCTCGACGACCGCCGGGGCCGTGGCCGTCGGCTCGGTCGCGGACGTGGTCTCCAGCGGAGCGGCCGGCGCCTCCGCAGACTTGCGGGTGCGGCGGCGACGCGGCTTGGCCGGGGTCTCCACGACCTCCGCGGCCTGCGCCACGTCGGTGACCTCGGAGACCGCTACGGCGCTGTCCTCGGCGGCCTGCGCCACCGGGGCGTCGGCCGTGGTGGCCTGCACCGGACGGCGCGACGGCTCACCGCCACGCGTACGCCGGCGGCGGCGCAGCGTGCGGGGACCGCCGGCCTCTTCGGTGTCCGTGGCGGCACCGCCGGTCACGGCCTCGGTCGCGGCGCTCGCGGAGGTGTCCGCGTCCACCGGAGCCCCGCCGCGCATCCGGCGGCGGCGACGCGGCGTCTCACGGGAGGAGCGCTCGCGCTCGGCGGGGCGGGACTCGTCCCGGCCGCCACGGCCACCGCGGGTACGGCCACCGCGGCCGCCCGGCTCGCCCAGGTCCTCCAGGACCTCCGCCTCCAGCCCGGCGCGGGTGCGCTCGGAGCGCGGCAGCACACCCTTGGTACCCGCGGGGATACCGAGGTCCGTGTACAGGTGCGGGGAGGTGGAGTACGTCTCCGGCGGGTCGTTGAAGCCCAGGTCCAGCGCCTTGTTGATCAGCTGCCAGCGGGGGATGTCGTCCCAGTCGACCAGCGTGATCGCCGTACCCTTGGCGCCCGCGCGGCCGGTGCGGCCGATGCGGTGCAGGTACGTCTTCTCCTCTTCCGGCGACTGGTAGTTGATGACGTGCGTCACGCCCTCGACGTCGATGCCGCGGGCGGCCACGTCGGTGCAGACGAGCACGTCCACCTTGCCGTTGCGGAAGGCGCGCAGGGCCTGCTCGCGGGCGCCCTGGCCGAGGTCGCCGTGGACCGCGCCGGAGGCGAAGCCGCGCTGCTTGAGCTGGTCGGCCAGGTCGGCCGCCGTGCGCTTGGTGCGGCAGAAGACCATGGCCAGTCCCCGGCCGTCGGCCTGCAGTATGCGCGCCACCATCTCGGGCTTGTCCATGTTGTGCGCGCGGTAGATGAACTGCTTCGTGTTCGCGACCGTCGCGCCCGCGTCGTCCGGCGAGGTGGCGCGGATGTGCGTGGGCTGCGACATGTAGCGGCGGGCGAGTCCGATGACCGCACCCGGCATGGTCGCCGAGAACAGCATGGTCTGGCGCCGCGTCGGCAGCATGTTGATGATCTTCTCGACGTCGGGCAGGAAGCCCAGGTCGAGCATCTCGTCGGCCTCGTCGAGGACCAGGCACTTGACGTGCTTCAGGCTGAGCTTCTTCTGGCCCGCGAGGTCCAGCAGGCGGCCCGGGGTGCCGACGATCACGTCGACGCCCTTCTTCAGGGCCTCGACCTGCGGCTCGTAGGCCCGGCCGCCGTAGATCGCGGTGACGCGCACGTTGCGGACCTTGCCGGCGGTCAGGAGGTCGTTGGTGACCTGCTGGCACAGCTCGCGCGTCGGAACGACGACGAGGGCCTGCGGGGCGTCGGTCAGGGCCTCGGGCGCGGCGCGCCCCGCCTCGACGTCCGCGGGGACGGTGACGCGCTCGAGGAGCGGAAGGCCGAAGCCCAGCGTCTTGCCGGTGCCGGTCTTGGCCTGGCCGATGACGTCCGTGCCCGACAGGGCCACGGGGAGCGTCATCTCCTGGATGGGGAAGGGGTTGATGATGCCGACGGCTTCGAGGGCTTCGGCGGTCTCGGGGAGGATCCCGAGGGATCGGAACGTCGTAGTCAGGGTGCTGCCTCTTCTGTGTACGTGGTGCGAGGCGAGCGCGCGGGTCTTGACGGATCGTGTCGGGGACGTCGGCTGCCTTACGGATGAGCCGTAGGACACGGGACCTCTGTCGACGCTCCAGCGCTCGTACCACTGAGGGTCCCCCTCCGGATTCCGTACGCAGTGTGGCGTACGGCAGGGAGGGCTGTCGGGTCGGAGCCGATCGGGCCACCGACCGGGCATCCTCATGCGTGCGGCCCGACGACGATGTCACGTACCCGTACGTCACATACTCGGCAGGCGCATTACCACCATACCCCGGATTCGCGCACATGCGATGGCCGAATTGGTCACGTAGTCGTCGTCACACTGACTGACCAGGGCCTTACCGCTGTCGAAGAGCGGGCTATTGTGCGCTGCATGACGAGCTCTGACAAGCCTGGCACCGCCGCAGACGCCCCCGCCGAAACCACCGGAGCAGCCGAAGCCACCGGCCCCACCGGAGTGGCCGCCCGGGACTGGGCGTCGGCCGCGGCCGACCCGCAGTACCGCGCCGCCGTCGTGGACCTGCTCGGCGCGCTCGCGTACGGCGAGCTGGCGGCGTTCGAGCGGCTGGCGGAGGACGCCAAGCTGGCGCCCACGCTGGCGGACAAGGCGGAGCTGGCGAAGATGGCGTCGGCGGAGTTCCACCACTTCGAGCGGCTGCGCGACCGGCTCGCGGAGATCGGCGAGGAGCCGACCGCGGCGATGGAGCCGTTCGTGGCCGCCTACGACGGCTTCCACAAGCAGACGGACCCCTCGGACTGGCTGGAGGGACTCGTCAAGGCCTACGTCGGCGACTCCATCGCCAGTGACTTCTACCGCGAGGTCGCGGCCCGCCTCGACGCGGACACCCGTGAGCTGGTGCTGGCCGTGCTCGACGACACCGGGCACGCCGGTTTCGCCGTGGAGAAGGTCCGTGCGGCGATCGACGCCGACCCGCGTGTGGGCGGGCGGCTCGCGCTGTGGGCGCGGCGGCTGATGGGCGAGGCCCTCTCGCAGTCCCAGCGGGTGGTGGCCGACCGGGACGCGTTGTCGACCATGCTCGTGGGCGGTGTCGCGGACGGCTTCGACCTGGCCGAGGTCGGCCGGATGTTCTCCCGGATCACCGAGGCGCACACCAAGCGGATGGCGGCGCTGGGTCTGGCGGCCTGACCGCTGTCAGCTCGGGCCCGCTCCGGAGCCTCGGCGGCCGGTCAGGCGGTCGCCGAGCTGCGGTGGAGTCTTCCCGCGGGGCGCAGCAGCAGCGACAGCGAGGCCGCGGAGAGCGCGGCCGAGCCCAGGAGCACCAGCAGCAGGCCGCCGGCGCCCAGTGCGGTGTGCGTGACGAACGCCCCGAAGAGCGCTCCGGCGATGCCCGTCGGCAGGACCAGGACCCGGGCGGGGAGGCGGTGCGGCAGGCGATGGACGGCCGCCCATGCCAGGGCGAGTCCGAGGATCGCGGCGCTGAGCGCTTCCAAGAGCATGTCGGGGTCCCTCCCACATGGCCGGCCTGCCCGAACGGTCACAGCCGTCATACCCCTGACCTGCGGAATGCAACCCTCCCCCTGTGGGTGAACTGTGTTCCACCCGTGAACGGGGAGACTCCGCCGACTCCGCGGAAACGGGAGGGGTCCGGCGGTGACACGCACCGCCGGGCCCCTCCCGCGACTTCGTCCGTCGTCCCGATTCCGGGCTACAGCGCGCCGAAGCCCACCTTGCGCGGGGACGGCTCGCCGATCTCGACGTAGGCGAGCCGGTCGGCCGGTACCAGGACCTTGCGGCCGTGTTCGTCCACGAGGCTCAGCAGCGCCGACTTGCCGGCCAGTGCCTCGGCCACCACCCGCTCGACCTCCTCGGCACTCTGACCGCTCTCCAGAACGATCTCGCGGGGCGCGTGCTGCACGCCGATCTTGACCTCCACGGCTATGTCCCTCCGACGGTCAGTGAAGTGCGCGATCTTCCGCGCCGTACCCAGCACACATTAGCCCGGTGAGGGGACGTACACGGTGCGTCGGAGAACGCCAGGAGCGAACAGCGGGCGGGAACAGACCCGCCGCGCGCCCCTCGTACCGCGACCGTCAGTGCTGCTCGGTGCCGTGCAGCGGGAAGCCGGCGATGCCCCGCCAGGCCAGCGAGGTCAGCAGCTGCACCGCCTGGTCGCGCGGCACGCTGCGGTCGCTGTGCAGCCAGGAGCGGGCCACCACCTGGGCGAGGCCGCCGAGACCGGAGGCCAGCAGCATCGACTCGGCGCGCGAGAGGCCGGTGTCCTCGGCGATCACGTCGCAGATCGCCTCGGCGCACTCGTTGGTGACCTTGTCGACGCGCTCGCGCACGGCGGGCTCGTTGGTCAGGTCCGACTCGAAGACCAGGCGGAAGGCGCCGCCGTCGTCCTCGACGTACGCGAAGTACGCGTCCATCGTCGCCCGGACGCGCTGCTTGTTGTCGGTCGTCGAGGCGAGCGCGCTCCGCACGGACTGGATCAGCGCCTCGCAGTGCTGGTCCAGCAGGGCGAGGTAGAGGTCGAGCTTGCCCGGGAAGTGCTGGTAGAGCACGGGCTTGCTGACACCGGCCCGCTCGGCGATGTCGTCCATCGCGGCCGCGTGGTACCCCTGGGCCACGAACACTTCCTGTGCGGCGCCCAGCAGCTGATTGCGTCGGGCTCGGCGGGGAAGGCGTGTGCCCCGCGGGCGTACCGCATCTGTCTGCTCGATGGCTGTCACGCCGCCTCCCATAGTCGTCCTCGTGCGGTGTGCGCCGCGTCGTCATCGTACTTTTCGGTAACCGTGGTGTGTGTGCTGCGAGCGCAGAATTTCACGGACCGGACGGTGCCGAAAGCCGCACAACAGGTTTCAAAAGGGTCCAGGCCGGGCAGGGATGCGCCTTCCTTCCGTTCGACGCTCAGCGGTAGTCGTCCTCGCCGCTGGAGACGACCCGGGCCTGTTCGGCGAGGTCGGCCTCGTTGGCGCGGTCGGTGTCGGCGCCGGTAAGCGGGTCGTCGCGCTCCTGCGCGAGGTCCGCGTGCTGCTCGGCCGCGTCGGCGTCGGGTGCCTCGACATCGATTTCCTCGGGGTCCGGTGTCTCGGCGTCGAAGGTCTCGGGATCGGTCGGGTCGACGGTCATGATGGGCTCCCTTCGTACGAACGTCCCCGCGGGTGCGGGGGCCACATGCGGGTGCCCACTCCACGAGCCTAGGAGACACCCGATCCGGACGCCATGCGTCGCACACGTCCGGTCCGGTCCGCCGGTCCCGTCCGCCGGTCCGGGCCCCTGGCTCTCCGCCGCCTGTGACTGCCGACACACGAGGCGCGGCGTGATCGTCTCGTAACATTGCCGCATGCCTTCGACCGAGCCGTACTCCGAGCCGCCCTCCGCGCCGCCCGCGAACGTGCTGCCGAAGGTCGGGTCCGTCAAGGTCGCCGACGGCGAGCGGCTCCGGTCGGTCCACCTGCCCGGCATGACCCTGACGGTGCGTTCCAGGCGACCGCTCCGCGACGGCCTGCCGCCCGCCCTGTACGTCCACGGCCTCGGCGGCTCCTCCCAGAACTGGTCGGCGCTGATGCCGCTGCTGGACGGTGTCGTCGAGAGCGAGGCGATCGACCTGCCCGGCTTCGGCGACTCCCCGCCGCCGGACGACGGCAACTACTCGATCACCGGCCACGCCCGCGCGGTCGTCCGGCACATCGACGCGTCCGGGCGCGGCCCCGTGCACCTCTTCGGCAACTCGCTCGGCGGCGCCGTCGTCACGCGGGTCGCCGCGGCCCGGCCCGACCTGGTGCGCACCCTGACCTTGATCTCGCCCGCGCTGCCCGAGCTCCGCGTGCAGCGCAGCGCCGTGCCCACGGGGCTGCTGGCGCTGCCGGGGGTGGTGTCGCTGTTCAACCGGCTCACCCGGGAATGGACCGCTGAGCAGCGGGTCCGCGGTGTGACCGCGCTCTGCTACGGAGATCCGGGACTGGTGTCGCCGGAGGGCTTCCGCAACGCCGTCGAGGAGATGGAGCGGCGGCTGCGGCTGCCGTACTTCTGGGACGCGATGGCGCGTTCCGCCCGCGGGATCGTGAACGCGTACACGGTGGGTGGCCAGTACGGTCTGTGGCGACAGGCCGAACGGGTTCTCGCACCGACCCTGCTGGTCTACGGTGGACGCGACCAACTCGTCGGCTACCGCATGGCTGGACGGGCCGTCCGCGCCTTCCGTGACTCCCGGCTGCTCACCCTGCCGGACGCGGGTCACGTGGCGATGATGGAATACCCGGAGACCGTGGCCACGGCCTTCCGTGAACTCCTCGCGGACACCGAGCGGCCGATGGCCGGCGAGCGGACCGACGGGATCGTCGACGACGAACCCGCCAACCAGAGCACAGGAGGCTGAGGCGCGACGTGGGACGCCACAGCCGCCGTGGACCCGCCCCGAAGGCCGACACCGCGGACACCGCCGCCAAGGCGCGGGGTGGACCCCGGGGTCCCCAGAGCGGGCCCCAGGGGAGCCCGCAGATCGGTCCCCAGGGACACGCGGGTCCGGGGCGAGGTCTTGATCCACGGTTCCCGGACGGTACGCCCGCCCATGGTTACCCGACGCTTCCGGGCGGCGGCGGACCGGCGCGCGGTTTCCCGGGTGCGCAGGGTGCCCCGGGCGGTACGCCCGCGTACGGGGGCCCGCGGTTTCCCGACGGCACGCCCGCGCACGGGGTGCCCAGGTTCTCCGACGGCACTCCCGCGCAGGGGGTGCCCAGGTTGCCCGACGGCACGCCCGCGCACGGCGTCCCCAGGTTCTCCGACGGCACGCCCGCGCAGGGTGTGCCGCGGGTTCGGGGCGGTCACCCCGAGCAGCGTGAAGCGGGCGGCGGCTGGGGCGAGTTGAACGGCCGGGCGGCGGCTCCCGACCGGTTCACCCGGCCGGGCCCGCCCCTCCCTCGGCAGCGGCAGGCGCCTCAGGGCGGGCCGCGCCAGGACTACCTGGACGCCTTCGCCGAGGACGACGACGTCTTCGCCTCCCGCCCTCCGCGTCGTACGCCCGCCCCCGCGCCGTCCGCCGACCCGTACGCCTCCGTCACCGACTGGAGCGCGGACGGCGGCGGCCGCCTCGGCGCGGACGCGGGACCGGGCGTGGACGACGGCGACGACGACGCCCCGCCCACGGGCGAGCCCGCGCCGGCCAAGGGCGGCAAGGGCAGGGCCTTCACCGGCATCGCGGCGGCCGCCGTCACCACCGTGCTCGCGGTGGTCGTGGCCGGCCAGGTCGCCGACGGGGCGGACGGAGGCGGCGGTACGCGGTCGCAGTCGGCCTCCGGCCAGGCCCGCGACGCCCACGACTCCGCGTCCCGCGACGACGAACGGCCGACACCCTCCGCGCCCGAGGCCGCCGCACCCCTGACGTACGAGCAGAAGCTCGGCAAGAGGTACCCGCTCAGTCCCAAGCTCAAGGCGTCGGGGAAGTTCGACGCGATCCCCGGCATCGCCAAGGCGCCCGGCAAGGGACAGAAGTACACCTACCGTGTGGACGTCGAACAGGGGCTCGGCCTCGACGGCGACCTCTTCGCGGAGGCCGTGCAGAAGACCCTCAACGACGAGCGGAGCTGGGCCCACGACGGCGCCCGCACCTTCGAGCGCATCCACTCGGGACAGCCCGACTTCGTGATCACGCTGGCCAGCCCCGGCACCACCGCCGACTGGTGCGCCAAGTCCGGCCTGGACACGACCGAGGACAACGTCTCCTGCGACTCCGCCGCCACCGAACGCGTGATGATCAACGCCTACCGGTGGGCGCAGGGCGCGGAGCCCTTCGGTGACGCGATGCTCGCGTACCGCCAGATGCTGATCAACCACGAGGTCGGCCACCGCCTCGGCTTCAACCACGTCACCTGCGACAAGGGCGGCGAACTCGCCCCGGTCATGCAGCAGCAGACCAAGTTCGTCGACCACGACGGGATCGACTGCCGCCCCAACGCCTGGGCCTTCCCGAAGGGCTGACCGGGCTTGGCCGAAGAGTCACATGCGGTGACCTCTTGATCTCTTAGCGCGACGGAACGCGCCCCGCACGGGAAAGTTACGACCGTTCACCCCTTTTGGTGGCGCGACGGACAACCGTCCATCGCGCCACCGCCTTGTCCGCATACGTTCGTCCCGCTGCGAGCCGCCGGGCCAACGGCGGCTCCCCAAACGGGAGATCGGGGGTGCGCGCGTGCGCATCGGACTGCTTACGGAGGGTGGCTATCCGTATGTGAGCGGTGAGGCCGGACTCTGGTGCGACCGGCTCGTGCGCGGGCTGGACCGGCACGAGTTCGACGTCTACGCGCTCAGCCGCAGCGAGCACCAGGAGGCCGAGGGGTGGGTGCCGCTGCCGCCGCAGGTCAGCCGGGTGCGCACCGCCTCGCTGTGGGAGGCCGAGGACGACGGGATCGTGCTCGGACGGCGCGCGCGCCGGCGCTTCGCCGAGTGCTACGGCGAGTTCGCCACGGCCCTGTGCACGGCCGCACCCGGAGATCCGTCCGCGGTCTCCGAGGAGGCGTCGGCCCTTGAGGCGGACCGTTTCGCCAGCGCGCTGTACGGCCTCGCCGAACTCGCCCGCGACGAGGGCGGGCTGCCCGCAGCGCTCCGGTCGGACAGCGCCGTGCGCGCCCTGGAACGCGCCTGTCGCGCGCCCGGCGCCCACCGCTCCGCACGCGAGGCGCGCGTCCCCGATCTGCTCACCGTCGCCGCGCGCCTCGAACGCGCCCTGCGCCCCCTCTCGCTCGACTGGTACGAGGACGACGGCCTCGGCGCCGTGGACCTGTGCCACGCGGCCTCCGGCGGCCCGGCCGCCCTGCCCGGTCTGCTCGCCCGCCACTTCTACGACGTGCCGCTGCTGGTGACCGAGTACGGGGTCCGGTTGCGCTCGCACTACCTCACGGAACCCGACGCCCCGCCGTCGATACGGACCCTGCTGGCCGCGTTCCACGGGCGGCTGGCCGCCGAGACCTACCGGCGCGCGGCCGTGATCACACCCGGCAACACGCACGCCCGCCGCTGGCAGGAACGCTGCGGTGCCGACCGAGCCAAGCTCCGCACGGTCCACCCGGGCATGGACGCCGCGCCCTTCGCCGAGGCGGGGGAGTCGCCGGAGTGCGCCGATCCGCAGACCGTCGTCTGGGTCGGCCGCGTCGAGCCGGCCAAGGATCTGGTCTCGCTGCTGCACGCCTTCGCGGAGATCCGCAGGGCCGAGCCCGGGGCGCGCCTGCGGGTCGTCGGCACGCCGTCCGGCCCCGAGGGCGCGGCCTACCTCGCCCACTGCAAGGGCCTGGCCGCGCAGCTCTTCCCCGACGAGGCCGACGGTCCGCACGCCGTCGGCCGCAACCCGGTCTCCTTCGAGGAGACCGGCGGGCCGGAACTGCCGTCCCGCGCCGACGCGTACGCCTCCGCCGCCCTGGTGGTGCTCTCCAGCGTCGTCGAGGGGTTCCCGGCCGGGCTGGTCGAGGCCATGTTCTGCGGTCGCGCGACCGTGTCCACGGACGTCGGCGCGGTGGTGGAGGCCATCGGCGGCACCGGACTCGTCGTGCCCCCGCGCAATCCGCGGGCGCTCGCCGAGGCGTGCGTCGCCCTGCTGCGCGACCCCGAGCGCCGCGAGCGCCTCGGAGCCGCCGCGCGCGCCCGCGCACTGGAGCTGTTCACCGTCGAGCAGAACGTCGCGGCATTTCACGGCATTTACCTGGAGATCGTCTCGCGCACCCCGGTACGGCGCGTCCTCCTCGACGACATGGGCGAACCCCTGCCGTTCGGCGTACCGGCCGAGGCGCACGTCCCGGGCCGGTGGGCCGATCCCGCGGCCCGGATCGCCGTCCGCGGCGGCCCCGGCTGGGCGACGGACACACCCGTCGCGGCCACGACCCCCGTCTCCGCCGCGCCCGAGGGAGCGTCCCGATGAGCGGCCTCGGCGAACTGGACCGGCCCGAGACGCCCGGCAGTCCGGGGGCCTGGGACGAACGCTCACGCCGGTCCCTGACGGACGTCGGTGGCGATGACGGTGGGACGGATGAGAGCGGGAGCCGTGGCGCGGGCGCCGGGTCGCCCGCGTGCGACCGGCAGTCGCCCACCCGCGCCCGCCGGTCCGCCGCGGACCCCGTGAAGGCCCTGATGCACCGCCACCGCGAACTGTGCGAACGCGCCGTGGACCCGCTGGAGATCGCGGCCGGCCTGGAGGCGCACGGCGTCACCGACCGGACCGCCGCACGCTTCCGGCACCGGGACGTCTTCTCCCTCGCGGAGGAGATGTACGCCCGCGTCCCGCGCGACGACGACCCGGCGCCGCGCCCCGCGGACCCGCCGGCCCCGAGGGTCCGCGCCGCCTGGCTCGTGCTCGCCCTGCTGCCCGGCTTCCTGTGCGCCGCCGCCGTGGCCGGCCTGCGCCTCACCGAAGGCCGGCCACGCCTGATCGCGGCCGCCGTCGGCGCGCTCGCCGTGACGCTGGCGCTGCGCGCGGCACTGCGCCGAGGGCCGCTGAGCGCGGCCACCCGCACCACCGGTACCTGGACCTGCTGGCTGATCGGCTACGCCCTCCTCGGCGACGGACTCCTGCGCACCGCCCTCGCCGGCGGACCCGACGCCCTGCCGGACGGCACCGCCGACGGTGCGTGGCCCGTCACCGTCGCCCCCGTCGTGGCGCTCGCGCTGTCCTGCGCGCCCGCCGCGGTCTGCGCCCACCTCTTCGCCGTGCGCGCCCGGCGCAAACTGACGTCCAGCCGCGGCCTCGCCGACTTCTCCGCCTCCGTACGCCCCCTCCTGCTCGGCACGTTCGCCCTGTACATGGGCGTTCTGACGGTCCTGCTCACGCTGACCGGCGCGGTCCTGGACGAGCCCGCGGCCCACCCCCAGGCCCTCGCCCTGGGCGCCCTGCTGCTGCTCGCCCGGCTGCTCACCGTGCACGGCCACGCCCACTCCGCCACCCTCGTCCTCACCGCCACGGCCGCCGCCGAGGGAGCCGCCCTGGCCACGCTCTTCGCCGGCCGCCTCCCCGGCTGTGACTTCCTGGCCGTCCCCGTGGAGGCCGTGGTCGCCGTCTGCGGCCCGGCCGGTGTGCCCACGGCGGCCTGCGGCATCGGTGCGCTGACCCTCCTGGTGCACGCGTCCCGCCGCCTGACCAGGGCGTCCGCCCACGCCCACGCCCATGCCGACGCAGCGACGGAGCGGCCGGGATGAGCGCGCCCCGGACAGCCATCCACACGTCCGCAACACCCCTTGAAGGAGCCCCCAGATGACCACCTCCCGACCCGACGCCTCGGCACCGGGAGCCGCCCGATGAGAGTCCTGCTGATCGGAGCCAACGGCTACATCGGACGCTTCGTCGCCGACCGCCTCCTCGCCGACCCGGCCGTCCAGCTCACCGCTCTCGGCCGTGGCGACGACGCCGACGTCCGCTTCGACCTCGCCAGCGGCAGCCCCGGCGCCCTCACCCGCTTCCTGGACGCGGTCCACCCCGGCGTCGTCGTCAACTGCGCCGGCGCCACCCGGGGCGGCGCCCGCGAACTCACCCGGCACAACACCGTCGCCGTCGCCACCGTCTGCGAGGCCCTGCGCCGCAGCGGGTGCGGCGCCCGGCTGGTGCAGGTCGGCTGCAGCGCGGAGTACGGGCCCAGCCAGCCCGGCTCCTCCACCGCGGAGGACGCCGTGCCCCGCCCCGGCGGCCCCTACGGCGTGAGCAAGCTCGCCGCGACCGAGCTGGTCCTCGGCTCCGGCCTGGACGCCGTCGTCCTCCGCGTCTTCTCACCCGCGGGACCCGGCACCCCCGCCGGCTCCCCGCTGGGCCGCCTCGCCGAGGCCATGCGCCGCGCGATGCAGTCCGGCGACGGTGAGCTGCGGCTCGGCGGCCTCGGTGCCCAGCGCGACTTCATCGACGTCCGCGACGTCGCCCGCGCCGTGCACGCCGCCTCGCTCTCCGCCGCCCAGGGCGTCATCAACATCGGCTCCGGCCGCGCCGTCCGCCTGCGCGACGCCGCCGCCACCCTCGCCCGCGTGGCCGGCTACGGAGGCGCCCTGCACGAACTCGACGGACCGCCCGGCGCGCTGCGGCCCACCATCGGCCATCCCCGCACCGAATCCGCCGGGCACCGCGTCGACGCCCTGGGCCACCACCGCGCCGACGCCCTCGGCCACCACCGTCCGGAACCCCTCGGGCACCGCGGCGACCGCGCCGACACCGAGCACGCCGCGCCGGTCGCCTACCCCTACCCCGACGGCTGCGGCAGCTGGCAGCAGGCCGATGTGCGCACCGCACGCGACCGGCTCGGCTGGCGGCCCCGGATCGGTCTCGAAGAGTCCCTCGCGGACATCTGGATGGAGGCGGCATGTCGTATCTGACCAGCACGAGGACGGGCACCGCGAGCACCGGCATACGCACCGGCCTCGGCGTCCCCGGGCTGGCCCACCCCCTCGTCGCCCCCGACGAGTGGGCCGGCCTCACCTGCCCCGGCACACCCCTGCACTGGGTCGTCCTCAACATCGCCGACGGCCCCGGCGCCCACCCCGACCCGCGCTGCCTGGAGGCCGCCGGGCGCCTGCGCAACGCGGGCGTCCGCGTCCTCGGCCACGTCGACGCCGCGTACGGGGCACGCAGCCTCGGCGATCAGATCTCCGAGGCCCACCGGTATCTCGACTGGTACCAGGTCGACGGCTTCCTCCTCGACCGCTGCCCGTCCGAACGGGCCGCCCTCCCCGAGATCCGCCGCACCGTCGGCACGCTCCGCGTGATCCGTGACGACGCCCACATCGTCCTCGGCCACGGCACCCACCCCTACCCCGGCTACGCCGAGAACGCCGACCAGCTCGTCACCTTCTCCGGCACCTGGGCCGACTACCGCTGGTCCCAGGCGGCCGAGTGGAGCGCCGACCACCCGCCCGAGCGCTTCTGCCACTTCGTCCACGGCGTGCCGCGCGGGCACCTGGAGGAGGCGCTGCGCATCGCCCGCTGGCAGGGTGCCGCGACGATCTACTTCACCGATCGCACGGACCTGGGCGGCCGGGTGGACCCCTGGGAGACGATGCCCGGCTACTGGGACGAAATCGTCTCGCGGGTCGGGACAGGTGTCTCGGAATGAAAAAGGCCGTGGCAGTGTTACTGGCAGAACAACCGTAATCACTGACCGACCAACGGAGTCCCCGTGTCGCTGCCACCCCTGGTCGAGCCGGCCGCCGAGCTCACCGTAGACGAGGTCCGCAGGTACTCCCGCCACCTGATCATCCCCGACGTGGGGATGGACGGGCAGAAGCGGCTGAAGAACGCCAAGGTGCTCGCCGTGGGCGCGGGCGGCCTCGGTTCGCCGACCCTGATGTACCTGGCGGCAGCCGGTGTCGGCACGCTCGGCATCGTCGAGTTCGACGAGGTCGACGAGTCCAACCTGCAGCGGCAGGTCATCCACAGCCAGGCCGACATCGGCCGCTCGAAGGCCGAGTCCGCCCGCGACACCATCAAGGGCATCAACCCGTACGTGGATGTGATCCTTCACGAGGAGCGGCTCGAGGCCGACAACGTGATGGACATCTTCCGCGAGTACGACCTGATCGTCGACGGTACGGACAACTTCGCGACCCGCTACCTGGTCAACGACGCCTGTGTGCTGCTGAACAAGCCCTACGTCTGGGGCTCGATCTACCGCTTCGACGGCCAGGCGTCCGTCTTCTGGTCCGAGCACGGTCCGTGCTACCGCTGCCTCTACCCGGAGCCCCCGCCCCCCGGCATGGTCCCCTCCTGCGCCGAGGGCGGCGTCCTGGGCGTGCTGTGCGCGTCCATCGGCTCCATCCAGACCAACGAGGCCATCAAGCTCCTCGCGGGCATCGGTGAGCCGCTGGTCGGCCGTCTGATGATCTACGACGCCCTGGAGATGCAGTACCGCCAGGTCAAGGTCCGCAAGGACCCCGACTGCGCGGTCTGCGGCGAGAACCCGACCGTCACCGAGCTCATCGACTACGAGGCCTTCTGCGGCGTCGTGTCCGAGGAGGCCCAGGCGGCGGCCGCCGACTCCACGATCACTCCCAAGCAGCTCAAGGAGTGGATGGACGACGGCGAGAACATCGAACTCATCGACGTCCGCGAGCCGAACGAGTTCGAGATCGTCTCCATCCCGGGCGCCAGGCTGATCCCGAAGAACGAGTTCCTCATGGGCTCCGCCCTGGAGAGCCTGCCGCAGGACAAGAAGATCGTCTTGAACTGCAAGACGGGTGTCCGCAGTGCGGAAGTCCTGGCGGTCCTGAAGTCCGCCGGCTTCTCGGACGCCGTGCACGTCGGCGGCGGCGTGATCGGCTGGGTCAACCAGATCGAGCCGGCGAAGCCGGTCTACTGACCGAAGCCGGTCCACCGACCGAGGCTGGTCCTCCGGACGGCGGGGGTTTCGCGCACCACGGGTGCCCGAAGCCCCCGCCGTCGTCATGAGCAGACCTTGCCGTCCTCGGGCACCGTCCCTTTCAGCAGGTAGGCGTCCACCGCGGAGTCGACGCAGTCGCTCCCGCTCCCGTACGCCCCGTGCCCCTCGCCCTTCCAGGTGAGCATCACACCGACGTCCTTGCCCAGCTCGTCCGCCATCCTGCGGGCACCCTCGTAGGGCGTGGCCGGGTCCCCGGTGTTGCCGACCACCAGGATCGGGGCCGCGCCGGACGCGCTCACCTCCGGAGTCTCGTGCTGTCCGGGAACGGGCCAGTCGTGACACCAGCCGGCCGTGTCCCAGCCCAGGAAGGCTCCGAAGACCGGCGAGACCTTCTCGAACCTCGGCAGCAGGGCCTTCGTCTCCTCCACGGTGGGCCGCTGCTTGTCGTCCAGGCACGATATGACCCGTTGGGAGTGGGTCGTCGTGCCGTAGCGCCCCGAGTCGTCGCGTTCGTTGTAGCCGTCGGCGAGGGCGAGCAGCTCCGAGCCGTCGCCCTCCTCGGCCGCCGCCAGCGCGCTGGTCAGGGCCGGCCAACTGGTCTTGCTGTAGAGCGGCAGCACGATGCCGGTGAACGCCAGCGTCTGCGTCAGCTTCCGTCCCGGCGACGACGTCGGCAGGGGCTCCGCGTCCAGCCGCTCCAGCAGGGCGGCGATCTTCCGCGATCCCTGCCGGGGTTCCTGCCCGGTCGACTTCAGGTAGTCGTCCAGCGCCCGCTGGAAGCCCCTGGCCTGGTTCTCGGCGTGGCCCATCGTGTCGGCGCCCGGGTCCACGACGGCGTCGAGGATCACGCGGCCCACCCGCTTCGGGAACAGGTGGGCGTACACCCCGCCGAGTTCGGTGCCGTACGAGATGCCGAAGTAGTGCATCTTCTCGTCGCCCAGTACATGGCGCATCAGGTCCATGTCGCGGGCCGTGTCCGTGGTCGCGACGTGCGCCATCAGCTTGCCGGCGGCCTTCTGGCAGCCCTTGCCGAAGTCGGTCGCGTCCTTCAGGTACGCCTGTTCCTCGGTCGCGGTGTCCGGCGTGGAGTCCACCGTCTCGGCCGCCTCGATCGCCTCGTCGGTGCGGCAGCGGACGCCCTCGCTGGCGGCCACCCCGCGTGGGTCCCAGCTCACCAGGTCGTACCGCTCGTGCAGCGAGGAGACGCTCTCGCCGTAGGACGGCATCATGGAGACGCCGGAGGCGCCCGGGCCACCGAAGTTGAACAGCAGGGAGCCGACGCGCTTGTCGCTCTTCGCCTCGGCCCGGATCAGCGCGAGGTCTATGGTCTCGCCCTTCGGTTCGGACCAGTCGAGCGGCGCCTTGAGTGTGGCGCACTGCCAGTCGCCGTCCGGTGCGGGGGAGTCGGCGGTGCCTTCGCAGCGGCTCCAGTCCAGCGACTGGGAGGCCAGCGCCTCGGGCACCCCGGACGGTGCCGCCGCCGAGGGCCCCGCGCTGCTCCTGCCCCCGTCGTCCCTGTCCTCGTCGGACGAGCCGCCGCTGCAGCCCGCCGTCAGCAGTGCGGCGGCGGCCGTCAGAGCCGTCCACCGTACGAGACGCGCCATGTCCTCTCCCCCCACGCAAGCCGTCCGCGCCGTGCGGCGGATGGCGGTCATGCCATGGTAGGCGGATCACGCAGCGCCCGCCGAAGCCTGTGGATAACGCTTTGACCTGGCGTTTTCCCAGTCCTGGGGCGAGGTCGCGGTCAGGGGCAGACGGTGCCGGCCGCGGGTACCTTCCCGTCCAGCAGGTAGCCGTCCACCGCGTTCCGCACGCACTTGTCCTTGCTGTCGTAGGCACCGTGGCCCTGGCCCTTGTAGGTCAGTTCCACACCGACGCCCTGGCCCAGCGCCTCGGCCATCCTCCCGGCCCCCTCGTACGGCGTCGCCGGGTCACCGGTGTTGCCGATCACCAGGATCGGGGGCGCACCCGGAGCGCTGACGTCCGGATGGTTGGCGGCGCCGGCCACCGCCCAGTCGGTGCAGCTGAGCATGGACCAGGCGAGGAAGTCTCCGAACAGCGGCGACGCCTTGCGGAATTCGGGCAGCTTGCTCTCAACGTAGGCGGTGTCGTACCGGGGCTTGTCGTCGGCGCAGTTGATCGCGACATTGGCCGCGGTGATGTTGCTGTACTGGCCGTTCTCGTTGCGCCCGTTCAACGAGTCCGACAGCACCATGAGGACCCGGCCGTCACCGTCGTAGGCCTGCTGCAGGCCCTCGGTGAGGTACTCCCAGAAGTCCTTCGAGTACAGCGCCTGTGCGATGCCGCCGGTCGCCGCGGTCTGGGTCAGTTCGCGGGGGAAGATGCCGGGGAGCGGTTTGCGGTCCAGGTCCTTCAGCAGCCGTGCGATACGAGACTTGACGTCGTCGGCGGTGTCCCCGATCGGACAGTCCTCGATCTGGGACACGCAGTCCTCGGCGAAGTTGTCGAGCGCGAGCTGGAAGCCCTCGGCCTGACCGAGGGAGCCCTGTTCCGGGGTCTGCGTGGGGTCGACGACCGCGTCGAAGACGGCCCGGCCCACCCGCTTCGGGAACAGGTGGGCGTAGACGCCGCCGAGTTCGGTGCCGTAGGAGATGCCGAAGTAGTACAGCTTGTCGTCGCCGAGGACCTGGCGCATCAGGTCCATGTCGCGGGCCGCGTCGGTGGTGGGCACGTGCGGGAGGACCTTCTTCGAGTTCTTCTCGCAGGCCGCGTTGAACTTCTCCGTGTTGCCCACCAGCTCGGTGCGCTCGGCCGCGTCGTCGGGGGTGGCGTCCTGCTGGAAGTAGGTGTCGAGCTGCTTGTCGTCCAGGCACTCCACCGGGGCACTGCGGCCGACGCCGCGCGGGTCGAAGCTGACCAGGTCGTAGCGCGTGCGCAGCTTCGCGTAGTCCTGCCCGAAGGCGGGCAGCGTGGTCACGCCCGATCCGCCGGGGCCGCCGAAGTTGAAGATCAGCGAGCCGATCCGCCGGTCGGCCGCACCGCTCGACTCGGCCCGGATCAGCGCGAGGTCGATCGTGTCGCCCTCGGGGTCGTCGTAGTCGAGGGGCGCCTTCATGGTGGCGCACTGCCACTCGTCGCCGTCCGGCAGCGGGGAGGGGGCGGCGCCACCGCCCTCGGCCTCGGACGGTGCCGGGCACTCCTTCCAGCTGAGCTTCTGCTGCGAGAGGTTCTCGTCGTCCTCTTGCGAACCGCCGCCGCACCCTGCCAGCAGGGCGGACAGCGTGACGGCGGTGGCGGTCAGGGCGGCGGCGCGCAGCCGGGAGGGATTCGGCATGCGTCCATCGTGCGGTCGCGCCGGGCGGTGCGCTCGGGGCAGGGGCCGTACGAGGGACGGGCGGGCTGACGCGTGGGTTGACGCGCGGTTTGACGCGGACGCGCGGTTTGACGCGTAGGTCAGAGCGCCTCTTTCCGCGTCAGGTGGTTGAACATCAGCCAGCCCGGCAGGACCGGCAGCCACAGAGTCAGCAGCCGGTAGAGCAGCACCGCGGGCGCGGCGACCTCCTTGGGGAGGCCGACGGCGATCAGACCGACCGTCAGCGTCGCCTCGACCGCGCCCACACCGCCCGGCGTCGGCGCGGCGGACCCCAGGGCGTTGCCCGCGAGGAAGACGACCGCGACGCTCGCCAGGCTGATGGAGGTCGAGTCGTCGCCGAAGGCCCGGATCGAGGCGTCCAGGCACATCACGAAGCAGGCGGTGAGCAGCAGCATGCCGCCGATGCCGGTGATCAGTTTCTGCGGCCGCTGCAGCACGTCCAGCATGCGCGGTACGACTCCGGCGAAAAGCGACCGCACGCGCGTGACGACGAATTTGCGCAGGAACGGCACCGAGGTCACCACGAGCACCAGCACCGCCACGGTCAGCAGACCCGCGATGACCGTCCGGGACGGGGACAGCGACGGCGTCTTCTCGGTGCCGGTCAGATAGCCGAAGGCCAGCAGCATCAGGATGTGGCAGCCGAGCCCGAACAACTGCGAGGCCCCGACACTCGCCACCGCGAGCCCCGGGCGCACGCCCGCGCGCTGGAGGAAGCGGGTGTTCAGCGCCACGCCGCCGACCGCCGCCGGGGCGACGATCTTCACGAACGAGCCGGCGACCTGCGCGGCCACGGTCCGCAGGAACGGCACCCGCTCGGGCACGAAGCCCAGCAGGGCCATCGCCGCCGCGATATAACTCGCGGCCGAGAACAGCACGGCCGCGGCCACCCAGCCCCACTGGGCGTTCGAGATCAGCGGACCGAACTCGATGTGGGTGAGCTGCGTCAACAGGAAGTACGCGCCGATCGCCCCGGCGATGAAGCTGATCAGCGTGCGCGGACGCACCCGCTCCAGCCGGGCGGGCTCGACGGGGGCCTGCGGCCTGATGCGCAGCACCGCGTGCCGGATCAGGGTGAGCAGGTCCTCCTCACGAGCCTCCTCCAGCGCCTCTTCCACGGCCCGCTTCTCGGCCCGCTGTTCCGCCCGCGCGGCCTTCTTGTCGGGCTTGTCTGCCTTGTCGGTCTTCTCGGCCTTGCTGGTGTCTTCCGTCTTGGTGAGCTGGACGCTCTTCTCGGGTGTGTCGCCCGCGTCCTCCCCGGCGGCCGCCTCGGCACGGGCCAGCTTGGCCTGCCGGGACGACTCCAGGACCGCCTCACGCTCGCGCTCCGCGCGTTCCCGCGCGAGTCTGCGCAGCGTCGCGCGGGTGGAGCGGCTGAGCGCGATGGGCTGGAGCATCGGCAGGCAGTCCGCCACGGCGTCGGGACCGAGCACGTCCACCGCCGAGGCGACCGCGCGTTCGGCGCCCACCCGCAGGCCGAGCGTCACCAGGAGCTGGGAGATGTCCATGCGCAGCAGCAGGTCTCCGGCGGCGATCTCGCCGATGCGCAGGTCGGTGAGGATCACCGTGCCGGAACGATCCACCAGGATCGCGTCGCCCACCAGCCTGCGGTGCGCGATGCGCCGGGACTGCAGCGCCTGGACCTGCTCCCACGTGCCGCGCAGCAGCTCGTCGGTGATCTCCTCGTCGGGCAGGGAGTCGAGGGTGCGTCCGCCGGTGTGCTCGTAGACGAGCATCACGGCGTCGGGCCCCAGCTCGGACGTCGCGATCAGTTTGGGGGCGTTGGCTCCGGCGCCGATCGCCGCGTAGGCGAGCAGCGCCTCCTGCTCCAGGGCCTGCCGCAGGGACGGGAGGCTGCTGCGGGTGGCGAAGCCGCGCAGCGTCAGATTGCGCCACGCGCGGTAGAAAAAGCCCTGCGCCTGCTGCTCCCGGTCCACCACCGTCACGTCCAGCGGCCGGCCGTCCTCCAGCGTGACGAAGTAGCGGCGGCCGCGGTCGCCGGTCTCCGCGGTGTCCGCCGGTGCTTCCTCGCGGGCGGCGGTCACCGGGCGGAAGCCGACGTGCCGCAGGCCCGCCATCAGCGTCCGTCCGGTGGGCCGGACGTTGGGGGAGCCGACCGCGTACAGCGTGCCGTAGGCCACGGTCCAGCCGATGAGGACGGTCAGGATGATCGAGAACGGCGTGGTGTAGCCGGTGACGAGCATCGAGAACGCGTCTAGGAGCAGCACGATCCACAGCACCGCGCGCCAGCGAGGTCTGCGGGACATGCCGACCGCGGTCATGTACGCGATGACCGGGGCCAGATAGCCGTGCACGGGGTCGGTCAGCGCGTGGATGTCGCCCGGCGACGGCTGGGTGAGCGCCTCCTGGATGGACCCCGGGGCGGCCTTGGCGACCCACAGGTCCGTGGCCAGGGTCACCCCGTGCGCGAGGACCGCCGCCAGTACGCCGTCGGCGATCCGCAGCCCGTCCCGTTTGATCAGCCGTTCGATCGCGAAGGCGACCGGCACCAGGAGGATCGCGATGCTGGACGCCAGCCCCGCGATCTTGATGAGCAGGTCGGGAGCCTGCCCGGTGCCCTTGTTGATGTCCTGTTCGAGGCCGGAGGTGGTGCCGTGCGCGAAGGCGGCCACGGCGAGGAGCACGGCGACGGCGAGCACGCCCACCAGCAGCCGCATGAGGTCGGAGGGGCGGTGCACGCGCGCGGGGAGGAGTGGTTCGTCGCCCTCCACCTCGTCGATGTGCGCCACGTCGTCGGGATCGGCGGCCGTGGCCGACCTGCCCGCCGCCGCACGCCGGGCGGACTTCCCGCCGCTGTCGTCCGCGGTGTCCGGGCGCGACGAAGAGTCAGAGGTGCCCTCGGCGTCCTCGGGGTGCACACCCTGCTGCTTCATCGCCTCTTCTTGCTCTCGTATCACTGGTCACCGCCCGCACGATGGTGGCATGCCGCGTCGGCCTCGGCAGGCATCAGGGTGCCCGTGCGGGCCGCACAGTCTGCCCGAAGCGCCGCGTCCGGGCGAGGGACGCGCACCGTCGGGAGCGCGTCGCCTTGTCGCAGGGGTGCGGCAGGATGGGGCGGATGAGCGAGCAGAGCCTTCCGGACGACGCCCGCGCGGAGCACGCGGACGCGCTGAGCGAGTATGCCGAGCGGGTCCTCGACGTGACCGAACTGATCCCGCCGGGCCGCGTCATGACGTACGGGGACGTCGCCGAGTACCTGGAGGAGGGGGGACCCCGTCAGGTCGGCCGCGTGATGTCCCTCTACGGGGGAGGCGTCCCCTGGTGGCGTGTCGTCCGCGCGGACGGGGCGCTGCTCGCCGGGCGCGAACTGGAGGCCCTCGACCGCTACCGGGACGAGGGCACGCCCCTGAAGGAGGCGAGCAGGGCCGCGGAGGGCCATCTGCCGCGCCTCGACCTGAAGCGGGCGCGGTGGGACGGCGGCGGACGTGCGCAGGGTCACACCTGACAGCTTCCGCCATGAGACCGGTCGGCGTGTGACCTGTGATCCGGATGAGGGAAACGGGACACAACGGGCATGTCTGTGGCATGACGTACGTTCGTGGGGCGGGGGGCACGCGCGTCGCGAGTGACCCGAGGGAAGAGAGGGAAGAAGAGGAAGCTCTGCTTCCACCTCGTCCGTCGGCGTAGCGTCGGCCGCACGCGTCCCCCTCATCCCGCGGTCACCGCCGTGCGCGCGACGCGGACGGCCCACCAGCACACCCACCAGGACCGGCGAACCACGTGAGCTCCTCTTCCTCCACCGGACACCCGTCGCACCCCCAGGTGCGACGGGGGAGCCGCGGCGCTTACCGACTGGTGCGTACCCCGCCGGCGCGAAGGGACCCCCCTCGTCTGGACGCCGCACAGCGTTCCGTGGTTGACCACGCCGCCGGGCCGCTGCTCGTCCTCGCGGGTCCGGGCACCGGCAAGACCACCACGCTCGTCGAGTCCGTGGCGGACCGGATCGCCAAGGGCGGCGACCCCGAGCGCATCCTGGTGCTGACCTTCAGCCGCAAGGCCGCCGTCGAACTGCGGGACCGCATGGCCCTGCGCATGGGCGCCGCCCGCGCCCCCCGCGCGACCACTTTTCACTCGTTCGGTTACGCCCTGGTCCGCGCCCACCAGGACAGCGACCTGTTCGTGGAGCCCCTGCGCCTGCTGTCCGGCCCGGAGCAGGACGTCACGGTGCGCGAGCTGCTCGCCGGGCAGGTCGACCTGGAGCGGCTCGGACTGGCCCACGTGCGCTGGCCCGACGAACTGCGCGCCTGCCTGACCACCCGCGGCTTCGCCGACGAGGTCCGCGCGGTGCTCGCCCGCAGCCGCGAACTCGGTCTCGGCCCGGAGGCGCTGGGAGACTTCGCCCGGCGCATCGGCCGCCCCGACTGGCGGGCCGCCGCCGTCTTCCTGGCCGAGTACCTCGACGTGCTCGACCTGCAGGGCGTGCTCGACTACGCGGAACTCGTCCACCGCGCGGTGCTCCTCGCCCGCCGCCCCGAGGTCGCCGCACACCTCGCGGGCCGGTACGACGCGGTCTACGTCGACGAGTACCAGGACACCGACCCGGCCCAGGTACGGCTGCTGCACGCCCTGGCCGGCGGCGGGCGCACCCTCGTCGCCTTCGGCGACCCCGACCAGTCGATCTACGCCTTCCGGGGCGCGGACGTGAACGGCATCCTGGACTTCCCGGCCGCCTTCCCGCGCGCGGACGGCCGTCCGGCGCCGGTCGAGGTACTGCGGACCTCGCGGCGCTCCGGGGCGGCCCTGCTGGCCGGCACCCGCCTGCTGACCCAGCGGATGCCCCTGACCCGCCTGCCCGCCGCCAAGGTGCGAGCCCACCGCGAGCTGACCCCGGTGCGGGACGGGGGGCGCGTCGAGGTGTACACGTACCCGACCTCCGGTACCGAACTGGACAACGTCGCCGACATCCTGCGCCGGGCCCACCTGGAGGACGGCGTCCCCTGGGGCGACATGGCCGTTCTGGTGCGCGCCGGCTCACGTACCATCCCCACGATGCGCCGGGCCCTCACCGCGGCCGGCGTCCCGCTGGACATCGACGGCGACGACCTTCCGCTGCGCCACGAGCCCGCGGTGGCGCCCCTGCTGACGGCACTGCGGGCGGTGGCGGAGGCGGAGGCGGGTACAGGTGCGGGCGAGCCCGGGACCGGCGCCGCGGCGGACGCGGAGACCGTGGCGGCCCCGGAGGCAGGGGCGAACCCGGAGACGGAGACGGGGCCGGACACCGCGGCCCCCTGCTGGCTCCCCACCGAGACCGCCCTCACCCTCCTCACCTCCCCCCTCGCCGCCATGGACGCGGCCGACCTGCGCCGCCTGGGCCGCGCCCTGCGCGACGAGGAGCGGGCCGCCGGCAACGCGCTGCCCGCGCCCTCGGACGAGCTGCTCGCGCGTGCGCTGGCCGAGCCCGAGCGGCTGGCGGTCCACGACCCCGCCTACGCGCGCGGGGCCCAGCGTCTCGGCGCGTTGCTCCGCCAGGCCCGCGCGCGCCTGGCGGACGGCGGCAGCGCCGAGGAGGCTCTGTGGGATCTGTGGGACGGCACCCCGTGGCCGACCCGTCTGGAACGCTCCGCCCGGCGCGGCGGCGCCGCCGGACGCAACGCCGACCGCGATCTCGACGCCGTGTGCGCGCTGTTCGCGACGGCCGCCCGCGCGGAGGAGCGCACCGGTGGCCGGGGCGCCCTGAACTTCCTGGAGGAGATCGACGCCGAGGACATCGCCGCCGACACCCTCACGCGGCGTCCCGTACGCCCCGACGCCGTCCGCCTGATGACCGCGCACCGCTCGAAGGGGCTGGAGTGGCGGCTGGTCGTCGTCGCGGGCGTCCAGGAGGGACTCTGGCCGGACCTGCGGCGCCGCGGCTCCCTGCTGGAGGCCGACCGGATCGGCCGCGACGGTCTCGCCGAACCGCTGACACCCGGAGCGCTGCTCGCCGAGGAACGGCGCCTGTTCTACGTGGCCGCCACGCGCGCGCGTGAACGCCTCGTCGTGACCGCGGTGAAGGCACCGGCCGACGACGGCGACCAGCCCTCCCGGTTCCTGACCGAACTCGGCGTCGAACCCACCGACGTCACGGGCCGTCCGCGCCGCCCCCTCGCCGTCGCGGCGCTCGTCGCCGAGCTGCGGGCCACCACCGTCGACCCCCGCGTCTCCGAACCCCTCAGGGAGGCCGCCGCCCGGCGCCTGGCCCGGCTGGCCGCCCTCGCCGACGAGGACGGCCGCCCGCTGGTGCCGTCCGCCCACCCGTACCGCTGGTGGGGCATGTGGGACCCGACTGAGAGCAAGGTGCCGCTGTGCGACCGCGACCACCCCGTCACGCTCTCCGGCAGCGCCCTGGACCAGTTGGCCAACACGTGCGCCCTGCAGTGGTTCCTGGGCCGCGAGGTCAAGGCGGACGCGCCCGCGACGGCCGCCCAGGGCTTCGGCAACGTCGTGCACGTCCTCGCCGACGAGGTGGCCTCCGGGCGCACCCCGGCCGACCTCGCCGTCCTCATGGAACGCCTCGACTCCGTGTGGAACGCGCTCGCCTTCGACGCGCCGTGGAAGTCCGCACAGGAGAAGGCCAACGCGCGCGTGGCGCTCGAACGCTTCCTGAAGTGGCACGTCATGGACCGCGCGGGGCGCACGCCGGTGGCCAGCGAGCACGACTTCGACGTGACCCTGGAGGCGGGCGAGTACGAGGTGCGCATCCGCGGCCAGATGGACCGCGTCGAGAGGGACGGCGACGGTCGCGCCTACGTCGTCGACTTCAAGACCGGCAAGCAGGCGCCCACCGCGGACGAGGTGGCCCACCACCCGCAGCTCGCCGTCTACCAGCTCGCGGTCCGCGAGGGCGCCGTCGACGAGGCCTTCGACGGCGTACGCCCCGAACCGGGCGGAGCCGAACTCGTCCAGCTCCGCCAGGGCGCGGCCCGGCGGGACGGCGGCGAGACCCTGCCCAAGGTGCAGGCGCAGGAGTCGCCGGAGGGGGCGGCGGGCGAGTGGGTCGGCGACCTGCTGGCCACGGCCGCCGGCAAGGTCCTCGACGAACGCTTCACTCCGACCGCCGGCCAGCACTGCACGCACTGCGCCTTCCGCGCGTCGTGCAGCGCGCGGCCCGAGGGACGGCACGTCGTGGAGTAGACGGGGCGGCCGCGACCGGTATGAGCCGCGCCGCGACCGGTGTGATGAGCCGTGCCGTGACCTGTGTGACCAGCCGCGCCGTGACCGGTGTGACGAGCCGCACCACAGGTGCTGACCAGCGCTTCCGCCGGCTCCTCGGGCCGTCCGGCACCGGCTGTCAGTGGCCGCCGCTAGCCTCTCTGACGTGCCTGCCCATCTCACCGATCCCGATCAGCTCAAGGAGCTCCTCGGGATCCCCTTCACCCCGGAGCAGACGGCCTGCATCGTCGCGCCGCCCGCCCCGCAGGTGATCGTGGCCGGAGCCGGGTCGGGAAAGACCACGGTCATGGCGGCGCGCGTGGTGTGGCTGGTCGGCACCGGCCAGGTCGCCCCGGAGCAGGTCCTCGGCCTCACCTTCACCAACAAGGCGGCCGGCGAACTCGCCGAGCGGGTCCGCAAGGCCCTGATCCGCGCGGGCGTCACCGACCCGGACGTGATCGACCCGGACCACCCGCCGGGCGAACCCGTGATCTCGACGTACCACGCCTTCGCGGGCCGCCTCCTGACCGACCACGGCCTGCGGCTCGGACTGGAGCCGACCTCCCGGCTCCTGGCCGACGCCACCCGCTACCAGCTCGCCGCGCGGGTGCTGCGTGAGGCCCCGGGCCCCTACCCCGCCCTCACTCGCTCCGTCCCGGACCTGGTCGGCGACCTCCTCAACCTCGACTCCGAACTCGCCGAGCACCTCGTACGCCCCGAGGAACTGCTCACCTGGGACGCCGGACTCCTGGACTCCCTCCAAGAGGTCCGGCTCAGCAACGCCGAGCTGCGCAAGGTCCCCGAGGCCGCGGCCGCGCGGCGCGAACTGGCCGGCCTGGTGATCCGCTACCGCGCCGCCAAACGCGAACGGGACCTGCTGGACTTCGGCGACCAGATCGCCCTCTCCGCGCGGCTCGCCGGGCTCCCGGAGGTGGGCCGCGTCCTGCGCGACGAGTTCCGGGTCGTGCTGCTCGACGAGTACCAGGACACTTCGGTGGCCCAGCGCGTCCTCCTGGCGGGCCTGTTCGGCGGCGGCACAGGCCACCCCGTGACCGCCGTCGGCGACCCCTGCCAGGCGATCTACGGCTGGCGCGGCGCCTCCGTGGCCAACCTCGACGACTTCCCCGCCCACTTCGAGGACGCGGACGGTCGCCCCGCCACCCGGCAGGCGCTCAGCGAGAACCGCCGCAGCGGCGGCAGACTCCTCGACCTCGCCAACGGCCTCGCCGAGCCCCTGCGCGCCATGCACGCGGGCGTGGAGGCCCTGCGCCCCGCACCCGGCGCCGAACGCGACGGCATCGTCCGCTGCGCCCTGCTGCGCACCCACACCGAGGAGATCGACTGGATCGCCGACTCCGTCGCCCACCTCGTGCGCACCGGGCAGGCGCCCGGGGAGATCGCCGTCCTGTGCCGTACCGCGACCGACTTCGCCGAGATCCAGGGCGCGCTGGTGGCCCGGGACGTCCCCGTCGAGGTCGTGGGCCTCTCCGGGCTGCTGCACCTGCCCGAGGTGGCCGACCTGGTCGCCGTCTGCGAAGTACTCCAGGACCCGGGCGCCAACGCCTCCCTGGTGCGGCTGCTCACCGGCCCCCGCTGGCGTGTCGGCCCGCGCGACCTCGCCCTCCTCGGCCGCCGCGCCCGGCGTCTGGTGAGCCACGCGCGCGTGGACGGCGACGACGACCCCGACCGCAGGCTCGCCGAGGCCGTCGAAGGAGTCGACCCCTCCGAGGTGATATCGCTCGCCGACGCGCTCGACACCTTCCTGGAGACACCGCTGGACGGCACCGGCGACGACGACGGGCTGCCCTTCTCACCGGACGCGCGCGTGCGGTTCGCCCGGCTGGCCACCGAGCTGCGGGAGCTGCGCCGGGCCCTGTCCGACCCCCTCATGGATGTGCTGCACCGGGTCCTCGCCGTCACCGGGCTGGAGGTCGAGCTGTCGGCGTCCCCGCACGCCCTGGCCGCCCGACGCCGCGAGACCCTGTCGAACTTCCTGGACGTCGCCGCCTCCTTCGCCGCTAGCGACGGCGAGGCAACCCTGCTCGCCTTCCTCGGTTTCCTGCGCACCGCCGCCCAGTACGAGAAGGGCCTCGACAACGCCCTGCCCGGCGGCGAGAACACCGTCAAGGTGCTCACCGCGCACCGGTCCAAGGGCCTGGAGTGGGACGTGGTCGCCGTACCCGGCCTGGTCACGGGCACCTTCCCCAGCGGCCGGGGCCGCGAGAAGTGGACCGCCCAGGGCAAGGTGCTCCCGCACGGGCTGCGCGGCGACTCCGACACCCTGCCCGACGTCGAGTCCTGGGACTCCCGCGGCCTGAAGGCCTTCCACGAGGCCATGAAGGAGCATCAGCACACCGAGGAACTCCGCCTCGGCTACGTCACCTTCACCCGCCCCCGCTCCCTGCTGCTCGGCTCCGGCCACTGGTGGGGACCCAGCCAGAAGAAGCCCCGAGGGCCGTCCGACTTCCTCACGGCCCTGTACGAGCACTGCGCCGCCGGGCACGGCGAGATCGAGGCCTGGGCGGACGAACCCGCCGAGGACGAGGAGAACCCGGCCCTGCACCGGGCCACCGCCGACCAGGTCTGGCCGCTGCCCCTGGACGACGAGGCCCTCGCCCGGCGCCGCACCGCCGCCGAGACCGTCCTCGCCCACCTGGACCGCCTCGCCACACAGGAGGACACCGGCCCGCACGACCCGGACACCTACGCCGACCCGGACTGGCCGCCACCCCCCGAGGACGACGAGCCGCCCCTGGAGGACGAGCCACCCCTGGAAGAAGCGGACCCCGGCGGGCCCGAGAACCCGGCCGACGACTGGGACTCCTGGACCACCGACCGCCCCACCGTCCCGCACCAGGCGACCGCTCCGCGACGGCCCGGCGGTACCGACCTGCCCCGCCCCGCATCCGGCGGACACGGCCCCGCACAGGACGCCCCCGCCCGCCTCACCCCGGAGGAGTCCCGCACCGTCGCCTCCTGGGACCGCGACCTCGACGCACTCACCGGCGAACTGCTGCGCGCCCGCGAGAGCGTCACCGAGGTGCCCCTCCCGGCGTCGCTGACCGCCTCCCAGCTGCTGGACCTGGCGGCCGACCCGGACGCCTTCGCACAGGAGCTGGCCCGCCCCATGCCCCGCCCGCCCCGGCCCGCCGCCCGCCGCGGCACCCGGTTCCACGCCTGGGTCGAGGCCCGCTTCGAACCGCTGACGCTCCCCCTGCTGGAACCGGGGGAGCTGCCCGGCGACGACGCGGAGATCGCCGACGAACAGGACCTGGAGTTCCTCAAGGAGGCCTTCGAGCGGACCGAGTACGCCCGCCGCACCCCCCACCGCGTCGAGGCGCCGTTCCAGCTCACGCTCGCCGGCCGGGTCGTGCGCGGCCGCATCGACGCCGTCTACAAGGAGGGCGACGGCACCACGGCGACGTACGAGATCGTCGACTGGAAGACGAGCCGGTCCCGCACCGCGGACCCGCTCCAGCTCGCGCTCTACCGCCTCGCCTGGGCCGAGCAGCAGCACGTACCGCTGGAGTCGGTGACGGCCGCGTTCCTCTACGTACGCACCGGGGAGGTCGTACGGCCCGACGGGCTGCCGGACCGGGCCGCGCTGGAGAACCTGCTGCTGGCCGAACCGGTCGGTGACGAACCGCACGATCGGGGTGTCCGTGCGGGCCGATAGGCTCGTGAGCATGAGCCACCCCGTTGACAATGCTGTCAGCGCTGTCCGTACGTACATCGAGCAGCACCGTGCCGCCTTCCTCGACGACCTCGTCGCCTGGCTGCGCATCCCGTCGGTGTCCGCGCAGCCCGACCACGCGACCGATGTGCGCCGCAGCGCCGACTGGCTCGCCGCCAAGCTGAAGGAGACCGGCTTCGGGACCGCCGAGGTCTGGCCCACCCCGGGCGCCCCGGCCGTCTTCGCCGAGTGGCCCTCCGGAGACCCCCAGGCCCCGACGATCCTCGTCTACGGCCACCACGACGTGCAGCCCGCCGCCCGCGAGGACGGCTGGAGCAGCGACCCCTTCGAACCGGTCGTCCGCGAGAACCGCCTCTACGCGCGCGGGGCGGCGGACGACAAGGGGCAGGTGTTCTTCCACACACTCGGCGTCCGCGCCCACCTGGCCGCGACCGGCCGGACCACCCCCGCGGTGAACCTCAAGCTGCTCATCGAGGGCGAGGAGGAGTCCGGCTCCCCGCACTTCCGCGCCCTGGTCGAGGAGCGCGCCGACCGGCTCGCCGCCGACGCGGTGATCGTCTCCGACACCGGCATGTGGTCCGAGGACACCCCCACGGTGTGCACCGGCATGCGCGGCCTCGCGGAGTGCGAGATCCGGCTGCACGGACCCGACCAGGACATCCACTCGAGTTCCTTCGGCGGCGCGGTCCCCAACCCCGCCACCGCGATCGCCCGCCTGGTGGCGGCCCTGCACGACGAGCACGCGCGCGTGACGATCCCCGGCTTCTACGACGGCGTGATCGAACTCACCGACGAGGAACGCGACCTCTTCGCCGAGCTGCCCTTCGACGAACGGCGGTGGCTGGACACGGCCAAGTCGTACGCGGCCCACGGCGAGGCCGGCCACACCACACTGGAACGCGTCTGGGCCCGCCCCACCGCCGAGGTCAACGGCATCGGCGGCGGCTACCAGGGCCCGGGCAGCAAGACGATCATCCCGTCGTCCGCCATGGTGAAGCTCTCCTTCCGCCTGGTCGCGGGCCAGGAACCGGAGCACGTGGAAAAGGCCGTCCGCGCGTGGATCGCCGAACAGGTGCCCTCCGGGATCCGCTGCGAGATCGCCTTCGCCCCGGCCACCCGCCCGTGCCTGACGCCGCTGGACCACCCGGTGCTGCGGTCGGTGGCCCGCGCGATGGGCCTCGCCTTCGGGAAACCGGTCCGCTACACGCGGGAGGGCGGCTCCGGACCGGCCGCCGACCTCCAGGAGGTGCTCGGCACCCCGGTGCTGTTCCTCGGCATCTCCGTCCCGTCCGACGGCTGGCACGCACCCGACGAGAAGGTGGAGCTGGACCTGCTGCTCAAGGGCGTGGAGACCGCCGCCCACCTGTGGGGCGACCTGGGGGAGCACTGGCGCCACGCACCCTGAGCGCCCCGCCGCCGTACGACCCGCCGAACCCGCCTGCCGAACCGAACCGCTCACCGGGGGAGTTGGAAGCACCCGTGACCACCTGGACCGACCGCACCGCCGACCGTCCCATCTCGCTCACCGCTCCGAGCGGCATCGACCGCGCCGCCCATCACCGCCTCGACGAGGCCTGGCTCGCGGCGGCGTGGAGCCACCCCTCGACGCGCTGCTTCGTGGTCTCCGGCGGCCAGGTCCTCATCGACGAGACGCCCGACGGGCGCACCGAACTCGTCATGACCCCCTCCTTCGAGGCCCCGCTCACCGAGGCGCACCGCTACTTCCTGGGCACCGACGAGGACGGGGTCAGCTACTTCGCCCTCCAGAAGGACTCCCTGCCCGGCCGCATGGACCAGTCGGCGCGCCCGGCGGGCCTGCGGGAGGCGGGGCTGCTCCTGGCCCCCCGTGACGCGGGCCTGATGGTCCACGCGGTCGCCCTGGAGAACTGGCAGCGCCTGCACCGGTTCTGCTCCCGCTGCGGCGAGCGCACCGTCATCGCCGCGGCCGGCCACATCCGCCGCTGCCCCGCCTGCGGCGCCGAGCACTACCCGCGCACCGACCCCGCCGTGATCATGGCCGTCACGGACGACGACGACCGCATACTGCTCGGCCGCCAGGTCCACTGGCCCGAGGGCCGTTTCTCCACACTCGCCGGCTTCGTGGAGCCCGGCGAGTCCATCGAGCAGTCGGTGCGCCGCGAGGTCCAGGAGGAGGCCGGGGTCACCGTCGGCCCCGTCGAATACGTCGCCAGCCAGCCCTGGCCCTTCCCGTCCAGCCTGATGCTCGGCTTCATGGCCCGCGCCACGTCGACCGACATCGAGGTCGACGGCGACGAGATCCACGAGGCGCGCTGGTTCTCCCGCGACGAACTGGGCGCCGCCTTCGAGTCGGGCGAGGTGCTCCCGCCCTACGGGATCTCGATCGCGGCCCGCCTCATCGAGCTCTGGTACGGCAGGCCACTGCCGACGCGCGCGGCGTTCTGAGGGCGGGATCGGCGGCCCGGACCGGGCGGTGTGGAGAGGCCGATGAGTTCACGCTTCCCTGAATTCAGGAAGTCGTGTACTTTCGTCGGGTGCTGACTGTTGCCTCCGACATCGACGTGCTGGCCCGGTTCGGTCGCGCGCTCGCCGACCCGATCCGCTGCCGCATCCTGCTCGCCCTGCGTGAGGCCCCTGCGTACCCCGCCGACCTCGCCGACGCGCTCGGCGTCTCCCGTACGCGGCTGTCGAACCACCTGGCGTGCCTGCGCGACTGCGGCCTCGTCGTCACCGTCCCCGACGGCCGCCGCACCCGCTACGAGCTGGCCGACGAACGCCTCGGTCACGCGCTGGACGACCTGCGCACCGCCGTGGTGGCCGTCGAGACCGACCGCACCTGTCCGGACGCCGAGGACCGGGGGTGCTGCTGATGACCGCGATCACCCTCGGCCCCTCCCCGGCCCGCCGGGACGCGCTCACCCGGCGCATACGTCTGCTCGTCGCGGCCACCATCACCTACAACGTCGTCGAGGCCGCCCTGGCCATCACCGCCGGCACGCTCGCGTCCTCCACCGCCCTGATCGGCTTCGGCCTGGACTCGGTCATCGAGGTCTCCTCCGCCACCGCCGTCGCCTGGCAGTTCTCCGCCACCGACCACGCCGTGCGCGAGGCCCGCGAGCGGACCACGCTGCGGATCATCGCCGTCTCGTTCTTCGTCCTCGCCGCCTACGTGAGCGTCGAAGCGGTCCGGGCGCTCGCCGGGAACGCGGAGGCCGAGCGCTCCGTCCCCGGCATCGTGCTGGCCGCGCTCTCCGTGGCGATCATGCCGTTCCTGTCCGCCGCCCAGCGCCGCGCGGGGCGCGAACTCGGTTCCGCCTCGGCCGTCGCGGACTCCAAGCAGACGCTGCTGTGCACGTACCTGTCCGCAGTACTGCTCGTCGGCCTCGTCCTCAACGCCACCCTCGGCTGGTCGTGGGCCGACCCGATTGCCGCGCTGGTGATCGCGGCCGTCGCGGTCAAGGAAGGGCGCGACGCGTGGCGGGGGAAGGGATGCTGCGCACCCTCGGCGGCGTCGGTCCTGGCCGCCGACAGCACGGCCAGCACGGCCAGCACGGCCGACGGCACGTCCGACGGCAAGGCCGGCCCCACGGCCGACGCCTGCGGCTGCCGCCCCGGCTGCGACTGCTGCGCCTGACCGGCCCAGCGCACGAAGCACCGCAGCCCCCGACCGGCACGAGGCCGGGTCGGGGGCTGCGTCTCGCGGGGTCAGGCGCCCAGTGCCTGCTTCACCTGGGCGAGGCTCGGGTTCGTCATGACGACCTCGGTGCCACCGTTGGTGGGAATCACCTGAACCGTGGGGACCGTCTGATTCCCGCCGTTGGCCTTCTCCACGAAGGCCGCGGAGTCCGGGTCGTGCTCGATGTTGATCTCGGTGTACGCGATGCCCTCGCGGTCCATCTGGCTCTTCAGCCGACGGCAGTAGCCGCACCACGTGGTGCTGTACATCGTCACAGTGCCCGGCATGTCTCTCGCGCTCCTTCGGCGACTCGGGGATCCGGCGGCTCGGGGATGAGGTCGCAGGAGGGGAACGTCCGCGGCGGCGCCACCATTCCCACCCCGCGAGGCTGTCGCATCCGCATGGGTACGACTATCGGAGCGTGCCTGTGGACAACCGACTCACCCGTCCCGCGAGACCTGGCAGCATGGCGGTGTGACAGCAGCAACGCACTCCACCCTCTTCCCGCAGGTACCGGACTCGGCCGACGCGGTGCTCGAAGGGCTCGACCCCGAGCAGCGCGAGGTGGCGACCGCCCTGCGCGGACCGGTGTGCGTGCTGGCGGGCGCCGGCACGGGCAAGACCCGGGCGATCACCCACCGCATCGCCTACGGGGTGCGCGCCGGGATCCTCCAGCCCACCAGCGTGCTCGCCGTCACCTTCACCAACCGCGCCGCGGGGGAGATGCGGGGCCGGCTGCGCCAGCTCGGCGCCTCCGGTGTCCAGGCCCGCACGTTCCACTCGGCGGCGCTGCGCCAGCTCCAGTACTTCTGGCCGAAAGCGATCGGCGGCTCCCTGCCCAGGCTCGTCGACCGCAAGATCCAGCTCGTCGCCGACGCGGCCGCCGCCTGCCGTATCCGCCTCGACCGGGGTGAGCTGCGCGACGCCACCGCGGAGATCGAGTGGTCCAAGGTGACCCAGACCGTCCCCGCCGACTACGCCGCCGCGGCCGCCAAGGCCGGTCGCGAGACACCCCGCGACCCGGCGGAGATCGCCCAGCTCTACGCCGCCTACGAGGACCTCAAGCGCGGTCGCGGAGTCATCGACTTCGAGGACGTGCTGCTGCTGACGGTGGCCGTCCTGCAGGACCGGCACGACGTCGCCGACCAGGTCCGCGCCCAGTACCAGCACTTCGTGGTGGACGAGTACCAGGACGTCAGCCCGCTTCAGCAGCGCCTGCTGGAGCTGTGGCTCGGCGACCGCGACGACCTGTGCGTGGTCGGCGACGCCAGCCAGACGATCTATTCGTTCACGGGAGCAACGCCCGACCACCTGCTCGACTTCCGCGGCCGGCACCCGGGTGCCACCGTCGTCAAACTGGTCCGCGACTACCGCTCCACCCCCCAGGTGGTCCACCTCGCCAACGGACTGCTGGCCCAGGCCCGGGGCCGGGCCGCCGACCACCGGTTGGAACTGGTCTCCCAGCGACCGGTCGGCCCCGAACCCGCCTACACCGAGTACCCGGACGAGCCGGCCGAGGCCGAGGGCGCCGCCCGCCGCATCCGCGAACTCGTCGACGCGGGCGTTCCCGCCGCCGAGATCGCGGTCCTGTTCCGCACCAACTCCCAGTCGGAGACCTACGAACAGGCCCTCGCCGACGCCGGTGTCCCGTACCAGTTGCGGGGCGCGGAGCGCTTCTTCGACCGCCCTGAAGTGCGCAAGGCCCACAGCGCCCTGCGGGCGGCGGCCCGCTTCGGCGGCAACGACTCCCTCCTGGACGACGTCGTCGACCTGCCCTCGCAGGTGCGCGCGGTGCTGTCGGGGGAGGGCTGGACCTCGGAGCCCCCGGCCGGGTCGGGCGCCGTCCGGGAACGCTGGGAGTCGCTGGCCGCCCTGGTCGGACTCGCCCAGGACTTCGCCGCCGCCAGAGCGGGCGTCACGCTGAGCGACCTGATCGTGGAACTCGACGAGCGGGCGGGCGCCCAGCACGCCCCCACGGTGCAGGGCGTCACCCTCGCCTCCCTGCACTCGGCCAAGGGCCTGGAGTGGGACGTCGTCTTCCTGGTGGGCGTCGCTGAGGGAATGATGCCGATCACCTACGCAAAGACCGACGAGCAGATCGAGGAGGAGCGCCGCCTGCTCTACGTCGGTGTCACCCGCGCGCGCGAACGCCTGCACCTCTCCTGGGCACTGGCCCGCTCGCCCGGCGGCAGGCCGAGCCGTCGGCCCAGCCGCTTCCTCAAGGGCCTGCGGCCCGGCTCCGGCACGGCGGGCGGGCAGACCGCGGCGGGCGGCACCGGAGGAGTCGAGCGCGGACGCGGAGGAGGCGGCGTCGCGGCCGCCGTCCCGAGACGGACACCGCGGACGCCGGCCCGCTGCCGGGTCTGCGGGCGCACGCTCACCGACGCCGGCGAGATGAAACTGATGCGCTGCGAGGACTGCCCGTCCGACATGGACGAGGGCGTCTACGAGCGGCTGCGCGAGTGGCGGGCGGTCCAGGCGGGGCGCAGCGGGCAGCCCGCGTTCTGCGTCTTCACCGACAAGACACTGATGGCGATCGCCGAGTCCGTCCCCGAGGACGAGCGCGAGCTGGCCCGGATCCCGGGGGTCGGAGCGCGCAAGCTCAACCGCTACGGAGCCGACGTCCTGGCCATCTGCGCAGGTCAAGAGGGAGTGGGGCTGGACGAGGGCGACTGATACAAACTCGTCGAGAAAATAGTTTGCGCATGCCCCGGGAATCCCCATAGGTTCTTGGTCACGGGAACAGCGGCCTTCCCGAAGGCCCTGACTCCGTGTTGTACTTGCATATACACGGACTGGTTCATCCCAGTCCCCCGAGACGCCGAGAGGAGGCGAGTCCAGTGATCAGCATCAACACCAGCAGCACCGTCGGCTTCACCGCCAAAATGACCGATCGCTCGGCCGTCTCCCTGTGCATCCTCGACGCCTCGAACTCGGGCACCGGTCTGTCCGGCCTCCGTGCCGTGCGTCCGGCCGCCTCCTCCATTGCCCCCGCGGGCCTTCCCGTCCGTGAGCGCAATGAGCGACCGACCAAGGCACTGGAAGCAGCTGTAACGGCACAGGCGCAGGCCTATGCCTTTACCGCGACCGGTGCCGGATTCCGGAAGCAGACGACGCAGCACCACCAGATGTGGGCCTTCCGTGGGCCAGAACCCTGGAGTGATCCAGCCTGATCGTCGATCAGGCCGGCGCCTTCAGGGCCGCGGAACCCCACCCGGGATCCGCGGCCCTTCTGTTTGTCCCCGAACGGGGACGACAGCACGAAGGAGCCTCGGGACAAGAAAAGAACCCGGTACCAAGCCGCCAACCGGCCAACCGGCCGGAACGACCAGACGAGGAAGACCACCCGTGCAACTCGAAGCGCACGCCCCGTCCGTACCGCCTTCCGACACGATCCCCAAGCCCTGTTCCACGGAGGACTCCACCTTGACCCCGCTCACCGCGCTCACCGCGCTCGACGACGCCATCGAGAACCTCGGCGTGCCCGTCCCCTGCCGTTCCTACGACCCGGAGGTCTTCTTCGCCGAGTCGCCGGCGGACGTCGAGTACGCCAAGTCCCTCTGCCGCACCTGCCCGTTGGTCGAGGCCTGCCTCGCCGGTGCCAAGGAGCGGCGTGAGCCCTGGGGCGTCTGGGGCGGCGAGCTGTTCGTCCAGGGTGTCGTCGTCGCCCGGAAGCGGCCCCGCGGTCGCCCGCGCAAGAACCCGGTTTCGGCATGAACATCACCGGAACGATCGACCGCCCCCTCACGTACGACCCCCAGAAGCAGGCCCCGATGAAGCCGTCCCCCCACGACACCGCAGGCTCCGCGCCTGAAGACTTCACCACCACCGGCGCGAAGGACTCGCGTCAGAACAGGACCCGCGAAATGCAACTCATCCCAGAAGCCCTGGCACGTGCGCATATGCACGACCGCCTGATCGAGGCGGAGCAGGAGCGCCGGGCGATGCGCCTGGCGACCGCTCGCCGCATGCAGCGCCGGGCGGAGCGCGCCTCGATGCGTGCCCGGCGTGCGCTCGCCATGGCGGTCATGCAGTAACCGACACACCTGAAGCGGTGGTCTCCCGACCCGGGAGACGAAGCTCTGCCCATGGGGGCCGGTCCGTCCGAACGGACCGGCCCCCACGGTCCGTTCGGCGCGGGCGGCTCAGGCCTCCGCCGCCTTCTCCTCCTCCTCGTACTCCTCGTACGCGTCCTCGACGGCCGCGGCTTCCTCGTCGTCCGTCTCCTCCTCGGGGACGAAGCCCACCAGCCAGTCGGCCAGCTCGTCGCGCAGCCGGACCGTCGCTCCCAGCTGGCACAGCACCCCGATGGTGCTCAACGTCACTCGGTGGATCAGGAGGTAGGACGGCGGCAGATTCAGCTGCTTGGCCAGCTGGTACGCGGGGGAGCGGGGGTCGCCGATGCGGGCCGCCTGACTCCGCATCCAGCCACGGGTGAAGGTGAACTCGTCGACCCGGGCCGGCTCGATGATCGGCAGGAGGTAGTCCAGGACGGCGTCGGGGTCCAGCTCTATCGACTCCCTGACGAACCCCTCCGTGCAGAGCATCTCGTAGACGGCGTCCGCCTCACCGTCCAGCGTCATCCGCAGGGCCTCCCCGATGGGCTCGGGCAGACCGCCCGGGAGCCGGTCGACGGTGCCGAAGTCCATGACGCCCAGACGCCAGTCGTCCTCGCCGTCCGGGCCGCCGGGCAGCAGGCGGAAATTGCCCGGGTGCGGGTCGGCGTGCAGGAGCCCGGTGCGCGCCGGGCCGGAGAAGAGGAAGTGGGCCAGCAACTGTCCGGCGCGGTCGCGCTGCTCCTGCGTGCCGTCCGAGATGATCTCCGACATCGGGATGCCGTCGATCCACTCGGTGATCAGTACCTGGTCGCACTGGTGGACGACGTCCGGCACCAGGATGTCCGGGTCGTCCGCGAACTCCTCGGCGTGGATCCGCTGGGCCTGCGCCTCCAGGTCGTAGTCCAGCTCCTCCGAGACCCGGTCCTTCAGCTCCGTGATCAGCGGTTTGACGTCCATGCCGGGGACCAGCGGGCCGAGCAGGCGGGCGAAACGGCTGAGCTGGTTGAGGTCCGACAGCAGAGCCTCGCCCGCGCCCGGGTACTGCACCTTGACCGCCACCTCGCGGCCGTCGTGCCACACCCCCCGGTGCACCTGGCCGATCGAGGCGGCCGCGGCGGGCTTGTCCTCGAACTCCAGGAACAGGTCCTGCCAGCTCTCCCCGAGGTGTTCCGCGAGCACGGCGTGCACGGTGCGCGTCGGCATCGGCGGCGCCGCCTCCTGGAGTTTGGTCAGCGCCGCCCGGTAGGGCCCGGCGACCTCCTCGGGCAGCGCCGACTCGAAGACGGACAGCGCCTGCCCGAACTTCATCGCCCCGCCCTTCAGCTCGCCCAGCACCTTGAACAACTGCTCCGCGGTGCGCTGCTGCAACTGCTGGCCGACGAGCTCCGCCGACTCGCCCACGATCCGCTTGCCGAGCCCCCAGGTGGCCCGCCCGGCGAAGCCGAGCGGGAGCGCGGCGAGCTTGGCGGTCCGGGTGACCGCCTTGCGGGGAAGATCAGACATGAGCCCTCCAAGTCGCAGCCGGCCGCGCGGGTTGCGCCTCACGGCGTACTCCTGCTGACGGCCCTTGCCCCGCCATTGTCGCGCGCCACTCCCCGTCCTCGGCGATGTGTTCCTCCTTACCCTTCCCCGCCGCTCCGCACGGGCACTCGGGGTGGGCCCGGACCGGACGGGACTGCCAGCGCAGACCGGGCAGCGAGACCTCCCAGCGGACGCCGGTGCTCGACGGGCTCCCGCCGTCCAGGAAGGCGAGCGCGTGGGCCGCCGCGAGTCCGGCGACGGTCGCCGCGAGGGTGAGGTCGCAGGGCCGCACCTCGGGCCGGCGGCCGGAGCGCCACTGGGCCACCAGGCGGGGCCAGGCCGGATCCCGGTCGGCGCGCTCCGCGTGCAGACAGCCCGCGCACCCGGTCTCGCCGGGCAGGACCAGGGGGCCGACGACACCCGTCCCCTCCACGACCCCGGCGTACAGGTGGGGTGTGCCGGAGGCCATGAGGGACTCGGCCGCGACGGGATCGGGCGTGTGCACCGCGACGTCGTCGCGTGGGGTGACGATCACCAGGGAGAAGCCCGGAGTGTCCGCTTCGGACGGCGGCGCTGGGCCGCGTCGCGGCGGCCGGTCGGGGGCGGCCCGGCGCACCACCCGACGGGCGGCCTCGTCCCGCCGGTCGCCGACGGAGTCGGCGGGCAGCCCGCCCGGGGCGACGTCCCACGGCTCGACGCGTCCGCCGTCGCGGACGTCGACGTCGCCGATCCCCGCCCCCGACAGCAGTCCGGCGAGTACCGCGCCCACCCGTCCCGCACCTCTCACACTCACCCGCAGGGCGCGGCGGGCCGCCAGGTGTCTGATCGCGTCCCCCGGTTCGGAGGTGGTCAGGGACAGGGAGGCCAGGTCGGGGCGGAGCCGGTCGAGGACCTCCTTCTTCTCCCGCAGGGCGTCGGCGGCCGGTCCGCCGCCCCGGGAGTCGTCCAGCAGCCCGGCCCGCGCCAGTCGCTCCACCACCCGGTCGACATGCCCCTCCGGCAGGTCCATGCGGTGCCCCTCCTCGCGCAGGAGCTTCGGTCCGCGGGTGCCGTTGAGCAGTTCGAGGAAGCTGCCCGTCGCCGTGTCCACCGGGGCGAGCGTCAGCGCGTGCGCCGGCGTCATCCCGAACTGCACGGTGTTCAGATCGCGCCAGCCGCGCCGGAGCGCGGGCTTCACCATCGGATGCATTCCGGATCCCCCGTGATCTTCGAATGTGCGGGCATGCGGTCGGTCGTGGATCCGCCGACGAGTGCCAGCATGCCCGGCCGCGCGAAGAGGCGGCGAAAGTTGTCCACAGGCGGTGGGTATTCGTCGTACAAGTCCGACGGCCATCTCGGCGTACAACTCGGCCGTCCATCGCAGTCCTCTCGAAGGAGGGGCGGCGGATCGGCACCGAACCGTCCCGGAGCCGGGACTTCCCCGTGTGCAGCGGGTAACGTCGTGGCGTGTCCGCCGACCCACTGCACCGTGCCGGGGCGCCCCAGCGCACGCCCACGAATCCGCCGCTGAACGGCTCGGGGACGAGCGCGATCGAGGTCCGCAGGAGCACCCGGCGCCGCCGGACGGTCTCCGCGTACCGCGAAGGCGATCGCACCGTCGTGCTGATCCCCGCCCGCATGTCCGAGGCGGAGGAGCAACGCTGGGTGAGCGTGATGCTGGACAAGCTGGCCGCCCAGGAGAGCAAGCGGGTCCTCGGCGACGCCGAGCTGGCCGAGCGCGCGCAGCGGCTGTCGGGCCAGTACTTCGAGGGGCGGGCCCGGCCCACCACGGTCCGATGGGTCACCAACCAGAACACCCGCTGGGGCTCCTGTACCCCCTCCGAGGGAAGCATCCGGTTGTCGCACCGCCTCCAGGGCATGCCCGAGTACGTCGTCGACTACGTCCTGCTCCACGAACTGGCGCACCTGCTCGTCCCCGGCCACGGGCCCCGGTTCTGGCGGCTGCTGGAGGCGTATCCGCGCACAGAGCGGGCGCGGGGCTACCTGGAGGGCGTGGTCGCGGCGGAGCGGCTGCCGCACGTACCCGGCGCCCGCAACGAGTAGCCGGTCCCCCGGTCGGGCCTCCGACACGGCGGCGCACGGGTTTCGTACCGGGTCTGTACCGACTTCCTCCGGTGTCGGGCTTTGCCGTTAGCCTGTCGCGACGCACTCACATTCGGATGGGGGACGGTCGAAACGCATGGCCAGGGAATTTCAACGCGGCCACAAGGCCAGGATCAGTGACCTCACCGCGGGCACGGATCTGTACGTAGGCGTGCAGATCTCCGGCCCCGGACTGAGCTTCGACATCAGCTGCTTCGGTCTCGACGCCGAGGAGCGGTTGTCGGACGACCGGTACTTCGTGTTCTTCAACCAACCGAAGACCCCCGAGGAGTCCATCCAGCTCCTGGGTGCGCAGGCGGGTGACACGGAGTCCTTCCGGGTCACCCTCGACAGGATTCCGCAGGGCATCCAGAAGCTGTCCTTCACGGCGACGATCGACGGCGCGGGACAGATGTCGCAGGTCGGGCCCGGTTACATCCGGATCGTCGCGGGCGGCGAGGAGGTGGCCCGGTACCCGTTCAGCGGCTCCGAGTTCTCCACCGAGCGCGCGGTGATGCTGGGCGACTTCTATCTGAAGGACGTGTGGCGCTTCGCTGCCGTCGGACAGGGCTTCGACGGCGGGCTGGACGCGCTGCTGCGCAACTTCGGCGGCGAGGTGGCCGAGGAGGAGGCGCCCGAGCCGCAGGCGCAGCAGCCGCAGACCGGCGCCGCCCCCGGCTTCGCGCCGCCCGCCCAGGCTTCGGCCCCGCCGGCCTTCGGCGCCCCCGCCGCACCAGCACCAGCACCAGCATCCGCACCGGCGCCGGCACCCGCCCCCGCGCAGCCCGCGCCGCAGGGCTTCGCCCCGGACGTGCACGCCGCGCAGACCATCGTCGCGCCCGTGAACACGCCGCCCGGCGGCGCCCCGGTACCGCCACCGGCCCCGGCGCCCGCGCCGCAGTACGGCCAGGTCCCCGGCCAGACGGCACCCCTGCCCCCCGGCTACGGCCAGCCACCCCAAGCCCCGCCCCCGCCGCCCGGCTACGGCCAGCCCACCCCGCCCCCGGGCTACGGCCAGCAGGCCCCCCAGGGCGCACCCCAGGGGATGCCCTCGGCCGCGCCGCAGGGCGCCGGCGTCACCGCGGCGCTCCAGCAGTTCCGCGAGACGGCGACCGGGCAGCGCTGGACCCAGCAGAACAAGAAGCTGGTCCGCGTCGACCTCGGCGCCGAAGGCCAGCCGGTGCTGGCGCGGCAGGGCAGCATGGTGCTCTACCAGGGCAAGGTCGACTTCAGCTACAAGGGCGCCGGGTTCGCCGGGCGGGTCGTGGGCAACGCGACCGGCCAGGAGATGCAGCTCATGCGCTGTACCGGCAAGGGACAGGTCTTCCTCGCGGACAACTCCGCGATGCTGCACCCCATCGAGCTCCAGGGCGACGCCGTGTGCGTCTCCGCGGAGAACGTCCTGGCCTTCGACGAGAGCCTCCAGTACGAGGTCCGCCGCATCGAGGGGCACGGCATCCCCGGTGGCGCGCTGTTCACCATGCAGTTCCAGGGCACCGGCACGATCGTCGTCAAGACGCACGGTGTGCCCGTCGTACTGCCGGTCACGCCCACGACGTTCGCCGACTGCAACGCGGTGGTCGCGTGGTCCGCCGCCGCCCAGGTCGTCGTCTCCAGCCAGGTGCGGATGCGCCGCAACTCCTACGCGGGCGACACCGGCGAGAGCGTCAACCTCCAGTTCCGGGCGGCGCCCGGCAGCTTCGTCGTCGTCCAGCCGTACGAGATCTGAGGGAGAGCCCGAGATGAACCAGCCGCTCGCGGGCTACGCCCCCGCACCCGTCACCGCCCGCATGGAGAACCACGGCAACCACATGCTGAAGGTCGCCATGCAGACCGGCAGCGACCTCCTCGCGCGCGTGGGCTCGATGGTCGCCTACGAGGGCTTCGTCCAGTACGAGCCCAACCCGCCGGCCGTCCGCCAGATCGCCAAGGACTGGATGACCGGCGAGGGCGCGCCCCTCATGAAGTGCTCCGGCGACGGACTGCTCTACCTCGCCGACTACGGCGCCAACGTCGTCGTGATCAACCTCAACGGCGACGGGATCTCCGTCAACGCCACCAACCTCCTCGCCTTCGACGCCCACCTGACGTGGGGCGTGGAGCGGGTCAAGGGCCTGGCGAAGTTCGCCGGGCAGGGCCTGTGGAACACCAAGATCTCCGGGCAGGGCTGGGTCGCGCTCACCTCACGGGGCAAGCCGATCGTGGTCGACTGCGGCGGCGGTGAGGACGAGACGTACGTCGACCCGGACGCACTGGTCGCCTGGTCCCCGAACCTCAAGGTGAAGGGCAAGCGCAGCTTCAAGGCGCAGTCGCTGATCGGCCGCGGCAGCGGCGAGGCCTTCCAGATGGCCTTCTCCGGTCAGGGCATCGTCGTCGTCCAGCCCAGCGAGGACAGCACCGACCGCCTCCGGGCCCGGGGCTGAGGGGGAGCCACCATCATGCAGAGCCCGATTTTCGCCTACAACGACCAGCAGACCCAGGAAGCCTGGAGCCTGCAGAACAAGCACATGCTCCGCGTCGCCCTGGGGGGCCACGACGACATCCTCGCCCGCAAGGGCACGATGGTCGCCTACCAGGGCCTCGTCGAGTTCGACGCCGAGTACCAGAGCAACAACCAGTCACGCGCGCGTGCGCACACCGGTGAGGGCCTGGACCTGATGCGCTGCCACGGGCAGGGCACGGTGTTCTTCGCCAACCTCGCCCAGTGCGTCCACGTGGTCGACGTCGACCAGGACGGTCTCACCGTCGACAGCAGCTACGTGCTGGCGATGGACTCGTCCCTGCACCACGAGGTCATCGCCGTGGACAGCCTCTACGGCATCTCCGGCTCGGGGAAGTACCAGCTCAACATCACGGGCCGCGGCAAGGTCGCTCTGATGACCTCGGGTGTGCCCCTGTTCATGCAGGTGACGCCCGACAGGTACGTCAACTGCGACGCCGACGCGATCGTCGCCTGGTCCACCGGCCTGCGGGTGCAGATGCAGGCCCAGACGCACTCCTCCGGGGTGTGGCGGCGCCGAGGCAACACCGGCGAGGGCTGGGAGCTGAGCTTCATGGGCAGCGGCTTCGCGCTCGTCCAGCCCAGCGAGCTGCTGCCGCCGCAGAACGCCCAGGTCGGCTCCGGTGTCGCGGCCCAGTACGGCATGGGCCAGCAGGGGGCGCGAGGGCAGAACCAGGGCAACGTCTGGAGCTGAGCGCGCGCGACGCGTCCGGTAAGGGGTGATCGCTAAGGCGGTCACCCCTTACGGCTGTGGCGGGCGCTCGTTCCCGTACCCCCTTGGGCCCCGCACCGCTCAGATCCGCGCGAGCGTCGCCTCCAGCAGACGTACCACCGAGTCGTCGGCGACATCCGCGACCTCCGCGTACGGGAACCATCGCAGGTCGAGGGACTCGTCGCTGATCGCCTCCACGGCCCCGGCCGGGGCCACCGCCGCGTACTGGACGTCGAGGTGCCATGCGCAGGGCGTGTGGTGCCGGTCCAGCCGCACCGGGCCGCCGGGCGCCAGGGTCAGGCCGTCGATGCCCGACTCCTCGGTGGCCTCGCGCAGGGCCGCCCGCGCCAGCGTCGCGTCGACGGGTTCGCAGTGGCCGCCCATCTGGAGCCACATCCGCAGCTTCTTGTGCAGGGTCAGCAGGACCCGCCCGCGCGAGGGGTCGATCACCAGGGCGCTCGCCGTGATGTGCCCGTCCCCGCAGGCCTTCCACACGCCGTCCGGGTGGGCGGCCAGATGGTCCAGGTAGACCTGACGCAGCTCGTCCTGGCCCTGGTGGTCCTTCAGGACCAGGACCGCGTCGTCGTGGAGACTCACTCGGTGTCGTCGCCCTTCCCGTCGGCCTCGTCCCGGCCCTTCTCGTCCTGGCCCGGCGCGTCCTTCTTCTTCAGGTCGGGCTTGCCGGCCGCCTCGCCGAGCATCTTGTCCAGCTCGGAGAAGTCGAGCTGCTCACGGTGGACGAAGCCGTCCGGGTCGTTCAGGTCGTCGGCGGTCGGCAGCATGTCCGGGTGGGCCCACAGGCCGTCCCGGCCGTCGACACCGTGCGCGTCCGTGAGGGAGGCCCACAGGCGGGACGCGTCCCGCAGCCGGCGCGGGCGCAGCTCCAGACCGATCAGCGTGGCGAAGGTCTGCTCCGCCGGGCCGCCCGAGGCGCGACGGCGGCGCAGCGTCTCGCGCAGCGCGTCGGCCGAGGACAGCCGGGGCTTGGCGGCGGCGTGCACCACCGCGTCCACCCAGCCCTCGACGAGCGCCAGGGCCGTCTCCAGCCGGGCCAGGGCGGCCTTCTGCTCCGGCGTGTCCTCCGGCTGGAACATGCCCTGCTGGAGCGCCTCCTGCAGCTGCTCGGGGTTCTGCGGGTCGAACTGGCCGACCACGTCCTCCAGCTTGGCCGTGTCGACCTTGATGCCGCGGGCGTACCCGTCGACGGCGCCGAACAGGTGCGAGCGCAGCCACGGCACGTGCGCGAAGAGGCGCTGGTGGGCGGCCTCGCGCAGGGCGAGATACAGCCGCACCTCCTCCTGGGGCACGCCGAGGTCCTGGCCGAAGGCCTCGATGTTGGCCGGCAGCAGCGCGGCCTTGCCGGCCGGGCCGAGGGGCAGGCCCACGTCGGTCGAGCCGACGACCTCGCCGGCGAGCACGCCGACGGCCTGACCGATCTGCGTGCCGAACATGGCGCCGCCCATGGACCGCATCATGCCGATCAGCGGGCCGGCCATGGCCTGCATCTCCTCCGGCAGCACGTCGCCCATGGCGTTGCCGACGCGCTCGGCGACCGGGTCGACCAGCTCGCGCCAGGCCGGCAGGGTCGCCTCGACCCACTCCGCACGGCTCCAGGCCACCGCGGTGCCCGCACCGGACGGCAGGGCCGTCGCGTCGTCCAGCCACAGGTCGGCCAGGCGCACGGCCTCCTGGACTGCATTGCGTTCGGCGGGACCGACGCTGGCGTCCTTGCGGCCGTCCGGTGTGCCCTGGGAGACCGTCTGGCGGGCGATCTGCTTGGCCATGTCCCAGTTCACCGGGCCGCCCTCGTAGGAGAGCATCTGGCCCAGCTGCTGGAAGGCGGCGCCCAGGTCGTTGGGGTTCATGGAACCGAACATGGCAGCGAACGGGTTGTCCGCACCGGGGCCACCCAGGCCACCGGCTCCGGGCGTCCCGAATCCGAACGGGTTGGCCGGTCCCTGACCACCGCCGCTCTGCTGGTCCTTCTTCTTGCCCTCGTCGCCGTCGTCCGGCTCCTCCGGCGGAAGGCCGAATCCGAATGGGGTGTCACTCACGGGGTTCCTCGGCTGGTAGGGCCGCCGGTTCTTTCCGGCGGCACGGCTGCCCGACTTCACCACCCAGCGTAGACACCCGGGGCGGTTCGGGCCTCGGTGCTTCGCCGACTGACGGCCTGCGGCAGGATGGATGCCACCTGGTACGCACGCGTCGCTCGCGCTCGTACTGAAGACAACCGCTGGAGACGCCCGGTGAGTTCCCCAGATCCGCAGGTTCGCGCAGCGCGAAACCAGTCAACCAGTTCCCCCCGCCCCGGCGCGCGCGGACCCGTGGTCGCGGTCACCGGTGCCGCCTCCGGGGTCGGGGCGCTGCTCACCGCGCGGCTGGCCGCGTCCGACGAGGTCAGACAGGTCGTGGCCATCGACGAGCGACGCGGTGAGTGCGAGGCGGCGCGGTGGCAGATCCTGGACGTACGGGACCCCGCCATCGCGGAGAAACTCCGTGGTGCGGACGTCGTGGTGCACCTGGCGCTCGACCTCGATCTGGAGACCGACGCGGCCGCCCGGACGGCTTACAACGTCCGGGGGACGCAGACCGTCCTGACCGCCGCCGCGGCGGCCGGCGTGCATCGCGTCGTGCTCTGCACCTCCGCGATGGTCTACGGCGCCCTCCCGGACAACGAGCTGCCGCTGTCGGAGGACGCCGAGCTGCGCGCCACGGCCGAGGCCACGGGCGTCGGGGACCTGCTGGAGATCGAACGGCTGGCCCGGCGCGCCCCGCGGGCACACCCCGGACTCAACGTGACCGTCGTCCGGCCCGCGGTGCTGGTCGGAGGCATGGACACCGCGCTGACCAGGTACTTCGAGTCGCCCCGACTCCTTGTGGTGGCCGGTTCGCGGCCGGCCTGGCAGTTCTGCCACGTCGACGACCTGTGCAGCGCCCTGGAGTACGCCGTCCTGGAGAAGGCCGAGGGCGAGCTGGCCGTGGGGTGCGACGGCTGGCTGGAGCAGGAGGAGGTCGAGGAGCTGAGCGGCATCCGGCGCATGGAGCTGCCGTCCGCGGTCGCCCTCGGCGCGGCGGCCCGGCTGCACCGGATCGGACTGACGCCCTCCCCGGCCGGTGACCTGGCGTACACGATGTACCCCTGGGTGGTGAGCGGCAGCCGGCTGCACGACGCCGGGTGGCGGCCGAAGTACACCAACGAGGAGGTGCTCTCGGAGCTGCTGGACGAGGTCGCCGGACGGCACACGGTCGCGGGGCGGCGCCTCGGCCGCAAGGACGCGACGGCCGCGGGAGCCGCGGGAGCGACGGTGGCGCTGCTGGGCGCGGCGGCGGTGGTACGGCGGGCCCGCAAGGCCCGGCGCCGCATCTGACCTCCCCGTCCGTCGCGCGGGCGCCGCATCTGACGTCCCCGGCCCCGCGCGGGCATCGCATCCGACGTCTTCGGCCCCGCGCGGTGGATCGCCCCCTGTAGGACGCTCCAACGCGGTACGCGCGCGTGCCGGGCGATCACGCTATTCCGCGCCGTCCGCGACGTGCGGCACGATGGTCGTATGGCAACCAACGACCACCCCGGTGAGCTGGCCGCAGCGGACCCCGTCAAGCTGATCGGCGTTCGGGAGACCCCCCTGTCCGTGGACGAGGTCTTCCGGGCCGTCGGGGACGACGCGGCCGGCGGGACCGCACTGTTCGTGGGGACCGTCCGCAACCACGACGGGGGCACCGACGTCGACCGGCTCGGGTACTCGTGCCACCCCAGCGCCGAGGCCGAGATGCGCCGCATCGCCGAGAAGGTCGTCGCGGAGTACCCCGTACGGGCGCTCGCGGCCGTCCACCGCGTGGGGGACCTGGAGGTCGGGGACCTCGCCGTGGTCGTCGCCGTCTCCTGCCCGCACCGGGGTGAGGCCTTCGACGCCTGCCGGAAGCTGATCGACGACCTGAAGCACGAGGTGCCGATCTGGAAGCACCAGACGTTCTCCGACGGCACCGAGGAGTGGGTGGGCGCCTGCTGAGGGGCGCCGCCGACCCCCGCTTCGCCCTCGCCGCCGACCCCCTCTTGGCCCTGCCGCTCACCCCTCTTGGCTCCGGTTGCGTAACCCGCCCCCCGGCGTGAGCGTTGTCACTGCGGATGGTTAATCTGCTGATCAGTCAGTTGCGGACGTTCATGGGGCTGGGAGGTCGGGCATGGCAGCGCTTGCCTGGTTGCTGATTCCGCTTGTGGCCGCCGTCGGCGCCGGGCTGTGGGGCAGTTGGGCCAACCGGACCCGCAAGGCCCGCAGCGACGGCCCCGAACTGGACGGGTACGCCCGGTTCCGCGAGGCCATGGAGAAGCCCCGCACCGGTGCCTGACGGGACCCGCCCTGACGGTGTTCCGACAGCCGCGTCCCGTACTGTCGTGCCATGCCACGCCGCACTGCGACGATGCTCGCCTCCACCCTGATGCTGATCGCGATCCTGTGCGCGGGTGTGTTCATCCCCGTGCCCTACTCGGAGATGTCACCCGGGCCGACGGTGAACACCCTCGGGGACCACGACGGCGAGCCGGTGCTGCAGATCTCCGGCCACAAGACCTACGAGGCGAGCGGTCACCTGAACATGACCACCGTCCGGGTCACCAGCGCCGAGTACAAGATGAACCTCGTGGAGGCGGTCTACGGCTGGCTGGCGCACGACAACAGTGTGGTGCCCCACGACACGATCTACCCGGACGGCAAGACCGAGGAAGAGGCCACCCAGGAGAACGCCGAGGAGTTCAGCCAGTCCCAGGAGAGCGCGAAGGTCGCCGCCCTGGAGGCGCTCGACATCCCGGTGAAGTCCTGGGTGGTCGTCTCCACGGTCGTCAAGGACTCCCCGTCGCAGGGCAGGCTGCACGCCGGTGACGTGATCAAGGCCGTGGACGGTACGACGGTCAAGAAGCCCACCGACGTCGCCGAGCTGGTGACCAAGCACAAGCCCGGAGAGGACGTCGTCTTCACGATCGTGCCCGCCGACGAGCAGGCCGACGCGGAGAAGGAGCGCCGGACGCCCACGAAGACGGAGAAGGTCACGATCACCACCGAGACCTCCGACGACAAGGGAGAGAAGCGCGCCATCGTCGGGATCTCCGCCGGGACCGACCACACGTTCCCGTTCTCCGTCGACATCAAGCTGGCCGACGTCGGCGGCCCGAGCGCCGGCCTGATGTTCGCCCTCGGCATCTACGACAAGCTCACCCCGGGCGACCTCACCGGCGGCAGCTTCGTCGCCGGCACCGGGACGATCGACGACACCGGCAAGGTCGGTCCGATCGGCGGCATCAGCATGAAGACCATCGGCGCGCGCGGCAAGGGCGCCCAGTACTTCCTGACGCCCGCCGACAACTGCGCGACCGCCGCCGCGGACGTCCCCGACGGGCTCACCCTCGTGAAGGTGGACACCATCGACGACGCCCTCGGCGCGCTGCGCGACATCCGCTCCGGGAAGACCTCCGACCTGCCCGAGTGCGCGAAGGGGTAGCCGGCGGGCGGCCGCAGGGCGGCCCGGGGGCTACTCGGCGAAGGTCGCCGTCAGCGCCTGGGCCAGACCCGGCACCAGGTCGGAACCGGTGAGCACCTCGGTGGCGGTGTCCTTCTCGCGCAGCCGCAGGGCCGAGTCGCGGGCACCGTCGCGCAGGACCGCGACCGTCATGCGGACCTCCTGACGGTCCGGGTGCTCCGCCACCCACCGAGCCAGCCCCGACTCGTTCAGGCCCTCCGGAACCTGGGCCTCGGCGGACGGCGGCAGCATCAGGCGTTCCACGGCGAGCGCGCAGCCGACCACCGCGTCGGGCCAGGCGATGGTGCCCAGGAACTCGTCGAGCGGCTGGTCCGTTGGAATCTCGTCCTGCTCGATCGGGGTCAGGCCGGAAGTGTCCGGTTCGTCCTGAAGACCGAGCCGGTCCGCGAGTGAGGGCTGATCGGTCCTCAGCCGTGCGGTGTCGACAAGTGCAAAGAGGCGTGCGGGCTGGTCCCAGCCGAGCCCGGAGACGTACTCGTCGATCTCGAGTACGGCCCGGGTGAGGGGGCTCGCAGCCATGGGGGTGTTGGACATGGTCACAATCCTGCCTCGTTACTGGCCCGAATCGGGAACCGAGTAAACGATGAGTAAGTTGCATAAGTGTGGGCCCACGATCACGGGGGCGCACGGGGGGCCCGCGAACCCGAGGGCCTGACGGATCAACAGCGAACTTCGAGGTGCGCACCTTGGCTTTCCAGATGCCGGACCGCGGCGGAGGCCCCCCGTCGGGGCCGCGGATCAGAGTGGGCCGCCCGTCCCGGCGTGTCCGAACCCTGCTGCTGACACTTGGTGTCCTCGCCGTGCTCCTCATGGCGTTCACCATGTTCGCGGGGTTCTGGACGGACTGGCTCTGGTACCGGTCGGTCAACTACTCGTCGGTGTTCACGACGACCCTGTGGACCAAGATCGGGCTCTTCTTCGTCTTCGGCCTGCTGATGGCGCTCGCCGTCGGGTTCAACATCTGGTTGGCCCACCGCCTGCGCCCGCCGCTCAGCGCCATGTCGATGGAGCAGCAGAACCTCGACCGGTACCGGATGGGCATCGCCCCGTACAAGAAGTGGCTGCTGCTCGGCATCACCGCACTGGTCGGCCTGATCGCCGGCGCCTCGGCGTCCGGCCAGTGGCGGACCTGGCTGATGTGGGTCAACGGCGTGCCCTTCGACCAGAAGGACCCCCAGTTCAAACTGGACGTCTCCTTCTACGCCTTCGACCTGCCCTGGTACCGGTTCCTGCTCGGCTTCGGCTTCGCCGCCGTGATCATCTCGGTGATCGCCGCCGCGCTCACCCACTACCTGTACGGCGGGCTCCGCGTCACCAGCCCGGGCGCGCGCGCCACGGCCGCCGCCACCGGGCACCTGTCGGTGCTCCTCGGCGTCTTCGTCGCCTTCAAGGCGGTCGCCTACTGGCTGGACCGGTACGGGCTGGCGGTGAAGTCCAGCGACTTCAAGGCGACCGACAACTGGACCGGCCTCAGGTACGTCGACGCCAACGCCTACCTGCCGGCCAAGACCATCCTGTTCTGCATCGCCGTCATCTGCGCGCTGCTGTTCTTCGCCACCCTGTGGCGGCGCACCTGGCAGCTGCCCGTGATCGGCTTCGGCCTGATGGTCCTCTCCGCCATCCTCATCGGCGGCCTGTACCCGGCCCTGGTCCAGAAGTTCCAGGTCCAGCCGAACGAGCAGGCCAAGGAAGCGCCGTACGTCGAGAAGAACCTGGCGGCCACGCGCGACGCGTACGGGATCGAGGGGACCCAGGTCTCCGAGTACCCGGGCAGGAGCGAGACGAAGGACAAGACCAAGCTCCGGGACGACGTGGACGCCGCCGCGTCCATCCGGATCATGGACCCGAACATCATCTCGCCGACCTTCCAGCAGCTCCAGCAGATGCGTAACTACTACGCGTTCCCGACCAACCTGGACGTCGACCGCTACGCCAAGGACGGCAAGGACCAGGACACGGTCATCGGTCTGCGCGAGCTGAACCTGGCCGGCATCCCGAAGAAGAACTGGATCAACAACCACTTCCGCTACACCCACGGCTACGGCGCGGTCGCGGCCAAGGGCACCCAGGTCGACCCCGAGGGCCGCCCGGTCTTCACCGAGTCCAACCTGCCCTCCGAGGGCGACCTCGGAAAGTACGAGCAGCGGATCTACTACGGCGAGAAGACCACCACCTACTCGATCGTCGGCGGTCCCCAGAAGGAGATCGACTACTCCGACGACACCGGGGAGAAGACCTTCAGCTACAAGGGCGACGGCGGGGTCGACCTGTCCAGCCCGATCAACCGCGCGGCGTACGCCGCGGCGTTCAGCGAGCCGCAGATCCTCTACTCCGGTGCGATCGGCGAGGGTTCGAAGATCCTCTACAACCGCACGCCCAAGGAGCGCGTCGAGGCGGTCGCCCCATGGCTGACCATCGACGGCGACGCCTACCCGGCGGTGGTGGACGGCCGCATCCAGTGGATCGTCGACGCGTACACCACGACGAACGGCTACCCGTACGCCTCCCGTACGACCCTCGGCGACACCACGGCCGACTCGCTGACCGCGGCCAACGACCAGCGCGCGGTGGTGGCCCAGCAGAACCAGGTCAACTACATCCGCAACTCGGTGAAGGCGACCGTCGACGCGTACAGCGGGGACGTCAAGCTCTACCAGTGGGACACCAAGGATCCGGTCCTGAAGACCTGGATGAAGGCGTTCCCGGACACGGTGAAGGACAAGAGCGAGATCTCCGGCGAGCTGATGGCGCATCTGCGCTATCCGCAGGACCTGTTCAAGGTCCAGCGCGAGCTGCTCACGCGCTATCACGTGAAGGACGCCAACACGTTCCTCAGCGGCAGCGAGGTGTGGCAGGTCCCGGACGACCCGACCAACAAGTCGGGGGACGCGGTACCGCCGTACTACCTGAGCATGAAGATGCCCGACCAGAAACAGCAGGCGTTCTCGCTGACGACGACGTTCACGCCCAACGGACGTGACAACCTCAGCGCGTTCATGTCGGTCGACGCCGAGGCGGGCACGAGCGACTACGGCAAGATCAGAATCCTGAAACTGCCGACCAGCACCACCGTCGACGGACCCAAACAGGTGCAGAGCCAGTTCAACTCCGAACAGGACATCGCCGAGTCCATCAGGCTGCTGAGAGGCGGCGACTCGGAGGTCGAGTACGGCAACCTGCTGACCGTCCCGCTCGACGGCGGACTGCTGTACGTCGAGCCGGTCTACGTCCGCGGTGGCGACCTCAAGTACCCCCTGCTCCGCAAGGTGTTGGTGAGCTACGGCGGCAACACGGCCTTCGAGAACACGCTCGACGAAGCCCTCAACAAGGTCTTCGGAGCGCAGGCGGCCGAACCGGAGCCACCGGAGGACACCGGCGAGGACCCCGGCCAGGACACGACGGAGCCACCACCGACGTCCACCAACCCGACGGTCCGGGAAGCGCTCGGTGACGCGCAGGAGGCCTTCGACGCCGGCCAGAAGGCGCTGGAGGAGAAGGACCTGACCGCGTACGCCGAGGCGCAGAAGGACCTGGAGAAGGCGCTGCAGCGCGCCGAGGACGCACAGGCCAAGGCGGACCAGGGCGCCGGGGACAAGAACGGGGACGACAAGGCCAGTCCCAGCGCCTCCCCGAGCAAGGAGGCCGGCGGAGGCTCGGACACCGGCTGACACCCGGTGGCGATGCCGCTGCCGACCGGCGTTCGAGCTGGTCAAAGCCCATCCCGCGCCGTGCTAGGGTTGTGAACACAACGGCGCGGGGTGGAGCAGCTCGGTAGCTCGCTGGGCTCATAACCCAGAGGTCGCAGGTTCAAATCCTGTCCCCGCTACTGAAATCGTGGGCCATGTGCACACGACCTCGAAGGCCCGGATTCCGAAAGGGATCCGGGCCTTTCTGGTGTGCGAACGCATGTGCCGGTGAGCGCGACGGCCGCGCCGCCAGGGGGAGTTGGGCCGATCTGTGTTTGACTTGTCGTCCTGTGGGCATGTCGACAAAACGCTGAAGTGACCTCACTGGCTGCGGTATACCGGATGTACCAAGGTTGCAGGTGGTGCGACGATGAACGTTATGGGGGACATGGCAAATCTGTTCGGGACAGGGCGTTTTGCGCAGCCGTCCGGTCAGGAGGAGGCCACGGACGAGGCTCAGGAGGCCGCCGACGAGGCCGCCGAGGAAGTGCGCCTGCGGCTGGCCGTCGACGGCGGTGACGTCGAGGCGATGAGCATGCTCGGCGCGATGCTGCTGCGCCGGGGCGACTTCGACGGAGCCGAGTCGCAGCTGCGGGCCGCCACGGCGGCCGGTGACCGGGCGGCCGCGAACAATCTCGGCGTGCTGCTGCACCAGCGCGGCTACGCCGACGAGGCCGCGGGCTGGTGGCGGATCGCCGCGGTCGCCGGATCCGCGGCCGCCGCACACGCGCTGGGGCGGCACTTCCGCGAGCGCGGGGACGAGCCCGCCGCCGAGTACTGGCTGTGCCAGTCCGCCGAGCAGGGGCACGTCCTGGGCGCCTACGCCCTCGCCGACCTGCTGGAGCACCGCGGCGACGAGGCCGGAGCCGGGCGCTGGATGCGGGCGGCGGCCGAGCGCGGGCACCGGGAGGCCGCGTACCGGCTGGCGCGGACGCTGGACCGCGGGACCGGGCAGGACCGCGACGACGACGACGCGGCCGACACCGCCGGCGAGGAGGCCGAGCAGTGGTACCGGCAGGCCGCCGCACGCGGTCACCGGCGGGCCGCGCTGCACCTCGGGACGATCCTGGAGAAGCGGGGCGAGCTGAAGGAGGCCGGCCGCTGGTACCTGACGTCCGCCAAGGACGGCGAGGCCCGCGCGGCCTGCGCCCTGGGCTTCCTGCTGCGCGACGCCGGGGACACCGAGAGCGCCGCCGTGTGGTGGCTGCGCGCCGCCCAGGACGGCGACGGCAACGCCGCCAACGCCCTGGGCGCGCTGCACGCCGAGCGCGGCGAGACCCAGACCGCCGAACGCTGGTACCGGGCCGCGATGGACGCCGGGGACGACAACGGGGCGTACAACCTCGGGCTGCTCTGCGCCGAGCAGGGCCGCACCGCGCAGGCCGAGCAGTGGTACCGCCGGGCCGCGTACGCCGGGCACCGGGAGGCGTCCAACGCGCTCGCCATCCTGCTGCTGCGCGGCGGGGACGAGACCGGCGCCGAGCCGTGGTTCTCCAAGGCTGCCGAGGCGGGCAGCGTGGACGCCGCCTTCAACCTCGGGATCCTGCACGCGGGACGGGGCGCGGAGCGGACGGCGCTGCGCTGGTACGAGCGGGCCGCGGCCGCCGGGCACACGGAGGCGGCGCTGCAGGTCGGGATGGCCCGCCTGCGCGCCGGGGACGAGCGCGAGGCGGAGCGGTTCCTGCGATGCGCGGCGGGCGGCGGCAGCGCGGAGGCCGCGTACCGGCTGGCGACGGTGCTGGACGCGCGCCGGCCGCCCGCGCCCGCGCACGAGCTGGGCGAGCCGGCACAGGAGAAGTCCGAGTGCGAGGAGTGGTACGAGCGTGCCGCGTCCCAGAGTCACCGCCGGGCCCAGGTGCGGGTCGGGATGCTCGCGGCCGCACGGGGTGACGTGGTGGAGGCGGCGCGGTGGTACCGGGAGGCGGCCGAGGCCGGGTCCCGCAACGGCGCGTTCAACCTGGGCCTGCTGCTGGCCCGCGAGGGCAGCGAGCCCGAGGCCGTCGTGTGGTGGCGCCGCGCGGCCGACGCCGGGCACGGACGGGCCGCGCTGCGGCTGGCGCTGGTCTGTGCGCGACGGGGAGAGCTGGCGGAGGGGCAGCGCTGGGCGGACCGGGCGGTGTCGCTGGGCCCGGCCGAGGTGGGCGAGCGGGCGGCCCGGCTGCGGGACGCCTTGCGGCAGGAGCTGTCGGCCTAGGGCCGGTCCGAGCGGGACGCCGAGGTGGAAGCGATTTGCTTCTCGTCGTGGGGGTGACGTAATGTTCCATTCATCGACGCGGGGTGGAGCAGCTCGGTAGCTCGCTGGGCTCATAACCCAGAGGTCGCAGGTTCAAATCCTGTCCCCGCTACTGAAGGCCGAGGGCCGG
>NZ_JBHJVQ010000038.1:0-72616 GCF_042263835.1 Streptomyces sp. NPDC056128 | reverse complement strand
GAGCCGACGTGCTCTTCGCGATGCTCCGCGACGGCACCTTCTACGACCCACAGCCCGCCCCATCAGCTTGACGAAACCCATAGGGGCACCCCCCCGCGAGGTCAGGGTCCAGAGTCGCAGAGCCTCCTGGCCCTCGCTTCTCCTTTTGGCTCTCCCAGAGATGCCGCTGAGATACACGTGCCCCGTCCCCATGCACGGCCGACTGTTCATGGCAGACGACTCTTGATCGAGGGTGGACTATGCGTCCTGCCACATATGCCCCAACTGATCCACTCGTGCCAGTTGTTCATGCACAGTCTCGGCGACGGCCGAACCCTGGTTCTGGATCACTTTCAGTGCTCAAGCCACGGAGGGTCACCACAACCGCGATCATGAACGGCCGTGGCTGATGTACTCCTCCAGGACCTGTGGTTCCACCAGGTCGAAGGTGTTGTGGTCGAAAGTGTCATACCTGGGGATGAGTTGGTGGTCGTGCGGGCCCGCACGGCTGCGGAACGGGCTGCGTGTCCGGCGTGTGGAACGGCGTCCACTCGGGTGCACAGCCGGTACGTACGCCGGCTTGCCGACAGCGCGGTGGGCGGCCGTCCAGCGCTGATCGAGTTACGGGTCCGGCGGTTCCGCTGCTCGCAACAGGGCTGCTCGCAGGCGACGTTCGCCGAGCAGGTCGACGGACTGACGTTCCGGCACGGCAGACGCAGCGCCGGGCTGCAGACGGTGCTGGAACGGGTGGCGGTGATGCTGGCCGGCCGGGCCGGCTCCCGCCTGGCCCACGCGCTGACGGCCGTCGCCCGCCACCTGTTCGAGGAAGTACGCGAGCGCGGCTACCCCGGCGGCGAGAACGTCCTGAAGGTCTACGTGGCCAGGCTCCGCGCGGACTTTCCGCCCACCCCGCCCCGCAAGGCTCCGTCCGTGCGGGACGTGACCAGTTGACTCACCCGCCATCCCGACCGCCTCACCGACGACCAGGCCCAGCAGCTCAAAGCGATCCTGGCTCGCTGCCCCGCCCTCGACCGCACCGCCCACCACGTCCGCGCGTTGGCCGAGTTGCTGAACGACCGCCAGGCAAACACCTCGACCAGTGGATCACCCAGGTCCAGGCCGACGACCTGCCGGCCCTGCACACCTTCGTCACCGGCCTGGGCCAGGACATCGACGCCGTCGTCGCCGGCCTCAGCCTCCGTTACAGCTCTGGAGCCGTCGAGGGCCAGAACAACAAGATCATTCTGTGGAATCAGAAATGTCAAGCTTGCTGTGCTTTGCCCTGGCGGACATCGAGGATCGGCAGGAGGTTGACGCCGGCCGGGACGTCGAGCTGCCAGGGTGTCGGTCCGGCTGGGGTGGGGGTGTCGGCGAGTCTGTCGAGGAGGCGGTCGAGTGCGCTCTGGCCGTCGGTGATGGCTGCCTGCTCGTCTTCGGTGAGTGGGATCGTGACGGCCATCTTCTGCAAGTTGCCCTTGGCTTCCAGGAGTTGAACTTTCGTGGAGTCCTTGGGGTGTAGAAGTCGCAGCGTGCGCAGGCCATGCGGTGCTGGCACTGCTCGAAGAAGGTGTAGGTGCAGTAGCCGTGTCCGAGGTCGTAGTGCTGCCAGGGTTCGCCGGTCGCGGCGGCGCCGGAGGCGACCGCGTCGCGGTCGACCAGGACCTCGATGGTGCGGACGTTCCGTTCGAAGCAGCCCGCTTCGGAATACGCCCTGGACAGAGTGTTCGGGGTGATCTTCGCGTAGTACTGGGTGGATTGCGGTGATCGGTGTCCGAGCCAGGCTTGCAGCTCGAACAGCGTCATCGGTTCCTTGGCGTTGTAGAGCTGGCTGGCGATGGTGGACCGGGCTCGGTGGCTGGTGATGTTCCCGCGGACGTCAGCGTCCGGGACTCCGGCCTTGCGGCAGAGCATCGGGGTGATCGTGTTGTTGATCTAGCTGGTGGAGACGCAGCGGGCGCGGACGGCGAACAGCAGCTGGACGTGCTCGCGGGACCACCGGGTTGCCCAAGGGTGCGTTGTGGCGACAGGGCGGGGTGATCGAGTCGTTGGTCAAGAGCTGGATGCAGACCGGAGCTCAGCCCGACGACGTGTACCTGCATTGCCTTCCTGCAGCCGGTGTGCCCGTGTGCTGGCTGACGCACAATGTGGTCAACGGTTCCCGGGTCGTCATCCAGCGCAAGTTCTCCGCCGCGGGCGCGTTGGAGCTCATCGAGGCAGAGCGGGTCACTTCGGTTGGGTGGGTGCCGACGATGATGCTCGACATCCTGAGCGAGTTGGCCGCCACGCCCCGCGACATTTCCAGTCTGCGGCTGGTGGTCTATGGCACGGCGCCGGCCACTCCTGCCCTCGTGCGCCAGGCCAGCCAGACGCTGGGTTGCCAAATGCAACAGTGGTACGGCTCCACCGAAGGAACACTCGGCTGTTACGCGATCCTGAGCTGGGAAGATCATCGTAATGCCCTGAACGGGAAGCCGGAGATCCTCTCCTCCAGCGGGCGCCCCACCTTGCACTGTGAGGTGCGGATCCTCGACGACGACCTGCAACCGGTGGAACCGGAGCAGGCGGGCAATATCTGTGTCCGCAGCGCCACGCTGATGGCCGGATACCACAACCGTCCCGACGAGACCGCGGCCGTCCTACGTGATGGCTGGCTGATAACCGGTGACCTCGGCATTCTCGACAGCGACGGCTACCTGCGCATCATGGACCGCAAGAACTTCATGATCATTACAGGCTCGTACAACGTGTACCCAATCGTCGTCGAGAACGTGCTGGCGGATCACAGATCCGTGCACGAACTCTGCGTCTTCGGTATCCCGGACGAACGGTGGGGAGAGGCCGTCTGTGCGGTCGTGGTCCCCGCTGCCGACGTCACCGACCACGATGCGCTGCGCGCTGAACTGGTCCCCCTCGCCCGGGATCGACTCGCCAAGTTCGAAGTCCCCAAGCGGATCGACTTCGTCGACGCATTGCCCCGCGGGACAACCGGGAAGCTGCTGAAGCGGCTCGTCCGTGACAAATACTGGGAAAAGAAGGACCTCGTCTAACCCATTACCCCGCATGAATTACTCACACCACAACGTAGTACTCGGGGCGTTCGCGTGGTGGTAGTACGGAGTGCCGCAGGTGGCACCAGCACCCTGGTAGGCGCGGTCCGCGAGGACGAGGATATGCCTGGTCAGGCGGGCCTGGACGATGACGTGGACGCGTACCGAGGTCAGGCCATGGTGGGGCCGGGTGTCGCGCGAGAGAATCACAGCGGTGTGCGTGTCTCGACGGCCACTCCCTGATGGACCGGGGGCACGGCCGTCATCAAGGCTCCCTTATCTGCGCCGCCGCGGACAGATGGAGGTGCACTGTTTCGGGTGCGGTGACGGGGTGGGCGCGACGTTGGGACGCCGGTTGGCCGAGCGCCGCATGATCACGAGTGGGGAAGTGCGGGGACTCGCGGCGGACGGCAAGGCCCCAGCGCAGCCCGGCCGACGTCGGCGGACGCAAGACCGACGATCCACCTGCTGGATGCTCTGGACCACACCAGCGGTCTCGTCCCCGCCCAGAAGGACGTTCGAGGACGCCTCCGGCCGGGCTGACAGCAGCCGGCTACAGGCGTCGCAAGACCTTGCCGGCCAAGATCACCGAGAGAGTCGAGCTCAGGGCATCTGCCCGGCAGTCGTCCTGCCGAACCGTGCGCTCACGAACCGACGAATCTCGGCGTCGAGCTCGAGATCTTCCGGCGCCCCCCAGAACCCGGTGTGAGGCATTGCCTCGAAGACGTGCAGTTCCGCTTGCACACCCGCGGCCCGGAGCTTCCGGTGCATGCGAATGGCGTTTGACAGGAAGAGGTCGCGCCCACCAGCTTGGAGAAGGGTAGGAGGCCACCCGGCGACATCGCCGAAGAGCGGCGAGATGTAGGGGTCAGTCAAGTCGCGCCCGTTGGCGTAGAGCAGGTTGTTGGCCATGAGGCTGCCGAGCATGTTGCTGGCCTCCGCGAGCGTGCCGAAGCTGTCGCCCGACTCCGTGAGGTCGATCTCCGGCGACAGGAGCATGAGCGACTCGGGTAGCGGGATGCCTTCGTCCTTCAGGCGGAGCATCAGTGCGGCAGCGATGTTGCCGCCCGCCGATGTCCCGCAGACCATGATCCGCTCGGGTGCTCGCACTTCCAGCATGGCTCGATACACGGCGAGTACGTCGTCCAGCGCCGCCGGGAACGGGTGGGCCGGCGGCATCCGATAGTCAGGTACCCAGTGCACCAGCCCTGTTCGCATCGCGTTCGGTAGGGACATCAGACGCCCGATGTCGCCGGCGCACTGTGTGAGCGCGCCGCCGTGGACATCGAGCAGCAGAGGCGAGTCCCCGCGCTCGTCTGCGTCCGGTGGCGTCAGTACGTAGGTGTCGACGCCGGCCGGGCGTCGGAGCTCGCTCTCGACCGGCAGGCTCTCCAAGGGCGCGTACATCTTCGCGATTGCCGCGTCGTGGACCTGAACATACCGGGACCACGCGTCGGTGTCTTCGACGGGTGGCGGCACGGACGGCGGCCTGGGTGTGGCCAGGACGGCACGCGCCTGCTCGCTGAGGAACTCAGGAATCGGGATGTCGCTCATCACATCTCCATCGATGTTTTTCGTTACGAGCCGTTCCGTATAAAACCTACCCCCGCTGGTACGCTCGGGCAATGCCGCAGCGAGGGCGAGGGCGCCCCAGAAGCGCTTCACTCGATCAGGCCGTGCTGGAGTCGGTGCGGCACCTGCTTCAAATCGCCGGGTACGAGCGCACCAGCGTCGATGGGATCGCCGAGCTGTCGGGCGTGAGCAAGCCGGCCATCTACCGTCGGTGGCCCTCGAAGGCTGCGATCGTCGCGGACGCGATGCTCGGCAGTTCCGTTCTCGACGAGGTCCTAACGGTGCCGAACACCGAAGACCTGTCGGCGGACCTTCGGTCGTGGATGTACTCCCTGGGTGCCTACATGCGCCACGAGACCGCGATGATTCGAGGTCTCGTGGCGGCGTCGATGGCCGATGGTGCGACCGGGACACTTCTGGCCGAGCGGTTCCAGGGTCCTGCGCGGCAGGCCTTGATCGGGCGACTCAACAACGCGGTGCGGGAGGGCACAGCCCGCTCTGATGTCGACCTGATGGCCGCTTCGTCCGCGTTGATGGATCCACTACTCGTAGCCGTCCTCGAAGGTCGGCCACTTATGGACTCGGAACTGGACGGTTTGCTCGGCTTCGTCATGGCGGGCCTGCTGGTCGGTTCGTGATCCTTCCGTGGCGGTGGCTGACGGGTGGCCAGGCAAGGCGCCCGGTGCGGCCCCATCTCGAGTCCGGCGAACTCTGTGTTGCATTCGGGTCGGTCCCCGGGATCGATGGCGACGCGGCCGAGCAGTTCGATGGTGTAAGCCTCTGCGGTGTTGCGGAGGTGGGTGCACGACACGAACGTCGGCCCAGACGAGCAGGTGCTCGGCCGGCTGCGCCAGGCGGCACTCGTACTCGCTTCGTGACCGGCAGAAACCGACGCAGTCCCAGGCCTCGAGGCGAACGGCACGTTGCTCCTCGCTGAGGTGCGAATGGAACAGCTTCCCGGCCGCACTCGGGCCGATGATGATGCCTTCGAGGTCGCTGTCCACGCCGGGCGAACAGATCACTCGGCGGCGCGTTGGAGAGCAACGCGAGGCTCGACTCGCTGACGTCGGGCATGGGTCCGCCAGATACGCGAGATGGGCGATCTCCTCCCGGGGGCGACTGCTGATGACCGGGCCCCTGTGGGAATGTCAGCACGCCATGCCGGGGCCGGCCCCCATGACCTGATTCAGCGCAGTCTCAGCCACAGCGACATCCGCCGTCAATGATCCACGATGCAGTTCGGCGACAGCGACGAGGAAGCCCACCTTGCGCAGTCTGCCAACCACACAAGGCACCAACGGCACGCCACCAGGGTGAACCCCGGCATCACGCCGGCGGTGTAGCCCGCCGACCTTGAGTAGATGGGGGTATCGGGACGCGGACGGGTTGGCCGCTCGTAGCGCGCCGTCGGCCGCCGCCGGCCCGGGTGACTAGTCTCGCAGTCGCGGGGCGACTCTCCCGGGATATTTCGCCGGTCCGGATCCGTCTGCGGCCTGACTCTCAACAGAGGCGTGTCCCGGCGAGTTGCTACACCGCCACCTCCGTCGAGCCCGGAATCAAACCAGCAGGCGGGGATGAGGTGCCCGCGTACGCCGGAACGCTCATAGCCACTTTCGGCTGAACGTACAGAGTCCTTAGCATGTTCTCTATCTAACGTCCCGCCCTATGACGCAGACGGGATGAAGAACAAGCTTAGATCGCGGTCCGTCCACCGTCTGCGGCGACGATCGCGCCGGTAACGTAACTGGCGGCTGGTGACGCCAGGAAGGCGACGACTTCGGCGACCTCCTGCGGGTCGGCCGCACGGTTCATCGGCGTGGTGGCTCCCATCGCCGCGAACTCTTTGTGCGCTTCGGGCCGCGTGTACATGGGACCTGGCGTGACGGTGTTGACCCGAACGTTGTGCGGGCTGAACTCGGCGGCCCAGGCTTGCGTCATTGAGGCGAGGGCGGCTTTGGTGGCACCGTACACGGCACCACCGGAGAGACCGAGACTCCCCGACATACTGCCGACGTTGACGATACTGCCGTGTCCGCGTGCCGCCATGCCCGGAGCAAGCGCTGCGACCAGGTAGTAGGGGGCACGAACGTTGCTGGCGAAGATGGCATCGAACTCTTCTGGGGAGCAGCTCACTGTCGGACCCCACAGGGAGTTGCCAGCGTTGTTCACGAGGATATCCACGTCTCCCGCCTGCTCCGCGAGGGCGTTGATTTCCTCGATGTCGGCCAGGTCGGCCGAGGCGAACCCGGCTCGGCCGCCTGCGGCGGCGATCGCCTCGACCGTCTGAGTCCCTCGGGTCGCGTCACGGCCGTGCACGGTCACTCGGGCGCCTCGGCGCGCGAGGAGGAGGGCTATTTCGCGGCCGAGGCCGGTGGTCGCGCCGGTGACCAGCGCGTTCTGTCCATCGAGGTCGTCCTTGGGCACGATTCTTTCCTCACTACTCCTGCTTCTAGGATGCTCATCCTAGAAGGGTCACTGTACTAGGATGTGCGTACTAGAGCAAAGGAGGCGTATGAGGGACACACGAGAGCGCATGATCCGCGCGACCGCAGAGTCATTGCGTCGGCGCGGCGTGTCGGGGACGTCCTTCAGTGAGGTGCTGCGGGAGAGTCGAGCCGCACGTGGCGGCATCTACCACCACTTCCCTGGCGGAAAGGACGAGCTGGCCCAGGCTGCTGTGCAGTGGACGGGCCGGACCGTTGCAGATCGCCTGGCGGCGCTGCGGCCCGAGGAAACTACCCCCGATGGGGTCGTCCAGGCGTTCCTTGCGGCGATCAGGCCCGCCGTCGCGGACTCCGCAGGAGGCGCGAGCTGCGCGGTCGCGGCGGCCGCTACGGAGGGAGAGCCGGGCTCCGCCCTTCAATCGGCGGCACGTGGGGCACTGCGTTCATGGCGCACCGCGCTGTCCGATCAGCTCGCGGCGGCAGGCATGGAACCCGTCACTGCTGACGGGCTGGCGGCCACACTGATAGCAGTACTCGAGGGAGCACATGTGCTGTGCCGTGCTGAGGGCTCTCTTGAGCCGTACGACGCCGCTGTGGGGCTGCTGTTGGCATGGATGAGACATGCGCACGATCAGCCACCGGCCGAGAGGCCGTGAAACACTTCCCAAGCCCACGCGTGCTGACCGGGCCCGCTCTCGGCGCGGCTTCGGCACTCGTGCCGACGCAGGCCGTGAGCGGGACAGCGGCTACACGTCGACGCCTCCGTCCGTTTTCTTCGCGATCCCGCAGGAGAGCGGCCAGCGTCCGGGGCCAAGCATGAAGCCGCTCCCGCCCCGAGCGCGGCACGGCGAGGGAGCGGACGCAGCTTGTACACGGCGCCTTCGACGAGACCGCACACGCCCAGTCCCCTTATAAGGCACAGCACCAGACGCAGCTTGCCCTCCAAGTTGTGCCTGGTGCCGGGTTCGCAAACAAGCACATACCCGGCCGTGCCAGCCCGCGCTGATCTGCCCCTGGGGCCCGTGACCTGGCGGCGCTCGAAGTCCATGCCCGCTGATCATGCAGCCGCACCGTAAATTCCAAGATCCCCGACAGAGTCAAGCTTACTGTTCTGCCGGTTGGTGACTCGCACTCTGTTGGGTACGGAAGCCGTATCGCGGCCGGCTCCTGGGCGCTGGTTAACCTGTAGCCGGAAGGGCGGTGCACACGATGGAGACATGGCCGGCCGCCGGCGGTCAGCAGGAAGGGCCGGGCTCGCAGCGGCGCCGGGAGATCGTGACCGCGGTCCAGCGACTGCTCGGCGAATGGGGCAGTTCCGACCGGCTGACCATGCGCGCGGTCGCCAAGGAGGTGGGCATCTCGGCCCCGAGCATCTACCTCCATTTCAACGACAAGACCGAGCTGGTTTGGGCGGCGCTGGAGGAACGCTACGGCGAGCTGGCCGCCCAGATGGCCGCCGCCGCTCAGGCCGGTGACGACGTGGATCCGCGAGGCCGGGTCCGGGCGCAGGCGCAGGCGTACTGCCGGTTCGCCATGAGCAGTCCTGGCCAGTACCGGCTCATGTTCGAGATGCACCAGCCGGCGGCGGACCCGAGCAGGATCAGCGGTCACCCCGCCCGCCTCGTCTCCGCGGGCCTGCGCGCCGGCCTGCACAGCTGCGCGGAGAGCGGGCTCGGCCTGTCCCTGCCGGTGGAGCAGGCCGCGCAGACTCTGTGGGCCGGACTGCACGGCATGGTCTCGCTGCACCACAGTCTCTACCGGGACGAGTCCTCGGAAGAACTGGTCCTGCAACTCGCCGACGGACTGGTCGACTCGCTCGTCGCCGGCGCCCCCGGTGTCCCCTTTCTCACCGGAAGCGCATCCGAGACCGAAGCGTCGCGCAGGATCCGGGAAATCAGGAGCAGCACGGAGCCCAACGGCCTGTAGCCGTAGCCGGAACAGTCGCCCCGCGGCGGGGGGAAGCGTGCCGGGCAGCGGACGGGCGCTTCGCTCCCGCATGTCGTTCACGCCCTCAATACCCCCTCCCAGGGGGCCGGTTGCCGCCCGGTATGCCCAGGAGTACAGTCGCCACTGAACTAAGTTAGGTGCTCAGGGCAACGATATGCCCACCTGGCCCGCGTCGCCCCTCTTCTGAGGGCAGGACGGAAGTGGATTCCCCCATGCACATCTCCATTGACTTCGACAAGTGCTGCGGTGCCGGCCAGTGCGTGCTGGCGGCGCCGGAGGTCTTCGACCAACGTGACGAGGACGGCGTCGTCGTCCTGCTCGACGACTGCCCGCCGGCCGCGCAGGCCGAGAACGTGGTCCAGGCTGCGGCGGTCTGCCCGGCCGGAGTGATCCAGGTGCGGGTATGAGTGCCGCTTTGTCGCGGATCGCCGTGGTCGGTGCTTCCGCGGCCGGACTGAGCGTCGTGGAAGGACTGCGGCGCGAGGGCTACACCGGATCGCTCACGCTGATCGGTGAGGAGAAGCATCTTCCCTACGACCGGCCGCCGCTGTCGAAGCAGCTGCTGTCCGGCGAGTGGGACAGCGGGCGGCTCCTTCTGCGCGGCGAGGACGCCATCGCCGCGCTCGGCCTGGACCTGCGGCTGGGCACGCCGGCGGTCGCACTGGACACCCGGAACAGGGAGGTCGCCCTGGCCGACGGAAGCCTCGTCGGTTACGACGCCCTCGTGGTGTGTACCGGTACCCGGGCCCGGCGGCTGCCGGGCACCGAATCGGTGCGTGGGGTGCACGTACTGCGCACCTGGGAGGACGCGCTCGCGCTGCGTGAGGAACTCGCCGCCAGGCCGCGTCTGGTCGTGGTCGGCGGCGGCTTCGTCGGCGCCGAGGCCGCCGCCGTGGCACGCGGCCTGGGCTGCCAGGTCACCCTCGTCACCGACACCGCTCAGCCCATGGGCGACGCCCTCGGTGACGAGCTGGGCGCCCTGCTGCGCACCTTCCATCACGAGCACGGCGTGCGGATCGAGACCGGGGTTCTCGTCGACCGGGTCCTCACCGCCGGTGGGCGGGCGAGCGGGGTGGGTCTTCCTGGTGGCCGCACCCTGGCCGCGGATGCCGTCCTGGTCGGTATCGGCGCGCAGCCCAACACCGAGTGGCTCACCGGCAGCGGCGTTCCGCTGGGCAACGGGGTGGAGTGCGACGCCACGCTGTACGCCGGCTCCGGGGTGTGGGCGGCGGGCGATGTCGCCTGCTGGATGCATGCCCGCACCGGTGAGCCCTGGCGTATCGAGCACCGTACGAACGCGGCCGAGCAGGGCCTGGCCGTCGCCCGCAACATCCTGGCCGGGCCGGAGCGCGGTACGCCTTTCGACCCGGTGCCCTACGTGTGGTCCGACCAGTACGACCTGAAGATCCAGATCTACGGCCGGACCCGGGGCGCCGACGAGATACGCGTCGTCGAGGGCAGCACGGCCGAGCGCAGGCTGGTCGCCCTGTACGGCAAAAACGGCCGGACCTGTGCGGCGGTCGGCATCAACATGGTCCGGGCGCTGCGCGGCTACCGGGCGCAGGTCGCCGCGGCGGCCCCGCTTCTCACCGGGAGTGCAGCATGAGCGATACCCTCCGGGCCGGTGTGATCGGCCTGGGAATGATCGGCGGCGGTGTGGCCGTCAGCCTGGCCCGCAGTGGACGGGTTCCCATGGTCTACGATGTCCGTCCAGACGCTGCCGCGGACTTGGCCGGTGTGCCCGACCCGCTCGGCTCGCCCGCTGAGGTGGCCCTGGTCTGCGATGTCGTGATGGTCGCGGTGGTCAACGCCGACCAGGCACGCGAAGTCATCGGAGGCGAGGACGGCCTGCTGCGGGCGGCCCGGCCGGGCCTGACCGTCGTGCTGCTCGCCACCGTCGCTCTGCCGGTCGTCCACGAACTGGCCGCGCTGTGCGCCGAGCACGGCGTGGGCTTCCTCGACTGCGGAGTGACCCCGGGCGACAAGGCCGCCGAGAACGGCATGGTCGCCATCCTCGGCGGAGAGCAGCAGACCGTGGACGGGGCTCTCCCCGTCCTTGAACACTGGGCGAAGAAGGTGGTGCACTGCGGCCCGTCCGGCGCCGGCATGGCCACCAAGATCGCACGCAATGTTGTCACTTACGGCAGTTGGCGCACGGTCGCCGAGGCCGCCGCATTGGCGCGCGCCACCGGCGTGGACGCCGCCCGGCTCGCCGAGGTCATCGACGCAGCCGACCCTGAGGGCCGTACCCTGCTGCAGCTGCTGCGCATGCAGGACGCCGACGGCGTGCTGCCCGAGGCGGCCGGCCGGCAGATCGAGCCGCTGATGACCAAGGACCTCGATGCCGCCCGGGATCTCGCCGCCGCCCGCGGCGTCCAGGCCCCCCTCGTCGAGGCGGTTCGTACTCAGGCTCGCCGCACCCTCCAGCTGGACGCCGAACCGGCGCCGGCCCCGGCCCCGCCCCCGGCGAAGGACGATGTGCACGCCTATGGCCTGCACATGATGGACCGTGCTTACGGCCCCGGCTTCAGCACCGTGGTCCAGGACAGCAGTGACCCCTACAGTGCCGAGACCGTCGACTACCTCTTCGCCCAAGTCTGGGGCCGCGAGGGCCTGTCCGTCCGCGACCGCCGGCTGCTCACCCTCGGCGTCGCCGCCACCGTCGGCCGGCCCGAGATCGTCCAGATCATCGCGAACGGCGCGCTGGTCAACGACGACCTGAGTGCCGATCAGCTCCGCGAGGCCGTCCTGCACCTGGCCGTCTACACCGGCTGGTGCAAGGCCGCCGCCATCCACACCGGCGTCGCCGCCGCGATCGACGCGCACACTGCCGCCCAGCCCCTCACCGCGCAGGAGCAGAAATGACCGAGACCCTCATCAACCAGCCCGTCACCCGGGAGGCGGACGCCCCTCTCAATCCCCCGGCCGAGTACACCCGGCTCCGCGAGGACCAGCCCATCGTCAAGGTCCGCTTCCCCAACGGCTCCACCGGCTGGCTCGTCACCCGCTTCGAGGAAGGCAGCCTGGTCTTCACCGACCCGCGGCTCAGCGCCAGGCGCCCACGCCACGACACCCCCGAGGGCGAGATCGCCGAGGCCGGCGAGGACGCCCCCTTCGACGCCGGCTTCGTGATGATGGACGAGCCCGAGCACAGCGCTTACCGCCGACTGCTCACCGCCCGCTTCACCCCCAAGGCCGTGCAGAACAAGCTCCAGCCCTACCTTGACCGCATCGTCGACGAGCACCTGGACGCCATCGCCGCGGGTCCCGAGACCTTCGACTTCGTCCAGGCCATGGCCCTGCCCATCCCGTGTCTGGTGATCTGCGAGCTGCTCGGCGTCCCCTACGAGGACCGCGATGGCTTCCACGAGGCCACCGTCGACCTGATGGACATGGCCAAGAGCCGCGAGGAACGCGACAAGGGCGCCCACTGGCTCATCGAGCACATCACCAAGCTCGTCGCGGACAAGCGCCGCACCGACGCCACCGACGGCATCCTCGCCGAACTCATCAACACGGCCGACGGCGAGGACTCGGCCCTGACCGAGAGACAGCTCATCGGCCTCGGCGTGCTACTGCTCTTCGCCGGACACGACACCACGGCCGCGATGATGGGCCTTTCCGCCCTCACCCTGCTCACCCATCACGAGCAGCGCGAACAACTGCTGGCCCACCCCGAGAAGATCGGCACCACGGTCGAGGAGCTGATGCGCTACCTCACCATCGTCCAGTTCGGCCTGGGCCGCGTCGCCAAGGAAGACCTCGATATCGCCGGGGCCCAGATCAAGCAGGGCGACCTGGTCGTCGTCGCGATGAACGCCGCCAACCGCGACCCCCGCGCCTTCCAGGACCCCGACACCCTCGACATCGACCGCACGATGGCCCGCCACATGGGCTTCGGCTACGGCGTCCACGCCTGCCTCGGCCAGAACGTCGCCCGCGCCGAACTCAAAACGGTCCTGCCGAAGCTCTTCCAGCGCTTCCCCAACCTCCGGCTCGCCACCCCGCTGGAGGAAGTCCCCATGGACTTCACCGGCACCAACTACGGCGTCCGCCGACTCATGGTCACCCGCTGACCGCCTCGCACCGTACGCCGGCCGGGAGCGGTCACCGCCGCTCCCGGCGCTCTCAGGCAGATCTGGCGTGGGGCGCGCACGTCTATCACATCTAGATTGTCCTCATCCCGTTGCCCAGTCGTGCCCACCGGCTTCGCCGCCGAGCAGTCCGAACAGCTCGCCGACCCCGCCAAGGCGCCCAACGGGGTCCTCCGTATCACGGCCCGACTCATCGAGGCAGCCGGGAGCCGGGGCCGCTGCCGCAGCGAAGCCTGCGGCTCTGCGGCAGCGGCTGTGGCGTCCTCATGCTCACCCTCGCGGCCGTGCAGACGTCCGATGGAAGATTGTCGGCTGCGACAGGTCGAAGGCGGGCGTGAACACCTGCGGCGCATGGACACGGACAGGACTCAACGCGCGCCGTCCACCGCGGCGAGGGACCGGGTGAGTTCCTCTACAAAGTCGCGGATGCCGCCGAGGCTCCACATCTGCCCGGCGCCGCCATCCAGGAGGAGGCGTCCGTGGACGGCCGACCACACCATCACAGCACCCGCTTCCGGGGTGAGGATCGTGCGCACGCCCCCTTCCACCAGTCGTACCACGGCGTCGCGCCAGCGCTCCGCCAGGCGCGCCGTCTCGTTCCGGTGCCGGTCGCGGTCGGCGAACATCACGTGGAAGCCAGCCGGGTTTCTCTCGGCGAACCGGCAGTAAGAGTGGGCGAGTTCGGCCAGTCGTCGGGCGGGGGGCAAGCCGTCCGAGGTCCGCTCCGCCAGGTCCATCTCGTCCAGGAGCTGATCGAAGAGTGACCGTACCGCTGTGCGCGAGAGCTCTTCCTTGTCCGCGAAGTGCCGGTAGATGGCCGGTGCCGTGACTCCGGCCTCGCGGGCCACCTCCCGCAGGGACAGCGGCACGATGCTCATGCGGGTTTCGTCGGCGATGAGCCGCAGCGTCGCCTGCAGGATCTCCTCGCGAAGCTTGTCTCCCTCCCCTCTGGCGTTGCGGGGTCTGCGCCCGGTGACTGAGTCCTCGGGCGGGGTGGGGGTTCGGGCGTGATCTGGCATGCCTCAAGCCTTGCACAGCGCCTCGTCAGACGTGCTGGGCGGCGCCCACCGACTGCGGCGGGGTCCCTTGACGACTCGAATAAACACATGTAAATATACAACTGCTTAGTCACCGTGGCGATACCTGCCGAGGTACCTACCCGCCGTGCCCACGATGGGAGTTGCATGCGCATCACGATCAACGAGGACAAATGCTGCGGAGCCGGCCAGTGCACGCTGGTCGCCCAGGAGGTCTTCGATCAACGGGATGAGGACGGCGTCGTGGTCCTGCTGGACACCGAGCCACCGTCAGAACAACACGATGCCGCTCGCGAGGCCGCGGCCGTCTGTCCGGCCGCCGCCATCCGCATCCACGGATGACCGTGCCCAGTGCAGTCACCGTGGTCGGTGACTCCCCGGGAGGTACGGCCGCGGTCGAGGGACGGCGGCTCGGCGCGACGTGGCGCCAGCGAAAGTTCACGTCCCGGCACGTACACCACGTCGTGTTCCCGCCACGCCGGGCGCCCGGCCTGAACCGCCCGCTGCGCCCGCGCGGTCCCCTGGCGCTCCGCAACCCCGCAGCACATCCCGGGAGCCGCACACCCGCGGACCAGGCTCACTGAAGCCTCCCCCACTCACCGTCCGATAGCTTGCAGGAGGTTCCATGTCCCCCGACAGCACTGCCGAAGCGCCGCCCGCCCCCCTGACCCGCGGCTGCCCCTTCGCCCCGCCGGAGACCGCCACCGCCTTCCGAGAAGCCGGGGTGCCCCGCCGAGTGACGATCTGGGACGGCACCCGTCCCTGGCTGATCACCCGGCACGACCAGGTGCAGCAAGTCCTGGGCCCCACTGGCCGGTTCGGTGCCGACGTCACCGACCCCGGTTTCCCCAACACCTCCAGCGCCCAGCCCGCCGTCGAAGGCAACGTCTTCTTCCGCAAGGACGGCGACGAGCACCTGCCGATCCGCCGCATCCTCAATCCCGACTTCACGGCCAAGCGTTCCGAGGCGCTGCGCCCGCGCGTCGCCGAGCTGACCGAGCGGCTTCTGGACGAGCTGCCCGCCAAGGGCAAGCCGCTCGACCTCGTCGAGGAATACGCCCTCGCGCTGCCCACCGTCGTCATCTGCGAAATTCTCGGCGTCCCCTACGAGGAACGCCACGCCGTGCACGAATCGTCAAAGACCATGGTGCAGTTGAGCCGCCCGAAGGAGGAGAAGGTCGCTGCGCACCAGGCGTTGCACGAGAACCTCAGTTCCCACATGGCCAAGAAGCGCACCGAGCCCGACGACGGACTGCTCTCCCGGCTGGTCAACACCTGGGTCGACGACAAGGGAGTTCTCTCCTTCGAGGAAGCCGTCGGCCTCGGCACCCTTGTCATCGGCGCGGGGCACGAGACGACCGCCAACATGATCGGCCTGGGCATCCTCGCGCTCCTTCGTGAGCCGGAGCAGCGGAGCATCCTGCTCTCGGATCCGGGTAGGTACGCCGGCACCGCGACGGAGGAGATGATGCGCTACTGGAGCATGGTGCAGACAGAGCCGCGACGTGTCTGCCTGGAGGACACCGAGATCGGCGGTGTCCTGATCAAGGCCGGCGAGGGAGTCATCTGCAATCTGCCAGCCGCCAACCGGGACCCGGCGGTCTTCGTCGCCCCCGAGAAGCTCGACCTCGCCCGCGTCGAGCGCCGGCACATGGGCTTCGGCTTCGGCGTCCACCAGTGCCTGGGCCAGAATCTGTCCCGGGTGGAGATGCAGGAGGCCTGGCCACGCCTCTTCCAGCGCTACCCCACCCTGCGACTCGCGGTGACGGAAGGAGAGTTGCGCTTCCGCGACGACGCCCTCACCTACGGGCTCGAAGAACTGCCAGTGACATGGTGAGCGCCCGGGAGGGCACACGATCGCCAGGCGCCAGCGGCGAGGATACGCGGGCGGAATTGTCCGCGCGCGGACGGTCCGTCATGGCCGAAGTCATGCAGTGCCCGGTGCCGGAGTTCGTCGGCGAGCCGGGCTCGCTCGGTGACCTCGCCGCCCGCTACATCTTCGCCGACCTCTGGGGCCGCCCGGGGCTGTCACGGCGCGAGCGACGGCTGGTAACCCTGGCCGTGCTCGCCGTACTCGGCCAGGACCGCCTGCACGCCCCGCTGCACATCAAGGCCGCGCTGGACAGCGGCGACCTGACCGAGGCCGAACTGCGGGAAACCGCCATCCAGGTCGCCTATTACGCGGGCTGGCCGCTCGCCACATCCTTCGACGCCGCCGTGGACACGGTGACCGGCCGCAGCTCCGGCTACGACCAAGTGTCCGACCCGGCCTCAGGTCCAGGTCGGACGCCGGGTAGAGAAGAGGAGGAGCGGCGGTGACCGCACGTCTGCAGGGGAGGACCGCCGTCGTGGTTGGGGGTGGGCAGACTCCAGGCACGACGATGGGCAACGGTCGTGCCGCGGCGCTCACTTACGCTCGCGAGGGGGCCCGCGTCCTCGTCGTCGACCGGGACGAGAAGTCGGCGGAGGAGACCGCCGTACTGGTGCGGGAGAGCGGCGGCACAGCCGTGGCTCACCGCGCCGACATCACTGACGAGGAGGATTGCACCGGCCTGGCGGAGACAGCCCTCACGCTCTTCGGGCAGATCGACGTGCTCCACAACAACGTCGGTATCGTGCCTGGCGGACGTACCGAGGACCTCTCTTCGGCGGACTGGCGCCGGGGCTTCGAGGTCAACCTCACGGGAATGTGGCTGACGTGCAAATACGTGCTGCCCCACATGCGAACTCGGGGGCGGGGGGCGATCGTCAACGTCTCCTCGATGGCGGGACTGCTCGCGGGCGGTGAGACCATCGCCTACACCACCTCCAAGTCGGCCGTGCACGCGATGACCCGCAGCCTGGCGCTGGAGTACGCACCGCACGGCGTCCGTGTCAACGCCGTCGCTCCCGGGATGATGGACACCCCGATGGGCGTGGACTCCGTCGCCCGGTCGACCGGTGCCCCCCGGGACGATGTCGCCGCCCGGCGAGCAGCCCTCGTTCCCATGGGCCACCAGGGCACCGCACAGGACGTCGCTGACGCGGCCCTCTTCTTCGCCTCGGACGAATCCGCCTTCATCACGGGGATCGTCCTGCCCGTCGACGGCGGCTTCACCCTCAAAGCCGGCACGCACTGACACACCAACCGGCCGGGCAGAGCCGCACCGAGCACACCACGATGCGTCCTCCGCCTGGCCGACCCGGGACAGGTAGGACGCGGCTCCGCCACCCGGCCCTCCGCCAGTCTTCTCCCGCGCTGCCGACGCGCGCCGATCGCGGCCCCTCCCGATTCCTCGCCCGGCCCGCCATTCGTACCCGCCAACACCCAAGACTTCGAGGAGCCGACGAACCGCGCCCTTCAGTGCCCTAGACGTACTGACCTCTTTCAGCGCTGCCGCTCCAGAGTGAGAACGGCCGCGGCGATTGACAACATTCGATTCGGACTGCGACAGGATTTACGGAAGATCCGCCAAGCCTTCAGTCGCGCGACGCCGCGCCCGACTGGCGCCCGCCCTGTGAACAGCGCGCGATTGACGGATACCCGGGCCGGCGTGAGGTCTCGGCTCTGCGGGGTGTCTGGGGGCTGTCGTCACCCAGGGCCGGATCCCGTGTAGCCGCGGTCGGCGAGGACAGGAATGCTCTGGTGTGCGCAGATCCGGATGATCCGGTGGGTGCGGGCCGCACGGATATCGTGCGCACGGCCGACAGCGTCGGCAAGATCCACAGCAGATGCCTGACGGGGTCGGCCACCACTGCACGCTTTCGAGAAACAGCGACCAGGGCGTGGTCGCTGTAGGCGGGAGGGTAGCCGCTGAACTTCAAAGAGCTGCGGAGGAAGGCCGCCTTGATCGCCAGCATGGGTGAGCTGATGCAGGCGAGCGCGCCGCCGGACGTGGCCAAGCACTTCCGTACGGTGCTCAAAGCGATCGATACCTCGGCAAGCAATCTGAAGTCGGGCGCCACGGCGCGGGAAGTCGTGGGTCCCGTGTATGGCGAGCGCAACCGTCCCTCCTTCGACGGCGTGAACGACTACGACTGCGGCGCTGCGTTCTCGCAGGACAAGGCATGAAGACCGCCGGCAGAATCACCACCCAGTGGCTCGCCGGAGTCGGGTGACCTCTCCGGCCTGTCCGATCAGCTCCGGTTCCGGCAAGGCCTTGGGGAGGGATTGCGGAGCGTTTTTGATCTTTTCCCTGCGGTTCGCGGCGCCTTCGGTGGGTCGCGTAGATCGCGCGGCCATACTCACCACTATCTGGCCCGCATGCGCCCTGCCACCCGGACAACGGCTGCCGAGGACACACCTGTCGGGCGGTCAGACACAGGAACTCGGCCCCAAGTCTGCGACATGAGGGGCGGAAGACCGGGGCAGAGCGGCGAGGCCCGGACCTCTCATCCGCCGGCCCGGTGCTGCCGTCGGACCAGTGAGGAGCTCGCCCTTCAGAGGCCCCTCGTCCTGCCGGGGCCTTCAGCCCGGCAGGGCTCGTCTGAGGGCCTCGTCCAGTCGCCGCGCCAGTTCCGCGTCACTCGGCGGGTCGTTGGCGAAGAGGGCGCCCAGTTCGGTGGTGAAGGTCTGGGTGAGGGCGCCGTACAGCGGAGTGCGGGGGCGGTGTACCGCCTTCTGGAGGGCAGGGAGCAGGATGTCGTGGGCGTACTCCGGGCGGCCGGCCGCGTCGCGGGGTACGGTGTCGGCGCTCTCCCCGGTCGGTGCCGCCGAGGGCGTCGCGGCGCCCACCGCGCACGTCACCGCGTCGTCCGTGTAGGCGGAGGTGCGCGTCGCCGCGAAACCGGCGTCCAGCAGGCAGCGTTCGCTCTCCTTGCCCGTCAGGTACCTGATCAGGTCGGTCGCCTTGGCCCTGCGCTGGGACGCCGCGGTCACGGCGAGGTTCTGGCCGCCGAGCACGGCCCGCCCCGGCAACGCGGTCACACCGAGCCGGTCGTCGTCGGGGAACGACTGGTGCAGGGCGGGATACACGTACGGCCAGTGGCGCAGGAAGGTGGTGCGGCCCGCGGCGAAGTCACCGAGGGAAGCCGCCTCGTCGGAGTGGAAGGCGTCCGGGAGCACGTACGAGGCCTCGGTGCGGCGGCGCAGCTCGGTGATGCCCTCGGTCAGCTCCTCGACGGCGGCGTCGTAGTGACCGTCCTCGTCCGTGAGCGTGAGGTCCGGTACGGCCGACGCGAACGCCTCCACGGCGTTGACCGTCCGTCCCTCGTACGCGGCGAGCTGGGTCGTCCAGCCCTTGTCATAGCCGTCGGGCTTGTGGTCGCCGACGGCGTTGATCAGCGTCTTCAGTTCCGGCCAGTCCAGACCGCCCGTCAGGTCGGTCTGCTCGACGTCCGCCTGCCTCAGGTGGTCGCGACGGTAGTAGAGCAGGCCTACGTCGCTGTTGAACGGGGCGGCGTACACGTTGCCGTCCCAGCGGGCGGTGCTCGCGACGGGGGCGATGACGTCGTCGTCGAGCAGCGACTCGGGCAGCGTGCTGATCAGGTCCGCGGCGGCGAACTCCGGGACCCAGGTGACGTCGAGGTTGACCACGTCGTAGGCGGCGCTGCCGGACTGGAGCGCGCCGAGCAGTTGGCTGCGCTGTTCGTCGGCGTTGCCCGGGAGTTCGACCAGTCGGGCCCGGTAGCCGGTGCCGGCCTTCTCCTGCTCGGCGTTCCAGGCGTCGATGAGCCGCTGGCGGACGCCGTTCTTGCCGGTGACGTCCCGGCCGCTGGCGACCACGATGTCGCCGGGCACGTCGGCGGAGGGCGACGCCGCGGGCCCGCTTCCGCCGTCGCCGCCACCACTGCACGCGGTCGGCAGGAGCAGGCACAGCGGTGCCAGCAGCACCGCCAGCCGTCGCCGGGACTGTCGTCGGAGCGGTACTCCGCGCATCAGGTCTCCCCCGTTCCGGTGCGCGCGACCTCGTCGTGCAGGGCGGCGCCGAGATCGTCGTCGGCGTCCAGGCAGCGGCCGCCGCTGGCCTCCGAGATCCGGGCGTCCGGCTTCCCCGCGTCGCAGCCGCCGCCCTTCAGGGAGACCATCGCGACCGGTAGCCCCCTTGCTCGCGCGATGTCCAGGAGGTTGCCGAAGCCGTCGTCGGCGAGCCGGTCCGCGTCCTCGTCGTCGGTGACGAAGACGATCAGGCCGGGGCGTTCGTCGTCGGCGTCCCGCACCTCCATGGCGTCGAGCGCGGCCCGCAACGCCCCGAGCGGGTCCGCCTCGGCGTCCCGGACCTCGGCCTCGCGGTCGATGGCGCGCTCGGCGTCCTTGCGGGTGTGCGGGCCGAAGGGCAGCAGAGTGTCGTACGTGTCCTCACCCGCGTCCGACACGGCCCACACGGCGTACTCGTCCCGGTCGCCGAGCCCGCCCAGCGACTGTTTCAGCAGGCCTGGCCCACCGCTGGGCCCCTCCCACTGGCCGGCCATCGAGCCGGAGCTGTCGAGCAGGAACAGCACGCGGCCGGGCCCGTTCGCGCCCCGGTAGTCCTCCAACGACGCCTCCATCGCGTCCCGTCCGGCGGACTCGGTCAGCGGCGACGGCGCCCTCAGCACCCCTTCGGCGACCTCGGTGGGGTCCAGCAGGGCCCGGTTGCCGGTGGCCGAGCGGAAGCCGTTCCGGGCGAAGGCCACCCGGCCGCCCTCGCCGGTGAGCCACGTCCGGAAGGCCTCCGCCTCACGGTCCCGGTCGGCCTCGTCGCGGTCGGCGCCCTGCCAGCGGACGCGGACGAAGACCGGCTCCAGACCCGGAACGTCACCCGGGTACTGGGCCATGCGCGGGGTGCGGCGCGCGCTGTCGCAGCCGACGCCGCTCTTCAGGAGGAACTCGGGGACCAGGGCCGCGGTGCGGTTGTCGACGGTGTCGTCGTCGGGCAGCGCGCACAGCAGCTCGGCGGCGGTCGGAGCGGGTGGCCCGGGCTGCGCGACCCGGTCCTCGGCGCGGCGGGGGTCACTGGTGCCGGCCGCGTCCGGGGTGCCGTACAGGGCGATCGTGGCCAGGAGTCCGGTGTCGGTGAACTCCGGGTCGGGGCGGCGTACCGCGGCGCCCGCGTGCCGGGCGCGCAGGTTGTCGATCATCCGGGTGAGCGGGGGGCCGGTACGGTCGTCGAGTTCGTCAGCGGCGATGCCCTGCGGGACGGCGAGCACGACTGGCGAGTACGCGAAGGGCTCCTGGTCGGCGTCCAGTTGGGCCACGGCGTCGGTGTCCTGCCCCGCGACGGCCCGGGCGGCGTCAGCGGGGGAACCGGGTATCCAGACGTCGGGCTGCGGGCCGACGTCGCGCTGCGGGTTGGTGTCGGCCTCGCGGGGTTCCTGCCAGGCGCCGGTCTGCTTGCGCAGGGCGGTGACCGCGTCGGCGGCGCCCGCGCTGTAGACGGTGATGCCGCTGCGGCGGCAGCGGTCGCCCGTGGTGTTCGCCTCCGACGTCAGATAAGCGTCGGCAGCGGCCCGGACCGTCGGCTCCAGGTCGGGGTCGGTGAGCACGCGCAGCTCCAGGGGTGGGGCGCAGGAGGAGGGGCCGCCGGTCAGAACGAGGTGACGGTAGACCCCGATACCGAGGGCGGTGACGACCAGGACGAGCATGACGACGCCACCGGCGACCAGCCGCCGCGTCCGCCGCCGGTCCTGCCTCGTTCCGCCCTGGTCCTCCCGGACCCAGGAGTCACGCCTGCGACGGATCAGCGCGCCCCAGGCTGCGCCCACCCCGCCCAGCCATCCGACCAGAACCGCCCCGACCCGGCGGACGAGCCCAGGGGCGGGGTCGGGACTCCGGGGCCCAGGCTCGGGGCCGGGGCCGGGGCCGGGGCCGGGGCCGGGGTCAGGGCCGGGGCCGGGGTCAGGGCCGGGGCCGGGGCCGGGGTCAGGGCCAGGGCCGGGGTCAGGGCCAGGGCCGGGGCCAGGGCCAGGGCCGGGGCCAGGGCCGGGGTCAAGCGCGGGCGGGCCTCCGGTCCCCCCTGCCCCGGCGGCGAGGAGCACGTCCATGCCGGGCTCGGCGCGGCTCTCCGGCTCCCAGGCGTCACCCCGCACCGTCCGGGCACCCGCGGCGGACATCTGATCCCGCAGGTCGTCCACGAGTGCGCGGAACGACACGTCGCCGCCCGCTTCCAACAGCTTCACCAGCTCGGCGGTGAACGGCGTCGGCGTGTCGGGATCGCCCGCGTCGATGCGGTGATTGGGCTGCACGCTCATCAGCAGCAGCCGCCGTTTGTCGGGGGTCTCCGGGCGGACCCAGGCGGCGTTGCCGGCGAAGCAGCAGTCGAGGACGACAACGATCCGTCGGGCCGAACTGGCGGTGAGCATCGCCTGCGCGAGGCTGAACAGCACCGCGCCCGGGAAGACAGCGTGCCCGCCGGCGACCACGCGTGCGTTGCGCATCTGCAGGAACAGCTCGTCGCCCGCGTTCGGTATCGCCCCGTGCCCGGCGAAGTACAGCAGCAGAACGCCTTCGGCCTCGTTGGCTGCCTTCCACAGCTCTTGGTCGAAGGTGCCCTGGTCGGGAGAGCGGCACACCGTGATCTCCCGCTCACCGAACACACCACCGTGCCGCAGCGCCTCCGACAGCCGGTTCAGGTTGTGTCTGACCGCGGGAAGGTCGCCGGGCACGCCGTCCGGCGGCACCGTGTTGTCGTATTCGGACACTCCGACCAACAGCGCCCGGTTCGCCTTCCCCCGCGGGTCGTAACCGGTCACCGGCCGCCTACCTGTCGTCGGGTTGCACCGGCTCGACGCGCACCTGGGGCGGATCGCCTTCCTCCACCGCACGGCGGTTGGCCTGCCATGCCTCCACGGATCGTCTGACCTGGTCCACCACGCCCTGGAACATCGCGCCCGCGGCGCCCCCGAGCACCGCCACGACGATGTCCATGCCGGTGCCCATAGGGGTGCCGGCCTCGTCGGTCCGGCTCTGTTCGGCGATGCGGAGCTGGTCGCTCCGGGCCAGGTCGGCGAGCGGTTTCTCCCGTTCCAACCATTTGTGCAGGGCGACGATGTCAGTCGCCCTCTCGGTCCCGTCCAGCCGGATGCGGATACCGCGCGTCACCACACTGTCCCCCTCAGCCATAACTCACCATCATGACACCGCTGCTGCGCACAGGCGAGGGTCCGTACGCCGCCACCGTGACACGCACGTGGGGAGCGCACGCCGACCTCGTTCAACATCAACGTGGTCACCCGCCCCTCCGCCCAGGGGTCAGCCGTCCACGTGATCTTGGTGGAGCGCGCTCAGCGGTCGAGCAGGTCCAGTACGCGCGGCCAGCTGTCGGCCTTCGCGTGGGCGTCGTCGGCCTGTGTCCCGCCCAGGTCTGTCCATTCCTTTGCCCCGGGGGCTTGGAGGTATCTGCCGGAGGCCAGGTAGGGGACGCCTGCGACGCCATGCCCCGCCCCGTCGTAGATCAGTGCTCGGTGGCGGCTGCCGGTGGCTTTGATGCGCTGGGCGATGCTCTCGGCCGCGTCGGCGGAGAGCCAGAGCCGGTCCTTGCGGCCGGCCACGGCCAACACCGTTCCGCGCACGCGGTCCAGCGGGATCCGCTCGAGCAGGACGAGCCGACCCGCACTCCTCCAACTCGCGGTGTCCGCCTCCGATCCCGCCTGCGGGAAGTGTGTGCGGGTGACGGGTGCCATCGCCACGGCATCCCGCACCAGAGTGGGGTGGTACTGGGCCAGCAGCTGAGCGGCCTCGCTGCCCCGCGAGGCGCCCAGTACGGCGAGCCGGTCCGGTGCCGCGCCGGTCTGGGAGGTGAGCAGGCGCGCGGCCCGCACGAAGTACTCCAGGTCGATGTCGCGCAGTCGATCCGGGCGTCCCGGGCAGCCGAAGTAGCGAACGGAGAGGGCAGGATGGCCGCGGGAGGCCAGCGGTGCGGCCTCGCGGTCGAGACTGCGGCCGCCCTCCGAGCCGCCTATCAGCAGAACCGGTGCCGCGCGGGGTGCGCCGGGCCGCGGGAGGAAGAGGACGGCGTCCAACCCGTCGTAGGCGACGGAGAGTTCGCGGTGGCGCACACCCTCGGCGCGCCACTGACGCACCACCGTCCGGTGGGCGATCTCACGATTCCCGGCGCGCACCGCAATCCGTACCTCGTGTGGGGGCTCGCGCACGGGAGTGTCCGGGAGGAACCAACTCTCGTCCGCCTCACCTTCGTGCGGCCGCATCGACCAGAACAAGCCCATTCCGTCGACCCGGTCGTATGTGCCCGAGACGGGTTTCTGCCGCGTGAGCTCGACCATGCCGTTCCCGTCGGCCGTGAACCGGGCCTGCGCCGACCAGCTCAAGCCCTCACGGTCGACGGCACGCGAGGTCACCGCCACCTGCTCGCCGGGGTGCAGTCCGCCCACCCGGATGCGCAGGGGTTCGTCCGCGAGGGCCGTCGGGCGGCCGACATCAATACTCGCGCTGACGCTCGGCACCGGGTCGGCCTGCGATGTGCACGCCGCACTCGACAACAGCGACACGACCGCGAGGCAGAGTGGCGCCCGCTTCCCCGTCGAGGGCAACGGTCCGGTCCGGCTGTGGCGGATCGGCCGACCAGACAACCGGGCCGACTTGCCTCGCACGACATTGCTCACGCGTGCTGCCCCACCACCCATGCCGTCCGCCGTCCGTCGAACGTTCCTGCCATCCGACGGCCGAGGCTGCCACAGCCGCGCCGGACGCGTAAACGCGGCTTCCGGCAATGGCCCCGGGGCAATCCTGCCGACCTCGTCCGACCCGTCGTGGCCGTCGGGTTCACGCAACGGGCGCAGGCCGGACGCCGCGGGCAGTGGGCGGCGCGCACGAAGGCTCGTCGCTTCGCTTCGCCCGTCCCTGCGGTGTCCGGCAACTCCGCAGTGGAGCTATCGCTGGTCGATGGGCAGCGCCAGGTCGGTCACCTGGTACTTCTTCGGGAAGGCGCCCATGTCGGTGGCCTTGCCGTTCAGGAGGTTCACCCCATACAGGTGGTAGGCCCCGGCGGAACCGATGGCGGCGAAGCCGTGGTTCATGCCGGTGGCCGGCTTGTAGTAGACGTCGAAGCCGGCGTCGAGACCCGCGTTGACGCCGAGTTGCCGGTGGGGGCGAGCGCGCCGGCGTCGGCCGGGGACTGCAGCGAGATCCGGTCGGCCATCGTGTCGAGGTCGAACAGGGTCGTCGATGTTGTGCCGCAGGTTCTGGCCCGTGTCGGAGATGACCCGCAGCCGGTTGGCGGCCGGGTTGAGGTCCACGCCGAACGCCGTGCCGGAGAGCGCGACTGTCAGCTGCGAGACCTTCCTCGCCTTCGTGTTCATCGTGTTGAGGGTATAGACGCCGCCCTTGTCTCCGACGCCGTACAGTCGCTCGTTCTGTACCCGGAAGTCGATGCCGACGAGCTTCTTTTCTCCCGACAGTCCTCCGGCTTGTCGGCGTCGAATTCGACGAGACGCTGCTCCTTGGTCAGACCGAATGCGGTCAGCCCCTTGTCGCCGGAGTCGGCGGGCGCGGTGGGGGCTGCGAGTGCCGGGGCGGCACACACAGCGGCGAGAACCACCCCGGCGACCGCGACCGTACATGTGCGCATCTACTTCTTCCCTTTCAGCAGTCCTCGGTCAGGAATGCCGAGGCTCTGCAACAGATCCGTCCCCGCACACCCGGCGGACTGGCCTCTACGGCAAATACCGCCCGTCCGGCCGAGTGCCAGGTCGTCGCACCGCGGCCGGGGTGGTTCCTTCGAGTGTCGTCCGAAACCAATCCGGCCCCCCTGCTCGCTCCGGATTCCCGTCAACAGCGTGCGCCCGGCGCCCGGTACCGGGCGCCGCTCCACAACCGTCCACCCTCATCGGTGGGCTGTGAGGAAGGAATCACCGTATGAGGAACCGACGGATCGCACGAATAGCCGCACTCACCGCACTGCCCGCGGCCGTAGCCCTCTCGGCCGCCACCCCGGCACTGGCCGCCGACAGCCAGGCGTACCAGATCAACCTCGAGCAGCTGAACGACTCGGGCGCCAGCGGCACCGCCATGGTCAGCCTGGAAGGCACCGAACTCACGGTGAAGATCCAGGCCGAGGGCCTGGTACCCGGAGCTCCGCACGCCCAGCACATCCACGGTTCCACCAAGGGCATGGACTTCCACTGCCCCGACGCGAGCGCCGACAAGAACGGCGACAAGATCGTCTCCACCGTGGAAGGCCTGCCTGCCTACGGCGACATCAACATCTCGCTGACCACCAGCGGGGACACCAGCAAGGACAGCGGCCTCGCGGTCGACCGCATGCCCACCGCGGACAAGGACGGCAAGCTCTCCTACGAGCGCACCCTCACCGTCTCGCAGGCCGTCGCCGACCACTTCAAGGACCTGCACATCGTCCAGCACGGCATCGACGCCAACGACAACGGGAAGTACGACGCGGACGCCGGCAAGAGCGAACTCGACCCGAAGCTCCCCCTGGAAGCCACCGCCCCCGCCAACTGCGGCATGGTGCACGGCGCCTCCATCGGCGAGATGCCCGAGGGCGGCGTCGAGACCGGAACCGCCGCGGCCGACGGTGGCGACAACGGGCAGCTGGTGGCCCTCGGTGGAGCCGGCCTGATGGCGGCCGCCGTGGGAGCGGTGGTCGTGTGGCGCCGCGCCGGTGAGCGCTGACCGGTACCTCCCATGAACCAACGGCTTTCCCGACGGAGCCTGCTGCTCGTCGCCGTCGCCGCGATCGCGGTACTTTCGTCCGCGGTCCTGGCCATCGGCCTCATGCGCGACGGCGACGAGTCCCGCACCACACCTGCGGCCCCGTCGGTCACCGCACCGGCCGGGCCGCGGGCTGGCTCGACCGGCAGCTCCGAGCCGGAACAGCACCGGCACGACCCGGGTCACGACCAGGCGGCCGCCGCCCTGGACCGGTCCACGCCCACGAAGGTGAGCATTCCCGCGATCGGCGTCTCCTCCACGCTGGAGGAGCTGGGCCTCGACCGGGACGGCGTGATGCAGACACCGCGCGATCCCGACCTGGCAGGCTGGTACGAACCGGGGCCCGCACCGGGCCAGCAAGGTCCCGCCGTCATCGCCGGACACGTCACCTGGGACGGCGAACGGTCGGTCTTCTACCGTCTCGCCGACCTCAAGCCCGGCGACACCGTCACCGTCGACCGGCAGGACGGCCGCACCGCGACCTTCACCGTGGACCGCGTCGAGCAGTACCCCAAGGACGAGTTCCCCACCGTCGACGTCTACGGCAACCTCGACCACGCGGGTCTGCGCCTCATCACCTGCGCCGGCGACTACTCCACCGCCGAACGCCGATACGCGGACAACATCGTCGTCTACGCCACCTACACCCGGCAATGAGCACTACCACTGTCAGGCGGACGGCACTTACCTCCTCAAGGTGAGTAGGTGGCTCCTGGACAGTCCGGCACAGCGATAGCCTGCGTCATCATGATGCGCGCTTGGATCCTGCCGATGGTGTTTGTGCTCTGCGGCTCAGCCGTCGCGACCCGACTGGCCGTCAAGGGAGGCCCCGCCCCCGGGACTGCCGCGACATTCCTGCTGGTGTTCTTGGCGCTCGCCGGCGTGCACTCGCCCCTGATCTTCCCGAGGTCGATCGGTGCGCGCGAGGCACAACGCCGCGCCGCGGTCGACGGCCGGCCGGTCGTCTACTGGCGGCCGGGCTGCAAGTACTGCATACGACTGCGCTTTCGGCTGGGCCGCAGCGGCCGCCGGTTGCACTGGGTCAACATCTGGCGCGACCCGGCGGCAGCCGCGGCGGTGCGGGATGCCAACGACGGCAACGAGACCGTGCCGACCGTCGTCGTGGCGGGCCGCCCGCACACCAACCCGGCTCCGGAGTGGGTGCGCGAGCAGCTCCCACCATCCGCGTGATCGGACATCCTGCTCGAGAGCAAGGAGAGCCCATGTGATCGTCATCGTCTTCCGGCGAATCAGCAGTAGGCTTCACCAGGCGTTCGTTCGCCCGGGTTGCCGCGGTCGGTCTGATTGCCGGTGCCGGTGCGCCCGGCGCTGCTTCGGCTGCCGCCACTGCCGAAGGGGGCGGGCAGGTCTACTACGACCGGGCTCGGGCGCTGGCCGGCAGCGACCCGGTCCTCCTCGCCCTCGCCCGGGCCCTGACGCCCGGTGTCGAACTTCCCCGACCGCCCTCACCGGCGCCGGTCAAACTCTTCGACAACCTGGTCATGCTGAGCGCGGGTTGGGTGTCGGCCACGGCCGTGCTCACCGTGGAGGGCATCGTCCTGATCGACGCGCTCACCTCCCCCGCGGAGGCCGAGGCCGTCGTCGTGGGCGGGCTGCGGGAGGTGGGGGCCGTTCCGGAGACCATCAGGTACGTCGTCGTCACCCATGGCCATGACGACCACTTCGGCGGCGCCCAGTACCTCGCCGACCGATACGGCGCACGCGTGCTGATGACGCCGGCCGACTGGGATCTCGTCGCCCGTGCCGACCCGGACCACGCTCCCGCGCGCGACTTGGAGATCGCGGACGGCCAGTGCCTCACACTCGGAGGCACCGGCATCCGGCTGCACCACACGCCGGGCCATACGGCAGGCACCGTCTCGCCGATCATCCCCTTGCGAGCGGGACGCATGCGTCATACGGCGATGCTGTGGGGCGGCACGAATCCGCCCGCGAGCCTCACCGAACTTCGGACCTACCGGTCGTCCATCCGATCCTTCCGGGCACGGATGCGCGCGGCGGGCGTGGACGTAGAACTCTCCAACCACCCCAACGACCACGGGCTCCAGCGTGCCGAGCAGCTGCGGCAGCAGCCGGACGTGGTCAACCCCTTCGTACTCGGCCGGCCGCGCGCCCAGCGCTACATGGCCGTGATGGACCTCATGCTCCGGGGCAGGATCGCCGACGTCGAAGCCATCGAGGCGCAGAATGAGCGGAACGCGCGATGAGTCAGAGCGCCATCGAGGGGTCCGCCACCGACAGCGAGGCGTAGCCGAACAGGTGCTTCTCCGCCTGGTCTCTGGTCATGAACATCTGAGCGATGACGTGATAGCCGTAGGCGTCCTCCAGAGCGACGAGGTTCGCGGCGATCTCGTCGGCCGGCCGTTGGAGGCGAAACCGTCCGGCTTCGGCCCCTGCCGTCAGCACTCGTACGTACAGAGCGACCTGGCGGCCGTAGAGTTCCCTGCGCAGCCGGGCGTCCGAGGGGCGCTGCCGCGCCTGGGGGGAGAACTCGTACAGCAAGCAGCACAACTCGTCCCCCGGTCCGGTCGGCAGCCCGGAGCGCAGTACGGCGGCAAGCTGGTCACGCGGATCGGACCGGGCGTCGGCATCCCGTTCGCGGGCCGTGCAGAATCGCTCGACGGCCTCGGCGAACACGAGGTCGAACAGCACGTCCAGCTCACGGAAGTAGTAAGTCACCGTGCCTGCGGCAACGCCCGCCTGGTCGGCGACGTCCCGTACACGGGTGGCCTGCAGGCCGCGCTGGAGAATCGCGGCACGGGCCGCGTGCAGCAAGTCCTCGCGCCTGGAGTCCTGTTGTTTCGGGCGGGCCACTGATCATCCTCATCCGCGCCACCGGGCTGGAACAGCACGATGCTACCCACCCCGACCCTTCTTGACGTGTACGCGACCCACCTCTACGTCCTTTGTCGTACCATCCGAAGAATCGCGGAACGCGGAACGCGGAACGCGGAACGCGGAACGCGGAACGGAGAGCGGGTGGACCAGTGCACGGTCAGAGCATGGGAGTTGAGCCTCCCGTGCGACGGGACACCGGGCGCTCTCAACGCCCTGCCCGACGTCCCCGGCGTCCTGCTCAGCAACGCCCACACCATCGGCACCTGCCACCGCCCGGCATGCCTTCGACGCCGCCAGGTCAGGTCCCTTCCTGCACGGCTCGACCGGCGGCGGAACCGGCATGTGCTGCTACGGCTTGAAGAGCGGCACGGGCACCGCTTCCCGCCTCGTCGGCATTCGAGGAAGCCGTCGCCGACGCGCTGATCTGCAACGCCTCCATGACCGGCCGGGACGGACAGCACGTACCGGCCCTGCCCCACCAGGAAGTCCTCGACGTACTGCGTCACAGACGCGGCAGGTACGGCTGGCCGAGCCAGCCCCGTCCCGAAGGAGAGCGCATGCCCACCTCCTCGCACCGCAGCCGGCTCACCGCCATCGCCACGGTCGCGGCCGCCGCCGCTCTCGCAGGCGTCCTCGGCGCTCCTGCCTCCGCGTCCGTCGCTCCTGACGGCAGGGCGAACCTGACCGCAAGCGTCAAGTACGACACCGTCACCCTCGGCGGCACCGAGCCCGACCCCATCTACGTCGACGTCCTCACGCCCAACGGCTACTGAAACACCTGCTGGCCTCTTCTTCGCTCGCCACCTCACAGGGTGCAGGCGCACGTCACATGTCGGATGCTGGGATACGGGGTCGCGCCGACGAGTGGAGAACGTTGTGTCGAAGAAGGACGACCTGGACAAGGGCGACAAGGTGTCGTGGAAGAGCCACGGCCACGACATTACCGGCAGGGTCAAGAAGAAGATCGCCAGTCGCACCCGTGCGGCCGGGCGCAGCGTGGACGCCTCCCGGGACGAACCGCAGTACGAAGTGGAAAGCGACAAGTCCGGTCGCTCCGCCGTACACAAGCCCGGCGCCCTGCGCAAGAAGGGCAAGAGCTCCTGACGAGCTCCTGACCTCACCGAAAGAGGATCCGTAGCGTCTGATCAGCCGGCGGGCGCGGCCGGAATTCGACGGTGGATGTGCCGGGGGCCCGATTGCGGGTACCCGATGGCGGCACCAACGTTCCCCGCAACCTTGAAGAGCGTCTTCCGCCGAAGGCGCCTCGGCCGTGACCCCGCCGTACGGCTGCGTGGAGTGAACCCCGGGGCGGAGCGCCCCGGGTGCCATCCACCGAAAGGGTCACATCCGTGACTGTGAAGACCTCTGATCGTCCTGCGCGGAGCACCGGCAGTGACTTCGCCCGATTGTCGAAGAAGATCGCCGACAGCGGCCTGATGCGCCGCCGACCCGGCTACTACACCGCCCGCATCATCGCCGTGGCCGCTCTGTACGCGGGCGCCTGGGTCCTCTTCGTCCTGGTCGGCTCCAGCTGGTGGACGCTGGCGATCGCGGCACTGCTCGCCGTGGCCTTCGGGCAGGTGGCGCTGCTGGCCCACGACATAGCCCACCGCCAGGTGTTCCGGCTGCGCCGGGCGAGCGAGCGGGCCGGGCGCGTGGCCGGGAACGCCGGAGTCGGCATGGGCTACGGCTGGTGGCAGGACAAGCACACCCGGCACCACGCCAATCCCAATCACGAGCAGCTCGATCCGGACATCGCGCCCGACATCCTCGTGTGGACGCAGGACCAGGCCGGCGCTGCCAAGGGGCTACCCCGGTTGATCGGCCGCGCGCAGGCCTACCTGTTCTTCCCCCTCCTCACGCTGGAGGGCTTCAACCTTCACGTGGCGGGCGTCAGGGCGCTGGCGGACCGCTCACTGAGGAACCGGGTCACGGAGGGCACCATGCTCCTCGGGCACTTCGGCGCCTACCTCGCCGCGTTGTTCCTGGTCCTGCCGCCCGGCATGGCGATCGCCTTCCTCGCCGTCCACCAGGGCCTGTTCGGGGTGTACCTGGGGTCGATCTTCGCCCCCAACCACAAGGGCATGCCGATCCTTTCCGGCGAGGACCGCCCCGACTTCCTGCGCCGCCAGGTCCTCACCTCCCGCAACGTACGCGGCGGCTGGTTCACCGACGTCGCGCTGGGCGGCCTGAACCACCAGATCGAGCACCACCTCTTCCCGAGCATGCCGAGCCCCAACCTGCGCAAGGCGCGGGTCATCGTCCGTCGCTACTGCGAGGAACTGGGCGTGGCCTACCTGGAGACCGGCTTGATCGCCTCCTACCGGCAGGCGCTGCGCAGTCTGCATCAGACCGGGGCGCCTCTGCGCCGCCCCGAGACCGCCGCGTAGGCGCGCGGCGCTCGCCAGAGGTCAGGTGCCTGTTCCTCGTGTCCGCGCGGCGAAGTCGCGGAGCGAGTCGGTGTCCTGTGTGCCCTCCGCGATGTCCCGGGCCAGGTCGGACAGCTTGCGGTTGTGAGCGCGTGCGTACGCGCGGAAGATTCCGAACGCCTCGTCGATGGAGATCTGCCAGCGTTCGGCGAGGACGCCCTTGACCTGTTCGATGACGATGCGGCTGTTGAGGGCATACTGCAGCTGGTCGCGCTCGGCTTCACTGTGTGCGAGCGTGCGCTGCTGGAGTATGGCGATGGTGGCCACGTCCGCCAGGGCCTGGGCGAGGGTGAGATCCTCGTCGGCCAGGGGCTCGCCCACGGTCTGGAAGAGGCTCAGCGCGCCGATGACCCGCCCGCGCAGCCGCATGGGCAGGGCATTGGTGACGAGGAACCCGGTGTCCTGGGTGGCGCGGGCGAACTGGGGCCACATGGTGTGGGCGGCCGGGGTGGTGAGGGCGATGTTGATGCGCGGCAGGCCGTCGTTGTAGCAGTCGACGCATGGGCCCTCGTCGTGCTGGAGGGCGAAGAGCTCCAGGAGCCGGGCGTCCTCGTCGGAGGCGGCCAGGACATGGAGTCCGCCGTTGTTGTCCGCGAGCAGGATGCCGACGGCGGCGGCGTCCAGCAACTCCATGCAGCGTACGGAGAGTTTCTGCAGGAAGTCGATGACGTCGAAGTCGTCGGTCAGGGAGTCGGCCACCTCGACGAAGACCTCGGTGAGCTGCGCTTCGCGGGTTGTCATGGAGATCAGTCCTCGTCTGGGTCGTCGCTGCGGTTCGTCGGGGGCGGCTCGGGGTCGAGCCGCAGTCGTCGGTCCACGATGTCCCGGGCTGTTTCGGTAAGGGTGCGACTGTTGCTGTAGGCGTGGGCGCGCAGCCGCAGCAGTGCTTCGGCCAGCGGTACGGCAAGCTGGACGCTGACCATGCCGGTCGCCTGGTGGACGACCGCCTGAGGGAGTACCTGGGCGGCCGATGCCTGGTTCTCCGGCGACGACAGCCGCGGATCGCCGAGTTCCAGAACCCGTTCGGTCAGGACGCCGGTCAGTACGGTGACGTCGTCGCCCTGCACCGGCGACATGCGCCCGGGAGTCGTCCTGACCAGTGTCAGTACACCCAGGGTGATGGCGCCGATGCGCAGGGGAAAGCAGAACACCGCCTTCACGTTCAGGGCGGAGGCCTCCATCAGGAGGGCGGGCCAGCGGTCCTCTCGTACCCGGGCCAGGTCCGGAACCCGCACCGGGATGCCGCCGGCCAGGCAGTCCGGCCCCGGGCCGAGCCCGAGCACGAGTTGCAGATCCTCGAAGCCGCGCGAGGCACCGTCCGAGGACCAGATGACCTCGGTTTCCCCCGACCCGCTGCCCGCGCTGACCGCGATCCCGTCCACGGCGAGCAGCGCGGCCGCACTGGCCGTCGCCTCCGCCCACGGGCCGGTCCGGAGCAGCGGCAGGATCTCAGCCATGCGGTCACTGATCATGCGGCTCCGCTGGAAGGCTGGGAGGAGTCGGGGTCCGGCGGCTCGACGCGCAGACGCCCGTCCGCCAGGAGGAACCCCGTGCCGGTGAGATCCAGGAGCCGCCGTACGGCCGGGGCGGGATGGTGCAGGCGCAGGCACCCCTTCGCCGCGGCCAGGCGCTCGGAGGCGGCGAGGAACGCGTGCAGCCCGCTGGCGTCGCAGAACCCGACCGCCGTGAGATCGACGTCGATGTCCGTCACCTCGCGGTCACGGCACCCGGCCAGCGCGGTGCGGACGGCGGGAGCGGTGGACAGGTCGATGTCTCCCTCCAGGGACACTGTCACCCGGCCATTGCACCGGTACATCCTTATCGTAAGCACATTCGGCACGGCGCCTCGGTTCCCGGACCCGTACCAGTGCGACCTCGAAGGGTGCACGGGTGCGGGCGCGCTCGAAGAAGTGAGCAGTGACCATGTCGAGGGACCGGCGTGGCCTGGCCGAAGATCGCCCTAGCCGCAAGGGAAGAGGCGGTCTGCCACCCGAGGCCGACGCCGCCGGTCGGCATGAGCGCCGGGGTCTGGGACGCGGCACCATCGTACGCGGCATGAACGGCGACGCACCACAGTACGCCGGCGCCGGCGCACCCCACCTTGGCCCCAGCGGCCCCGTTCGGCCGGCGTGGTCCGGCTCCGGACGGGGTACCCGGCGGCCGACACCGAGGCGGGTGGACGCCTTCCTCGCGGACGGGACGGACCCTGCGGCTGTGCGGCGGTGGGTGCAGTCGGCATCGATCCTGCACTCCGACGGCGACGCCATGGACATCGCGGTGGCCGACGGCCGGAGGGTGGGGGTGCGGGGCCGGGAGGTGGACCGGGTCAACCGGGGCCGGCCCGGCCCGAAGGACCTGTTCGGCTGGCAGGCGGGTGCCTTCGGGAACCGGCTGACCCGTCCCCTGGTCCGGCGGGACGAGCGGCTGGTGGAGACGGACTGGGACACCGCGATGGGCCTGGTGGCCACCCGCTCCCGTGAGCTGCTCGACGCACGGGGTCCGGGCTCGATCGGTTTCTACTCCTCGGGGCAGCTGTTCCTCGATGAGTACGACACCCTCGCCGTGCTCGCCCGGTGCGGCGTCGGCAGCAACCATCTCGATGGCAACACACGCATGTGCACGGCCACGGCCGGGGAGGCGCTGAAGGAGACGTTTCGGCTCCGACGGCCGGCCCGGCAGTTACGACGACATCGACCACGCCGACGTGATCGCGCTGTTCGGCCACAACATCGCCGAGACACAGCCCGTACAGTGGATGCGGGTGCTGGACCGTCTGGACGGGCCGATCCGCCGCGCCTGCTGTGCGTGGATCCACGGCCCACCCGGGTCGCCGAGCGCGCCGCCGTGCACCTCGCGCCGCGCGGCGGTACCAACGTCGCCCTGCTCCACGAGACGATCCGGCACGACCGGGTCGATCACGACTTCCTCGCCGCGCGCACCGTCGGCTTCGACGAGCCGGCCGCCCGGGTCGCCGACTGCACGCCCGAGTGGGCCGCGGACATCTGCGATCTTCCGACCACCCGGATCGAGTAGGCGGCCGAACTCGTCGGCCACGCCGACGCGTTGCTGTCCACCGTCCTCCAGGGTGTCTACCAGTCCCACCAGGCCACCGCCGCAGCCGTGCAGGTCAACAACCCGCACCTGCTGGGCTGCCCGGGGGCCGGCGTTCTCCAGATGAACGGCCAGCCCACCGCCCAGAACACGCGCGAGTGCGGCGCCGACGGCGACCTGCCCGGTTTTCGCAACTGCCAGAACGACGCGCATGCATGTCTCCGGCCTCGCGCGAGTGTGGAACGTGGAGCAGAAGACCATCCCGCACTACGCGCCGCCCACCCACACGATGCAGATCTTCCGGTACGCCGAGCAGGGCTTGATCCAGTTCACGCAGGTCTGTCCTGGTTTACGCATCACCGCTCATGGAACCCGGTCCCGCATGATCACAAGCATCGTGCGCGGCTGCGCCGCGGGGGCGGCTGGCACCACCGCGCTCAACGCCGTGACTTACGCGGACATGGCGCTGCGGGGCAGGCCGGCCAGCAGCGTTCCGGAAGCCGTGGTCGACCGGATCGCCACCCGCGTCGGGCACCCGGTTCCCCGGACCAGCGCCAGGGACAGCCGGCTCACCGGGCTGGGAGCGTTGTCGGGTATCGCCGTCGGTACCGGAACGGGCGCCGGCGTGTCGCTGCTGCGCCGGGTGGGCGTCCGGATGCCCGTGTGGCTGGGCGGACTGCTCACCGGGGCGTGGGCGATGGGGCTCACCGATGCGCCCATCGCCGGCCTCGGCGTGAGCGATCCCCGCACCTGGTCGGCTCGCGACTGGGCTTCCGACGCCGTCCCGCACCTCGTCTACGGCCTGGTCACCTACGGCGTCATCACTGCCGCGGAGCAGCGGCGGTGACGGCCTCCACGGGCGCCCTGGCCCGGGTCGGCTTGATCGGCGCGGCCACCGGGTTGCGCAGCACCTGGGGTCTGGCGGCGTTGTCGTGGGCGCCGCACTCACTGTCGGGCACCGCACCCCACCTCGCCCGGCCATGGGTAAGGGTCATCACACTGGCCGGCGCGGCGAGCGAGTTCGTGGCCGACAAGTCACCGAGCACCCCGAGCCGCCTCTCCCCCGCCGGCCTGGCGCCGCGTCTGCTCTTCGGTGCCCTGACGGGAGCGGTCCTGTCCGGAGACCGTGCTCGCAACGGTTTTCCGGTCGCCGACGTCGCGGCGGGTACGGCGGCATCACTGGTGGCGGCACTCGCCGGAGAGCGGTGGCGTACGGCGGGCCGGCGCGGGGTGGGTTCCGACCCGGCAGCTGCCGCGGCGGAGGACGCCGTCGCCGCCGCCCTGGCAGCGACGGCTTGTGCATGGGCGATCAGAGAACGGCGCCGGGCCGGCGAGGAGACAGCCCCTGACGAGGGAGCGGTTCTATGAGTGGAGAGACAGGCGAGGAGGAGGCGTTTGAGGCGGACTGGGAGGATGGGGAGGAAGTCACCGAGCCCCTTGCAGACGCGTCCGTCGACAGGACTGGTGACCCGGACGTGCTCCTCGACGTGACGCAGCTTCACGTCGAGGAACTCAACCTGCACGTCGAGGACCTGCAGGCCAGGGTTTCCCTGCGGGCAGAGGTGCTGGACCTCCTCAAGCTCAACGTCGGTGCCGACGTCTCACTCGGCCGCGTGGAACTCGACATCAAGGGCGTGGAGGCCCAGGCCCTGCTCAAAGTCCGGCTCGACAATGTCGCCGAGATCGTCGGCAGGGTTCTGTCCACCATCGACCACAACCCAGAGATCATGGAGCAGCTGACGTCCGGCCTCGATTCCGCGGCTGGAAGCCTGGGAAGTGGCGCGGCGAAGGCCGCCGGCGCATTGGGGGAAGGCGTCGGAGAAGCGGTCCGGGATGTGGGCGAAGGCACCGGTGAAGTCGTCGAAGAGACCAGGGGAGCCGCCGCCGAGGCCACGAAAGCAGTCTCGGGACGGGACTCGGGCGACGTTACGGAGTCCACCGGACGCGCTGCGAAGAAGGCCTCGTCGGAGCCCGGGCGCCGCAGCAGATCCGGGCGGACCGTGCAGCAGGGCAAAACCGCCCGCAGCCGCGAGCGCCAACAGAACCGGCCACCGTGAAAGGTCCTCGACATCGAGGCGACGTCCACCGTGGAGGCGGACCGCCCGCATGACCTCAGCACCCGGAGTCGGCCTCAGGCTTGAAACCAGCGCCGAACGCATGGTCGCGAGAACAACGTTTCCCGCTCACCCGCTCGGTTACCCATGAAACGGTCTGCCCCCGGGATCCCGGTGCATGGCGCGCACCGGGAGTCGGGGTGCTGTCGCACGTACCAGAGGGATCAGTGAGGGAGCGAGCCGCATGGCCAGCACGAAGGTGTCCGACTACGTCCTCCAGCGGCTGCGCGACTGGGATGTCGACCATGTCTTCGCCTATGCGGGTGACGGCATCAACGGCCTGCTGGCGGCTTGGGGACGGGCGGACAACAAGCCGAAGTTCGTGCAGGCCCGGCACGAGGAGATGGCGGCCTTCCAGGCCGTCGGCTACGCCAAGTTCTCCGGCAGGGTGGGGGTGTGCGCGGCCACCTCCGGTCCGGGCGCGATTCATCTGCTGAACGGGCTCTACGACGCGAAACTCGACCACGTGCCGGTAGTGGCGCTGGTGGGGCAGACCAACCGCAGCGCCATGGGCGGTTCGTATCAGCAGGAAGTGGACCTCGCGAGCCTGTACAAGGACGTCGCCTCCGACTTCTGTGAGACGGCGATGGTGCCCGAGCAGCTGCCGAACCTCATCGACCGGGCCTTTCGCACGGCGTACGCCAAGCGGACCGTCACCGCGATCATCCTTCCGGCCGATGTCCAGGAGCTGGACTACGACCCGCCCACCCACGACTTCAAGATGGTTCCCTCCAGCCTCGGCCTGGGCCGGTACGCCCCGGTCCCGGCCGACGAGGACCTCCGCAGGGCCGCGGACGTGCTGAACGCCGGTGAGAAGGTCGCGGTCCTGATCGGTCAGGGTGCCCGTGGAGCGCGCGCCGAGGTCGAGCAGCTGGCCGACGTGCTCGGCGCGGGGGTCGCCAAGGCGCTGCTGGGCAAGGACGCGCTCCCGGACGACCTGCCCTACGTCACCGGCTCCATCGGTCTACTGGGCACCCGTCCCTCGTACGAGCTGATGCAGGAGTGCGACACGCTGTTGATGATCGGCTCCAGCTTCCCGTACACGCAGTTCATGCCGGAGCTGGACCAGGCCCGGGCGGTGCAGATCGACATCGACCCGCACATGATCGGCCTGCGCTATCCCTTCGAGGTCAATCTCGTCGGCGACGCCCGCGAGACGCTGCAGCGGCTGCTTCCCCGGCTGCACCGCAAGGAGAACCGCGAGTGGCGTGACGGCATCGAGAAGAACGTCTCACGCTGGTGGGAGGTGATGCAGCGGCGGGCCTCCGTCAGCGCCGACCCCCTCAACCCCGAGTACGTCGTCCACGCCCTGGACGGCAAGCTGCCCGAGGACGTGATCCTCAGCGCCGACTCCGGCTCGGCCGCCAACTGGTATGCCCGGCACCTGCGTCTGCGCGGACGGATGCGGGGCTCCCTGTCCGGCACGCTGGCCACCATGGGCCCCGGTGTGCCGTACGCCATCGGCGCGAAGTTCGCTCACCCGGAGCGGCCGGCGATCGCCCTGGTCGGCGACGGGGCCATGCAGATGAACGGCATGATGGAGATGGTCACCGCCGCCAAGTACTACCGCGAGTGGTCCGACCCGAGGCTGATCGTGGCGGTGCTCAACAACGGCGACCTCAACCAGGTCACCTGGGAGATGCGCGCCATGTCCGGCGCTCCGCAGTTCGAGGAGTCCCAGCACCTGCCCGACCTGCCCTACGCGGAATTCGCCCAGCGCATGGGCCTGGACGGGGTCCGGGTGGAGAAGCCGAAGCACGTGGAGGCGGCCTGGGACCGGGCGCTCGCCGCGGACCGGCCCTTCGTCATCGACTTCCGTACCGACCCTGCCGTACCGCCCATCCCGCCGCACGCCTCCCTGGATCAGATCGAGGCCGCCGCCTCGGCGGTCCTGCACGGCGACAGCGACCGGGAGGGCATGATCCGGCAGGGCCTCAAGGCCAAGGTGCAGGAGATGCTGCCGGGCAGCCGGCACCGCGGCGACCGTCCCGGCGCAGGACCTCACGACAGCACCGAAGAGAACAGGTGAGGCGGGAGAGCGACCCCGCGGTCGACGGCGGGCCCGTCGTCGACCGTCTTTCCACTGTCGGTCCACACGGTGCCCACCGATCTGCCCGGCGGCGACGCCACCTTGACCTGGGACTCCACCACCATGGTCCTGGTCGAGGCCGCTGCGGCCGACAGGACCGGTATCGGCTGGACCTACGGATCACCCGCCACGTCACGCGTCGTGACGGACGAACTGGCCCGGCTCGTCACCGGGCACGACGCCTTCGCAGTGCCCGCCGCCACGGTCGCGCAGGTAGTCGGAGGCGGTGCACCGGCACGGCCGAGCCCTTCCAGCCCTCCCAGGTATCGGGCCTGCCGAGCACGTGCGCGGTGGCCCCGAGCTCGGACTCCCGCACCTGCCACAGCTCGCTCACGTGCTTCTGGTCGTCGTACCAGGTGTGGTCCACGCCGTCCGGCTTCGCCTCGATCAGGGCGCGTGCCCTGTCCTCGACCTCTTCCCGGGCGTCGCCGGTCAGCTGGACCATCAGGTAGGCGCGGCCCTCGGGCAGCTCCTTGAGCGCCTTGGCGCTGAGGTGCTTCTCCTGCTGGAAGTGGACCAGTTGACGGTCCACGTCCTCCAATGCGGCCGGTTCGTGTTCCAGGACGGCGCCGGTACGTGGTCGGCTGCCCGGCAGATGTCCCGGCGAGCGCCAGTGCCGCGACAGAATCGTTGCGCTTTCCTCAGGCTCGCGCGGCCCATCCGGACCGCCGAAGGGCCTGGAAAGCGGCGTATGCGTTGATTAAGTAGGCTGTAGCAGGGGTTATGAAATGCCGATCAGGTCGAGAGGACCCGGGATGGCACCCTTCTCCCCGCATCACCGTGCCGGCATCCCGGCAGACGTTTCCGCCGCAGTGATCGATACGGAGGGGACCGTGGTCGGCTGGTCTCAGGCCGCCTCTGAGCTGCTGGACCGCAAAGGAGCCGACGTCCTGGGCCGTCCCTTCGAGTCCCTCTTCGCCGCCCGTCCGACGGGGCAGATCTCGCGGGTTGGCGCCGCACGCATGTGGCACGGCTCGGGAGATCCTGTTGACGTCAGCTTCTCCGCCGTCCCACTACAGGGACTGCCGTACCGGCTCGTCCTCATCACCGCCAGCGAACTTGCGCACGAGGTGGAACTGGGCACTTCCCTCTACCGCGCTCTCCTGGCGCAGGACCAGATCGGATTCGTTGTACGAGACAACGACCTGCTCGTCGTACAGGCCAACGCCAACGCGTGGAATCACTTCCTGTCGGCCGGAAGCAGCCTCAAGGAGGCGATGAACCCGGAGGACGCCACCGCCGCGGAAGCGGCACTGCGGACGGTGCTGCGAACCGGCATACCCCAGGCAGCGCATGAACAGCACGTTCGCTCTCTCACTGAGCCGGACGCGGAGTGGTCACTTTCCGTGTCCGCCGTACGACTCACGGACAGTAAGAGCGATCCACTGGGCGTCGCCGTCCTTCTGACCGACGCGACAGCGCAGTGGCTCGCCAACCGGCGGCTTCGGCTCCACCACGCCGCCGCGGTCAACGTCGGGCATTCCCTGGACGTGACGCAGACCGCCGAGGATGTCGCCGGTCTACTCGTACCCGACTTCGGCGCCATGGCATCCGTCGATCTCGCCGAAGCAGTCCTCGAAGGCGACGAGCCGCCCAAGTCCCACAGCGGAGGAGGTGACCTTCACCTGCGGCGGGCAGCAGTGCGGTCGGCCGACGGCGTGTGGCCTTCCGCCCTCCTCCAGCCTGGAGACAGGATTCCGCGTCTCCCCACGACGCAGGGCATACGCCGGCTTCTGGAAGGGCGGACCGTCATCACCGACCGTGCCGCGCTGGAGCAAGCACTGGCCGACCCGTCCATCATCTCCCTGATCCTCCCGGACAGCGGCCATTCACTCGCCATAGCGCCGATGGTGGGACGCGGCATGGTGCTGGGCGTCATCGCTGTCTGGCGCACCGAAGGCGTGGCTCCCTTCACCGAAGAGGACGCGGGCCTGCTGTCGGAGATCGCCGCGCACGCCGCGCTCAGCGTGGACAACGCCCGACGCTACCTGCGCGAGCACCGCGCCTCAGTGGTACTCCAGCGACGCCTGCTCCCCAAGGGTTCCATCACGACTACCACCGTGGACACCGCCGGCGTCTACCAGCCCGCCGGTGGGGGAGCCGACATCGGCGGCGACTGGTTCGACGCGATTCCCCTGCCTTCCCTGCGGGTCGCGATGGTCGTCGGCGACGTGACGGGTCACGGCCTGCACTCCGCCGCCACGATGGGACGGCTGCGCACCGCAGTGCAGACGCTGGCAGATCTGGAACTGGCACCCGACGAGATTCTGACCCGCCTCGACGAACTCGTCACACGTCTCGCCGCCGAAGCCGACCCGGAGCACGGCGACATGATCGGCGCCACTTGCCTGCTCGCCCTGTACGACCCGATAACCGAGCAGTGCACCCTGGCCAGCGCCGGGCACCCGCCACCTCTCCTCGTGACTCCGAGTGGAGCCGCCTCTCCGATACGGCTGCGGCCCGGACCTCCCCTCGGCGTGGGCGGACTGCCGTTCGAAACGACCACCATCCATGTGGAGCCGGGCTCCATCCTGGCTCTGTACACGGACGGCCTGCTGCGGTACCGGGAGGCCGAGGTCGACGTCGACCAAGCCATCGCGTATCTGGGCGACCGGCTCGCGGAGTACCAGCGTTCGGACGCTCCCCTGGACGAAGCCGCCCGTGGCCTGATCAGCCGACAGAAGGCCGCCGCGGATGACACCGCTCTCTTGCTCACTCGCATCAAGGCCCTCGAACCGGATGCCGTCTCCCACTGGGAATTCCCGGCCGATCCCGCGGCCGTCGCCGAAGCGCGAGCGGCGGTCCAGCGCAAGCTGGAAGACTGGGGGCTGGACGACATCGCGTTCACCACCGAACTCGTCGTCAGCGAGTTGGTGACCAATGCCATGCGCTATGCCGGCGGCCCCGTCGGGCTGCGAATTATCCGTGACGCCGTACTGACCTGCGAGGTCAGCGACCCCAGCAACACCCAGCCGCGACTACGCCGCGCCCGGGACACCGATGAGGGTGGCAGAGGGCTCTTCCTCGTCGCTCAACTCAGCCAACGCTGGGGCAGCCGGTACGGAGCGACCGGCAAGACGATCTGGGCCGAGCAGTCACTCTCCCCTTAAGTCGGACCTCGCTGCCATCGGCGATCAGCGTCGGCCCCCGGAAAGTGACAGGCGACCTGGTGCACCCCTTCGTCGGCGGCGTAACCGGGATCGGTCGTGACGCAGATGGTGCGCCTGGGGTGGACCGCCGGCCCCAGCGGACAACGGGGGTGGTACCGGCAGCCGGCCGGGGGGTCGTGCGGATCGGCCGGCTGCTCGTCGCCCGTGGCCGCGGGGTCGTCAGCGAGCAGGTCACTGCCGTGCAGCGAGGGCGAGGCGGTCAGCAGATCCCGGGTGTACGGGTGCTGGGGATCGCCCAGAACCTGCGCCACCGGTCCGACCTCGACGATCCGGCCGAGGTACATGACCGCGACGACGTCACTTACATAGCGCACCACCGCGAGATTGTGCGAGATGAAGAGCATCGACAGGTTCAGCCGTCGCTGGAGATCTTTAACGAGGTTGAGCACCGTGCCCTGCACGGACACGTCGAGCGCCGACGTGATCTCGTCGGCGATGACCACGTCCGGCCGGCCCGCCAGGGCACGGGCCAGGCCGACCCGTTGACGTTGTCCTCCGGACATCCGGGACGGCCGCAGTCCGCCGAGGGCCGGATCCAGATTCACCAGGTCGAGCAGGCGGGCCACCTCCTCGCGTCGCTCCGACGCGAGCCGGTACGCGTCGCGTGGCATGGCCTCGGCGATCGACTCGCCGACGGTCATGCGCGGGTCGAGTGAGGAATAGGGGTCCTGGAAGACCATCTGCAACGGCGTGCGGCCCTTCGGCAGGCAGCGTACGTCGGCGCCGTCCAGCAGCACCCGGCCGGCGCTGACCGGAGAGAGTCCGACCGCCGCCTTGGCCAGGGACGACTTGCCCGAGCCCGACTCGCCGACCAGCCCGACCACCTGCCCGGGTGGCACGGTCAGGGTGACCCCGTCGACTGCGGTGAGGCCACCGCGGCGGCCGCCGTAGTGGACGCTGAGCTTCTCGAAGCGTAGCTCTTTCACACTTCCTCCGGACCGGTGTGTGCTGGGGTGCGCTCACCGGGGGCTTGAACGTTCGTGGAGACCGCAACTGGGTGCCAGCAGGCCACGTGCCCCGCCTCACCGGTGTCCGCCAGGGCGGGTTCCTCCGCGCGACAGCGGTCGTCCGCGAACGCGCAGCGTGCCGCGAAGGCGCATCCGGCCGGTACGTCGTCGGGCTGCGGTGGCCGGCCGGGGATGACCGCGAGTGGCTGGTCCCGGTCGGCGTCCAGGTCAGGGGTGGCGGCCAGCAACGCTCGTGTGTAGGGGTGCCGGGCCGAGTTCAGCAGCTCGAAGGCCGGCAGGTCCTCGACGACGCGACCGGCGTACATGACCAGGACGCGGTCGCACGTCTGGGCGACGACGGCGATGTCGTGACTGATCAGAAGGATTGCCGCGCCGGTCTCGGTGCGGACCCGCTGGAGCTGCTTCAGCACCTGCCGCTGGACCGTCACGTCGAGCGCCGTCGTCGGCTCGTCGGCCACGATGAGGCGCGGGTCGCCCATCATGCCCGTGGCGATCATGGCCCGTTGCCTCATCCCGCCGGAGAACTCGTGCGGGTACTGCCGGGCGCGACGCCCGGGGGCGGGGACACGGACCGCCCGTAGCCGGTCCACAGCGCGCTGGTGTGCCTGCCGCCGGGACAGGCCCTGGTGCTGCTCGGAGACCTCGGCGAGCTGGCGTCCGATCCGGCGGGTCGGGTTGAACGAGGTGGCGGGGTCCTGGAACACCATCGCCAGTGACGTGCCCAGCAGTTCGCGAAGCGCACGCTCGGGGCGCTCCAGCAGCGGCACTCCGGTGAACTCCAGCCGGTCGGCGGTCACCTCGCCCGGCGCCTCGATGAGCCGGGACACGGCCAGTGCCGTCAGGCTCTTGCCCGAACCCGACTCGCCGACCACACCCACGGCCTCCCCGGCTCCCACGGTGAAGCTGACGCCCCGTACCGGAGTGTTCCAACCTGACTCGGCGGGGAACGCCACCCGCAGGTTCCGCACCAGCAGCACCGGCTGTTCCGGACCGGCGGCCGCGGCCGGTGCCGCCTCGCCGATCGACTTGCCCGCGGTCACCCGGCCTCGCCTCGGGACGCGGTGCGACGTCGCGCGCATGCCGAGCTGGGCCGCGGCGACCTCGCCGAACAGGTTGAAGGCCAGACCGGCGATCACCACGGCCACTCCGGGTGCCAGGGCCGCCGCCGGGTTGAGGTAGATCCGGTCGAGTCCCTCGCCGAGCAGTCGCCCCCAGTCGTAGCTCGGCGCCTGTACGCCGATCCCGAGGAACGACAACCCTGCGAAGGACAGCAGTGCCGTCCCCGCGGCGACGGTCGCGTTGACCACCAGCGGCTCGGCGATGTTCGGCAGCACGTGGCGAACCAGCAGCCGCACGCGCCCGACCCCCGCTACGCGGGCCGCGGCCACGAAGTCCCGTCCCGTCACGGACGCCGACATCGTGTGGACCAGGCGTGCGAACGCCGGCGCGATGGCGAACCCGATCGCCAGGACCGCGCCCATGGTGCCCACTCCGACGACGACCGCGACGAACAGCGCCAGCAGCAGTCCGGGGACGGCGACCGCGATGTTCACGGCGCCGGTGAGCAGCCGCCCGATCCGCCGGGGCAGTACGGAGGGCGCCGCCCCCAGCAGCGTCCCGAGGACCACGCCGATCACGGTGGCCGAGAGCGCGAGCCCGAGCGACAACCGGGTCGCCACGAGTACCCGGTACAGGATGTCCCGCCCGAGCGCGTCGGTACCCAGCGGGTGGCCGGCCGACGCGCTCTGGCTGATCGCGGTGCTGTTCACGGCTTCCGCGTTGTCGCTCCACAGGACCGGCGCCAGGACGGCCAGTACGACCAGCAGGGCCATGAGCGCGCCCGCGGCCGCACCCGCGGGTGTCCGAACGACGGCCACCCATGCGGGCCGCCGGCGTCCCGTTTCCCTGTCCATCAGCTCTCCCGGATCGTCGAACGGGGATCGAGCACCGCGAGCAGTACGTCGACCACCAAGGTCACCAGCAGCACCAGCACCCCGTACAGCAGCACGATGCCCTGGACCACCGGATAGTCCCGTTGGAGGATCGAGGAGACCATCGTCGATCCCAGTCCGGGCCAGGCGAACACGTTCTCCACCAGCACCGTCCCGGCCACCATCGCCGTCAGCAGCAGCCCGCCCAGGGTCAGCGTCGCCGTCAGCGCGTTCGGCAGCGCGTGCCTCAGATGAACGAGCCGAGGCGGCAGGCGCTTCGCGCGTGCGGTACGGATGTAGTCCTGGCCGAGCACCGTGAGCATCTCGACCCGCAGGATGCGCGCGAGGACCGCCGCGGGGCCAACGGCCAGCGCCGCCACGGGAAGTACGTACGAAGCCGCGCCGCTTCTTCCGGCCACCGGGAACCACATCAGCTGGACGGCGAAGACGTACACGAGACCGACCGCCAGGAGGAACTCCGGGATCGCGGCCAGGAACACGCTTGTCGAGGTGAAGGCCAGCTCGCCGCCACGCCGTCTGCCACCACGGGTCAGGATCGCCATACCGGCTCCGACCGGCAGCGCGACGGCCACGGCCACGCCCAGTGCCAGTACGGCGAGCACGGCCGTCGCGGGGAACCGGTCGGTGATCACCTGCGACACCGGCAGGTTGCTGGTGAGCGAGGTTCCGAGATCGCCACCGGCCAGGCCACGCAGGTAGTCCACGTACTGGACAAGTATCGGATCGTTCAGCCCGAGCGCCTCACGGCGCGCACTCACCAGTTCCTCGGGCGCCGTAATGCCCAGCGCCGCCCGTACCGGGTCGCCCGGCACCAGGTGGATCATCACGAACGCGGCCGTGACCAGTACCCACAGGGAGACCCCGAGATGCACCAGGCGCCGCAGCACGAAGGTCCGCCAGGAGCTCCCCCACATCCGGGTGACCCCGGCCCGCCACCTCCCGGGGAGTGCGATCGCCGGCGGGCGGGTTCCTGCGTCGGCCGCCGTCGTCGTCGACTCGCTCACTTGTACATCCGGATGGACGCGGGGTCGAGGCCGTCGTCGACGCGGAACTCGGCTCCGGCGCCGAAGGTCGGTTCGACCGTGTTGTAGTACGGCACCGCGTCGACGTCGTCGATGAGGGCCTTCTCCGCCTCCGCCCATTCCGGACAGCCCTCGGCACCGACCTTGTTGGCCGCCTTCGCGACCGCCGCGCTGTACTTCTGGTTGTCGATGTGCGCGAAGTTCGTCCCGCCGGGGGGCACGGGGCCGGAGACGAACCCGACCACCACGCTCGGGAGGTTGGCCCCCACCGGTGCCATCGAGACGTCCCACTCCCCGGTGTCGAAGAGGGCCGTGTTCAGCCCGGGGCTGTCGACGCCCTTCAGCGTCACGTCGACTCCGAGCTCGGCCCAGGTCTTCTGGATCAGCTCGGCCGCGGCCGCCTCGGTGGGACCGAGTTGTGTGGGGTAGAGGACGGTCAGTTTCAGCTTCCGCCCGTCCTTGGCCCGGACGCCGCCCGAGCCGGCCACCCAGCCGGCGGCCTCCAGGGACTTCGCGGCCGCCGCTGTGTCGTGCTCGGGGAGGTTGCCGCTGACGGTGTCGTCGGTGCAGGGCTTCGGATCCACGGTGACCATGCCGGTCGACTTCTTGCCCGTGCCGCCGGTGAGGACCTGGCCGATCTGGTTGAGGTCCAGCGCCTGGGTCAGCGCCCGGCGCACCTCCGGTTCCTGCCCTGGACGCCCGTCCGCCTGGTTGTACCAGAGCTGACCGACCGAGATCTGGGTGTCGTCGTGGAACACCGTCTGCGCCAGCAGCCGCTCCTTGTCCGGGCCGTTGACCGCCGCGGCGTTGATCTCCCCGGAGAGCAGCAGGTTGGCGGAGGTCGTCTCGTTCGGGATCACCCGGATCACGACCTTGTCCGGGAGCCCTCGCTGGTCGGGGTCCCAGTCGCCGGGACCCCAGTTGATGTCTTTGCGGCGAGTAAGCGTGTAGTGGTCGTTGGGCGCGGCCCCGGACATGACGAACATGCCCGTTCCGTCCTTGCCGGCCGTGAGTCGCTTACGGTCGGTCAGGCCCTTTCCGCAGGCGATCGGCAGCGTGCCGAGGTTGCGCAGCAGGAAGGCGTCCGGTGCACCGCTGGTGACGGTCACCGTGCGGGCCGCGTCGTCCGCGGTGGCCTTGGTCCCGGGCTTGACGAACACGTTGAGCAGCGGCGACTTCTTCGCGGGGTCGCCGACGTGGTTGAAGTTGTCGGCGACCTGGCTGGCGGTGAGCGGGGAACCGTCCGAGCAGGTGAGGTCTTGGCGGAGGGTGAACGTCGCGGTGGTGGTGTCCGCGGTCCACTTCTGCGCCAGGAACGGTATGGCGTCGCCCTTGTCGTTCAGGTTGATCAGCTGCCCGTAGAGGAAGCGGTTGACTCCGCGCGCCGCGCGGAGCACCGTGCTGTGCGGGTCCAGGCTGCCGGGGTCGGTCGCCACGGCGTAGGTGAACGTCTGACCGTCGACGAGTTCCCCCTTGCTTCCGCCCGGTCCGCTCGGTCCCGCCTGCCCGGTGCACGCGGTCAGCCCCAGAGCGGCGGTCACTGCGACCGCCAGAGTGATTCGGTTCCTGGTCATGCCTCTCCTAGATGGTGCGGCGATCGCAGGGGGCGGGCCTGCGGATCGGGATCAGGGGGGACTGTTCGGCTGTGGTACGTCGTGCCGTGCCTGCCGTAGGAGCTACGGCCCACCACGGGCACGCTCTCGGCTTCCTGATCGGCTTTCGCCTGCCGTCCGGTTGTTCACCGTGTGTGCAGGACCCTAGGAAGACGACGTGACGGGGACAACGTGCGTACCGTCCACTTCCCCGGCGGGTTGGCGGTCGTTGCGTCCACCGGGCGGACAGCGTTCCGCGCCGAGGTCACCGCAGCCTGGAGCGCGGTGATCCTCGCCGGAGGGAACGAAGTGCGCCGCTGGCTGCGTTCTCAGAACGGCTCGGCGTTCTGCGCGCAGACGGTCCCGACGGGCGGCAGGGTGGAGTCGACGAGATACTTCCCGATATGGGCGTCGGCGCAGTCGCTCTTGTTGAAAAGTGTCGTGTGTCCGCCACCACTGACCGTCAACAGGCGCGCGTTGGCCAACTGCCCCGCCATCGACCGCGAAGCCTCATACGGGGTGGCGGGATCGTTCTCCACCCCTACGAGCAGAAGGGGCGCGGTGGACCTGTCGAACGGACCCGTATAGCGGTCGGGGTCGGTGGCCGGCCACTGAGCGCATGGCTCGTTCATCCAGGCCCAGCGGGGCCCCACGTGCGGTGCCCGGGCGCCGGCGGTCTGCGCCTGGCTCGGATAGGCCTGCGGGAACCGGGGATTCGGGCTGTCCGAGCAGATGACGCCGTAGAACTGCTCCAGGCCGGCGTACTTGGCGGCAGGTGCCGTGCCGGCCGAGCGCTCCGACTCCTGCGAGGTTGCCGACCACAGTTGTTGCAGCAGGGCGGCAAGGTCATTCCAGCCGGTCGCCAGCCCGGCCACCCCCTGCTGACTGTAGAGTCCGCTCACGGTCTGCGTGACGGTGGCGGCGTGGGTGAACCGGGTGCCGCTCACGGTGACGGGTGCGGCCCGCAGCCTGGAGAGCAGAGTCTCGAACTTGCTGCTGGTGGCCTTCGCGCTACCGGCGGAGAAGGCGCACCGGCTGGTGTCCACCTGTCCGCATTCGCTGAGGAAGAGGTCGAGCGTGGCGGAGGAGCCCAGGTCCGAGCCCTCCCGCAGGAAGCTTCCCAGATAGCCTCCTGCGACGGTGTCGTTCCAGGCCCTCGCGTCGATGTTGCCGTCCAGCGTCATCGCCCGGACGCTGGACGGGAACAGGTTGGCGTAGGTTGCACCGAGGTAACTGCCGTACGACGGACCGTAGTAGGTGAGCTTGGGGTCGCCGACCGCTTGGCGCAGCAGGTTCATGTCCCGCGCCACGTTCGCGCTGGACATGTGGGAGAGTATCGGCCCGCCGTTCCTGGCGCACGCCTGGTTGAAGTGCGTGTAGACGTTGATCCAGGTCTGCTCCTCCCGGACGCCGACCGGGAAGCCGGCCGGGGCCTGGGCGAGGAGGTTCGTCTCGTCCTGCTGGGTGTCGAAGCACTGCAGGGATGTGCTCTGCCCGGTGCCGCGTGGGTCGAAGCTGACGATGTCGAACCTGGCGCGAGCCTGAGTGGGTAGCTGGGGGTAGAACGCCGGCAGGGTGGCCACTCCCGGAGTGCCTGGGCCGCCCGGGTTGAAGAACAACGAGCCGATCCGGTGCGCGGGGTCGGTCGCCGGGCGTTTGATGACGGCGATCTCTATCTGCCGGCCTTCTGGTTGATCGTGGTCCAGGGGCATGTTCGCGGTGGCGCACTGGTAGCCGGGGGCGTTCTGGCAGGCATGCCAGTCCAACTGGGGCACGGCCGCAGGCATCGTCGCGGATGTGGGTTGTGCGTCGGCCGTCGTTCCGGTGGTCCCGCCGGCCACCGCGGTGAGCGCGATCACGGCGGCCAGGTGCCTGAGCCGGGTCGGGCGTCGCGTCATGGCTGTCCCTTCCTCACGCCTGGGTGTGTTCGGCGAAGCAATGTCACTCCCCTGTTTGTGGTGGGTGATTCGTGAATTGCTGGATGGTGCCGAGACCGCTGAGGCGGGGGGCGGGTCGGAGCTGCGCCACGCCCGTTCCAACTCCACGAACGTGAGCTCAGCCCTGTGCAGCCCGCGGGTCCGACGGGCACCTGGGCAGTTTGCCGGGGCTGATCTGCGGCGCCCCTCGCCCCGATTGAGGACGCGGAGGACCGCTACGCCAGGTGGCGGTCCATCCAGTCGAGCAGGGACTCGTTCTGGGCGCGCCGGTGGGTGACCGGCCCCAGGATCGAGCCCGTGTGCGGTGTGCCGGGGAAGCGCAGCATCTCGGTGATGGTTCCGCATGCCCGGAGGACGGCGTGGAACTTCTCGGCTTGCTCGGGCCGGCACCGCAGGTCCTGCTCGTGCACGAGCAGCAGGGTCGGAGTCGTGCACTGGTGCGCGTAGGTGAGAGGGGAACAGCGGTGGTAGACGTCGTCACGCTCCCAGGGAGGGCCGCCCATGAACCTCTCGCCCAGCCAGGCGCCGACGTCCGCGGTTCCGTGGACGCCGACGAGATCGAGCAGAGGCGCTTCCAGAAAGGCCGCGTGGAACCGGTCGGTGTGACCGATGGCCCAGGCGGCGAGCGTGCCGCCGCCCGAGACGCCGAAGACGGCCAGACGATCGGCGTCGGCGAGACCGGCGTCGATCACGTGGTCGACGCCTGCCATGACGTCCTGGTGGTCGAGGTTGCCCCAGTCGGCGTGAATCGCGGTGGCGAAGGCGTCGCCGTAACCGGTGGAGCCCCGGGGGTTGGGAAGGAGGACGCCGTAACCGGCGCCGGCGAGCATCAGGGAGTCGAAGACGAAGGTGTGGCCCCACCCGGCGTAGGGGCCGCCGTGGAGGCTCACCACCGTCGGGTACGGAGCGTGCTCCGCGTCGGGTTCGAGGTACCAGCCCTCCACGGGCGTGCCGTCCTGGCCGGAATAGCTCAGGTGCCGGACGGTCGGCCAGGCGAGCTGGTCGCGCAGGTAGGAGTTGAGCCGGGTCAGACGTTCTTCTTCGCCGGTGGATGTGTCCAGGAGGTGCAGGTCTCCGGGGTCGCACATGCCGAAGGCAGCGAAGAGCAGCCTGTCGCCGCGCAGCCTCACGGGAACGCAGGCCCGCTCGCCGCCCGCCACCTGTTCATGGGCTGCGGGTCCGGACAGGGCGACGCGGTACACACCGACCTCGCCACCGCGCTGAGCGCGTACGTACGCGGTGTCGGAGTCGTCGGAGACGAGCACCGAGCCCGCGCTGAACGCGAACGCGAGCATGTCGGGCTGCAGTTGGCCGCCGACGTCGGCGGGGAGTGCGGTGGTGCGTCGTTCCCGCGTTCCGGACCGTGGGTCGTGGACCCAGAGGTCGGACCGGGTGCCGGAGAGCTTTCCGTCCTCGTTGGTCAGTACGTACAGGATGCGGCCGTCCGGGCAGACGGCGTGCGCGGCGATGACGCCGCCGTCGGCGACATCGGTGACGGTGCCGTCCAGATCGACACGGCGGAGCCGGTTCTGCATGCCCACGGCGTCGGGGCCGAAGGCGGAGGTGAAGACGAGCGCGGTTCCGTCGGGGGTCCACAGCGGGGCCGTGTTCAGTGACCGGTCGGCGGTGAGGCGGGTGGGGTCACCTCCACCGGCGTCGATCACGTAGAGGTCGTGCGCCGCGTCCTCGACCGGGCCGAGCCCGTCGACCCGCCACACCGCGCGGTTCACCCGGTAGGGCAGGGAGGGATCGCGCGGTTCGTCCTGCGGGCCTGCGACGAAGGCGATTCTCGAACCGTCCGGAGACCACACCGCACCACTCGCGACGCCACGGGGCATCGAGGTGATCTGACGCACCTCTCCCCCGTCGACGGGCATGGCGAAGATCTGGGGCAGGCCGGCCCGGCTGGAGCGGAAGGCGATCTCACGGCCGTCCGGGGAGAACGCCGGCGCGGTGTTGACCGCGTCGTCGTCGGTCAGCGGCCGCTCCTTTCCGGTGTCCGCCTCGTGCAGGACCAGGTCGGTGAAGTCGACACCCGCCTGTGAGTCGGTGCGGGTGAGGGCGTAGGCGACCAGATTTCCGTCCGGGGAGAGATCTGCGGCGGTGACGAAGCGGAGGCGGAACAGGTCGTCCGGTTCGATGGGCCGGCGTCGGGCCGTGGCGCCCGCCCCCGGGTCGGGCTGGGCACTGTGGTTCGCTGTCACGACGGTCTCCTGTGGTTCGGTGCGGGAGGGGGCGAAGCGGTGTCGGGGGTCCGGGGCGGGTTCTGCGTCGCGGTGCGGGAGCGCCGGTCAGACCGAGACGGCAGGACTCAGGACCAGGCGAGAGCGCCGTGGACCGCGACGGGCGAAGTGGCGCGCGAATAGGGCCTCATGTCATTCCACCTTCCGTACGTCATTCCACCTTCCGTGTTGCGCGAGCGCCGACGTGCACGTACCGCTCCCCGCTGGGAAGTGCGTAGAAGGCGACCGGGGTCCATGTGTCAACGCCCGGGTCACGGAAGCAGAACAGGTTCCCGCCGGCGTCCGCGGGGACCAGCAGGCGTTCCTTCGTGGCCTCCGGCGCGAGGGCGGCGAGCGGCCCGGTCGCCGTCATGGTCACCGTGGGCCGGCCGCCGGGGTCGGACACTTCGATCCGCATGCCGGCCCGCTCGTAGACGCCGTTGTGCGGGGTGATGTCGACCGTGGGCGGGGCGGACGGCGGGCTCAGGGGCGGTGGGACGTCCAGGGAGGCGAGTTCCGCGAAGATCTCCGCGCAGAGGTCGTGGTGGAGATCGCGCGTGTGGCCGCCGTTGGTCAGCAGGACGACGGCCAGGTTGGCCTCCGGCAGCACCCGCAGGAAGGCGGACTGCCCGATGGTGTTGCCGTCGTGGCCGACGACACGGTGTCCGTGCCAGCCGAAACGGATCCATCCGAGGCCCCAGGAGTCGCCCAGGGTGTACGGCTCGGGCAGGTCGGCCTGGTTGTCGCGCATCGCGGTCGCCGACGCCGCGCTGAGAACCCGGGTGCCGTCAGGAGCGAGTCCCCCCGTCAGGTGGAGGCGGGCGAAGCCGAGCACGTCGGCCGCGGAGGCGGTGACGAGTCCGGCGGGGCCCATCGACCGCGGGATCTGCCACACGGGCACGGGCGCGGGTTCCTCGCCGGGCGGTGCGCTGTGGCCGACGGCGGTCCGGTGCAGCAGGGCCTGCTCGGGCAGGGTCACGGTGTGGGTGAGACCCAGTGGCCGGGCGATGCGGTCGCGCAGCGCCTCGTCCCACGTCCGCCCGGTCAGTTTCTCGACGACCCGGCCGGCCAGGACGAATCCAGCGTTCGAGTAGGACCAGGTGGCGCCCAGGGGGTGGTTCTGTCCGACGTCGTCGAGGAGGGCGACGTAGTCGCGGAGGCAGTCGTCGCCACGCCCGGTGTCGGTGAACACGTCACCATCGATGCCGCCGGTGTGGGCCAGCAGGTGCCGCATCGTCACTGTGGCCGCGACATCCTCGTCACCGAGCCGCAGCTCGGGCAGCACCTCACGGACAGGGACGTCGAGGTCGAGGACCCCCTCGTCCACCAGCTGCATAGCGAGCGTGGCGGTCCACACCTTGGTGATGGAGCCGATCTGGAACAGAGTGTCCGACGTGACGGGAACGCCCGTGTTCCGGTTGGTCGTGCCGTAGGCGGCCTCGACCAACTCGTCGTCGCCCGCGTGCAGTCGCAGGATTCCGAGGGACGCACCCGGGACCCCGTGCCGGGCGGCCAGCTGTTCGAGACGGCGCTGCCAGTGGGCCGCGTCGACCGGCGCGGGCGTACCCTCCCCCGGGTGGCCGGCGTGCCGGTGGACCCAGTCGGCGATCCGCCGGTTGTAGTCGAGCCGGTGCGACGGCCTGCCCTGGAGGGTGAACAGGTGTGAGGCTCCGGGGTAGAGCACCAGTCGGCTGGTCACGCCGCGGTTGCGCAGGGCGGAGTGCCACTGCTTCGCCTGGTCGACCGGGCAGCGCAGGTCGTCCTGCCCGTGCAGGATCAGGGTGGGCGTACGCACCTGGCCGACGCGGGCGTAGGGGGACATGGCCGTGTAGCGGTCCCGCTCGGCCCAGGCGTGTCCGCCCAGCTCGTGGACGGCCACTGCGTGTCCGACGTCGGAGGCTCCCGCCATGCTCGCCGGATCGGCCACCATCCCGCCGGCGACCGCCGCCGCGAATCGCGTGTCGCGGCTGGTCAGGTAGCCGGTCATGTAGCCGCCGTAGCTGTAGCCGCAGATCGCGAGCCGCCGCGGGTCGGCGACGCCCTCGGCCACCAGCTGGTCGAGCGGCTCCAGGAAGTCGGCCCGGTCCCTCTCTCCCCAGCCGCCGGTGAGCGCGGTGAAGAACGCCTCCCCGTACCCGTCGCTGCCACGCGGGTTGAGCAGGAGCACCCGCCATCCCCGGGCGGCAAGTTCCTGCTGGTACAGGTGAGCTTCGTCGGCGGCGCCGCTCCAGGCGTTGTGGGGGCCGCCGTGGATGTCGAGCAGCAGCGGGCCGGGACCGGTCGTGTCCGGGTCGGAGATCATCCAGCCGTGTACCTCGGTGCCGTCGGAGACGGTGAAGGTGCGGGACACCGGTGCGAACGGTGTCACACCGGCCAGCGCGTCACCGTGCGGGGTGCACACCGTCTCGGCGCCCGTCCCCAGGTCCAGCGTGACCACCTCCCCGTAGGAGGTGGGGGTGCCCACGATCGCCGCGAGCACCGGAGAGTCGCTCGCGACCGACATCCCCGTGACGGTGCGGCCCTCGCCGCCCAGCACACGACGCGGTGCGCCCCCTTCGGGGGAGGTGGCGTAGACATGTGTGGAGCCCTGGTCGCGGACGCAGAAGAGCACCGTCCGTCCGTCGGCGGCCGGCTGCGGTGGTGCTCCGGGGTATCCGGGCGCGCCGGCCATGACGTTGCGGTCCAGTTCCGCGGCCGGCTCGGCGGTCCGCCCGTCCAGTGACAGCCGCAGCAGCCGTGCGTGTCCGACCGGGCTGTCCGGACGTTCCACCACCAGCAGTGCCTGCCCGTCCGGGGTCCAGCGGGTGGTGGACACGAACCGGCCGGACTCCCCCACCTGACGTGGCCGCGGATCGGATTCCGCCGCGTCCAGCACGTACGCCGTCGAGTGGAACGTGAGATCCGCGTCCGCTCCGGCACCCGCCGGGAAGGCCAGCCGGGAGCCGTCCGGGGACCACGCCGGGGCCCCGGCGTGCCAGGAGCCGTGGGTCAGCGTGCGGGTCGAGGCCGTGCCGAGGTCGTGGACGTGGAGGTGGCTGCGGATGGTGCCCAGCAGTCCCGGGCCGTCGGCCTGGTAGTCGAGGCGGTCCGTGACCAGGGGGGCGGCCGCACGCCGCGCGCGTGCCTGCTCGGCCGTCTCGTCGGGGTGCGCGGCGTCGTCGACCGGCGCGGTGAACGCGATCCGGGAACCGTCCGGACTCCACACCGGGGCGCCCGCTCCCAGTGGCAACTTGGTCAGCTGTTCGGGTTCGCCTCCGTCGGCTCTCAGGAGCCACAGCTGCGGCGGGCCGTCCTGGCTCCGGAGGAACGCGACACGGTGCCCGTCGGGCGACCACTGCGGGTGGCGGTCGTCGGGTCCGCAGGTGAGGCGGCGCGCCCCCGAACCATCGGCACCGACGCGCCACAGGGCGCGCACGGTGCGGTCCGCGTCGCAGTCGTGGCTGCGCAGCACGTACACCACGTCGGCGCCATCGGGCGAGACGGACGGGGTCTCCGGCACCTCCAGCGCGGCGAGGTCGGTGATGCGAGGGCGTCGAGGCATGTGTGCTCGCTCTCCGTTCTGGTGAGCGGTGTGCCACCGCCCGGTACTGAGAGGCGGCCGGAGTCGGCCGCCGGCGCCGGTTCGCGTGATCCCTCCGACGGCTCGCGCTTCCGACGGAGACTAAAGCCCGCACCTCACGGTGTACACGTACGTACCGCCCGGTGTCAGTCCCGGACGATGTGCGAAACGTCCACCGCGGCGACCGGGCGCCTACGGGTTCGCGTCGAACGCGGTGACGGCGTGCCGCAGCCGCAGGAGCAGCTGGAGTTCGAGCGCCTGCTCCGGCTCACGCCACCGGTCCCCGATCAGCCGGTCGAGGACGGTGAGCCGCTGGTACAAGGTGTTGACGTGGATGCCAAGGGCCCGCGCGGCAGGACGGGGGCGTCTGCCCTCCGCGAGGAAGCACTCGAGGGTTTCCAGGAGAGGGACTCCTCTGGTGTCCTCCTCGGCCCGGACCCGGGCCAGCGCCCGCTCGAACGCCGCCTCGATCTGCCGTCGGCCGGCATGGTTCAGGAGGACCCGGAACAGTCCGAGCTGGTCCGCCGTGCGCACTGCTCCGGTCAGGCCCAGCGCGGTGAGCGCCTCCATGGTCTCGACCGCCTCGCGGTAGCACTCGGCGATTTCGGGGCCGGGAGACGTGGGGCCCGCCAGCCCTGCTGTGGGCAGTTGACGGGACTTCCAGAGGTGGTGGACCACCTCGCCCTGCCCGGCCGGTACAAGAACGACCAGTTGTCCCCTGCAGCCGGCCATGGCCGTCCCGGACGGCCAGCTCAACCGCTGCAGCCGCTGACGTGTCGCGGACAGGCCGTCCTCGGGATCGACCACCACGATGAAGTAGCGGGCCGTCAGGTCGAGACCGGCGCGCCGGGCCAGCTGCCGTCTGCCGGCCGTGTCGGTGGAGGAGGTGGTCAGAAGTTCGGCCAGCAGCGAGTCCCGGGCGTAGCGTCCGGCTTCGGCGACGGCGTCCTCGGCGACGAGGGCCAGAGCCATGGCGGGTGCGGCCTGGTCGACCACGAGGACATCCTCCGGGCTCGGCTCGACGGAGCTGGTCATGGCCAGAACGCCGAAGTCCCGATGGCCGGCCATCACCCTGCGCATGACCAGGTGCCGATCGTCCAGGGTGGTGTGGATCGGTTCGTCGGCAGGACCGCCCGCGGCGGCCGTGGCGATGGCGTGATCGAGCACGTCCGGGGCGCCGCCCCCGTCGTGGCGGACGAGGCGCACGGGTGCCGCGGCGACGGAGGCGATCTCGGTGAGCAGGTCGTCGACGCCACCACCCCGCAGGACGAGCTGCGTCAGCCGCTGGTTCCAGGCGACCGTGCGTTCCAGTTCCGCGGTGCGGCCGGCCAGTTCGTCCCTGGCGGCGGCGAGCCGTTCGAGACCCCGGGCGTTGTCGATGGCGATAGCGGCGTGCGCGGCCAGGCCGGACAGCAGGGCGACCTCGTCCGTGGTGAAGTGCCGTTCGGATCGCTTGCACGCGAAGAGCGCGCCGATGACCCGGCCGCGAACCTCCAAGGGCACACCCAGCAGGCCTCGCATGTTCTCCGAGACCGCGGCGGCGTCTGCCGTCTCGTCGTGCCGGAAGACCGCCGAGGTCCGGTAGTCGCTGACCCAGCGGGGTGACGCGTTGCGTATCACGTCTCCGGCGAGAGAGGCGGACTGAGGCACCCGCAGTCCGATCAGTTCGGTGGTCAGCGCACCACTGGCCACGGCGACCCGCATCGCGGGCTCCGGCTCCTGCTCGGAAAGACCGAGGTAGGCCAGATCCACCCTGAGCAACCGCCTGGCCTGCTCGACGATCGCGGCAAGCACCTCCCCCGGGTCGTGCAACGTCGACAGCCGGCCGGCGATGTCGTTGAGCGCCCTCAGCTCCCCCGCACGCTGTCCTCGCTGCTGCAGCAGGGACTTCAGTTGCAGGGCGGTCGCTGTGGCCTCCGGACCGGAGCGGCCGCGCGCGCTCAGCTCCGCACCCAGGGCGGTGAATTCCTCGGCGGGCGCGTCCCGCACCAGCAGCTCGAGCCAGCCGACGTCTTCTTTCATGCATTCCTCCTCGCCCTACGACATGCGGCAGATGCCGGATGCCGGATCCTAGAGGATGCGCACATCGTTGCGGGGTGTCGATGTACGGTCCATACGTTGCTCCATCGTCTCGGATACTTCTAGCGTCTGCGACAGCATTGGCGTTGCGATCGCACAACCGGACGGGAAGCTTCCGTCCGGTGCGTCGGGGCCTGGGGAACGGAGAGAGCCATGTGGCTGGTGGGCGCTACGGTCGTCGACGGCACCGGACGTGACCCGGTCGCGGTTCAGGCGGTGCTCGTCGAGAACGGCCGCATCACGCAGGTGGGCGGGACACCTCGTCCCGGCGCCGACGTGGTGGACTGCTCGGGCGGCATGACCCTCGTCCCCGGCCTGATCGACGCACATGTGCACCTCGGGCTCTCCAGCGACATCGACGCCAGCTTCGGCAAGCGCCTGTCCGTGGCGGAGTTGGCGGCCGACATGTTCGCCAACTGCAGGCAGACGCTGGAGGCCGGCTTCACCACCGTCCGCGATGTCGGTGGTATCGACGCGGGACTCGTCAACGTGGTCGCCCGCGGCAAGATCCCCGGGCCGCGCATCCTGTCCTGCGGGCCCGTGCTGTGCCAGACCGGCGGACACGGCTACCTCGCTCCGGAGTGGGAACCGACGCACGACTGGTCCCGGCACGACATCCCGGGACTGCGTTCGTTGTCGCTCCTGAGCGATGGCCCAGACGAGATGCGCAGGAACGCCCGGGAGGCCTTCCGCCGGGGAGCGCGGTTCCTGAAACTGTGTGTGACCGGCGGTGTGGTGTCACACCACGACAGTCTCACCGACACCCAGTTCTCGGCCGAGGAGATCGCTGTCGCGGTGCAGGAGGCGAACGCGCGAGGAACGTATGTGACGGTCCACGCGCACAACAACCAGGGAGTCCGGCAGGCCGTCCTGGCCGGGGTGCGCGGTGTCGAACACGGTTCGCAGATCGACGACGACACCGCCGCTCTCATGGCCGAGCACGATGTCGCGCTGGTGCCGACGCTCGCGGTGGTGCGCGCGCTGCTCGACGACGCCACGAAGTCCGGTCTCACCGCCGACGTCGCCGAACGCGTCGGCGTCGCCGAGCTGGGACAGATCGAGGCCATCCACGCCGCCCGTCGGGCCGGCGTCCGGATCGGCCTCGGCTCGGACCTGATCGGCCCGGACCAGAGCGGACGCGGAACCGAGCTGTCCATCCGGGCCCGGATCGAGTCCCCCATGGCGGCGCTCGTCTCGGCCACGAGTGTCAACGCCGACATCCTCGGTATCGGCGCCGACACCGGCACCATCGAGGCCGGCAAACAGGCCGACCTCGTCGGTTTCCTCGGAAACCCGCTGGAGGACCCCGAGATCTTCGCCGACCGCGACAAGGTCGGCCTGGTCATCCAGGACGGCCGGATCGTCAAGAATCTCCGCAGCCTCTGAACAGCGGACTCCACAGCCGGTAAGGACGCGTCCGCCCGACCGGTGCCGAGCGGGCACGAGGGGCACGGCGGGCAGCCGTGCCCTTGGCGAGTGTGCCGCGATGGATTCTGCTCCCCCCTTTCACCGCCCTCCCGCGGTACCCACGAGAGACGAAGGAAGCCGTCGAGCGATGGAGACCGCGCCACGGGCCGAGGCCCTGATCGACCTCGCCGCACTGCGTGACAACCTGTCCGCGCTACGCGAGCGTGCCGGTTCAGCCGAACTCATGTCCGTGCTCAAGGCGGACGCCTACGGACACGGCGCGGTGCCGTGTGCCCGCGCCGCCGTCGCGGCGGGTGTGCGTCGGCTGGGCACCGCCACGCCCGAAGAGGCGCTGGCGCTGCGCGCTGCCGGAATCGGCCGGGAACAGGCCGACGTGCTGTGCTGGCTCTGGACTCCCGGCAGCCCTTGGCACGAAGCCGTGACCGCCGACGTCGAGATCTGTGTCAGCGGCATGTGGGCTCTGCCCCGCGTGCTCGACGCCGTGCGTGCGGCCGGCCACCCGGCGCGTGTGCATCTGAAGGTGGACACCGGACTCGGCCGGGGCGGTGCCTCGGCCCGCGAGTGGCACGGTCTGGTGGCCGCGGCGCGGACCGCGGAGGCGGAAGGGATGATCTCCGTCACCGGAGTCCTGTCCCACCTCGCCCGTGCGGACGAGCCCGGCCACGCCTCGATCGTGGCCCAGCTCGACGCGTTCCGCGAGGCTGTCGCCGTCGCCGCGAAGGCCGGACTGCGACCACGCTCGCGCCACATCGCCAACTCCGCCGCGACGCTGACCCTGCCCGAGTCGCGTTTCGACATGGTCCGAGTCGGGCTCGCCCAGTACGGCCTGTCCCCGGTGCCGGAGCTGTGCTCGCCCGCGGAGCTCGGCCTCCGGCCGGTGATGACACTGCGCGCCCGCGTCGCGCACGTCAAACGCGTGTCGGAGGGCCACGGAATCTCCTACGGCCACACCTACCGCACCACCGGCGAGACCGGACTCGCCCTCGTCCCCCTCGGTTACGCCGACGGCATCCCCCGGCACGCCTCCTCCACCGGCCCCGTCCAGGTGGCCGGCAGACGGCGGACCGTCTCAGGTCGTGTCGCCATGGACCAGTTCGTCGTCGACCTGGGCTCCGACGCGGCCGAGGTAGAGGTCGGGGACCCGGTGGAGCTTTTCGGTTCCGGAGAGCACGGCGGACCGACGGCCGAGGAATGGGCCCAGGCCGCGGGAACGATCTCCTACGAGATCGTGACCCGCATCGGTGCCCGTGTGCCACGCCGGTACCTGCACGGAGTGGGCTGATGTACCCGGACACGCCGCTTCGGTCCTGGCCTCGCCGGCCGCCGGTGGAGGGCGCGCCCGTCAGCAGTCGGACGACGACGGGCCGGAAGCCGGCACCGCGCGTGCGTCACCGGTCCCTCCGAGTCCGGGAGCAGAGCGCTGCGGACCTTTCCGAAGCACGAGTAACGGATGGTCCCAGCCCGAGCCGACGGCCCGCCCGGGACGCCGCCTCACACGGCGGAGGCTCGCGGCCCCGGCGCGCAGCGCGGATTGCCCCGGGGACCCCCGCGCACCACGGAAGACCGCGGCCCCCGCACGCCGACCCGTTCACGTCGTCCACCGCCACCCCCGCCAGGAGCAGACCGTCATGACCGACATCGCCAGTCTGATCGCAGCCCTCAACGCCGAACTTCCTGCCGAACGCGTCCGGACCGACCCCGCACTGCTGGCCGGATACGCGCACGACGAGGCCGAGTGGGCACCGCATGGCAAGCCCGCGCTGCTCGTACGCCCGCGCACCGCTGAGGAGACCGCCACGGTCGTACGGCTCTGTGGCCGGCACCGGATCCCCCTCGTGCCCCGAGGCGCGGGCACCGGGCTGTCCGGAGGCGCCAACGCGGTCGACGGTTGCGTGATGCTCTCCTTCGAGGCGATGACCGACATCGTGTCCATCGATCCCGTGGAGCGTCTCGCCGTCGTAGAGCCGGGCGTGGTCAACGACGTCCTGCGGGCGGCCTGCGCGGAGCACGGCCTGTGGTACCCGCCGGATCCGGCCAGCTCGCCGTGGTCGACCATCGGCGGGAACGTGGCCACCAACGCGGGCGGCGTGTGCTGCGTCAAGTACGGCGTCACCCGCGACTACGTGCTCGGGCTCCAGGCGGTACTCGCGGACGGCCGCGTCGTTCGCCTGGGGCGGAGTACCGCCAAAGGTGTGGCCGGCTACGACCTGTGCGGGCTGCTCGTCGGCTCGGAGGGCACTCTCGCCGTCATCACGGAGATCACGGTCCGGCTGCTGCCCGCCCGCCCGGCGGAACTGACCGTGGTGGGTGCTTTCGACTCGGTGGTCACAGCCGGACACGCCGTCCACGAGGTCACCAAGGCCGGACTCGTGCCGTCGGCACTGGAGCTGGTCGACCGGCACTGTCTCCGGGCAGTTGACGACTGGAAGAACATGGGCCTGTCCGCCGACGCGCAAGTGCTGCTGCTGGGACGGGTCGACGATCCCGGTGCCGCGGGCGAAGCCGCCGCCGACGCGATGGTGGAGTGCTTCCGGCGTGGCGGAGCCGACTGGGCCGCCCGCTCCACGGATCCCGAGGAGGCCGACGCCCTGTTCGCGGCCAGGCGGCTGGCCTACCCCGCGCTGGAGCGCCTCGGCCCGGTACTGACCGAGGACGTGTGTGTGCCCCGCGCCCGCGTGCCCGAGATGCTCGCCCGAATCGAGTCCGCCGCGGCCACCCACGACACTCTCATCGCGAACATCGCGCACGCCGGGGACGGCAACCTGCACCCCCTGATCGTCACCAGGCCCGGCGACGACGACGCCCGCCGCCGGGCCCAGGCGGCCTTCGACGACATCATCGACGCGGCACTGGAGTTCGGGGGCACCGTCACCGGCGAGCACGGTGTCGGTCTGCTCAAACGCCGCGGTCTCGCCCAGGAGGTCGGAGACACGGTCCTCGACATGCACTCCGCCGTGAAGAAGGCGCTCGACCCGCACGCGATTCTCAACCCCGGCAAGGTCTTCTCCCAGGACTGACACCGCCATGAAGGGCGCCGTTCGGCGCAGCGGCCTCGGACGGCGCAAAGGGCGCCCACAGTACGAACCGGAGACCATCACATGGGTGCGGGACGCATTCTGCTCACAGATCTCATCGACGACGGCTCCCTGTTCTCCGCCACCGGACTCCCCCTGGCGGACCGCGGGATGGCGACCGCGCTGACCCGGCACCGGCGCGACCGTGCCGTACGGCACGGTCAGATGACCCACCGCCTCATGTGCCCGGCCGCACGCCTGGACGACCTCCGGCGGGTACTGACGTCCGACGACCTGATCCGCGTCGCTCTGGTGGCCGACGCGGACGTCACCGGACTCGCGCCCGCGATGGCCCGGTGTCAGGCGGACCCGCGCATCGTCCTGACGGCCGTCGAGTATCCGCTCGCCCTTTCCGGCAGGGCCGACACGGCCTCGGGTCTCTCCCATGTCGCGCGCCTGGTCGAGGAGACGGGGGTCCGATTGTTCGCAGAACCCGCGCGGCTCGACGACGTCCCCCGCCTCGTCGACGCGGCGCACGGTCTGCGGCCCGGCTGCAGGGTCGGGCTGCGCCTCCGTTGCGCGGGTCCGGGCCCGCACGCCTTCGCGCCGCCCGACGCCTATGCCCGTGCCCTGGTCCTTGCATCTGCGGGTCGACTGCCGGTGAAGGCCGTGGGCTGTGTGGAACTGGCGACCAGGAACTTCCGGGCCGCACACCCCACTCACTTCGGTGTACTGAACCTGCTCGTCGCCGCCGCACGCGCGGCCTGCGGCGGCGACGCCGAACAGGTGGCGGCCGACCTGGTCCGCTGCGAACCAAGCGGGCTCGTGGAGCTGGTCTGCCGGCTGAGCCCCGAGGCGGCACGGGCGACACGCCGGCTGCTGGTCGGCTGCGCGTCGAGCGACCCGAGGACGACCGTCGCCGACTGCGACCGACTCGGACTGTGGACCCAGGTGTCCACGGGTGCCGGCGCGGAGGCGGTCTCACGGTGCTGACAGGCCGGTTTCACAGCTGAGCAACCATCATGGGGTCGGCGGGGCGATCCTGACGCACTGCGTCAGGCAACCGGATGGACCAGCCGGCACGAAGCCCTCGCACAGGAAGACGCCGCCCAGGCGTCCTTCAACCTACGAAACGAGGAGTAGCGCGGGCGCGGCGGCTACGTACCGCAAAGTTCCGCCCCTTGACGCCCCGTCAAGGGCTCCGACGCATGGTGCTTCAATTCTGCTGCGGTCGGCGGGGAGCTCGCCGCAACCGGAACCAACGGCGGGCAGCCGAGCGGGCCTGCTCGGTGAGGACGGTGTAGGGCTCGGGCGTACCACCCTGGTCTTGGACCAGTTGTTGAAAGTGGTCGCGCAGCAGCCAGACATCCGACGGCTTGGCAGCGTCGCTGCAGTTCAGAGCGGTCTCGAACCGGTCGGGTGTGAGGCTCAGGGCGGCCCGCGCCTCTTCCAGGTCCGTGCCGGAGAGCCGGAGGTTGGCGTGCAGTTCTGCGCTGGTGCGGGCTCGTTCATCGGCGTTCAGGGACATCTCGATCCTTTCCAGGTCATGCGGGGTGTCAGCGGGGGACGGCACGCAGGCCGTCGATGAGGAGGGTGCAGACGTGGTCGAAGGCGGTGTCGATGCCGTCGGTCTGCCAGGAGGGGGCGTGGGCGGGGTGGTGGAAGGCCAACGTGGCGTCGAAGACGGCCTGGGCCACCGCTCCCGGGTCCTTGACGTCGAAGTCACCGGTCGCGGCACCGGCGCTGACGATGGCGCGTACCTGGCCGACGAGTACGGCCACGTGTTCGGCGACCACGCTGTTGTGCTCGGCTGCCAGGACCGCGTAGGTGGCGGTGAGCTCGGGGTCGTCCAGCGCCTTCGCGCGTTTGGCGGTGAACAGTGCGGTCAGCCAGGTCCGCAGCCGCTCTGGCGGAGCCAGTGTCGTGTCGTCGGCGATGGCCGCGAGGCAGTCGTAGGAGCGGTCGATCCAGCGGCGGGTGACCGCCTCACGGAGTGCGGCTTTGGAGGAGAAGTGCCGGTAGACAGCCGCATGACTCACCCCCAGGGCGCGGGCGACGTCGACCACGGTGGCCTTGGCCGGTCCGTGGCGGCGCAGCACGTCCTCGGTGGCCGCGAGTATGGTCTCGGCGTCCAGTACGGCGGTGCGGGGCATCAGCGTTCACTGTCCAGCTGCTGCATCTGCGGCGCGGCGTAGCGGTCGCCGGCGACCGCGGAGGCCGGCACCGCTTCCTCGATCGCGGCCAGATCCTCGCTGGTGAGGTCCAGCTCGGCCGCGGGCAGCGCCTCAGTAACGCGCTGCGGCCTCCTGGCGCCGATCAGGGCCACGATGTCGTTCCTCTCACGGCCCTGGGCGATCACCCAGGCGATGGCAAGCTGCGCCACGGTCACGCCGCGCCCGTCGGCGACCTTGCGCAGGTTGTCGACCAGCGCGAGGTTGGCCTCCACGTTCTCTCCGTTGAAACGAGGCAGGTGGGAGCGCGGGTCGGTGCCGTCGGTGGAGGGCCGGTAGCTGCCCGAGAGCAGGCCGTGGGAGAGCACCCCGTAGGCGGTGATGCCGATGCCCAGCTCCCGGCAGGTGTCCAGGATGCTGTCCTCGATGCCGCGGCTGAAGAGCGAGTACTCGAGCTGGACGTCGGCGATGGGGTGGACGGCGTAGGCCCGGCGGATCGTCTCCGCGCCGACTTCCGACAGGCCGATGTGCCCCACGTATCCGGCCTCGACCAGCTCCGCGATGGCGCCGACCGTCTCCTCGATCGGCACGTCGGGGTCCAGCCGGGCGGGGCGGTACATGTCAAGGTGGTCGGTTCCCAGGCGATGCAGGGAGTAGGCCAGGAAGTTCTTCACCGCGGCGGGGCGGCCGTCGCTGCCGCCGAAGCTGCCGTCCGGGCCACGCAGCTGCCCGAACTTCACGCTCAGCGTGATCTTCTCCCGGTCCCCGGCACGCAGGGCCTGCCGGATCAGCCACTCGTTGTGGCCCATGCCGTAGAAGTCCGCCGTGTCGAGCAGGGTCAGACCGGCGTCGATCGCGGCGTGGACCGTCGCGATGGCCTCCGCCTCGTCCGCCGGGCCGTAGGTGCCCGACATCGCACTGCAGCCCAGCCCCACCGTCGATACGTGGGGGCCGCTGGTTCCCAGGTGTCGCATCTCCATACTGCGACCGTACTGCTGAAAGTTACAATCTACAAATACTGTAAGTAGTAGTTATCCGATCGGAAGTGACGTAGGAGGAGAGGTCCTGGCCGCCTTTGCGGCCGAGGTGTCCGGCCTGCACTATGCGGGACAGCAGCGGAGGCGGGGCGTACGACGGCTCCCTGTATTCGGCGTACAGGGACTCGGCGATGGCCAGAGTGGCGTCGAGGCCGATGTGGCCGGCGGGGGCGGCCCATGGGATACGCACACCCCCGCGTCATGCCGGTGTCGATGTCGTCGGCCGTGGCGAACCCCGACTCGAACATACTGATGGCCGACAACAGATACGGGATGAGGAGGGCGTTGACGACGGATAGCTCGGACGTGATCTCGAAGGAGGACCTGAAGTCCGCCTCGTGACCACCGAGGCGCCAGCGCTTCCGTGCCCTCCTTCAGTTCTGCGGCGGACGCGGCGGGTGCCCGCAAGGTGGCTGTGATCGTAGTCATGGAGTCCTCCGCGTTGGCGGCTCAATTGGCGCACCCCACGTCGTGAAGTGCCGCCAACGGGATTCCACGCCGGCAGCTGGATGCCCGCGGATACCGCCGCAGCGGAGACGCACCGCGCGCCCCGACCGCCTCCGGAAACGCTCACCAGAACCCCTGCCAAGCGCAGGCCGAGCGGCGCAGGCCATCGCCGTTCGGAGGTCGGTGCCGATGTTGACCTGGAGGCAGAGCTCACGATGTCAGGACTTGGTTCGAAGCGAGCCGGGGGTCGATGAGTATCTTGGCGTGGATTTCGGGGTCGGCCAGGGTGGTGAAGGCCTCCCCGACGCCCGCCAGTCCCACTCGTCCGGTGATGAGGTGGGACGCGTCGAGTGTGCCGTCGGCGAGGGCGTGGAGAGTGTCGCGGAACTCGAGCGGCGTGTACCCGACGACGAAGCGGAGGTCGAGTTCCTTGTTGACGGCGAGCGAGGGACGGATCGCGTCGGCGCCCATGCAGACGCCCACGACGACGACGCGCGAGTGCAGCGGGGCCTCGGCGAGGATGCCGTCGAGCATGCCGGGGACGCCTACGCACTCGAACACCACCGGACGCTTCGGGCGGGTCGCGCCGATCTTGTCCAGCGCACGCCAGGCCGTCCACCAGGGCAGTGGCAGTCTGGTCATGCCTGCGATGGCGTCGATGCCGGCGTTGTACTCGTCGGGCATCGTGGTCATGAAGCCGTGCCCGGCAGACGCCTCGCCCCACGGGGAGTCGACCGCGGGGTCGACCACGATGTCGGCGCCGCACTTCGTCGCCAGCGCCCGGCGGCCCGCGGAGTAGTCGCTGGCGATCACGGTTGTGATGCCGCGGCTCTTCAGCACGGCGATCACCGCGAGGCCCACCGGTCCGCAGCCCAGGACGACCGCGACGTCCTTTCGGGTCACCTCGCCGCGGGTAACGGCGTGCCAGGCCACCGCCATGGGTTCGGTGAGCGCGGCGATGTCCGCGGGCAGGCCGTTGGGAACCGGAAGGGTCAGTGCCTCCTGGACGACGACGTGCTCGGCGTAGCCGCCCGGGGCGTGTGCCGAGAGGCCGACGCCGTCGACCTGCCGGCCGCGTCGCACCAGGGGCACGCTGACCACCGGCGTTCCGGGCTTGAGCCGCCTGGTGCTCCAGGGGCCGTGGTCGACGACTTCGCCGTAGATCTCGTGGCCCAGGATCACGCTCTGGTCGGAGCGCAGATAGCGCGGGTAACCGCACAGCTTCAGCACGTCCGCCAGTTCGTCCCCGTGGTGGCGGGCGTGCAGGTCCGAGCCACAGATCCCGCACCGTTCGACCTGGACGAGCAGTTGGCCCGCGCCGGGGCGCGCAGTCGGCAGGTCGATGAGTTCCAGTCGCCCCTTCGTGAGGGCCACGGCCCTCACGAGGCGTCCAGGGTCGCGACAGGCTGCTGGTCGGCGGTGCCCGGCCGGGTAGTCAGGTGGTAGGCCTCTGGTTTCCATCGGACGGCCTGCCGACGGTAGCTGAAGGTCCAGTCGGGGTAGATCGTGGCGTTGCGGCCGTTGGCGTCTTGGTAGAAGGTGCGGCAGCCGCCGCTCTCCCACACCGTGGTCGCCAGCTTCCGGTCGAGCCGGGCGTTGTAGGCGTCGTGCGTCTGCCGGTCCACCTCGATGGACGTGGCGCCGGAGAGGTCGAGCGCGCGGATGGCGTTCTTCACGTGCTCCACCTGGGCTTCGATCATGTAGACCATCGAGCTGTGGCCCAGACCGGAGTTGGGACCGAGGAACATGAAGAAGTTCGGGAACCCCGGGACGGACACACCGAGATAGGCGCGCGGGGAACCGCCCCACACTTCGCTCATCAACCCGGCGTCGCGACCGCGGACCTTGTCGGCGAAGGGGCTGTCGGTGACGTGGAAGCCGGTGCCGAAGACGATGGTGTCGACCTCGCGTTCGACACCGTCCGCGTCGACCGCGCTGTGTTCGCGGATCTCGCGCAGGGCCCTGGGGACGAGCTCGACGTTCGGCTTCTGCAGTGCGGGATACCACCTGTTGGACGGCACGAGGCGTTTGCAGCCGAGGGTGAAGTCCGGGGTGAGGGCCCTGCGCAGCGCAGGGTCGGCCACCTGCCGCTCCAGGTGTTTGCGGGCGACGGCTTCCAGCAGCCGCATGAGCCTCGGCTGCTTGGCGAAGCCGAGCACCAGCAGCTCCTTGGCGGCGTAGACCTTGGCGCGTTCGATCCGCTGCCGCACGGGGCGGGCCCGGAACCGTGCTCGCTCGGCGTCGGTGATCGGCCGGTTGTCGTGGGGGGTGATCCACGGAGCGCTGCGCTGGAAGACGTAGAGCTTGCCGGCCTGGTCGGCGATCTCGGGGACGTACTGGATGGCGGAGGCGCCCGTCCCGATCGAGGCGACCCGCTCACCGGTCAGGTCGTGGTCGTGGTCCCAGCGGGCCGAGTGCATGATCTTGCCGCGGAACCGGTCGATACCGGGTACGTCGGGGAGTTTGGGCTCGGTGAGCGGGCCCACCGCGCTGACCAGTATCCGAGCTGTCCAGGTTCCTTCGTTCGTCGTGACGTGCCAGAGCTGGTCCGTCTCGTCCCAGCGTGCCGCGTCGACACCGATGCCGGTGCGCAGGTGCGGGCGCAACCCGAAGCGGTCGACGCACTGCCGCAGGTAGGCGTGGATCTCCTTCTGCGGCGAATACGTCGAGGACCACTCCGGGTTGGGGGCGAAGGAGAAGGAGTACAGGTGGGACGCCACGTCGCAGCGGCAGCCGGGATAGGTGTTCGCGTGCCACACGCCACCGACATCGGGTGCGCGTTCGAGGATGAGGAAGTCGGTGAACCTCGACTTCAGCAGGACGTGCCCCAGGCCGATCCCGGAGAACCCGGCGCCGACGACGAGGACCTGAACGTGCTGGACCATGGGGTTCTTGCCTGCGGGGTCGGTCATCTGGATGTCCTTTCGTGTCATGCCGCGGTCTCGCGGGCAAGCATCGTGGCGCGGTCGCCCTGGACGAAACGGGAGGTGAGCAGCATGCCGATCGCCGCGACGGCGAAGGCGAGGGGAACGGTGATCATCATGGCGGTCTGCAGTCCGTGGGCGGAGGCCGCGGCGGCGGACCCGGATGCCGCGGCCAGGGAGTCGGACAGGGCGCCGACGAAGACTGGTCCGGCCGCTCCTCCGAGGAGGTAGCCGATGGCGAACATCAGGCCCAGCGCACCGGAGCGCTGCTCGGGGGCGATGACGTCGGACACCACGGGGACCGCTGCCGCGAGGTAGACGATGCCGAGCAAGTAGCCCAGGCTCAGGAACACCAGCAGCTGCCACAGCGCGCCCCGGCCCGCCGCGAGGCCGGCGAGCGAGAGCACCGCTGCTCCGACGAGGCTGACGGCAGCCACTTGGACCCGTGCCGCAGGCGACTTCCTGGCCGCCCGGTCCAGCACTCTGCCGCCCACCAGCAGGCCGATCAGCCCGGTGACGCCTACGACGACGCCCCCCACGGCGCCTGCACTGACGAGGCCGAGACCGTAGTAGCGCTGGAGGACAGGGGTGAGGAAGGTGCCGATGGCGTAGGCCGCGAAGTTGTAGCCGGCGAACGCGAGAAGCATCCCGTACATGGAGCGCACTCTCAGCAGCGAGAGCAGGTTCTTCCGGCGGTTGCCGCGCGTGGCACTCGTAGCGGCACGCGTCGGCTCGGCGGCGCCGCGCTCCGGCTCCCGTATCCGCAGCACGAGGAGTCCGACCACGATGCCGGGCACCGCCGCGATGAGGAATGGCGCCCGCCAGCTGTCGAACGCGACGGCGAGCCCGCCGGCGGTGAAGAACGCCAGGAGCGTGCCGATCGGAAAGCCGAGCATGAACAGGGAATGAGCCCGGGAGCGGCGCTCGCTCGGATAGAGGTCCGACAGCAGCGACCCGGTGGCCGGCGCGTAGCTGGACTCGCCGACGCCCACGCCCACCCGGGAGGCGAAGAAGCCCCAGAAGCTGGTCAGCACTCCCCCGGCCGCCGTGGCCGCGCTCCACACGAGCAGCCCCCAGCCCGCGACCGTCCTGCGGGCGATCCGGTCGGCGAGGCGCCCGAGCGGGACACCCGCGACGGCGGCGACGAGGACGAACGCGGAGGCGAGGACGCCGACCTGGGTGTCGTCGAGACCGTACTCGTCCTTGATGGGCTCCAGTACGACCGAGGGCAGGGCCCGGTCGTAGTAGTTGAGCAGGTTGCCGACGAACAGCAGCCCCAGTACGTAGCCGGCCGACGAGCGCGGCGCCGACCCACTGGTCGGACGTCTCAGGCGAGAACGAGCCATGACAGAGATCCCTTCGCCGTTGAAGAGGGCTCGGGATGGCAGCCGGAACAAGGTCGCCACGAGCTTCGGCACAGTGTGGGCCGCATTGACCCGGCGGGCTACGTGTTCACCGCCAACGTCGACGCGCCGACCTTGTTCCGGAGAACAACTGAGCCGACTAAGGTGCGGCCATGGAGAACGAGACCCCGATGGCCTGGCCCGTGCACCGGCGGATGCCGGACCTCGCCACCCTGGACGAGTCGGCACGCGCCAAGGTCATGGCCGCGACCGAGCGGCTTCGCACACTGCGTGATGCCTACGGGGACCGGTACCTCGCACAGGTACGCGAACACGTTCCGGGCTATATGGTCCTGTCCGACGACGAGATCCGGCTTTCTGCCCGCCGGTTCATGGACATCCTCCTGGCGGAGCTTTCCTCCCTGCGCGTTCCAGACGACGCTCTCCGCGAGGTGCTCAGTGAGTACGCCGCCGAGCGCGTGGCCCGGGGCGTTCCGCTCGACGCCCTGGCCATCGGCTACCAGTTGGGCTCCCGGGAGATGCTCGCTGTGCTGGACGAAGTCGCGGCAGAAGTGGATCTCCCGCTGGAACTCCTGCTCGCCGTGCACGACAGCACCTGGGAATTCTCCAACGAGGCGTCCTCGGTGTTCGCCAGGGTCAAACACGAGCTGGCATTGGAGCAAGCGCACTTCGACGCCGAGCGTCGGTCGGCCTTCGCGGCAGGAGTACTCGGCGGGGTGTACCCGGCCGAACGGCTCAACCGCGACGCGGCCGTCTTCGGACTCGATCCCCAGGCGCACTACGTCGCCCTGGCTGCGAAGGCCGCGACGGCCGCCGACGCCGACGCGGTCCGCCGCATCATCGCCTCCGCCCTGCACCTGCCCGCGGACCGCCTGCTGATCGCGCAGGTCGGAACGAACCTGGGCTGCATCACACCCAAGACGCCTCACAACACCGCCGATCACCTCGTCGCGGTCGGCCCAGCTCTTCCGCTCGACCGGCTCGGTGACGGGTTCGACGAGGCGGTACTTGTGCTGGAGACCGCCGGTCAGTTCGGAATGTCGGGCGTCGTGGGACTACCGGACCTCGGGCCGCGGCCTCTCGTACTGGCCGGCGCACGCACCGCTGCCGGCCTCGACGCACGGCACATGACGGCTCTGGACGAGGCGGGGCGTTCGAGCAAGGAGATCGAGCGGACCGCGCGGGTGTACCTCCAGTGCGACCAGCAGGCACCAGAGGCCGCGCGCAGGCTCGCCGTCCACCCGAACACCGTGCGCTATCGGGTCAACCGCTTCCAGCACCTCACCGACCTGGACCTGCGACGTACGGAAGACCTCGTCACCGCATGGTGGCTGCTGAACCGACGGCGCACCCCACCGCACGCGCACAAGGGTTACTGACCTTGAATGCGTGATGTCGTCATGGTGGCTGGCGTCGGAGACCGGTGCCGGTGAGGCAGCCGTCGAGGACGTCGTGGCGGTACTGGAGCTGGCGCAGGCCGCGCCGGACGGCGGTGATCAGGTCGTCGGGGTTGGCGAAGGCGCGGTTGGCTGTGGTGTTGCGTCGCAGGACGGACCAGATGCCTTCGACCGGGTTGAGGTCGGGTGCGTAGGGCGGTAGTTGGTAGACGGTGAGCCAGTCGCGGTCGGCGATGTAGCGGCGCATTCCGGCCGTCAGGTGGGTGTTGAGATTGTCCCAGACCAGCACGATCGGGCCGCCAAGCTGCTGGTGGGCAGTCTGGATCAGGTCGCGGTAGTCCTTCCAGGAGAAGCTCTTGCGCCCATCGGGCCGGGCGTCTGGGCAGGGCCGGTAGATCAGCCGCGAGGGTTCGCCGGTCTTGTAGCAGGCCAGGGCGGCCACCGATAAGCGGCGGCGGGAACGGCCCCGCACGCGGGTCACCGGGGTGTGACCGCGGCGGGACCAGGTGCGGGTGGTCGGCGGCGTCATCGAGAATCCGGCCTCGTCCTCGAAGACGAGCCAGGCGTCGAGCGCCGCCACGGTCCTTCCACGTTCGGCCAGGTCTCCTTCACCCAGCCGGCCACCAGGTTCTCGTCCCGCTCGATCGCCCGCCGGGCGGGGACCTGGCAGCTCCAGCCGTGCCGCTTGAGCAGGGCGGCCACCCCTTGCACGGTGTAGCTCTTGTGGAAGCGGCGCCCGATCAGCGTCTTGATCCGCGACAGGGTCCAGGTCTGGTCCGGCCAGCCGTGTGCCACCGGCCCCTTGGCCAGCTCCCGCTCGAGCACGGCGAACAGTTCGTCACTGAGCAGCGGCAGCGATGCCGGGCCCTTGGAAGCCAGGGCCCGGGGCCCGTTCTGCGAGCAGGCTCTGCGCCACCGCTGACCCGATCGGACGCTGACCCGCAGGTCGTGAGCAATGACCGGGTTCTCGTCGCCCTGCCGGAACCGCTCCGAGTTTCCGCAGTACCGGATCGACCTGGTTCGTCCCTCGGACATTCCCCCTTTGAGGCGACGCGTCCGGCGGTGCCTTCCTCGCACCGGCGGCA
>NZ_JBHJVQ010000037.1:16532-72896 GCF_042263835.1 Streptomyces sp. NPDC056128 | reverse complement strand
TCCCCCACTGCCTTAAAGGCGTGGGAGGTACCCCCAGCGGCGTTGTCGTCGGTTGCCAGGGCTCCGCCCTGTCGCCCTCCTCCGCCTTGCAGCTGCACGCACCAGACCCCGCTCACCGGCGCTGATCAGGTGCCGTTGCTTTCCTGCGACCTGATCCGCCGGACAGGCCCTAGTAGGCGACCAGCGAGATCCCCACGTAGTGGGCGATGAACGCGGCCAGGGTGAAGGAGTGGAAGACCTCGTGGAAGCCGAACCAGCGGGGGGAGGGGTTGGGGCGTTTGAGGCCGTAGATCACGCCGCCGGCGCTGTAGAGCAGGCCGCCCGCGATCACCAGGACGAGCACGGCGATCCCCCCGGCCCGCATGAACTCGGGCAGGTAGAAGACGGCCGCCCAGCCCATGGCGAGGTAGCAGGGGGTGTAGAGCCAGCGCGGGGCGCCGACCCAGAAGACGCGGAAGACGATGCCCGCGGCCGCGGCGGCCCAGATGCCCCACAGCAGCCACTCGCCCTTGGCGCCGGGCAGCAGCAGCATCGTGAGCGGGGTGTACGTGCCCGCGATGATCAGGAAGATGTTGGCGTGGTCCAGGCGGCGCAGCACGCCGTCCATGCGCGGGCTCCAGTCGCCCCGGTGGTAGAGCGCGCTGACGCCGAAGAGCAGACAGGCCGTCAGGACGTAGATCCCGCAGGCGACGCGCGCCTGGGTCGACTCGGCGAGGGCGGTGAGCACCAGGCCCGCGACCAGGACGGCCGGGAACATGGCGAGGTGCAGCCAGCCGCGCAGCTTCGGCTTGACCGGATGCGGCAGGGAGATCGCCACAGGGCCGCGGCCGTCGGCCGGCGTGTCCCTGGGCTCGTCGGGGACGGACGCAGTCATGAGCGCATCGTACCTACGGTTCCGTAAGTTACGTATCAGTACGGACGTATGACGAACGGCGAGTGGCCATCGTCTCACGGGCCCCCCTGCCCCGCACCCCCGCCGCGTGCACGTGGCGATCCTCACTCCGCTCAAGTGTGACGCCCTCTGGACAGATGGGCGCTCACGTCGGATGATCAAATGAGTGCGGTCGACACCGGATGAGCGCCCAAGAGGTCAACGTCACGCGTCCGGGTCGCAGCCCCCACGGGGCCTCCAACCAAAAACCCCTCATCTAGGAGCAATCGTGGCGCGCGACATCGCTGCTCCCCCCGTCCCCACCACCCACCAGGAGCTGATCTCGTGGGTGAACGAGATCGCCGAACTGACCCAGCCGGACGACGTGGTCTGGTGTGACGGATCCGAGGCCGAGTACGAGCGCCTGTGCGGGGAGCTCGTGGCGAAGGGCACCTTCCGCAAACTCGACCCCATCAAGCGGCCGAACTCCTACTACGCCGCCTCCGACCCCTCCGACGTCGCGCGCGTCGAGGACCGGACCTTCATCTGCTCCGCCAAGGAGGAGGACGCCGGCCCGACCAACCACTGGAAGGACCCCGCCGAGATGCGGGAGATCTTCAGCGGCGACAAGGGCCTGTTCCGCGGGTCGATGCGCGGCCGCACCATGTACGTCGTGCCCTTCTGCATGGGCCCCCTCGGCTCCCCGCTCTCCGCGCTCGGCGTGGAGATCACCGACTCCGCGTACGTCGCCGCCTCCATGCGCACCATGACCCGCATGGGACAGCCGGTCCTGGACGAACTGGGCGCGGAGGGCTTCTTCGTCAAGGCCGTGCACACCCTGGGCGCCCCGCTGGCCGAGGGCGAGAAGGACGTGCCCTGGCCCTGCAACAGCACCAAGTACATCTCGCACTTCCCCGAGGACCGCGAGATCTGGTCCTACGGCTCCGGCTACGGCGGCAACGCCCTGCTCGGCAAGAAGTGCTACGCCCTGCGCATCGCCTCCGTCATGGCCCGCGACGAGGGCTGGCTGGCCGAGCACATGCTGGTGCTGAAGCTGACCCCGCCCACCGGCGAGCCCAAATACGTCGCCGCCGCCTTCCCGTCCGCCTGCGGCAAGACCAACCTCGCCATGCTGGAGCCCACGATCTCCGGCTGGACCGTCGAGACGATCGGCGACGACATCGCCTGGATGCGCTTCGGCGAGGACGGCCGCCTGTACGCCATCAACCCCGAGGCCGGTTTCTTCGGCGTCGCGCCCGGCACCGGTGAGCACACCAACGCCAACGCGATGAAGACCCTGTGGGGCAACTCCGTCTTCACCAACGTCGCCCTGACCGACGACGGCGACGTGTGGTGGGAGGGCATGACCGAGGAGACGCCCGCCCGCCTGACGGACTGGAAGGGCAACGACTGGACGCCCGAGTCCGGCACCCCGGCCGCGCACCCCAACGCCCGCTTCACCACCCCCGCCGCGCAGTGCCCGATCATCGCGCCGGAGTGGGAGGACCCCAAGGGCGTGCCGATCTCGGCGATCCTCTTCGGCGGGCGCCGCGCCACCGCCGTACCGCTGGTCACCGAGTCCTTCGACTGGAACCACGGCGTCTTCCTCGGCGCCAACGTGGCCTCCGAGAAGACCGCCGCCGCCGAGGGCAAGGTCGGCGAGCTGCGCCGCGACCCCTTCGCCATGCTGCCGTTCTGCGGCTACAACATGGGCGACTACATGGGGCACTGGGTCGACGTGGCCAAGGACAAGGACCAGTCCAAGCTGCCGAAGATCTACTACGTCAACTGGTTCCGCAAGGACGACGAGGGCAGGTTCGTCTGGCCCGGCTTCGGTGAGAACGGCCGCGTCCTGAAGTGGATCGTGGAGCGCCTGGAGGGCCGCGCGGAGGGCGTCGAGACGCCGATCGGCGTGCTGCCGGCCAAGGGCTCCCTCGACACCGAGGGCCTCGACCTCGCCGACGCCGACCTGGAGTTCCTGCTCAGCGTCGACAAGGAGGTGTGGCGCGAGGAGGCGGCGCTCGTGCCCGAGCACCTCAACACCTTCGGCGACCACACGCCCACCGAGCTGTGGGACCAGTACCGGGCGCTGGTGCAGCGCCTGGGCTGACCTCCCGCCTCCCTGCTTCGCGGCCGGTTCGACTAGCCCTGACCAGTGAAGTCGTCACGAAAGCCGGCCGCGATGGGGTTCTTCCCGCTCCTGTAGCTCGATGTCCTGGAGCCGGGCGGACACCCCGCTCGGGCCGGGTCCCCGCACAACGGCGTGCGATGGACCCGGCCCTTCGGCGTACGTTACGAGGCCGACGCGTACCGCGGGGCGAGGGCGGCGGCGTGCGCGTCCATGCGCTCGGCGGTCAGGATCGCGGCCGCCGTGTCGGCACGGGAGGCCGCCACCACCAGGGCCCGGCCCGCCAGCGTGTGCGCGCGGCGGTGCAGGACCGGCGGGTGCGGCTCGGGGCGGGCGGTGGTCACCGGCACGCGGACCGGCGCCCGGCCTCCGCGCAGCCGGGTCACCTGCTCGGCGAGCCGCTCGGCCGCGGCGTCCAGGTCGGCGGCAGGGGCCAGCGCGCGCAGCTCGTCCGTGACGGCGAGCAGGGCCGCGAGGTGGCCGGCGAGCTGGATGTCCAGCTCTTCCTCCCGGGACCGGTGGGGGAAGTCGGAGGTGGTGCCGGCCGTCGTGCTGTGGACCGACTTGCTGCGGATCGCTTCGTACATGGGACGGCCTCCTGATTGCTCCAGGAAGCCATCCTACATTGGAATCAATCTAAAGTTGAGAGAACTCAGGGCTGGCTGTAGCCCTCCAGGAAGTTCCCGATCCGGTCCACCGCCTCGCGCAGGTCACCGGCTGTGGGCAGCGTCACCACCCGGAAGTGGTCCGGCTCGGGCCAGTTGAAGCCGGTGCCCTGGACGACCATGATCTTCTCCTGCCGCAGCAGGTCCAGGACCATCCGCCGGTCGTCCTTGATCTTGAAGACCTTGGGGTCGAGCCGCGGGAAGAGATACAGCGCGCCCTTCGGCTTCACGCAGGTCACGCCCGGAATGCTGGTCAGCGCCGCGTGCGCGGCGTCCCGCTGCTCCCGCAGCCGCCCGCCCGGCAGCACCAGCTCGTTGATGGTCTGCCGCCCGCTGAGCGCCGCGACCACACCGTGCTGCCCCGGCATGTTGGCGCACAGTCGCATGTTCGCCAGCACGGTCAGGCCCTCGATGTAGGACTCGGCGTGCGCGCGCGGCCCGGAGATCGACATCCAGCCGACCCGGTAACCGGCCACCCGGTACGCCTTCGACATGCCGTTGAAGGTGAGGGTGAGCAGGTCGGGGGCGATCGCGGCGGTCGGGGTGTGCGTGGCCTCGTCGTACAGGATCTTGTCGTAGATCTCGTCGGAGCAGATCAGCAGGTTGTGGCGGCGCGCGATGTCGGTCAGGCCGCGCAGCATCGCCTCGTCGTAGACCGCGCCCGTCGGGTTGTTCGGGTTGATGATCACGAGCGCCTTGGTGCGGTCGGTGATCTTCCGTTCCACATCGGCGAGGTCCGGCATCCAGTCGGACTGCTCGTCGCAGCGGTAGTGGACCGCCGTGCCGCCGGAGAGCGAGACGGCGGCCGTCCACAGGGGGTAGTCGGGCGCCGGGACGAGGACCTCGTCGCCGTCGTCGAGCAGCCCCTGCATCGCCATCACGATCAGCTCGGAGACGCCGTTGCCGATGAAGACGTGCTCGACGTCCGTCTCGATGCCGAGGGTCTGGTTGTGCATGACGACCGCGCGGCGGGCGGCCAGCAGACCCTTCGCGTCGCCGTAGCCGTGCGCCGTCGAGACGTTGCGGAGGATGTCCTCCAGGATCTCGGGCGGGCACTCGAAACCGAAGGCCGCCGGGTTGCCCGTGTTCAGCTTCAGGATGCGGTGACCGGCCGCTTCCAGCCGCATCGCCTCCTCGAGCACCGGGCCCCGGATCTCGTAACAGACGTTGGCGAGCTTGGTCGACTGGATCACCTGCATGTCCGTGAGCTTACGACCCGGTTACGTTCCATGGGTCGTGTTATCCGCCACTTGAGACGGGCGGTATGGGCGGGTTTGGTCACTCACCGGGGACTCCGCCGCACCGAGCGCCCCGCCAATACGTCCGTACGCCTCCCCTCCGCCATCACGAACCGCCCGTCGACCAGCACGTACGGGATGCCGGTCGGCAGCACGCGCGGGTTCTCGTAGGTGCTGCCCGCCGCGACCGTCGCCGGGTCGAAGAGGACCAGGTCCGCCCGGTACCCCTCGCGGACCAGACCCCGGTCCGGCAGCCGCAGCCGGGCGGCCGGGCGCGAGGTGAGGTGGGCGACGCACTCCTCCAGGGAGAGCACGCCCAGCTCGCGCACGTAGTGGCCGAGGTAGTGCGGGAAGGTGCCGTAGGCGCGCGGGTGCGGCTTGGTGCCCTGGAGGATGCCGTCCGAGCCGCCGGTGTGGACGCGGTGCCGCATGATCGCGCGCACGTTCTCCTCGTGACCGACGTGCTGGAGGATGGTCGGGGCCAGCCGGTCGGCCAGCAGCAGGTTCCTGGCGACCGTCCACGGGGCCTCGCCGCGCACGGTGGCCGACTCCATGACCGTGCGGCCGACGTACTCCCCGAGCCCCGGGTCGCCGGTGCCGGAGATCTCGATCCTGTCCCACTCGATGGGCACGCCGTGGCAGCCGTCGGCGCCGATCTCCTCCATGTGGTGCCGGATGCGTTCGGCGGTGTCGTCGTCCGACAGCCGCTTCATGATCTGCTCCGGGCCGCCCTCGCTCGCCCAGCTCGGCAGCATCGCCACGAGGGTGGTGCAGCCGGGGGTGTAGGGGTACGTGTCGAGCGTGATGTCGGCCCCGGCGGCCAGCGCCTCGTCGAGCAGCGTCAGCAGCTCGGGGGCCCTGCCCTTGTTGACGCCGAAGTTCATGGTGGCGTGCGCCAGGTGCAGCGGGCAGTCCGCCTCCCGGGTCAGCTCCACCATCTCCTCGTACGCCTGGAGCGCCCCGGCGCCGTACGAGCGGTGGTGCGGGCAGTAGTAGCCGCCGTACCCGGCGACCACCCGGCACAGCTCGGTCAGCTCCGCGTCCTTCGCGTACATGCCGGGCGTGTACGTCAGCCCGGACGACATGCCGACCGCGCCCTGCTCCATGCCCTCGGCGACCAGCCGCCGCATGTGCTCCAGCTCGGCGTCGGTCGCGTCCCGGTCGTCCCAGCCCACCGCGAGGGCGCGGACCGTGCCCTGCGGGATCAGGTACGCGGCGTTCACGGCGATGCCCCGGTCGAGCCGGTCCAGGTACTCGCCGACCGACCGCCAGTCGAAGTCGATGTCGTCGCCGGGACCGTTCCACCCGGCGATCGCGCGGCGCACCTCGCCGAGGGTGCGGTCGTCGACCGGCGCGTACGAGAGCCCGTCCTGGCCGATGACCTCCAGGGTGACGCCCTGCGCGGCCTTGGCGCTGTGGTCGGGGTCCCGCAGCAGCGCCAGGTCGCTGTGGGCGTGCATGTCGATGAAGCCGGGAGCCAGGACCAGGCCCTCGGCGTCCAGTTCGCGGCGCGCCTCGGGGCGCTGGCAGCCGGCGGCGGCCGCCTCCTTGACGATCGAGACGATACGGCCGCCGTCGACCACGACGTCGGCGCGGTAGGAGGCGGCGCCGGAGCCGTCCACGACCTCCGCGTCCCGGATGACCAGCTCTTCCATGTGCCCTCCTTTAGAAGAACGTGCGGATGTACTCGACGACCGTCCCGTCCGCCTCGGCGACCGGGATGAGCTGCCACTTGTCGAAGGACGTGCAGGGGTGGGACAGGCCCAGGCCCAGCCAGTCCCCGACCGCCAGCTCCGCTTCCGGGGCGGTGCGCAGCCAGGCGTGCTGGTCGGACAGGCCGGTGACCGTGATGCCGGTGGCCGGGCGCTCGGGCCCGCCGTCCGCGGGGCGTACCACCTGGGCGAACGGCAGGTCGAGGTCGTACGCCGCGTCCCGCTTGCCGGCGTTGGCGAAGGCCTGCTCGGGGGAGGGGCGGGAGACCACCTGGGTCCACAGCCGGAACGCGGGCTCCAGGGTGCCCTCGGCGGGGACGCGGTTGAAGGGGGTCACCTCCCGGTAGTGCCCGTCGTCGTGGGAGACGTAGGCGCCCGAGCGCAGCAGCTTCAGTACGGGCAGGGACAGGCCGGGGACCTCGGCGAACACGTCGGCCACCGCGTCGAACCAGGCGCTGCCGCCCGCGCTCAGCACGATCTCGTCCAGGCCGCCCGCGCCGAACCGTCCGGCCTTGTCGAAGTCCGCCGCCAGCGCGACCAGCCGCCGCAGCCAGGCGTGCACGCGCTCCGGGTCGGCCTCGGGCACCTCGCCCTCGTACCCGGCGACCCCGGCCAGCCGCAGGGTCCGGGTGCCGGCCACGGCGTCGGCGACGGCCGCGCAGTCCGCCTCCGTGCGCGCCCCGGTCCTGGCCCCCTCACCGGCGGCCAGCTCGACCACGACGTCCACCGGGCGGGCGGCCCCCGCGTCGGTGAGCGCCGCGTCCATCAGCTCGACGCCGCGCACGGAGTCGACGTAGCAGACGAAGCGGAAGTCCGGGTCGGCGTCCAGCTCGGCGGCGATCCAGCGCAGGGCGGCGGCGTCGACCAGCTCGTTGGCGAGGAAGATCCGCCCGACGCCGAAGGCGCGCGCCACCCGCACCTGGTGCGGCACGGCCAGAGTGATGCCCCAGGCGCCGTGCTCGATCTGGCGGTGGAAGAGCTGCGGGGCCATGGAGGTCTTGCCGTGCGGCGCGAAGGCGAGGCCGTGCCGGGCCGCGTACGTCTCCATCAGCGCGAGGTTGTGCTCCAGGCGCTCGGCGGAGAGGGCCAGCACGGGGGTGGCGAAGCCGTCGGTGAAGAGGTTGCGGCGCTGGCCGGCCAGCTCGGCGACGGTCAGGCCGTCGGCGTCCGGCGGGAGGCCCTTGAAGCGGTGGTCGACGTGCTCCTCGGCCAGACGGGCGAGGGCATCGGTGCCGGTTTCGAGGGCCATGGAGCCTCCATGAGTTGCAGTGTTGCATTGTGTGCAACGGTCATTGCGTATGTCGCTTACTGGTGTCTAACATCTCGGCCAACGCGGGGTCAACGGATCCCCCGAGACCCACAGAGCCGCAAGGGAGCCCCCACCATCGTGACCGCCACCGGACCCACCAGCACCGCCCCCGACGTCGTGGACGTCGTCGCGCTCGGCGAGTCCATGGTCACCTTCCTGCCCTCGCGGGCCGGGCGCCTCGCCGACGTCCCCTCCTTCGACCGGGCCATCGGCGGCGCCGAGTCCAACGTGGCCTGCGTGCTCGCCGCCGCCGGACACGCCACGCGCTGGGCCGGCCGGGTCGGCGCCGACGGCTTCGGCGACCACCTCGTCGAGGCCATCGGCGCCTGGGGCGTGGACGTCTCCCTCGTCCGCCGGGACCCCGACCGCCCGACCGGGATCTACTTCCGCACCGCCGGCGACCGCGCCACCGACGCCCACGAGGTGGCGTACTACCGGGCGGGCTCGGCGGCCTCCGCGATGTCCGTGCACACCATGGACCTCGACGCGCTCCGCTCCGGACGCGTCCTGCACGTGTCCGGCATCACGCCCGCGCTCTCCGCCGACTGCCTCGGCCTGATGCGCGAACTCACCGCCCGGCGCCCCGGCCGCTCCCTCGGCCCCCTTGTCTCGTTCGACGTCAACCACCGCCCGGGTCTGTGGCGCGAGTCCGGGGACGGCCCCGAAGTACTGCTCGAACTGGCCCGCGGCGCCGATATCGTCTTCGTCGGCGAGGACGAGGCCTGGGGCCTGGGCGGTCCCGAGGCCGTGCGCGCCGCGCTGCCCGAGCCCGGCCTCCTCGTCGTCAAACAGGGCGCGACCGGCGCCACCGCCTTCCACGGCACGGAGGTCACCTCCGTCCCCGCCCTCACCGTCGACGTCGTCGCCGCCGTCGGCGCGGGCGACGCCTTCGCCGCCGGGTTCCTCTCCGCCACCCTGCGCGGACTGCCCGTGCGCGAGCGGCTGCGCCACGGCCACCTCATGGCCGCCGCCGCCCTCACCGTCCCCGGCGACCTCGCCACGCCCCCCGCCCGCGACCACGCCGACCGCCTCGCCGCCCTCGACGACGCGGCGTGGGGGAGACTGCGTCTCGGCCCCGGCTGGACCCAGGCCGGCGACAGGGCCGACGAGGAGGCACGCACACCATGAGTCAGACCGTCGACCGCGCGCTCAGCATCCTGCCGCTGCTCGCCGAGGGCCCCGCGGACCTCGGCCGGGTCGCCGACCGCCTCGGCGTGCACAAGTCCACCGCGCTGCGCCTCCTGCGCACCCTGCACGACCACGGCTTCGTCTACCGCCAGTCCGACCAGCGCTACCGCCTCGGCGCCCGGCTCATCTCCCTCGCCCAGGAGGCGATGGAGAACCTCGACGTCCGGGAGATCGCCCACCCCCACCTCGTACGCCTCAACGAGCAGGTCGGACACACCGTCCACCTCGCCGTCCACGAGGAGGGCGAGGTCCTCTACATCGACAAGGTGGAGAGCCGCTACCCGGTCCGCATGTACTCCCGGATCGGCAAGCCCGTCGCCATCACCGTCGCCGCCGTGGCCAAACTGCTCCTCGCCGACCTCCCCGAGAACGAGCGCCGAGCCGTGGTCGAGCAGCTCGACTACCCCATGTACACGGCCCGTTCCACACCGAACGCCGACGGCTTCCTCAAGGAGCTGGCCAAGGTGCGCGAACAGGGCTGGGCCACCGACCTCGGTGGCCACGAGGAGTCCATCAACTGCGTCGCCGCGCCCATCAGGGGCGCCGACGGCAGAGTGGTCGCCGCGATGTCGGTCTCCGCACCGAACGTCGTCGTCACCGCCGACGAACTTCTCACCCTGCTCCCGCTGGTGCGCCGTACGGCGGACGCCATCAGCGGCGAGTACTCCGGCAGGACCCCAGTCAAGGAAGTCACCACATGACCGACAAGATCGCCCTCACTCCGGCCACCCACACCACCCCGCCGGCCAAGTTCTCCCACGGTGTCCGCAAGGGCAACATCCTCCAGGTCGCCGGCCAGGTCGGCTTCCTGCCCCACGAGGAGGGCAAGGCCCCCACCCCGGCCGGCCCGACCCTGCGCGAGCAGACCCTCCAGACCCTCGCCAACGTCAAGGCGATCCTGGAGGAGGGCGGCGCCTCCTGGGACGACGTGATGATGATCCGCGTCTACCTCACGGACGTGGACCACTTCGCCGAGATGAACGAGATCTACAACGCGTACTTCGCGGAGCAGGGCCTCACCCAGCCGCCCGCCGCGCGCACGACCGTCTACGTCGGCCTCCCCGCGGGCCTGCTCATCGAGATCGACGCGCTCGCCGTCCTGGGCTGACCCTCCCCCTCGGCCCTCCGCGTTCCCGAACCGCCTGTCGCACGGCACGGCGCTCCCCGACCCCAGGGGGCGCCGTGCCGCGCCCCGCCCTGCCCGAAAGCACCATGTGTTTAGCCAGAGGACCCCCGAATGTCCCATGTGTCCCTCCAGCTCGCCGCCGCCGAGACCCCACCGCACACCGGCGGTCTGCTCACCCTGATCGACGGCACGGCGGGCCTGCTGACCGTCGCCGCGATCGGCATCGTGCTGCTGCTCTTCCTGATCATCAAGGTGCGGCTGCAGCCCTTCGTCGCGCTGCTCGCCGTCTCCATAGCCGTCGGCCTGCTCGCCGGCCTCTCGGTCACCGAACTCTTCGGCACCGTCCAGAAATCGGACGCGGTCTCCACCATCGAGTCCGGCATGGGCGGCATCCTCGGGCATGTCGCCATCATCATCGGCCTGGGCACCATGCTCGGCGCGATCCTCGAAGTCAGCGGCGGCGCGCAGGTGCTGGCCTCCCGCCTGCTGGGCCTCTTCGGCGAGAAGCGCGCCCCCCTCGCGATGGGCCTCACCGGTCTCATCTTCGGCATCCCGGTCTTCTTCGACGTCGGCATCTTCGTCCTCGCGCCGATCGTCTACGCCGCGGCCAAGCGCTCCGGCAAGTCGGTGCTGATCTACTGCCTGCCGCTGCTGGCCGGCCTGTCGATGACCCACGCCTTCCTGCCGCCCCACCCCGGGCCGGTCGCCGCCGCCGGGCTGCTGAAGGTGGACCTCGGCTGGGTGATCCTCATGGGCATCGTCTGCGGCATCCCCGCCGTGCTCGCCGCCTGGGTGTTCTCCGCCTGGATCGGCCGCCGCATCTTCGTGCCCGTCCCGCAGGACATGGTCGAGGCCGCCGACGAGGCCAAGCAGGCCGTCATCGCCGAGCAGCGCGAGTCCGGCGTCGTCCCGCACGAGAGCCCGGTCGCGCTCGGCACGGTCCTCGGCATCATCGGCACCCCGCTGGTGCTGATCCTGGCCGCGACCTTCTCCTCCATCGCCCTGGACCCGTCCACGCTCCGCTCGGTGATCGAGTTCTTCGGCAGCCCCTTCGTGGCTCTGACCATCGCCTTGCTCCTCGCGTACTACCTGCTGGGCATCCGGCGCGGCTGGTCCCGCAAGTCCCTGGAGACCGTCTCGACGGCCTCGCTGAAGCCGGTCGGCAACATCCTGCTGGTGGTCGGCGCGGGCGGGGTCTTCGGCGCCGTCCTCAAGGGCAGCGGCGTCGCCCAGGCGCTCTCCGACACCTTCAACGACGTCGGCCTCCCGGTGATCGTGCTCTCGTACCTGATCTCCCTGGTGCTGCGGGTCGCGCAGGGCTCGGCGACCGTGGCCATCGTCACGACGGCGGGCATCGTGGCGCCGCTGCTGGCGGAGGGCGACCACTCGCAGGCGTTCGTCGCGCTGGTCATCATGGCCATCTCGGCGGGCTCGATCTTCGCCTCGCACGTCAACGACGGCGGCTTCTGGATGGTCGCCAAGTACTTCGGCATCAGCGAACGGGACACCCTGAAGACGTGGACCGTCCTGGAGAGCGTGCTGTCGCTGGCGGGCTTCGCGGTCGCCGCGGTCCTGAGCCTGTTCGTGTAGGCGTCTGATAACGAAGTCGGGGCCGACTGTGTCCGGCACAGGTTTGTCGACCATACTGCCCGCTGTGGAGCAGCGCAGAGGATCGAGCAGCCAGCCCCTGGAAGGCGCCGGATTCGACCCGGCATTCATCCCCGGGCTCACCGCGCCCGTGTCCGGTGAGCCGGAGGACGTGAGACGCGACAAGGCGGACGCGGACGCCGGCGCGGAGACCGGGGTGGAGGCGGACGGCGTCGCGGACGCCGTACCGCCCGCCCGGGAATCCGCCGAGGACTCCGCGGAAACGGACGAGGAGGAGGCGGCGGCCCCCGTGGACGGCCCCGTCTTCGAGGCCGCCGACCGCCGCGCCCGGATCGTCGCGGACCACAAGGGCGTACGTCTCTCCCTCGACGACCAGAGTTGCGAGTTCCGCTGGGACGAGGTCGGCGCCGTGGAGACCGAGACGGGCCGCTTCGGCAAGCGGTTCACCGTCACGGTGCACACGCCGGACCGCCGCTGGTACCCGATCGAGATCGAGGCGACGTCCCGGAGCCGGTTCGCGGAGTGGGAGTCGGCCCTGGACGAGGTCCTGGACGCGTACTTCGAGGACGACGAGGCGGAGTCCGAGGCCGAGTCCGAGGCGAAGGAGGACGCCGAGCCGGACGCGAAGACGTCCCTCGCCAAGTCGGACGCCAAGTCGGACGCCAAGCCGGACTCCAAGTCCGACGGAAAGCCCGCGGCGGACGCCGAGGAGTAAGCGCATCGAGTGAAGATCCGCGCACGCCCTCTTGTCCGACCGGCGGCCATGGGCTTACTTGACCTTCATGGCGGACATCACGGGCAACACCAGAGACACAGGCGTGGCGGGCGCGGCCGACTCGGCTCCCCGTAAGTCCAGTTGGCGCTACATCGGCCCCGGCATCGTCGTCGCGGCGACCGGGGTCGGCGCCGGCGACCTCGTGGCCACCCTCATCGCGGGCAGCAACTTCGGCTACACGCTGCTGTGGGCCGCGGTCATCGGCTGCCTGGTCAAGATCTCCCTGGCCGAGGCGTGCGGCCGGTGGCACCTGTCCACCGGGACCACGATCTTCGAGGGCTGGGCGAGCCTCGGCCTCTGGACCACGTCGTTCTTCGCGATATACGCCGTGATCTGGGGCTTCGTCTACGGCGCGGCCGCGATGTCGTCCAGCGCGCTGCCGCTCCAGGCCCTCTTCCCGGACGTGATGGACCTCGAATGGTGGGGTATCGCCTGCGGTCTGGTGGGCCTGGTCTTCGTCTGGTTCAACAAGTACAACGTGTTCGAGAAGGTCATGACGGTCCTGGTGGGCGTCATGTTCGTCGTGACCGTCTACCTGGCGATCCGCGTCACCCCCAACCTCGGCGACGCCTTCGCCGGCCTTCTCCCGGTCCTCCCGGACGAGAAGGACTCGATCCTCAACACCCTCGGCCTGATCGGCGGCGTGGGCGGCACCATCACGCTGGCCGCGTACGGCTACTGGGTCAACGCCAAGGGCTGGACCAACACCGGCTGGATGAAGGTCATGCGCCTGGACAACCGGGTCGCGTACGCCACGACGGGCATCTTCGTCATCGCCATGCTCTTCGTCGGCGCGGAACTGCTGCACTCGGCGAACATCGCGATCGCGAGCGGCGACAAGGGCCTGATCCAGCTCGGCGACATCCTGGAGCAGGAGTACGGCACGGCCACGGGCAAGCTCTTCCTGATCGGCTTCTTCGCCACCTCCTTCACCTCCCTGATCGGCGTCTGGCACGGCGTGAGCCTGATGTTCGCCGACTTCCTGGCCCGGCAGCGCGGCGAGCGCGAGGCACGCGGCGACGAACTGGCCTCGGGCCGCCGCGAACGCTCCTGGGCGTTCCGCGCGTACCTGCTCTGGCTCACCTTCCCGCCCATCGTCCTGCTCTTCCAGGACGAGCCCTTCCGCCTGATCATCATCTACGGCGTCCTGGGCGCCGCCTTCATGCCCTTCCTCGCCCTGACCCTCCTGTGGCTCCTCAACTCCGCCCGCACCCCCCGCGAGTGGCGCAACGGCTGGCTGAGCAACGGCATGCTGGCGATCGCGGGCCTGCTGTTCCTGGTCCTGTGCGTGAAGCAGGTCTGGGACCAGCCGTGGGCGGAGTTCTTCTAGAGGCGGCGCAGGGGGCTCCTATTCCATGGTCATGTCCGCCCCGAAGACTTCACCCATCGAGGAGAAATTACCGCCCTCCGACTGCATGCCCTTCTTCTTGGTCATCGGAGAGAACGCGCTGGTCTTTCCGTCCGCCATGTACGACTTCAGGTAGGCGGACTGCCCGTTCCTCTTGGCGTTCGCCAGGTCGATCAGGGGCTGGTAGTCGGCCTGCGTGACCGCGTTCATGATTGCGAAGCGGTCGGCCTTCCCGGCCGCTTCGTGGAGCGCGGCCACGGCGCGCTCCGCCTTCTTCTTCCCGTCCGCGTCGAGCGGGAATTTGGCGGGCACCGAAAGCCTCGCCACGGAGCCGCTGCTACCCGTTTCCGAGACCGCCGCGCCGTCTCCGACATTGAAGTTGACGGAGATGACCTGGTAGCTCTGCTGCTCAGCCTGGGCGAGGAAGCCCGGCGACTGCTGGTCCGCGTCCGTGATCCCGCCGGCCTTCGAACCGGTCGGGTTGCCCCAGGCGGCCTGCGGGTTGCCCGTGCCCACGCCGATGAACAGCAGTACCTGCTTGCCCGCGTCCTGGGCCTGCGCCATGAGTTCCTTCACCCGGACGGCGGTCTCACCGAGCAGCCGGACATCGTCGTCGCTGAGCCCGCCGCCAAAGCCCTCTGTCTGGCCCACGGGCGTGTTCAGCACCTGCGGGGCCCGCTGCACCGTCGGTGTGGCCGCCCTCTGCAGCGGTAACGCGGAACCGGCGAACTGCCGTTCACTGGCCCCGGAGGCGATCGTGCGTGCCACCGCCTCGTTCCCCGCGTCGTTCTGCAAGGTCCGCAGGAGGGCCTGCGGACCGTCGCTCCGGACCGCCGGTCGGCTGCCCGCCGGTCGGCCGCGCGTCTGGCCCGAGCTCTGCGAGAGGTGTTCGTCACGGCTGTGCACGGCGGGTCCTTCCACAGGGGCCGGGAGTCAATCGCTCATTGTCCGTGGCGTCGGGCGGCCGGCAAGCGGTTCCGGGGCATGGGGGAGGGCAGGGTCGGCTGCCCTCCTCGATCCCCGGACACGCACCTCCGCTAGCGCAGCCCGTCCCACTCCTCGCTGAGCGCGATCTCCCGCAGCTGCTCCATGGACAGCGCGGGAGTGTCGCGGGTGGCGGCATCGTTCTGGTCGCCGGTGTTGAAGGCGCTGATGACCACGCGGAAGCCGTCCGGCCCGGCGCGCAGTGTGTCGGCGGTCCACATCACGACGCCGGAGCCGCCCTTCTCGCCGGGGCTCTGCCGGGTGGCGACGCGGGTGCCGTCGGGCAGGGTCTCGCCGTCGCCGTACAGCTCGTCGGCGGCCTTGCCCATGCCGTGCTGCACGTTGATCTGGACGAGGCTCTCGCCCCGTCCGTCGTCCACGACGACGTACGCGTAGCCGGACTCCTGCCCGCCCTGCGCGACGACGTTCAGCTTCTTGGGGAGCAGCCGGGCGAGGGTGCCGGCGACGGCCTTCCCGGAGGCCGCCCGGGGCCGCTCGGTGCTCGGTGCGGCCGACGGCCTGCGGGGCTCCGGGATGGCGTCGGCCACCTGGCGCCACACCCCGGCGGTGACGATCCCCCGCAACTGCGCGGTCGTCAGGGGAGGTTCGGCACGGCTGACCGGGGCGCCCTTCTGGGCGGGGGAGTTCCACTCGGACAGGGTGACGTAGTGCCCCTCGGCGGTGACCAGTTCGGCGGTCCAGAGCTTGGTGTCCGCGCGGCGGTCCGGGTACTCGTAGCCCCGGTACAACCGGAGCAGCGAGCCGTCGGCCAGCCGGTCGGTGACGCAGTCGTCGTAGTCCCTGAGCTTCTTGTCGGGGCACTTCCCCACGTCGCGGACCCGGTCGCTCCCCGGCCGGAGCCGCTCGACGCCCAGGGAGATCGCGGCGGCCCCGGCGCTGTCGTCGAACACGAGCGCCGCGGTCGGTCCGGGCCAGTCGTGCGTCCCCCTGGCCTCCTCCTGGCTGGTCACGCCCTTGGGCAGCTGAGCCTTGAGTTCCCGCAGCAGGGCGTCGCCCGAGTAGGCGGTCGTGGCGGCGGTCGGAGTGCCGCTCGAGGCGACGCTGGACCGCGCGGGCCCGGCCGGTTCGTCCACGGGCAGGACCAGAACCCCGCCCACCCCGGCCAGGGCGACCCCGGCCACTCCGCCCACCACGGCCGTCCTGCGTCGCAGCAGCGCCCGCCGCCCCCGCACCCGCCCGGCGGTGACGAGGGCGCCCCGATCGGTCTCGAAGCCGTCACCGGCGTCGCGCAGGGCGGCGGAGAGCCGGTCCTCGAACGCATCCCGGCCATGTTCCTGGGGCATGGCGAAACCACCCTTTCCACGAGGTGAGACGAACCGAACGGCAGCCGTCGCGGCTCTCAAGGTCTGGCGTACTCCGACAGGTCCTCGCCCAGCAGCTCCCGCAGCCGCCCGAGCGCCCGCGAGCACCGGGTCCGCACCGCCGCCGAACTGACGCCGAGTACGTCGGCGGTCTGCTCGACCGACCGGTCCTCCCAGTACCGCAGGACGACGACGGCCCGGTCCTTGGCGGGCAGCCGCGCGAGCGCGTCCAGCAGCGTCAGCCGCAGCGACGCGTCCCCGTCACCGGCGCCCGGCAGATCGGGGAAGACATCCGTCGCCCGCTCCCCGCTGCTGCGCCGCCGCTGATGGGCGAGGAAGGCCCGCGTGAGCACGGTCTGCGCGTACGCGGCCGGGTTCTCCACCCGCGCCACCCGCCCCCACCGCAGGTACAGCCGGCCGAGGGTCTCCTGCACCAGGTCCTCGGCCAGATGCGTGTCCCCGGCGGTGAGCAGACAGGCAGACCGGTACAGATGCCCGGCCCGCGCCCCCGCGAACTCGGCGTACTCGTCCGCCCGCCCCTGCCTCATGAACACGTTCCCCCGGCCCACCGCTGTAGTGAACTGCCTTCACCTCATTGATGCGGCGAACCCCGGAAAATGTTTCATACGAATCTCACAGCAGGTGGTCGGCCTTCCCCGCCTTGATGTCGAGGATCATGCGTCGGAGGGCTTCCCGGCTGTCGGTAAGGGCGGCGTCCTCTTCACCGGCTATGGCGATGTAGGCGTTGCCGGTGGCGTCGGTACCGAGGCGGAAGCAGGAATTTCCTTCGCCGCAGAAGGGCTCTTCCCAGATGGCGTTGCTCATCGAGCATCTCCTCACAGATCGTTGGCGATTGCGCGGATGAAGTCGCGCGACGCCGCCGGCGACAGGGCGATGCGGTCCATCCAGTCCAGGTGGGCACGGTACTTCGCCAACTGAGCCTCGGCGTGGAGGAAGTCCGGCCCGTGCGAGCTGTCGACCTGCACCGTGTCCAGCTGTGTCACCGGCCCTTCCGCGTACAACACGGTCTGTCCTGCGCCGGGGAAGGCACCGGCGGCGAAAGGGATGACCAGGAGGGTCACGTGGTCCTGCTCAGACACCCCCAGCACGTGACGCAACTGCGCCTTGGCAACTTCGCGCCCACCGAACTGCATCCGGAGTGCCGCCTCGTGCACGATGGCGACGAACGGCGTCGCGTCGGCGCCCTCCAACACGCGCTGACGCGCGACGCGGTGGGCCAGACGCAGGGCAGCCTCGTGCTCGGGCAACTGCGGGATGACGACGCGGAAGACGGCCATGGCGTGGTCAGAGGTCTGCAACAGCCCCGGAATGTGCATGGAGTAGGCAGCACGCATGCGCACGGTGTGCGCCTCCAACTCCGCGATGTCCAGCATCCCCTGGGGCAGGGACCCGCGATACCTTTCCCACCACCCCCGCCGGCCGGGTGCGGCCATGTTCACCAGGGCCTCGACGTACTCCGCGTCCGGGCAGTCACAGTTGCAGGCCAGGGTGCGCACCCCCTCCGGGCTGATCGCCCGTACTCCTGACTCGATGTGCGAGATCGTGCCCCGGTCCACTCCCAGCAGCCCTGCGGCGAACTCCGCGGACATGCCCGCCGACGTGCGCACGCGACGGACCTCGATCCCCAGCCGCTTCTGACGTGCTGTGGCAGACGCCCTCGCTCCCATGCCGCTCCCTCCACTTCGCAGTGGGCAAGTCTGCCGCCGGGCCGACCCGCTACCCACGAACGAGCGCAATTTTTACCGACGGGTGCCAAATTAGGCACGGAGCCACCGACCGCCCGCCCGACGAAGGCCTCACCATGCCCGCACACCGCTGCCCCGCCGCCCCCGCCTATCCGGCGGATCCGACACCCCCGATCCCCGAAACCCTGGCCTACAGCTTCACGCTCCCCGCCGCACTGGCGAGCCCCGCCTTGGCGCGGGCGACGACGCGGGAGGTCCTGCGGGCGCACGGCCTGGCGGACATGCTGAACCCGGCACTGCAAACGGTCGGCGAACTCCACCCCCCGCCACACCAGCCCCCCACCTGGCCACCGCCTGCGACACCCGCCGCCGCGCCGCCCTCCGCCTCCTGGCCTGCGTCTGCCGCGCCTGCGACGGCACATGGGGCTTCGGCGAGGCGAGGGAGCCCGGCGGCGTACGGGGCGCCTTGACGACGTAGGTCACAGTCGATCTTTACTCGCCCTTGAGGATGCCCATACCTTCCGCAGACCCGCCCTCACTACGGTCGACGAGTTGGCATCTGCACAGGGTGAATCACGGGGGAGGGGCCCGCATGGCGGACCTGGCGAAAGAGGCCGCGTCGCTGCACAAGGCGGCGTCGGGGCTGCGTGCGGTGGGGCACCACACGGCGAAACCGTTGCAGGAGTTCGAGTCGGCGTCGCACGACCTGTCCGCCCTCGGCGCCCTGGGTTCGCTCCTGGGCGCGAAGGGCGACATCGAGGAGGGCATGACCACCCTGGCGGAGCTGACGAAACAGCTGGACGAGGAGTGGGAGACGGAGGCGAAGTTCATGGGCGACGTCTCCGACGCCTTCGATCTGCTGGACGTGCTACTGACGGCCGCGGCGCGGGCGAAGAAGGGCTGAGCGGGGCGAGGCTCTCGGCAAGGGCCTGAAGGCCCTCAAGCCCGCCGACCTGGCCAAGCTCAGCAAGGGCCTCAAGCTGAACTGCGCCGCGTTCGAACGCCTGAGACTCAACCCGCACGACGCCCTTGGCCGCATCGTGCTCCGCCAGAAGGCCCGATTGTCGCGCCGACCGGACACTTGGCGCTACGAATGGGACGCAGAGGACCGCTTGACGTCGGTGGTCACTCCTGACGGTACCCGCTGGCAGTACACGTACGATCCACTGGGCCGCCGTACGGCCAAAATCCGACTCTCCGATGACGGCGCGACGGTCGTGGAGCGCGTCGATTTCGCATGGGACGGTACGACGCTGTGCGAGCAGACGACGACATCCGCCGAGGCGCCGAATCCCGTCACGCTCACCTGGATGCACCAGGGGCTGCACCCCGTGGCCCAGGCCGAGCGCATCACAGCGGCGGACGCACCGCAAGAGGAGATTGACAAACGCTTCTATGCAGTGATCACCGATCTGATCGGTACTCCCGCCGAACTCATCGATGAGCAGGGCGAGGTCGCTTGGCGCGCACGTAGCACGCTCTGGGGGACAACCGCTTGGCCCGTGAACAGTACCGCTTACACGCCCCTGCGATTTCCTGGTCAGTACTACGACCCGGAGACCGGGCTCCATTACAACTTCTTGCGGCACTACGATCCGGAGACGGCTCGATACGTCACTTTCGACCCCCTGGGTCTCGAACCTGCCCCCAACCCGGCTACTTACGTCCACAACCCACATACGTGGGTCGATCCTCTGGGTCTCGCGCCGGCCTATGAAGCTGGGAAGCGCCTTCCTGAGATCAACGTGGGGAAGGACAAGGACGGCAAAGTACCCTTCGATTCCTACGAGCAAGCCAGAAACAGGGCCCTGGACATTCTCGGTGACATAGATCCGCACACACGCGTTCCTTATGTCAGTCGTCTCGGGAATTCCGCAGCCCATGGTCGAGTGGTCGGGTTCGAGACGCGGGTCGGCGGGGAGTGGAAGCAGTTCCGTGTGGACTACGATCCGGTGAAGGGGCCAGCGCATCCTGAAGGAAAACTCCTAGTGGGGATGTCCACGGTGTACGGAACGGGGAAGGCTCGTCTGGCAGACCTGCTGGAAAGCCTGGACCCCGACGAGCGCCGTGCGTTCATGGTGCTCGACGAAGCAGAGAACGAAGTATTTGAGGGCCTGAGTCTGCGCAGGTTCCCGCGTTCGGCCTGGGCTGGAATCGACTGGGGGCGTTGCGGGAATGTGGAGGAGGCCTTCACTTCGGGAGAATCGGAAGCTGCGGAACTGATCGCGACCTGGCTGTCCCGGGTGTCGGCACAGAGGTCTCTGGTGGTGGCGTTGTGGGGGAATCTCGCGGTGCCCGCTGTTGCCATGACTTCGGCAAGCGCAGCCGCACACGCCGAAGAGATCCTGTACACCAGCGACGACGTGTGGCTGTTCGCCGCTGACGAGGGTGTGCTGATCGAGTACCTCCACGACGGGCATCTGACCATGGGAAACGTACCCGTCTGACAAAGAAGGCGGCTCGAGGGTGCTCTGCGACGGCCCTGTGTCTCACCCTCGCCCACCTCCCGGCGGGCGAGGGTGAGAGGTCAGCCGCCCCTAGGGCAGCCCATGCACATGCGGCCCCACCGTGTTCGACCACGCGTTGCCCGCCGTCGCGTCCCAGTTCGTGGACCAGGTCATCGCGCCGCGCAGGGCGGGGTACGTCTTCGACGGCTTGAAGGAGCCGCAGTTGGTCGCCTTCGTGAGGCAGTCCAGGGCGGCGTTGACCACCGACGGGGCGACGTAGCCGCCGCCCGCCGCGCGGGTGGAGGCCGGGAGGCCGAGGCCGACCTGGGACGGGTCGAGGCCGTTCTCCAGCTGGATGCAGGCCAGCGCGGTGAGGAAGTCCACCGTGCCCTGGGCGTAGACCTTGCCGTCGCAGCCCAGCATCGTGCCGCTGTTGTAGTACTGCATGTTGACGACCGTGAGGATGTCCTTCACGTTCAGCGCCGTCCGGAAGTAGGAGCCCGAGGTGGACTGCATGTCGATCGTCTGCGGGGCCATCGTGAGGATCATGTCCGGGCCCGCCTTCGCCGACAGCGCGCGCAGGGCCTGCGTCATGTAGGTCGCGTTGAGGCCGTTCTCCAGGTCGATGTCGACGCCGTCGAAGCCGTACTCCTGCATCACGGCGTACACCGAGTTCGCGAAGTTGGTCGCGGAGGCCGAGTCGTTCACCGAGACGGTGCCCTTCTCGCCGCCCACCGAGATGATGACCTTCTTCCCCGCGGCCTGCTTCGCGCGGACGTCCGCCTTGAACTGGTCGACCGTGTAGCCGCCGAGCCCGGCCGAGTCGAGGTTGAAGGTCACCGCGCCCGGCGTCGTGGTCGCGTCGGCGAAGGCCACCGCGATGATGTCGTACGCGGCCGGCACGTCGGAGATCTTCTGGACCGTCGCCCCGTTGTTGAAGTTCTGCCAGTAGCCGGTCACCGCGTGCTTGGGCAGGTCGCCGCCCCCGCCGCCCTGCTCCGTGGTCCGGGCCGTCACCGCCGCCGACTTCGCGGACTCACCGGCCGCGTTGACCGCCGTGACCTGGAAGGAGTACGACGTCGACGCCGCGAGGCCGGTCACCGTCGCCGACGTGCCGGTCACCGCCGTCACCTTCGTACCGCCGCGGTAGATGTTGTACCCGGTGGCGCCCGACACCGCGTTCCAGGCCAGCGACGCCGTCGAGGACGTCGTACCGGAGACGCTCAGGCCCGCCGGGGCCGACGGGACCGTGGGGTCGGGGTCCGTGCCGCCGCCTCCGTCGGGGCCGAAGACGGACAGGTCGTCCACGTGGTAGGCCGACTGCCCGTACCAGCCGTGCGTGTACACCGAGACCGAGGTCGTCGAGGAGCCGGTGGTGAAGGTCGTCGTCAGCTGCTTCCAGGAGGCCGAGTCCGGGGTCCAGGTGGACACGTCCGTCGTGCCCGTGCCGGTCACGCCGAGGTAGGAGTACCCGCCCTGCACCCACGCGCTCAGCTTGTACGTCGAGTTGGGCTTGACCGCGACGCTCTGCGAACAGCGTGCGTTGTCCTGCCCGGCCGGCGTGGCCTTCAGCGCGGCGGAGCCCGTGCGGGCGGGGGAGGAGACGGTCGTACCGCTGTTCGCGGAGCAGGTCCAGTTGGAAAGGCCGGCCTCGAAACCGGCGTTCTTCGCGTTGTTGACGTCGGCGGCGGACGCCTGGCCGACGGCCGTGACCGAGAGGGCGAGCGCGGCGGTGACGGCTCCCGCCCAGAACTTCGTCCGTCTGCCGAGCCGTCTGCCGAGCGGTCTGCGTACGGGCTCCACTGGGGCCTCCGGTGGGGGAGTGGGGACGTTGACGTACAAGTTGGTCCAGACCAATTGAGGTGTCAAGAGGTAGGTCCGGACCAGCCTCGCCGCCCTGTGGAAATGCTCAACCTGCCCCGGTTTACTGCACCTTGTGCAACATAAGTTGTTCCAGAGCAACGGAAACGCTGTTCTCCGGTCACAGACGCGTGGATACAGTGCTCACGTAGTCACGCAGTGAAGTCATCCGGGTGTGCCGGGGCAACGCCGGCGGCCCGACGGGCATGGGAGACGGGGAGCCGGGCGTGCCAACTGCCATCGCCGTGACCAGTGCCGACATGGCACTGCCGCCGCAGGACGAACGGACCCTGCCCGCGGTCGTGCTCCAGGACGTCGACCAGCGCCCCCTGGAGCACGTGCTGGCCGAGTTCCAGTCCCTCCTCGACCAGTACGGGCACGTCATCGTGGTGTGCTCGCAGGCCGCCCCGGCGAGCGTGGAGCGACGGCTGCACACCGTCCGCGGCCTCCTGGAGAGCGACCGCATCGCCCTGTTCCGGCCGTCCCTGCCACCGCTCGGACTCGCCGTGCTGGCCCGGCAGTTGCGCCAACTGGCCTCCTGCGACCTCAGTCCCGGCGTGCTCGCCTCGGCCGGCCGCCTCCTCACCCACTACATCCACGCCGGCGCCCTGCTCGGCTCCGTCGCCCGGCTCGACCGCGTCCCGGTGGGCCTGAAGACGCACGCCAGGTCCTGGATGCCCGGCAGCCAGTTCGGGGTCGTGGCCCACCCCGTGCCGCAGCTCGTGAGGATCGGACCCGAAGCGGGCCTGGACGGACCCGAGTTCGGCACCTGGCTGCTGGTCGCCAAGGGGCAGCACCCCGCCGACTGGGTCACCGGCACCCTCGCCCCGTCCTGGCGCGTGCAGGGACTGCGCGAGATGCCGCTGCCCGCCGAGTCGCCCGGCTGGTGGGGGACCGGCCGGCTGACCGAGTTCTGCGCCTACCTGCCCGACCTCTCGGTCCTCTACCAGCTGGTCACCTCGGTGCGGCAGAGCGTCTGCCACTGGTGCGGCATCGACGTCATCGGCGACCGCTGCGTGTTCTGCTCGGCCACCCCGCCCGTCTACGACGCCCCCGGCGGCAAGGCTCTGGGCCGCGGCGCCGATCCCGCCCTCGGCCACCGCCGCGATCCCGCCCTCGGCCGCCGCCGTGAGAGACGGGCTCTCACCGGGTAGGTCCCCAGCGCCCCGTCCGCCCCGCCATCCGATCCGGTCCGACCGATTCCCCCAATGAGGTTGCACGGCTCATGAACTCCCGTCAGCGCCGCGGCATCATCCTGCTGATCCTTTCCGTCCTCTGCGCCCTCGGCGCGTTCGCCGGCGTGCTGTCCGTCGTGAACGACGTGAAGTCCAAGGTCGGACCGGAGGTCGCCGCGTACCGGCTCAAGTCGGACGTGGAGCCCTACACGCCGCTGAGCGAGGGGCAGTTCGAGGAGATCGAGATGCCGGAGCGCTGGCTGTCGAAGAACGCCGTCACCGACCTCGACCAGGTCCGCGGCAAGATCGCCGTGACGAGACTGAAGGCGGGCTCGCTGCTCCAGACCGACATGATCGTCGACCAGCCCGCCCTGCGGCCCGGGCAGCAGGAGGTCGCCATCATGATCGACGCGGCCACCGGCGTGGCCGGCAAGATCACGCCGGGCTCGGCCGTCAACGTGTACGCCACCTTCGAGGGCGAGCGCGAGGGCGCCCCCGACCAGTCGAAGATCATCGTCACCAACGCCCGGGTCATCGACGTCGGCGAACTCACCTCACTGGAGCCCGACGAGAACAGCCGCGACCGGGAGCCCACCGACGCCGTCCCCATCACCTTCGCACTGTCCACCATCGACGCCCAGCGCATCACCTACGCCGAGTCGTTCGCCCAGCGCGTCCGGCTCGCGCTGGTCGCGCCCGGCAGCGACACCACGGTCCCGGACAAGGACCGGACGTACGAACTCGCGAAGGACAAGTGAGAGCCCGTATGGCCACGAGGATCCTCCCCGCAGTCGGCGACGTGGACGCCGTACGGTCCCTCACCACCCTGCTCAGCCAGCTCCCGGACGCCGAACCGGTCGCCCCGGTGGCCGACTCCACCCAGCTCGTCGACACCCTCGCCCGCCTCGCCGCCGAGTCGGTCGACGAACTGCCCGAGGTCGTGATCGTCCACGAGCGCATCGGCCCGGTGCCGGCCCTGGAACTGATCCGCGAGGTCGCCCTCCGCTTCCCCGCCGTCGGCGTCATCCTCGTCACCTCCGACCCCGGCCCCGGCCTCTTCCAGGCCGCCATGGACTACGGCGCCCGCGGCCTGGTCGCCCTCCCGCTCGGCTACGAGGAACTCGCCAGCCGCGTCCAGGCGGTGGCCCAGTGGTCGGTGGGCGTACGCCGGCACCTCGGCAGCGGCGGCGACGTGTTCACCGGCGCCGGCGGCACCGTCGTCACCGTCAGCGGCGCCAAGGGCGGCGTGGGCACCACTCTCACCGCCATCCAACTGGCCCTGGCCGCACAGGCGTCGGGCCGCCCCACCGCACTGCTCGACATGGACCTCCAGGCCGGCGACGTCGCCTCCTTCCTGGACGTCCAGTTCCGCCGCTCCGTGGCCGACCTCGCCGCCATCACCGACCTCTCCCCGCGTGTCCTGGCCGACGCCGTCTTCCGGCACGACAGCGGCCTCGCCCTGCTGCTGGCCCCCGGCGAGGGAGAACGCGGCGAGGAGGTCACCGACCGCGCCGCCCGCCAGATCGTCGGCGCCCTGCGCCAGCGCTACGAGGTCGTCGTCATCGACTGCGGCGCCCAGCTCGGCGGGGCCGGCGCGGCCGCCGTGGAGATGGCCGACACCGCGCTCCTGGTCACCACCCCGGACGTGGTCGCCGTACGGGGCGCCAAACGGGCGGTGCGGATGTGGGACCGGCTCCAGATCCGCAAGGCGGAGGAGACGACCGTGGTCGTCAACCGGCACACGCGGGGTACGGAGATCCAGCCCCAGCTGATCCAGCGGATCACCGGCACCGCGATCGCGGGCACCGCCGTCCCCGCCAACTTCAAGGAACTCCAGGGCGCCGTGGACGCCGGCCGCGTCCACGAACTCGACTCCCGGAGCACGGTGAAACAGGCCCTGTGGGCCCTCGCCGGCGAACTGGGCCTGGTCAGCGCACCCGAGGAAGCCCGCAAGGGCCACGGCCGCTTCCGCGGCGACCGGGGTGCGGCGAGCTTCCGGCGCCGGAAGGACGGTGCGGGATGAGCGGGTTACGGGGCGGATCGGATAGATCAGACGGATCGTGCGGATCGTGCGGATCCCGGGACTCCGGTCAGGTGACCATCGAGTTCCTCGGCATGATCCCGGCGATCGTCGCCACGCTGGTGGTGCTGTGGCAGCTAGTCCTCGTGGGATACACGTACACGCTCGCGGGGAATGCTGCGGACGAAGCGGTACGGGCGGCCACGGCGGCCGACCGGGGGGCGAGGCAGGGAGCCTGCCAGGACGCGGGCCGGGACAAGCTGCCGGGCGCGTGGGAGGGGGGCGCCGGAGTGGACTGCGGCACCGCGGGCGGCTACGTCACCGCCGACGTGCGCATCGAGGTCCCCATCCTCTTCCCGGGCACCGTCAGCTTCCCGTTCACCGTGCACGGGCACGCGGGGGCGGTCGAGGAGGAGGACGACTGAGATGGCGTGCTCCAGGGGCTCGGGCGGCGGGCGAGCGAGGGGCCGGGACCGGAACCGGGGCTGGGGCAGGGACCGGGGCCAGGCGGCCATCGAGTACCTCGGCTTCGTCCCGATCCTGATCATCGTCGGCATGGCCGTCGTACAGCTGGGCCTGATCGCCTACACCGCCCAGCAGGCCGGCACCGCGGCCCGCGCCGGGGCCCGCAGCGCCTCGCTCCAGGAGAGCGCCCAGGGCGCCTGCGCGGCGGCCGTCAGCAGCTGGCTGGCGGACGGTACCGACTGTCCGCCCTCGTACGGCGGCGACGAGGTGACGGTCACCGCCACCGTCGACATCCCCTCGATCGTCCCCGGTTGGGACTTCGACCCCGCCACCCGGACGGCCACCATGCCGCTGGACCACTGACCGAGGAGCCGAGGACGCATGAGCCTGCGCGCACGCATCCACTCGCCCGAGGAGCACGGCGGCCGGGGCGAGGACGGACACCTGGTCGCCTCCTACCGGGCCAAGCTCCTGGAGGAGATCGACCTCGCGGAGATGAGTTCCCTCGCGATGGCCGAACGCCGGGCCCGGCTGGAACGGGTCCTCGGCCACATCATCAGCCGTGAGGGCCCGGTCCTGTCCACGGTTGAACGTTCCCAGCTCATCCGCCGGGTGGTGGACGAGGCCCTCGGCCTCGGCATCCTGGAACCGCTGCTCGAGGACGCGTCCGTCACGGAGATCATGGTGAACGGCCCCGACGCGATCTTCGTCGAGCGCGGCGGCCGCGTCGAACAGCTCCCGCTCCGCTTCGCCTCCCACGACCAGCTGATGCAGACCATCGAGCGGATCGTCTCCACGGTCAACCGCCGCGTGGACGAGTCGAACCCCATGGTCGACGCCCGCCTCCCCTCCGGCGAGCGCGTCAACGTCATCATCCCCCCGCTCTCCCTCACCGGCGCGACCCTCACCATCCGCCGCTTCCCGCGCTCCTTCACCCTGCACGAGCTGATCGGCCTCGGCTCGCTCGACGAACACATGCTGTACTTGCTGGCCGGCCTCGTGCAGGCCCGCTTCAACATCATCGTCTCCGGCGCGACGGGCACCGGAAAGACCACCCTCCTCAACGCCCTCTCCGGCCTCATCCCCGAGTCCGACCGCATCATCACCATCGAGGACTCGGCGGAACTCCAGCTCCAGCAGGCCCACGTCATCCGCCTGGAGTCGCGCCCGCCCAACGTCGAGGGCCAGGGCCGCGTCACCATCCGCGACCTGGTCCGCAACTCCCTCCGTATGCGCCCCGACCGCATCGTCGTGGGCGAGGTCCGAGGCGGCGAGTCCCTGGACATGCTCCAGGCCATGTCGACGGGTCACGACGGCTCGCTCGCAACGGTCCACGCCAACAGCGCGGAGGACGCCCTGATGCGCCTCCAGACCCTGGCCTCAATGTCGGACGTGGAGATCCCGTTCGTCGCCCTGCACGACCAGATCAACAGCTCCGTCGACGTCGTCGTCCAGCTCACCCGCTTCGCCGACGGCGCCCGCCGCATCACCGAGATCGCCCTGCTGGCCAGCCACGGGGGCGAGCCGTACCGCCTGGCCACGGTCGCCCGCTTCAACGCCCGCCCGATGACCGCCGACGGTCGCGTGCACGGCGCGTACGAGTACTTCCCCCTCCCGCACCGCACCGCCGAGCGCCTCTACATGGCCAACCAGCCCGTCCCGCAGGCCTTCGGCGTCGCCCACTCCCTGGACCAGCTCACGACCCGAGAGGCCAGGTAGGACCGCCGAATGGAAGCAGGACACGACCGCCGAACGGAAGCCGGACACGACCGCCGGTCGGAAGCCGGACAGGACCGCCCGATGGACCCAGGTAGGACCGCCCGATGAAACTGGAAACGCTCGTCACGCTCACCACCGGCATCACACTGCTGACCTGCGTCCTGGCGGTCGTCGGCCTGCACTCCTACGCCGCCGGCCGGGCCCAGCGCGCCGCCCTGGTCGACCGCCTCGCGGCCACCGGGCAGATACCCGTCACCGGCCGACGGCGCCGCTTCCCCACCCTGGACCGCCGCCTGCGCCGTACCAAGCTCGGCAGGAAGCTGGAACTGCGCCTGGCCGCCACCGGCCTGGACGTCACGCCCGGCGAGTTCTTCGCCTACATGGTCGCGGCGGTCGCCGGCCTGTGGCTGGTGGGCCAGGCCGTCCTGGCCCCCTTCTTCGGCCCGCTCGCGGGACTCCTGGGCATCGGCGCCGCCGTCCAGTTCCTCAACTGGCAACGCCAGAAACGCATCGAGAAGTTCATCAACCAGCTCCCCGAACTCGCCCGCATCCTCGCCAACGCCACCCAGGCCGGCCTCGCCCTGCGCACCGCGATCGGCATGGCGGCGGAGGAACTGGAGGCCCCGGCCGGTGAGGAACTCGGCAAGGTCGCCGACCAACTCGCCATCGGCGCCTCGATGGACGACGCCCTGGGCGAACTCGCCGAGCGCCTCCCGTCCCGCGAACTCGTCGTCCTGGTCACCACCCTCGTCCTCTCCAACCGCGCGGGCGGCCAAGTGGTCAGCGCGCTGCGCAACCTCACGGAGACGCTGGAGGAGCGCAAAGAGACCCGGCGGGAGGTCCGTACGCAACTCTCCCAGGTCAACATGACCTCGTACGCCGTCCCCGTCCTGGGCGTCGGCTCGTTGTTCCTGATGAACGGCGTGAAGGACGGCGCCCTGGAACGCATGACGGGCTCCTCGATCGGCCAGGCGGCGGTGATCACCGCTTTCGCCCTCTACGCGGTGGGCTTCGTCCTCATCCGCCGCCTCTCTCGCATCGACGTCTGAGGGGCTGGAATGGGATCGGGATCGGGGCCGGGATTGGGAATGGGACCGGATATGGGACCGGATACGGGACCGGGAATCGAACTGCTCCTCGCCCTCCTCATGGGCGTGGCCGTGTGGGGCGTCTTCGCGGGGATCCGCATGTACCGGGCCGAGGCCAAACTCCCCGACGACCTCGCCCTCGCCCTGGAGGTCGGCTCCACCCGCACCGGCCCGGTGGACTCCCTCATCGACCGCATGGGCATGCGCTACGCCCCCGCCGTCCTGCGCCTGATGGGCCCGGCCCTGGTGGCCAAGTACCGCCGCAGGATCGACCTGGCCGGCAACCCCGGCGGCCTGACCATCGACCGCTACGCCGCCCGCCGCGCGGTCTACGGCTTCCTCGGCGCGCTGGGATTCCTGGTCTTCCTCCTGCGCGGTCAGTTCGTGGTCGCCCTCCTCCTGCTGGCCTTCGGCGCGTTCTGGACGGAGGTCGGCATCTGGTCGGCGATCCGCATCCGCAAGGACGTCATCGAGCGCACGCTCCCGGACTTCCTGGACGTACTGGCGGTCGTGGTGAGCGCGGGCCTTGGCTTCCGCCAGGCCCTGGACCGCGTGGCGATGCGCTACGAGGGCCCCTGGGCGGACGAACTCCGCATCACGCTCCGCCAGATGGACCTCGGCATGAGCCGCCGCCAGGCCTTCGCGGAGCTGCGCCGGCGCAACGACTCCGAACAGGTGGCGATGTTCGTGACCGCGCTCCAGCAGGGCGAGGAACTGGGCGCCCCCATCGTCGAGACCCTGGTCTCCCTGGCCAAGGACATGCGCCGCACCGACGCCCAGAACGCCCGCCGCAAGGCCGCGCGAGCGGTTCCCAAGGCCACGATGATGATCACGACCTTCATGGTCCCGGCCACGATGATCCTCCTCGGCGCGGGTCTGATCCTGGGCTCGGGGACGGACTTCGGAACGATCACGGGCGAGTAGGGAGGGAGGAGGACGTCATGTCGAACACGCAGCCGGTGAAAGGGGGCGGCGTAAACCATCACGGTGCGACTGCACACGAAGCGATGACGTCAACAACCAATGATCTATGGCCCAGTCGGGCTACTTCCGTGCAATACCTTTCGCACTTGCAATCTGCTGTGGGAGAGTCGTTGTCTGGTACTCCCGACAGGTCGGGGTCCCAACGGAGCGCGAGGGGGGTGGAGTTCGTGGACAACACGACACCCGGCACGACCGGCCGGCGGCCCGCTCCCCACATCAGCCGCGCACCCGGGGCGACCTCGATGGACCGACCCACAGCAGCCGTCCACCCTGGAGGGGAACACCATGACCAACTGGCTCCACACCACAGCCGCCTACTTGCACTCCCGCGCCGCCGCCCGCAACGACAGGGGCCAGACGGCTGTGGAGTACCTGGGGATCATCGCGGTGGTGGTGGCGATCGTGCTGGCGATCACGGGGACGGATATCGGGCAGTCGATCTACGACGCGATCGTGGACAAGATCGACGAGGTCACCGGCGGCTGATGCGCCGTCCGACGTGCGGAGACGCGGGGCAGGCGTTCCCCATCTACATCACGGTGGTGGGGGGCCTGCTCTTTCTGGCGTTCGCGTACTTCGCGGTCGGCCAGGCCTCGGCAAATCGGAACGGCGCCCAGACGGCCGCCGACGCGGCGGCCCTCGCGGCAGCGCAGGACACGCGCGATCAACTCGCGGCCATGTGGATCGACGACGTCCGGGATCCGGCCAGGTGGCGAGGCATTTTCGATGGTGATGTGGCGGGCCTCCTGCCTTCGTGCTGGCGCGGCGAGCAGCTCGCCGCGCAGAACAACGCCCGTGTGTTGAGTTGCCATCCGGAAGGACGGCTCGGCTTCACGGTAGACGTGGAGACGAACAGGCCTGTCGGGGACTCCATTGTGCCCGGCACAGAGGACAAGAAGTCCCGCGAATCTGCGACTGCCGTGATCGAACCCGCGTGCACTTTTGAACCTCCCATGGAAGGCGCAGAGGACGACGTGCTGCCCCAGCTCACCTGCCAGGACAAGCAATGGGACCTGGATCCGGAGAATCTGGAAGACCTGCCGACAGCAGCGGAACTGTTTGACGTCCATCTGGCCGACTGACTAGCTATCGACAAGGACGAGGAAAGCAGGGGCATGAACATGCGGTTCACCATGAAGGCCCGCAGAGGGGTGATCGCAGTGGTCGTCGGGGCTGGCCTTGCCCTGAGCGTGGCCGGCTGCAGCGGTGGCGACGGCGAAGACGGAAAGTCGGAAAGCTCGGCGTCTGCTTCCAAGGACGGTGGCTCGGATCCAAGTGCTCAGGAGGGATCGGACGAACCGCTGGCTGAGCTCAAGGGGGAGGAGGGGCTCATCCTGAAGCTCACTTCGGCCCAGAGAGACGCTGGGGGGTTTGTCACCGTCAGCGGTGAGTTGAAGAATGACGGTGACGAGCCGGCCCGTGTATCCGTACGCACCGCGGGCGACGAAACGGAGATCATCAGGCACGGGTCATCGTTGGGTGGCGCGACACTCGTGGATTCGACGGGCAAGAAGCGCTACTACGTGCTTCGTGACACGGATGGCCGTCCCCTCACCACTACGAACATGCCGAGGATCAAGGCCGGCGACTCTGTTCCTGTCTTCATGCAGTTTCCCTCTCCGCCCGCGAGCATCACCGAGGTGACGTTCCAACTCCCCACCTTCGCCAGCGCGACCATCCCCATCTCCGGGTGAGGTGCACCATGACCCCAACCCCGCGCATCACCCGCACCTTGGCCACGGTCACCCTCATGTTCGCCACGACCATCTACGCCACCAATGCGGCATCCGCCGATGACGACCCGAACGATCCTCCAGGCACGGAAGCCTCCCCCTCCGCCCCCGTGGAGGTCGACCCCGCCGACCCGGACCTCAAGATCCCCGACGGCGCCACGCTCGCGCAGGCGAAGGTGCTGGACATCAAATCCGTCGTGGAGGAGCAGAGCGGCGACGAACGCCGCGAGGACACCAACACCAGCGTGACCCTCGCGCTCCAGGCGGAGGTCCTCTTCGGCAAGGACAGCGCGAAACTCGGCGCCCAGTCGAAGTCCCGCATCACTGGAATCGCCGAGGAGATCAAGACCCAGAACGCGACCCGCGTCCGAGTCTTCGGCTTCACCGACAACCTCGGCTCCTCCGCCCACGGCGACGTCCTCTCCAAGAAGCGGGCCAACGCCGTACACGACGTCCTGTCCCAGACCCTGAACGACGCCGGCATCACCTACGAGGTCCGCGGCTACGGCGAGCAGTACCCCATCGCCGACAACGCGACCGAGGCCGGCCGCAAGAAGAACCGCAGGGTAGAGGTCTCCTTCCCCCGCACGGAGGGCTGAGAGCCCGATGCCGAACCGCACCAAGAAGTACCTGGGCAGGGGATGGCCACTAGCCCTCACGACCCTGACGATCCTGACTCTGCCCGCCTGCAACTCGTCCGAGGAGCCCTCCGCCGCACCGCCCACGTCGACCCGCTCCCACCCGGCCCCCGAGACACCCTCCGCTTCCGCCTCCGCCGCCGACGTCGCGGCCTGCACCGACGGCAACTGCGAGATCACGGTGACCAAGCCCGTGACGATCCGCCTTGAAGGCCCGGACGGCAGCCCGACAACGCTGTCGGTCACCGAGGTAGGCCCGAACAAGATCGAGTACGAGGTGAAGTCGGGCAACGGCCAGTCGAAGGGCGGCGCGAGCGGAAAGGGCCAGGGCTGCCTCACGGTCCTGCGAGCGAACGGCAGCGGCAACTCCTGCGGCCCCCTGAGGGACACCCGCCCGGCCGCACAGCAGGACGCGGTGGTCATCCAGGCAACGACGAGCGCGGACGGCACGGCGACCCTCCACGTGGTGACCCCCTGAACCAGCCCCTACCTACCCCACCACACCCCCCAGGACCTCCACCCGCGCCCCCGCCCGCACCCCCCACCCGGCCATCACCCCGGCCTCGGCCTCCAGCACATGCCGGGAACGCACCCGGGGCAACCCCAGCCGGCCCGGCCGCATGGTGAGTACGGCGATGACGCGGAACCGCCGGTCGAGGTAGGCCACGTCGATGGGCATCCGCATCCGGAAGGTGTGCACGCTGTTGGCGGGAGTGAGCAGCATCGCCCCGTCAAGGGAGTCCCGCCCCAGCAGCCCGCGGGCACGCGCACGGTACGACCGGGCAACCTCCAGCGGCACCCGCACGCCAGGTCTCCCGTCCACCCCCTCCACCACCAACACACCCGCCCCGTCCCGCCATAGCCGCCGCCCCATCCCGACACGCCTCCCCGCCGCCACGTCCTGAGTCTTTGCTGCTTCCTCTACGAAATGTTCTGGAACAACACGGGGACCCTGCAACCGGAGTGCGGACCCTCTCGTGTTACGGAACCGTTATGGCCGAAGAAGCCACACGTAAGGCTGATTTGGACCCATAGGGCACCGTGGGCATACCGGTTTCACCCTGGTGCCACCGGAGCCCGGTGGATAGCGTTGCTTCGCTGAAGAGAACCCTCGTCCCACCCAGGAGCCCACCGTGACTCGCCGCCGCCCCTCCCTACTCGCAGCGCTCACGCTGACCGCCGCTGCGGCCCTGACGCTGTCCGCATGCGGAGGCGACGACAGCTCCTCCGACGAGAAGGACAAGATCGCGGGGGCGGACACGGGCAGTTCGACCCCGTCGGCCTCACCGACCACGTCCGAACCGTCGACGGCGGACCGACCGAAGATCGAGTTGCCGACCGATGTGACGTACAAGTTCGAGTGGGGCAAGACCGGCGATCCAGTCAAGGATGCCGTGCTGCATGATGCCGAACAGCGCATCAGGGCCGTGGACATGGCCATTGCGGAGCAGGACGCGCTTCACGCGGCCTATCGCTTCTACTCCGAAGGCGAAGCCGCCGCCGGGAGCCAGAAGTACATCCAGGAGTTCGTTGATCACAAGGCGCGTACGACCGGCGTGACTCGCTACTACGGTGAAAGCGTGAACGCCAAGGATGACGGCACCGCTTCACTTGTGTACTGCGAGGACCAGAGCAAGGCGTTCAACAAGTTCCTCAAGACGGGGAAGACTGACGTCACCTCGGCGACGAAAGACAGCTACGTCCTATATGCAGGCACTCTGCGCAAGAATGGCAGCGGTGTCTGGGTTACCGAGCGATTGGTTTCGGAGCGGGGGAGCTCAAAGTGCCAGCCATGAACCGAAGTAAATTCCTGGTCCTGCCTGTTGGCCTGGCCACCCTGATCCTTTGCGCTGTTGGCCCAGCCCACGCGCAGAAGGGCTTCGGCGGAACGGACGGGGAAACGGAACAGAGCGCGGAGACTGGCCCTGACGGCACAGTCGGGGTATCGGTCGCTGGCGTCGTTTTCGACCGTTCGAAGAACGGCAGCGGCGGTTCTGCTGGGGCGTTGACCTCGTCCACGTCTTGGACCCCGCCGGCATGCTGGTACGCGCCCAAGTACACGCCGAAGCAGCTCCAAGATTACCTGGAACCGATCTGGGAGGTCGGCTCTACGGGGTACGAGTGGGACGCCAAGCAGCGGGAGAAGTACAACGCCAAGGACGAGAAGAAGGGCTTCAACAAGGACAAGACCGGCAAGGGCTACTGGTGGGCTTCGTACGTGGACAAGAGCTACCCGCCGGGCTGGGACTCGTGTAAAAAAGACTACTTCTGGGTGGATGTCGGCGATCCCCCGCCCGCCGACATCGAGAACGCCGTAACCCCGGAGGTCCTCGCCGAACTCGCCTACGCGGAGATCCGCGTCCCGGGCACCGAGGTGACACTGGCGCCCGCGGAGGCGACCAAGGTGAACCTGCCGACGTGGGCGTGGCTGGACGCTGCCGAGTTCAAGCCCGTTTCGGTCACCGCGTCCGTGGAGGTCCTCGGTATCAATGCGACGGCCACGGCGGAGCCGGTCTCACTGGAGATCAAGCCGGGCACCCCGGATGCCGAAACCTACCCGGCTTCGGGCGTATGCGAAATCAACAACGGTCGTATCGGTGAGCCGTACGCGAAGGGCAAGGCGGACGCCGCGCCACCGTGCGGAGTGAAGTACCTGCGTTCCTCGGGCGACGGCACATTCCCGCTTCAGGCGACGGTCACGTGGGAAATCCACTGGACCGGCAGCGACGGCGCGGGAGGCGATCTCCCCGACGGATCGTTCGGCGCGACGCAGGACGTCGTCGTCCAGGAGATCCAGGCCGTCAACCGCTGATTCGAAGCAACGTCGGCGACAGTGCATCGCATGAGAAGGGCGAGAAGGCGGGGGCTGACACGGGCAACGGCGCGTCGGTGTCTCCCCGCCCTTCGCCTGAGGTGCAGTGCTTCGATCGGATGGTCAGCTCAAGCGCGGGGCGACAAGAACTCCGACGGTGTCTGTCAGACCTCCCAGATCCTCTCGACGCGGGGCGTCGGCGGTGAGCGCGGCCCTGCCGGACCTCGGAAGCCGGTAGGTGCCACGCCGTTCACGCACGCCCCCCACCGTCAACCGCGCACCCGCGTCGACAACCGTCAGTGCGCAATGTGGTCCCCCGGCGAGGGGCGACGGGCGTAACCGCGCCACGAAACTCGGATGACGTCGTTCCTCACATCGATGCGGGTGGGCCGGTGAGAGGGGACGGGGTACGTGGCGGAGCGGCTGGTTGTCGATGGGGACGAGCTCGGGCGGTTCATGAAGTCGCTGAAGCGGTCATCGAGCTCGCTCAGGGGTGTGCGCAAGGCGTTGTCCGATGCCACGATCGTCGGGCTCGGTACGGATGATCTCGACTCCGCGTGCGAGTCCTTCCAGGAGGACTGGAAGTACGGCTCCGAGGAGATCGGCAAGCAGACGGAGGACCTCGCCGAGATCATCGGCAAGAGCAGGGACAGCTACCTCGAGGTCGACAAGGCGCTCGAGGAGGCGGTGCGGGCGTCGCGCGACGGCAAGGGCGGCGGCGCGAAGTGACCGTCACGGCCGAGAACGACCCATACGGTGCCGCGCTCGATCCGCGGTCCCGGGCGGATCTGGACAAGCCGCAGGGGCTGAAGTCCGCGCCGCGCATGCCGAACCCGAGCTATCCGCATCTCGGGTTCGATCCGGTGCCGGGTGAAACGGAGGCCGTGCGGGGGCTGGAGAAGAAGCTCAGCGGGTGCGCCAAGGTTCTCCAAGAGGCGTACGACCTCGTCACCAAGCTGCTCGACGGCAGCTACTGGAAGGGCGACGCCGCCGTCGCCTTCCGGGAGCAGCTCGACGGCGGGCCCTTGCCGCTGAACCTCAAGAACGCGGCGCACTCCATCCGCAAGGCGGCCCGGCAACTCGACCGCTGGGAGGGCGAACTCGGTGACTTCCAGCGGCGGGCCAGGAAGCTGGAGGAGGACGCGAGGGACGCGCGGGCCGCGGTGGAGCGGGCGCAGGGGCGCGTGGACAAGGTGGGCGACGACCCCGACCAGAAGGTCCTCACGCGTGCGAACGGTGACCTGGACGATGCCCAGGCCGAGCTGAACAAGGTCATCGGCAAGGCGAAGAGGCTGGCCGGCGAGCATGAGGAGAAGGCCGGGTACCGGGCGCGCAAAATTCGTGACGCCACGAAGAAGCTGGTGCCGCATGAGCCGGGGTGGTTCGACGAGGCCCTCGACTGGCTGGGCGACAACCTGCCGGACATCCTCAGCTTCACGGCGGGGCTGGTGGGGGTGGCGGCGCTGCTTCTGGCGGGGCCGATGGGGTGGGGGGTCGCGACCTTGGCCGCGCTGCTGTTGACTGCCTCGGGTCTGAGCTCGGGCGCGCTTGCGCTGCGACTCATGGACCCGGAGGTGCGGGCATCCATTTTTGACGGCATCACCAAGGGTGAACTCGATGCCGACTTCTGGAGCAACGCCGTTTCAGTGGGGGCGGATTTCGCCGGTGCATTGCCCGGAGTGGGGGCCGTCGCCAAAGGAAGTATCGAAGCGTTGCACGCTACTCGGACGAGTACGTCGTCGCTCAGCTTCTGGCAGAAGGCAGCCACCTTCGGCTCGAGGTCGCTCGATGAAGCCGGTCATATCTCCGGGCTGGAGAACAGTCTGGTCGCGCGGGCTGTGCGCGGTTTCGGCAATCCAGAGAAGGCTGCGAAGGTTGCGGCCGCAGCATCAGGTTTGACAGGGACTGCGACGGGCGGATTCGCGCTCTATAGCAAAGCCGTGGACGCAGAAGACGATGGCATCAAGGATGGTGCGGTGGCGGCCATCGACGGCTCTCGCTTGATTCTGGACAACGGGGCAATCATCGGTCTTGTTCGTCATGTCTTTTGACGTCACACAGGAAGGTGCGAATTATGGACCCTGTCTCCTGCAGTAGGGCTTGGGCGCATCCGGCCACGCGATGGTCATGGTTCTCACACATGGTCATGAACGTCCTCGGCCTTGTTTGCTGGGCCGGCGGGTGGGTCGCCCTCCTGGGAATTTCGACTTACACGCCGAATTGGGTGGTGTGGGTGTTCATGCCGTACTTCATCTATGGCCCCTATCGCGTCCTGACGCAGTTGAAGTACTTTCCGGCGGCCTTTTTGATGTTGCGTATTCTCCGCACGTATCCCTGGCAAGTGGAGCAGGGCGCTCCTCGCGGATTGACGAAGCGCCCCGAAGTGATGAGCAAGCATTACGGGTGGTTCGAGTTCCCTAATCCGGCAAAACAGGATCAGAAATTGCCGCTCGTCTTCTCTCGGCATCTCCGCATGGAGTGGTGGGCCCGCCGAATGGCTCCTCGTGCTCGGGCGCATCTGAAGGCTGATATCGAAACCGTCTGGTTCGCCGGTGATCCGCGCTTCATCGGGGTGATCGCCGCACCTAATCGCAAAGGAACTGCCCCCCGTCGCCTGCATGTCATTGAGCAGCGAATCGACGCTCGGAGCGGTTGGAGCTTCGCCGACTGGGGGGCCACACACGATGACATCGAGCGCGGACGCCGAGTCGGCGTCCATCCCGTCAATTCCTGAGGCGCGTGGTGACTCCCGCAGCGATCATTGTTCACGAATCCGTCCACGACCCACACGCGGAACTCTGGTTCGCCGAACCGGCCGGCTTCACGGCTCTGCCGTGGGAAGCCTTGCTTGCCGAGCCGGGCACACCGGGCGCGGACAGCCTGCGCGAGGCGATGGCACGGTTGCTCGCATCAGCATCCAGCGAGATGGCTCGGCAGGAGTTCATCGCGCTGGTCGCCTCAGGCCAGCAGATGCTCGCGGCCCTACGCGAGTTCGGAACTGTTCACTGTTCCGTCGGTCTGCACCGCGACGACATCGGTGGCAGGCCCCGCCCTCTGCTCTCCTTCCTCACCATCACCTGGCACGCCACCGCGGCCGCCCCCCGAGCGGCGACCGCGGCCCGTGCCGTGACCGCAGCCGTCGGGCACAGCCGCATCGAGTACGTCGACCTGCCCAGCGGTCCCGCCACCCTCAGCGAGACCACGGCGGGCCCCACCCCCGGCAGCGGCCTCCCCCAGCTCCCCCTCCTCCAAGTCCACGCCCACATCCCCCACCCCGACTGCAAACGCGTGGCCGTGTTCACGTTGAGTACCACCGTGTCGGCGCGTCGGGGCGAGTACCGGGCGATTCTGCGGCAGGTTGTCGAGACCGTCAGGTTTGCGGACCCGCTGGCGGCGGAGGCGTAATGCTGTTGTCCGGTGGGGCGGGGCACAGGTAGGAAGAGGGGCATGACTGGACTCGGTGCCGTATTCCGCCCCCAGCTCGCCCCCGAGCGGCTGCGTTCCGTGGCGCGTGTCGCCGATGAGGCCGGGCTGGAGGAGCTGTGGCTCTGGGAGGACTGCTTCCGGGAGGGCGGGATCTCCACCGTCGCCGCCGCGCTCGCGTGGACCGAGCGGGTCCGGGTCGGGGTCGGACTGCTCCCCGTGCCCCTGCGCAACGTGGCCATCACCGCGATGGAGGCCGCCACCCTGCACCGGATGTTCCCCGGCCGGGCCGTTCTCGGCGTCGGGCACGGGGTGCAGGACTGGATGGGGCAGGTGGGGGCGCGGGTCGAGTCGCCCGTGACTCTGCTGCGCGAGTATCTGCTCGCTCTTCGGGGCCTGTTGGACGGACAGCGGCTGACGACCGAAGGGCGCTACGTCCGGCTCGACGACGTCGCGCTCGACTGGCCGCCCGCCGGAACCGTCGACGTGTTCGCCGGCGCCACCGGGCCCCGTTCGCTGCGGCTGGCCGGTGAGGCCGCCGACGGGACCGTGCTCACGGCGTCCACCCCGCCCGACGGAGTCCGACGGGCCCGGCGGCTCATCGACGAGGGGCGGGAGGCCGCCGGGCGGACGGACGCGCACACGGTCGTCGTCTATCTCCTCACCGCCACCGGGTCCGGCGCGGCCGAGCGGCTGCGGGCCGAACTGGTCGCCGAGGGCGACGTCGACGTGCCCGGTCTCGGGGTCGCGGGGGACGCGGAGGCCGTTGCCGAGGCCGTGCGGCGGTTGGCCGAGGCCGGGGCCGACACCGTGATCCTCCAGCCGACCGGGGACGAGCCCGACCCGGAGGCGTTCGTGCGGTTCGCCGCCGAGGATGTCCGGCCCCTGGTGAAGTAGCCCGCCTTCTCCGCCCAATCTTCGTAATTGTCCCCAGCTCATTGAACGGATTCGCCCGCATGTCCTCCCAGCCTCACCCCCGTACCTTCGACGAGCTGCTCGACGAAGGCGCCTCCGTGTCCACCGAAGGGTGGGACTTCTCCTGGTTCGAGGGGCGGGCCACCGAGGCGCGGCCGTCGTGGGGGTACGCGTCGTCCATGGCGGGGCGGCTGGCCGAGGCCACCGCGGTGCTGGACGTGCAGACCGGGGGAGGGGAGGTACTGGACTTCGCCCTCCAGCAGAGCGGTGCCGAGCGCCGGCCCCCGCTCGTCGTCGTCACCGAGGGCTGGGCGCCCAACGTCGCCAAGGCCACCCGGCTGCTCCGGCCGCGCGGTGTCCCCGTCGTCGCCTCGCCCGACGACGCGCCCCTGCCCTTCGCCGACAGCGCCTTCGATCTCGTCGTCAGCAGGCACCCGGTCCAGCCGCACTGGGACGAGATCGCCCGCGTACTCGCGCCCGGCGGTACGTACTTCGCCCAGCACGTCGGTCCCGCCAGTGTCTTCGAGCTGATCGAGTACTTTCTGGGGCCGCTGCCCCAGGAGAGCTACGGCCACCGCGACCCCGAGCGCGAGCGTGCCGACGCCGAGGCCGCCGGGCTCGAGGTCGTCGGTCTGCGGGCCGAGCGGCTGCGGATGGAGTTCCTCGATGTCGGCGCCGTCGTCCACTTCCTGCGCAAGGTCGTCTGGATGGTCCCCGGCTTCACCGTCGAGGAGTACCGCGACCGGCTGCGCGACCTGCACGAGCGCATCGAGGCCGAGGGGCCCTTCGTGGCGCACAGCGCCCGGCACCTCTTCGACCTGCGCAAGCCGCACGCCAGTTGAGTTCATCTTCGAGTGAGTTCATCTTCGACGGCCGTTGCGCCCGCCTTCATGCGTGCGCTCCCACCCGTACCTCTCCGATCACCAGCTCCGCACGCGCCTCCAGGACCGCCCCCACCCGTTCCGCCCGCACCGCCAGTTCCCGTTCCTGCCGTGCCGTCAGGCGGCCGAGCGGTTCCACCGTGACCGTCGTCCGGCGGCCCCGGCGCAGCTGGTGCCAGACGCCCGCAGCGACGCCGTCGACCAGCAGTACGGGGAAGTTGCCGGCCTGCCCGCCCGCGAGCGCCCGCTCGTAGGCCGCGCCGGGGAAGAGCAGCTCCCGTGGCTGGGCGGCGATGACGTACGCGTCGAAGTACGGGAGCAGGCGTACCCCGCGTACCAGGTCGTCCCGCTCCGGGGCGGCCGGGAAGTCGGTGTCGCCGGCCGCGACCCACGCCGGCGTTCCCTCGAAGTCGACCTCCTCGATCTCGCCCGCGCCGGCCAGCTCGTCGTACAGGCCCCTCGCCCAGGCGGGCGGCGCGGCCAGCCAGCGGGCGAAGTACTGGGGTGTGGCGGGGCCGTACGCCCGCAGGTAGCGGCGGACCAGGAGGCGCGTCGCCTCCTCGGGCGGGAGCGGGGTGAAGTGCGGTGGGCGGGTGTACGTCACCTTGCGGCCGCGGTTGGGGCCGAAGGAGAGGGCGCCGCAGTGGCCCGCCCGGTGCAGGACCTGGCGCCAGCGCGGCCACATGGTCTGGAACGCCGGCATCACCAGGTCGCCGGCCCAGGGACCGGTGCGGGCGACGACCTCCTCGCCGAGTTCGTCGATGGTCAGGAACCTGCCGTCGAGCGCGTCGCCGATCGCCGTCACGACCTGCTCGGCCTGGTCGTCGGTGAGGCGTACGTCGGGCGCGAAGGAACCCGAGCCGTCGGGGATCGCGGGCAGCGCGGCGCACCACATCGGGAGGTCGCGGGCCGGGAGCAGGTGCACCGTGCCGCGCGGGCCGTGCGTCTTGATCAGTGACGGGGCCGCCGGGCCGGGCGTGGTGGGCGGGGCGGCCGGCCACAAGGCGTTCCGTACGTCCACTCGGGTGATGTCCTCGGTCCGCAGACCGACCGACAGTTCGGCCGCGGACAGGACCTGGGCGTGGACGCCGAGCATCGCGGCGGCCACGTCGGCGGCCGGGGTGCCCGTCCGGGCGGACTTGGCCAGGAACTGTCGTTCGAGGCGCCGTGCGCTCGCGGCGGCCCAAGTGATCCGCGTCGTCTTCGTCATGAGGTGACGTTAGGGGAGTAGTAGGACGGTTCTCGTCCCAGTGGGTCGGGGTGGGGTGGGAGCTATCCGGGCGTATGGGGCGTGCCTTCGCAAAGGTCGCGGTGGCCGGAGCGAGGGTACGAAATCGCCCGCCGATCCCCACAGGGTGTCCACATCGTTATTCATCGTTGTCCTCCTCGGGTCCGTTCCGCACGGCCGGGTCACGTAAATTCGAGCCAGGTAATTCGCGTGAGCAAAGCTGCGCGTGTGGCACCGCGCAGAGGAGGGGGCTGCGCGGTGCCGGGTCAAGCGGGCGCGCGCCCCGCGCGTCACCCGGTCGGGGGATGGGGGGGGCGGCCCTGGGGTCGGCCCTCTCGTCACTCCGCTCACCTGTGAATCCGTGGTGTATGCGCTGTGTATCCGGTGTGCGCCCGGGGGGCGGCTGTGTTTTGGCCATGATTCAGGGCGGAATGAGCGCTTCCGGGGGCATCTTGGCGTCGCTGGCCGACTCCGGAGAGTAGTTGTGGCACGCCGATGCACGCAGCATCACTTACAAAGGGTTATGGTGGAAACCCCCCCTCGGGCCGGTCCGTATCCCCCCCACGGACCGGCCCGTTTTTTTCTGCCCGTCGGCCGCGCTCCCGTCGCGGGCTCCCTGCGCGCTCCCTGCGGGACTCCCGTAACGAGGAGTTCACCGGTGCGCCCTCCTGGGTCGTGGCATGGCGGCGCTCTTTCCAGGGCATAAGGCAAGCAGGTCGACGCCCGAACCACGGGTGTCGGATCCTCAGCGGACGGCACGGAGCCGTCCGCCCGGGAGGCCCTTTGCACCAGCCCCACCGTGCGGTCACGGCACGGAAGACGCGGCGGAGGACCGGCCCACGGTCCGCGCCAGTGCAGGGCGGCCCCAAGGGCCTGCCGGACGCAGGCCCTCGACCGGTCGGCTCGTTACCGCCCTCCCGGCCCAGCGTCCACTCCGTCGCTCCCCGACCTCATCCGAGGGGGTACGTCCTTCCGTGGTGACCAGCACAAAGCGCCACAAGCCAGATCGGCGCACCTACGTTCTCGACACCAGCGTCCTGCTGGCCGACCCGAACGCTCTGCACCGCTTCGACGAGCACGAGGTCGTGCTCCCCATCGTCGTGGTCACGGAGCTGGAGGCCAAACGGCACCATCCCGAACTCGGCTACTTCGCCCGGCAGGCCCTGCGCCTGCTCGACGAGTTCCGGGTCCGGCACGGTCGTCTCGACGCCCCCATTCCGATCGGGGACCTCGGCGGCACCGTCCGTGTCGAGCTCAACCACTCGGACCCCAGCGTGCTGCCCACCGGCTACCGCCTGGGGGACAACGACTCCCGCATCCTCGCGGTCGCCCGCAATCTGCAGGCGGAGGGGTTCGACGTCACCGTCGTGTCCAAGGATCTCCCGCTCAGGATCAAGGCGTCCTCCGTCGGTCTGCTCGCCGAGGAGTACCGCGCCGAGCTGGCCATCACGGACGCCTCCGGCTGGACCGGAATGTCCGAACTGACGCTGCCCGGCGAGCAGGTGGACATCCTCTTCGAGGAGGGGCACGTCTACGTCCCCGAGGCCGCCGAGATGCCCGTGCACACCGGTCTGACCATCCAGTCGGAGCGCGGCAAGGCCCTCGGCCGGGTCGCGCCCGACGGGAACGTCCGGCTGGTGCGCGGCGACCGGGAGGCGTTCGGCATCAAGGGCCGCAGCGCCGAGCAGCGGATCGCGCTCGACCTGCTCCTCGACCCGGACGTCGGCATCGTGTCGATGGGCGGCCGGGCCGGCACCGGCAAGTCGGCGCTGGCGCTGTGCGCGGGGCTGGAAGCGGTCCTGGAGCGCCGGCAGCACCAGAAGGTGATGGTCTTCCGTCCCCTCTACGCGGTCGGCGGGCAGGAGCTCGGCTATCTGCCGGGGTCCGAGGCCGAGAAGATGAGCCCCTGGGCACAGGCGGTCTTCGACACGCTGTCGGCGGTCACCAGCCGCGAGGTCATCGAGGAGGTCACCGCGCGCGGGATGCTGGAGGTCCTGCCGCTCACCCACATCCGCGGGCGCTCGCTGCACGACGCGTTCGTCATCGTGGACGAGGCCCAGTCCCTGGAGCGGAACGTCCTGCTGACCGTGCTGTCCCGGGTCGGCGCCAACTCACGGGTCGTACTGACCCACGACGTGGCCCAGCGGGACAACCTGCGGGTGGGGAGGTACGACGGAGTCGTCGCCGTGGTCGAGAAGCTGAAGGGGCATCCGCTCTTCGCGCACATCACCCTGACGCGTTCCGAGAGGTCCCAGATCGCGGCGCTTGTGACCGAAATGCTGGAGGACGGTCACATCTGACCCATCCGAGAACTCCGACCCGACACGGGCCGGTTACCCGACAGTCGGCGCCGTCCGGAAAGGCCAAGAGCCTAGCCGGGCGGCGCCGTGGCGTGTGTGCGTTTCCGAAAATCCCTTGAGCCAAACGGGATGTGAGCTTTCACACGCAACGCAGAATTGCCTCACCCCGTCGGGTTACGGCAGAGTCTCATTCCTGTCAGGCCCCGCATACGACACACCTGTACCCCCAGCGGTACGGCACCACAGAAGCACCAGCCTCAACTCCATAGCAGCGTCGTATGCCGCCCGAGCACCACACGGCGCTCTCCGCGAGGGGAGTTGTCCACCGGGCCCGTGCCTCCCGTGACCAGTAGTTGAGGAGGCCAGCGCCAGGGGCACGATTGCGTCCGCGAGGGTCACCGAAGCGGGCGATGCTGGAAGGAAACCGTGTGAGCCGGATCTCGGTCCGGGGATTCGCAGTGGCCTCGGCCACGGCGGTCACCGCTGTCGGAAGCGTCGTCGGAGTTGCCTCGGGCAGCACCGCGCAGAACAACGACGCGGAGGCGACGGCAGCCGGCACGACGCTGCTCGCGGACATCCCCATGGGTGAGCAGGCGCAGGTGCAGACCGCGTCCCTGACTCAGCAGGCCGACGTGCAGGCCATCGCCGCGGACGCGAGCGCCAAGAAGGGCGCCGAGGAAGCCGCCCGCAAGGCAGCCGCCAAGACCGCCGTGGCCAAGCAGGAGAAGGCCAAGCAGGCGGCCGAGGAAGCCGCCAAGAAGCGCGAGGAGGAGAAGGAGGCGGCCAGTCGCGACGCCCAGCGCGACTCCAGCAGCTTCGCCGTCCAGAGCTCCTACAGCACCGGCCAGATCCAGGCGATGGCCCGTCAGATGGTGCCCAGCGGCCAGTTCCAGTGCTTCAGCAACATCGTGGACCACGAGTCCAGCTGGAACTACCAGGCCGTCAACCCCTCATCCGGTGCCTACGGTCTCTTCCAGGCGCTCCCCGCGGGCAAGTACGCCTCCGCGGGCGCCGACTGGCGCACCAACCCGGCCACCCAGATCAAGTGGGGCCTCAGCTACATGGACAACCGCTACGGCAGCCCGTGTGAGGCCTGGGCCTTCTGGCAGGCCAACCACTGGTACTGAGCCCGCCGTCCGCCCGGCGCGGACACCGCTCAACCTCGCGCAGCCCCTCCCCGTCCTACGGTGAGGGGCTTTCGCGTTGCCGCCCTGTACGGTCGGACCGGACGACTCCAGGGGGGAGTGGTGGGGAAAGACGGGGGAAGAGGACGGATCATGTCGCGAGTGCCAGGGTGGCTCGGCCGGCTCGGGGCCGGACTGACGCAGATGAGCGGGCGGTTGGAGCAGCGCCGCCAGGAAGCGCGGCGGGACGCCGCCGACGACCGGCGGGCGGCGGCCTCCGACCAGGAGTCCCCGTCCCTCGAGGACGCGGCGCAGGAGTACGCCGCCACGCACCACGCGGTCGTGGTCCGTGACCGCCCCGACCCCGCGCAGGCCGTGCCCTGGGGCGTACGGGTCGCCGCGGAGGCCGGGTGGCGGCTGCTGGTCCTGGCCGGCACCGTGTGGGTGCTCATGCGGGTCATCAGCGCCGTACAGCTGGTGGTGCTGGCGTTCGTCGCCGCCCTGCTGATCACGGCGCTGCTCCAGCCGGCCGTGGCGTGGCTGCGCCGCCACGGGGTGCCGCGCGGGCCGGCCACCGCCCTCACCGCGATCCTCGGGTTCGTGGTGATGGGTCTGATCGGCTGGTTCGTCACCTGGCAGGTCATGGAGAACATCGACAACCTCTCCGACCAGGTCCAGGACGGCATCGACGAACTGCGCAACTGGCTGCTGAACAGCCCCTTCCACGTCACCGACAAGCAGATCAACGAGATCGCCGCGAACCTGCGCGAGGCGGTCGGCGCCAACACCGACCAGATAACGTCCGCCGGTCTGGAGGGCGTCACGGTCGTCGTCGAGGCGCTCACCGGCATCCTGCTGGCCGCCTTCTCGACGCTCTTCCTGCTCTACGACGGCAAGCGCATCTGGCAGTGGACGCTGAAGCTGGTGCCCGCGGCGGCCCGGCCGGGCGTGGCCGGGGCCGGCCCGCGCGCCTGGCGGACGCTGACGGCGTACGTGCGGGGCACGGTGATCGTGGCGCTGATCGACGCCATCTTCATCGGCCTCGGCATCTACTTCCTCGACGTGCCGATGGCCGTGCCGCTGGCCGTGTTCATCTTCCTGTTCGCCTTCATCCCGCTCGTCGGCGCGGTGATCTCGGGGGCGCTCGCGGTCGTCGTGGCGCTCGTGACGCAGGGCGTGTTCGCGGCGGTCATGACCCTCGTGGTGGTGCTGGCGGTGCAGCAGATCGAGGGGCACATCCTCCAGCCGTTCATCCTCGGGCGCGCGGTGCGGGTCCACCCGCTGGCCGTGGTGCTGTCCGTGGCCGCCGGCGGCATGGTGGCCGGCATCGGCGGCGCGGTGGTCGCCGTACCGCTGGTGGCGGTGACGAACACCGTCGTGGGCTACCTGCGGGCGTACTCCCGCGAGGCCGCCGTACGGCAGGCGCCCAAGCCGCGCGGGGCGACCGCCATGGACGCCTCACCGGCGACGGATCCGCCGCCGAAGCCGCCGCCGCCGGAGGTGGAGCCGCAGTCGGACGCCTCCCCGGCGTAGGTCCCGGCGGCACGACGGTCCCGACGACGCGACGGGCCCCGCCCACCGGAAGGTGGACGGGGCCCGTCGCGTGTGTGCCGCGTGGCGGGACTACTGGTCGGCCAGGACCGCCTCGGCGTCCAGCGTGACGCCGACGGCCTCGACCACGGCGGCGATCTTGAACGCCTCCTGGACCGTCTCGCGGTCCACACCGGCCTTGCGGAGCACCTGCTCGTGCGAGTCCAGGCACATGCCGCAGCCGTTGATGGCGGACACCGCGAAGGACCACAGCTCGAAGTCGACCTTGTCGACGCCCGGGTTGCCGATGACGTTCATCCGCAGACCGGCGCGCAGGGTGCCGTACTCGTGGTCCGACAGCAGGTGCCGGGTGCGGTAGAAGACGTTGTTCATCGCCATCACGGCGGCGGCCGACTTGGCGGCCTTGTACGCCTCCGGCGTGAGGTTGGCCTTCGCCTCCGGCTCCAGCTCGCGCAGCACGATGGGGGAGCGCGAGGCGATGGCGGTCGCCAGCACGGTGCCCCACAGCTGCTGCGCCGGGAGGTCGGAGTTGCCGATGACCGAGCCCAGGTTGAGCTTCAGGTCCTTGGCGTAGTCCGGGACGGCGGACTTCAGGGAGTCGAGGGACATGTCAGCTCACTCTCCCGAGAGCAGCGCGACCGGGTCGAGGGTCTCGTCGCCCTTGCTCCAGTTGCACGGGCAGAGCTCGTCGGTCTGCAGGGCGTCGAGGACCCGCAGGACCTCCTTGGGGTTACGGCCGACCGAGCCGGCGGTCACCATGGAGAACTGGATCTCGTTGTTCTGGTCCACGATGAACACGGCGCGCTTGGCGAAGCCGTCCTCGCCCTCGATGCCGAGGTCGCGCATCAGCTCGTGCTTGGAGTCCGCCATCATCGGGAAGGGCAGGTCACGCAGGTCGTCGTGGTCCTTGCGCCAGGCGTGGTGGACGAACTCGGAGTCGCCGGAGAAGCCGAGGACCTGGGCGTCGCGGTCGGCGAACTCGTCGTTCAGCTTGCCGAAGGCGGCGATCTCGGTCGGGCACACGAAGGTGAAGTCCTTGGGCCACGCGAAGATGACCTTCCACTGACCCTCGTAGGTCTTGTGGTGGATCTGCTGGAACTCCTCGCCCTTCTCCAGCGAGACGCAGGCGGTCAGATCGAACTCGGGGAACTTGTCACCGACAGTGAGCACGCGCTCTCCTTGCAGCGAGGAAACACCCGTTTTACTGGTGTTTCCCATGGGTTGGACGTTCTTGATGTTGGCACAGGGTGCATTGATTAGTGAAATAGCTACACTCGGTCGAGTTGATCGGAGGTGGCTATTAGTGTCCGGTAAGAAGAGGCAGCCCAGCCTCGCCCAGCTGCGGGCTTTCGACGCGGTCGCGGAGCACCTGCATTTCCGCGACGCCGCCGCGGCGATCGGGATGAGCCAGCCCGCGCTCTCGGGCGCCGTCTCCGCGCTGGAGGAGGCACTGGGTGTCACGCTCCTGGAGCGTACGACGCGCAAGGTGCTGCTCTCGCCGGCCGGCGCACGGCTCGCGGTGCGGGCGAAGGCGGTACTGGCGGAGGTCGGCGCGCTGCTGGAGGAGGCGGAGGCGGTACGGGCGCCGTTCACCGGCGCGCTGCGGCTCGGCGTCATCCCGACCGTGGCGCCGTACCTGCTGCCGACGGTGCTGCGCCTCGTCCACGACCGCTACCCCGACCTCGACCTCCAGGTCCACGAGGAGCAGACCGCGAGCCTCCTGGACGGCCTCACCACCGGCCGCCTCGACCTGCTGCTGCTCGCCGTCCCGCTCGGCGTGCCCGGCGTCACGGAACTCCCCCTCTTCGACGAGGACTTCGTCCTCGTCACCCCGCTCGACCACCGGCTCGGCGGCCGGGAGGGCATCGACCGCTCGGTGCTGCGCGAGCTGAACCTGCTGCTGCTCGACGAGGGCCACTGCCTGCGCGACCAGGCGCTGGACATCTGCCGGGAGGCGGGCCGCGCGGGTGTCCCCGCGACGACCACGGCCGCCGGTCTGTCCACCCTGGTCCAGCTGGTGGCGGGCGGCCTCGGAGTCACCCTGCTGCCCCGCACCGCGGTCCGCGTGGAGACCTCCCGCTCCACCCAGCTCCTCACCGCCTCCTTCACCGCCCCGGCCCCGACCCGCCGCATCGCCCTCACCATGCGCACGGGCGCGGCCCGCAGCGCGGAGTACGAGGAGCTGGCCGCGGCACTGAGGGAGGCGATGGGGGACTTGCCGGTACGGACGGTCGCCGCCTGAGGCCCCGCGCATCCCGTACGTCGTGCGGGCCCGGGCACGCGTGAGGTCCGTGCCCCGTGGACACGGACCCCCCGCCCAGCCCGCGCAGCTACTCCGTGCGCAACCCCTCCGGCCGCATCAGCCGCAGCAGCGGAGGCAGGCTGCACAGGGTCACCGCCAGGACGACCGCCGCGCCGATGCCGGTCATGGAGAGGACGCCGGTCCAGTCGACGCGGACCGGGGTGTCCGTCATCTTCAGGAGGACGGTGCCCAGGGTCAGGCCGACCACCGAGGCCAGCAGCAGGCCCAGCGCGATGGGGATCGCCGTCTGCCACAGCACCGACAGGCTCAGTGTGCGGCGCCGGGTGCCGAAGGCGACCAGGGCCGACAGGAGCCTCTTGCGCTCGCGCAACTGCTCCAGCTGCGAGATCAGCAGACTGGCACCGATCAGCGCCAGCACACAGCTCGCCCCGACGAACAGCCCGGTGCGGATGGCGTCGAACCGGTCGGTGCGCTCCGTCGCGGACCACGTCACGGCGTCGGCCAGCGGATGGACGGCCTCCGTGGTGTTCCGGACGTAGTCCTTCACGTCCGGCACCGACTCGTCGAGCCGGAGATAGGCGTGCCCGCTGAGGGCGGGAGCCATCGCGGCCGTCATCGCCTTCGGCGTGAGCAGCAACCCGCCCCGGTCGATCCCGGCCAGCAGCCCGACCCGCGGCTTCGCCGTCTTCACGCCCTGCGGCACCGTCCAGGGGACCTCCTTGCTCTTCGGGCCGCCCTCGTAGGACGGGTCGACGTACAGCTTCCGGCCCGCCACGGCCATTTTCGTGGGGTCCACGTCGCCGTCCCACTCGGCACCCTGGACGACGAACACGTCCCCGTCCGCGCACGAGCCCACGTGGGCGATCTCCCGCAGCGACGCGCAGTTGCCCACGGTCAGCGTGGTGCCGTTCTCCGGTTCCCGGGCACGGTCGCCGATCCAGCCCTCGGAGTAGTCGTAGACCGCCTTCACGCCCTTGGTGTCCCGCAGCTTCTCGGCGGCCGGGGCCACCGGCACGTCGCTCGGCAGCTGCACCTCCATCTGCGCCTGCGACACGTCCTGCCCGGTGGGCTTGGTGTAGTCGCCGTCCACGCCGGTGAAGAGCATCTGCAGCGCGATCGCCCCGGCGACGGCCACCGCGATGCCGTTGACCATGCGGGCCGCCGTACCGCTGCTCATCTGCAGCCTGCGCACGGCCAGTTGCCAGGCCACCCCGCCGGAGCCGAGCCGCGCCACGACCGTCTCCACGATCCACGGCAGCAGCGCGGTCACGCCGACCAGCAGCAGGACCACACCGCCGGTGACCATGTACTGGTTGAAGTCACCGCCTTCGCGCCCGTTGCCGATCATCGGGTAGAGCAGCGCCAGTCCGGCCAGCGGCAGCAGCAGCCGCCACCACAGCCGGCGCCGGGCCGGCCGCCCCGAGCGGACCACGCCGAGCGGTTCGATGACCACCCCGCGCAGCGCGAGCAGCGTCACCAGCACCGCCGCCGCCGGCACCGCCACCGCGACCAGCAGCGCCAGCAGCGGAGACGGGTTCAGATAGCTCGGGAACACGCTGATGTCGAACACCTCGGCCGAGCCCGCGAGCTGGCGCCCGACCAGGAAGAACCCGGCGCCGAAGACCAGCCCGAGCACCGCGCCCGCCAGTGCCTCACCGGCGGCGATCCGCCGGGTCATGCGGCTGTCGGAACCCACCAGCCTGAGCGCCGCAAGGCGCCGGTCCCGCCGCTCGCCGCCGAACCGCACGGCCGCGGCGATGAACACCGCGACCGGCATCAGCAGCACCACGAAGACGACCAGGATCAGCAGGAGGAGCACCGGGTCGGACTCCTCCTCGGTCGGATCCGGGTCCCCGAACCGGTCGATACGGGTGACCATGCTGCCGTCGATCCGCGGAGCCAGCTCGTCGCCGCCCCGGTAGAAGGCGAGTTCACTCGAGCCGATCAGCCCGCTCTCCCCGATGGTGCCGACGATCCGGTCCGGCAGCCGCTCACGCAGCAGCGCGCCCGAGTCCGACTCCAGCAGCTCCTTCAGCGCGGGGGAGACCACCATCTCGCCGACGGCCGGGAACTCCTCCAGACCCGGCGGCAGCGGTGCCCGCGGACCCTCGGGCTCCAGCGCCCGGCCCCGCACGTCGTCGTTCCGGAAGTCGGTGTCGACGTCGGCGACCACGAGGGTGTCGTCGGCCTTCGGTATCCGCTCCAGGGAGAAGTTGAAGTCGGTACGGGCGCTCTCCCGTTCGTGCCGGACCTCGAGCGCGTTCGGGACGGCCGTCGTCAGCAGGAGCAGCGCCACGCCGAGGCCGACGCCGACGGCCGTCAGCGCGGCCCGGGTCCACCCCTCGCGGCCGCCGGTGAAGGCGAAGCGGACGCCCAGCATCAGGTCCGCGGCCCACTGGCGCAGGTTCATACGACGCGCTCCATGTCCCGGGACTTGCCGTCCCGTACGACGATCTCGCGGTCGGAGTAGGCCGCCACCCGCGCCTCGTGCGTGACCAGGACCACGGCCGCGTTGGTGGAGCGCGCGGCGTCCGTGAGGAGCTCCATCACGCGCTCGCCGTTGAGGGAGTCCAGCGCGCCGGTCGGCTCGTCGGCGAAGAGCACGCGGGGGTTGGTGACCAGGGACCGCGCCACCGCGACCCGCTGGCCCTGGCCGCCGGAGACCTCGCCGGGCCGCTTCTTGCGCAGGTCGTCGACCTCCAGCCGCTCCATCCAGGACAGCGCGGCCCGCTCGGCCTCCTTGCGGGAGGTGCCGTTCAGGCGGAGCGGGAGGGCGACGTTCTCGACGCAGGTCAGCTCCGGCACGAGCTGGCCGAACTGGAACACGAACCCGAAGTCGGAGCGGCGCAGGGCGCTGCGCTCGGAGTCGCTCATCGCGGACAGCTCACGCGCGTTGTACGTGATCGTCCCCGAGTCGGGCGGCACGATGCCGGCGAGGCAGTGCAGCAGCGTCGACTTGCCGGAGCCGGAGGGGCCCATGACGGCGACGACCTCGCCGGGGTGGATGGAGAACTCCGCGCCGTCGAGGGCGAGGGTGGGGCCGTACGCCTTGCGCAGCTGTTCGGCCGAGAGCAGGGAACCTGCGGGGGGAGTCATCGGGCCACCGCCTCACGGAGCTTGTCGAGACGCGCCGCGGTCAGCTCCAGCCACCGCAGGTCGGCCTCCAGATGGAACAGGGCGTGGTCGCAGACGAGCTGGTCGGCGAGGTCGCCCTTGCGCTTGCGGTCGGTGAGGATGCGCATGCTGCGCAGGTGCTCCGACCGCTGGGTGTCGAGGATGTCGGCGGCGTCGCGGTGGGTGAGCAGCGCGAGGACGACCTTGGTGTACAGCGTCGACTGGAGGTACGGCTCGGGCTTCTCCGGCGTGGCGAGCCACCGCTGTACGTCGGTGATCCCCGCGTCGGTGATGGCGTACCGCTTGCGCTCGGGACCGTCGCCCGCCTCTATGCCGTCGACGACGACGAGGCCGTTCTTCAGCAGGCGGGACATCGTCGAATAGACCTGGCCGTAGTGGAGCGGCCGGTCGTGACCGAACTTCTCGTCGAAGGCGCGCTTCAGGTCGTAACCGTGGCGCGGCCCCGACTCCAGGAGCCCCAGGAGGGTGTGACCGATGGACATGCGGAGCACTCTACACACGGTGTATACGCCGCATGTATACGCCCTGTGGAGAGTTCGTGCCCGGGGGTACGGGGCCGCAGGTCGGAGCCGTTTGTCACGGTTCCGAAACGACGGAAGCCGCGCCTCCGCGAGGTGCGGCGGCGCGGCTTCCCGGCGTCTGTCACAGGGCGTCTGTCACAGGGCGTCGGGGTCGGTCACGGCGGTGGCGCCGCCCCCGGGCCGCCTCTCGGCGGGCGGCCCCTGCGGGGCAGCGGCCCCGCGTCGCCGGGCAGCCGGCCGGCCTCCGCCAGTGCCCTGCGGAGCAGGAACTCGATCTGGGCGTTGGCCGAGCGCAGGTCCTCGCCCGCCCAGCGGGCGAGTGCCTCGTACACCTGGGGGTCCAGCCGCAGCAGTACCTGCTTGCGCTGCTGCGGCCGGCGCTTCGGGGCGGGGCCCCCGGACGGGGGGCCCCCGGACGGGGGGCCCTCGGGCGGCGAGCCCTCGGACGGGGCCGTCACTGGTAGAGCGTCCCCGTGTTCAGGACCGGCTGGGCGGCGCGGTCCCCGCAGAGCACGACCATCAGGTTGGACACCATCGCCGCCTTCCGCTCGTCGTCCAGTTCCACGATGTCCTGCTCGCTGATCCGGGCCAGCGCGGCCTCGACCATGCCGACGGCGCCGTCCACGATCTGCCGCCGCGCCGCGACCACCGCGCCGGCCTGCTGCCGCTGGAGCATCGCCGAGGCGATCTCCGGCGCGTACGCGAGGTGCGTGAAGCGGGACTCGATGATCTGCACGCCGGCCGCCTCCACGCGCGCGTGCAGTTCGACGGCGAGCTTCTCGGTGATTTCCTCCGCGTTGCCGCGCAGCGAGAGGCCGTCCTCCTCGTGGGCGTCGTACGGGTACTCGATGGCGATGTGCCGCACGGCCGCCTCGGTCTGGGTGGAGACGAACTCGATGTAGTCGTCCACCTCGAAGGTGGCCTGCGCGGTGTCCTCCACCCGCCACACCACGACCGCGGCCAGCTCGATCGGGTTGCCGTAGGCGTCGTTGACCTTCAGCACGGCCGTCTCGTGGTTGCGCACCCGGGTCGAGATCTTGGTGCGCGAGGTGAAGGGGTTCACCCAGCGCAGGCCGTCCTGCCGGATCGTCCCCCGGTACCGGCCGAAGAGCTGCACCACGCGGGCCTCGCCCGGCGCGACCATGTTCAGTCCGCACATCGCGAGGAAGGCCGCCAGGGCGATCACGACGCCCCCGATGATGAGGGCGGCCTTCCCGCCGGCGGAGCCGACCGCCGTGGCGGAGGCGATCAGGCCGGCGCCGACGAGCAGTCCGACCAGCCCCAGCAGCAGCGCGAAGCCGCCGCCGATGCTGTGGGCCTGGGTCTCCCGGACGCGAGGTGCCGGCATCTCGGGCACATCCGCGGTGACCTGCGGGGCATCGTGCGTGGACATGGGTGGTCCCCCTTATCTTCGATCTAGCTAAGTGATATCACTTTACCCGAGAACAGCAACCTTGAACCCCCTTCGTACGTCGGTTCCTAGGGAACGGGTGCTGATTCTCACGTCCGTACAAGGCCGGATCGGTAGCCGTTTGTCATATCTCCCGGTGTTAGCTTTCTGAGCTGACCTGAGCGACGAACCTGTGTGACGCGTGAGCGAGACGTGCACACGGATGACCGAAGCGGAGCGGATCGGACCCATGGGACGAGCGGAAGAGAGAAAAGCGCGACAGCGCGGTGGCCGCCGCGCGGCGCCCAAACGCCGCCGTTCGTCGGGCGCGGGCGGGGGCGCCGGCGGGAAGGGCCGCATACGCCGCCTGTTCACCTGGAAGAAGATCGTCGGCACGTTCTTCGGCCTCTGCCTGCTCGGCATGGGCGCCTTCATCGTGCTGTACATGGTGATCGACATCCCCGAGGGCAACCCCGAGGCCGATCTCCAGAGCAACGTCTACAAGTACAGCGACGGCAGCGTCATGGCCCGCACGGGCGAGCGCAACCGCGAGATCGTCGACCTGGCCAAGGTGCCCAAGGACGTCCAGCGCAGCTTCGTCGCCGCCGAGAACAAGACCTTCTACGAGGACGCGGGCGTCGACCTCAAGGGGACCACGCGCGGCGTGCTCAACACGCTCTCCGGCAAGGGCGCGCAGGGCGGCTCGACGATCACCCAGCAGTACGTCAAGAACTACTACCTGTCCCAGGAGCAGACCGTCTCCCGCAAGCTCAAGGAGCTGGTCATCTCCCTGAAGCTGGACCGGGAGAAGTCCAAGGACTACATCCTCGCCGGCTACATGAACACCAGCTACTACGGCCGCGGCGCCTACGGCATCCAGGCCGCCGCCCAGGCGTACTACCGCGTCGACGCCGAGGACCTGACGGTCGAACAGGGCGCCTACCTCTCCGCGCTGCTCCAGGCCCCGAACCAGTACGACTGGGCGATCGCCAGCGAGACCGGCAAGAAGCTGGCCCAGGAGCGCTGGAACTACGTGCTGGACAACATGGTCGAGCAGAAGTGGCTGAGCGCGAGCGAGCGGAAGGGCATGACCTTCCCGGTGCCCAAGGAGCCCAAGGCCGCCGCCGGGATGGAGGGCCAGACCGGATATCTGGTGGACGCCGCCAACTACTCGCTCAAGAAGCAGCTCGTCGCCCAGGGCGCCGCCGAGGACATGGAACAGGCCAAGGCCCTGGTGGACCTCGGCGGTTACACGGTCACCCTCAACATCGACAAGAAGAAGCAGGCCGCGCTGGAGAAGTCGGTCAAGGCCAAGCTCACCAGCAAGCTCGACCCGAAGAAGCGCGACGTCGACGCCGATGTCCAGGCCGGCGCCGTGTCCGTCAACCCGAAGACGGGCGGGGTCCTGGCGATGTACGGCGGCGTGGACTACGTGAAGCACTACACGAACAACGCCACCCGCGACGACTACCAGCCCGCCTCCACCTTCAAGCCGGTGATCCTCGCCGCCGCCGTCGACCAGGACGCCGAGACCCAGGACGGCGTGCCGATCACCGCCAACACCATGTACGACGGCACGAGCAGGCGCCCCGTGATGGACGGCGACCAGAAGGTCGGCTTCGCGCCCCCGAACGAGGACGACAGGAGCTACGGCGACATCGACGTCCAGGAGGCGATGAACAAGTCCGTCAACTCCGTCTTCGCCCAGATGGGCATCGACGTGGGCATGACCGAGGTCATGAAGGTCGCGGGCGAACTCGGCATGGACACTGAGGGCGAGCAGGCCGTACCCGCCCAGACCCTGGGCAGTATGGGGGCCAGCCCCCTGGAGATGGCCGGCGTCTACGCCACCCTCGACAACCACGGCAAGAAGGTCACCCCGCAGATCGTCAAGTCGGTCGAGCACAAGGACCGTACCATCGAGATGCCCGAGGCCATCGGCGAGCAGATCATCAGTAAGGAGGCCGCCGACACGGTGACCTCCGTGCTCACCGGCGTGGTCGACGACGGTACGGCCAGGAAGTCCGTACGGGAGAACCCGCTGCGCGACGGCCAGGTGGTCGCCGGCAAGACCGGCACGTCCGACGACAACAAGTCGGCCTGGTTCACCGGCTACACCCCCAACCTGGTCACCTCGGTCGGCCTCTTCGGCGAGGACGACAAGGCGCCGCACCCGCAGGTCCCGATGTACAAGGCCGGCGGCGTCGACTACCGCGTCAACGGCGGTGGCTTCCCCGCGGAGATCTGGGCGGCGTACACCTTCGGCGTCATGGACGAGGTCACCAAGTTCAAGCTCGACACCAAGCAGGGCGCCGCGGTGAAGCCGAGCAGGTCGCCGTCGGTCAGCCAGTCGCCGAGCCAGTCGCCGACGCAGGAGGAGACACAGGAGGAGTCGCCCACCCAGGAGCCGACGACCGAGGAGCCGTCCTCCGGGACGCCGACGACCGAGGAGCCCTCCCAGTCGCCGTCGCAGTCGCCGTCGAACAGCCCGTCCACCGAACCGCCCACGGGCGGCGGCGGGACGACGGAGCCGGAGAACCCGCTCTTCCCCGACCGGGACCGGGAGTAGGAACCGGCAGCAGGTGCGGAGACACGCGAAGGGGCGCCCGGTGCTCACCGGGCGCCCCCACTCCGTCCGGTGATCGCCCCGTACAACCGCACCCCAACGCAGCTACCCCATGCGCATAATAAAAAAAAACATCCCCAGCTGAC
>NZ_JBHJVQ010000037.1:0-16522 GCF_042263835.1 Streptomyces sp. NPDC056128 | reverse complement strand
TTTGTTGGGCAGGGTCATTTGTGTATATTTCACAGGGTGTCGCAACCGCCAGCTGGTGCGGATACACGCTAAGGGGCGCCCGGTGCTCACCGGGCGCCCCTTCGCGTACGTCTCAGCCCCGGTTCAGCTCGAACCAGACCACCTTGCCCGTGCTCAGCCGGGTCGCGCCCCAGCGCCGGGCCAGCCGGTTCACCAGGTACAGCCCGCGCCCGCCCTCGTCGGTGGCGCGCGCCTGCCGCAGCCGGGGCAGTTGCGGTACGTCGTCGCCGACCTCGCAGCGCAGCACGTCCGTGCGCAGCAGCCGCAGGGTGACCGGCCGGGAGGCGTACCGCACGGCGTTGGTCACCACCTCGCTGACGAGCAGCTCGACGGCGTCCGTGAGGTCCTCCATGCCCCAGCGGGCGAGGGCGCGCCGGGCCAGCCGGCGGGCCCGGCCGGGCGCCGCGTCCTCCGGCTCCAGGAACCAGTACGCCACGTCGCTGGGTGCGATGCCGTCGAAGCGGGCGGCGAGCAGCGCGATGTCGTCGTCCCGGTCGCCGGGGCCGAGCATGTCGAGGACCTCGTCGCACAGGGCTTCCAGGGGCGGCGGATGGTCCGGGCCGGTGAGCTGCGCGGTCGCCGCGAGGCGCTCCCGCAGCTGCTCTATGCCGGTCCACACGTCCCGCAGCCGGGACTCGACCAGCCCGTCCGTGTAGAGGAGCAGGGTCGCGCCGGCGGGGGCGTCCAGCTCCACGGCCTCGAAGTCCACGCCGCCCACGCCGATCGGGGCGCCCGCCGGGACCCGCAGGACCTCGGCGTGGCCGCCCAGGTGCAGGAGCACGGGCGGCGGGTGGCCGGCGTTGGCGACGGTGATGCGGTGCGACACCGGGTCGTACACCGCGTAGAGGCAGGTCGCCATGCGGTCGGTGCCCAGGCGCTGGGCCTGCTCGTCGAGGTGGTGCAGCACCTCCTGCGGGGGCAGGTCGAGCCCGGCCAGGGTCTGCGCGGTGGTCCGCAGCTGGCCCATGATGGCCGCCGACGTCATGGAGTGGCCCATCACGTCCCCGACGACCAGCGCGACCCGGCTGCCGGGCAGCGGGATGGCGTCGTACCAGTCGCCGCCGACCCGCGCGGTCTCGGCGGCCGGGAGGTAGCGGGAGGCCAGCCGTACGCCGGTGCAGCGCGGCAGGTTCTCCGGGAGCATCGTGCGCTGCAGCTCGTCGGCGATGTACGCCTCACGCCCGTACAGCACCGCCTTGTCGATGCCGAGGGCGCTGTGCGTGGCGAGCTGCGCGGCGACCAGCAGGTCGTCGGCCTCGAAGGCGACGCGCTCCGGGCCGCGCAGGAACAGCGCGGCGCCGATCACCCGGCGCCGGCCGCGCAGCGGCGCGAGGATCGCCCGGCGGCCGTCGGGCACGGCGAACTCGCGTCCGTCGCCCAGCAGTTCCGGCAGCGCGGCGCGGGCGGCCGGGGTGTCCGTGAAGACCGGACGGACCCCGCGCAGCACCTCGGCGAGCGCGCTGCCCGGCCGCACCTCGCACAGCTCGGAGCCGACCGCCTCCAGTTCGGAGGGTTCCGGCTGGGCGGCCGGGATGAAGCCGCCCTCGGTGTCCCGCTCGGCCGGTATCCGGTCGGTGCGCCGCAGCCGCAGCACCAGCGGGCCGGTGGGGCGCTCGTCGCCGACCGGCAGCGGCTCGCGCAGGTAGACGAGGATCGCGTCGGCGAACGTCGGCACGGTGGCCCGGCACAGGCCCATCACGATCTCGTCGAGGTCCATGCCCCGGGCGATCCGCCGGGTCGCGGCTCCCACGAACCGCAGCCGGTCCCCGTCCCGCCGCATTGGCGTGGGCTGTCCGGGCGCGGTGGGCTGCCCGGTCCGCCGCTCCGGCTCCGGCGCGGTCCGGCGGTCCGTACCGGGCGGCGCCGCGGGCCCGGACGGCACGCCGCCCGGCTGCACCGGGACGCCCTCGGCCGCGGGCCGCGGGCGGTGCGTGTCCGGCTCGGCGGACTGTTCGGCGCCCGGCTGGGCGTGCTCGTAGGCGCCGGGGGAGTCGGTGCCCGCGGTGGGCGGTGTCTCTCCCGCGCGTCCCTGTGCCGGTAACGCGGACCCGGAGGCGCGCGGCTCCACGGGGGTACGCATGAGCGCCCCGCGGGGGTCCGTGGGGTCGGCGCCCGTCATGGGGCGGTCGAAGGAGGTCGGGTGCTCCGTCACGCGTGTCGAATCCATCCGTCCGGGACTGCGCGCGGCGCGTGCAGTTCGTCCCGCAGAAAACCCGATACCCGGAATACGTGCCCGAGGAACGGGGTTCCCGCGTGGTCAGAGGCTGTTGCTGTGTCACCGGCGGGCCGTCTGCGGCCCGTCTCCGTGTTGCCCTCGTACCCCTCGCTCACGTCCTGCCGCCCCTCGGTGACGATCGGTCAAGCACAGCGCACGCTCCGCCGGTTGCCGTTGCCGCGCTCCCTTGCGGAGGACGATCCTACGTTTCTTGCCCGGGGGCACTTCAAGGGTCTCATGAGGACACGTGCGCGGGCGTGCGATCCCAGTCCCCCGGCAGCGACGGTACCGCCCACGCCGGATCGGGTCGCCAGTCCTCCCAGCCGTCGGCGAACGGCGAGCCCCAGGCGCGGATCTCCGCGACCGCGGACCGGCCCGCCGCCCGCACCCGCTCGGCCTGCCCGGTGTCCATCAGCCGGTCCCGCCGGGCCTGCGCGAACTCGTCCTCGTCCCGCCAGTACCAGGTGCGGTCCGGGTGGACGGAGATGTCCAGGAAGTGGTCCTCGGAGTCGACACCGCCCTCCCAACGGGTCAGCGGCTCCTCCAGGTTCACGTACCAGTTCTTGAACCGCCAGCCCGGATCCCAGAACAGCCACACCGACCAGGGCTCGCCGGGCCGCGCCAGCTTCAGCACCCCGGTGCCGAACCACCGGTCGCGCTGCACGGTGCGCGGCTTGGTGTAGCGCGAGGCCAGCGGCTCCAGGTGCACGGGGGTACCGTCGGCGAGCACCGGCTTCACGCACTCGGTGCCGGGCGCCAGCCACACCGCGAGCAGGTCGGCGTCGTCCCGTACGACGGTGACGGGGCGCGCGATGTGGAAGCGCGGGCCGCCGTTCTCCCGGTACCGCCACAGGAGGTGACTCCCGGGCGTCCAGAACTCCGCCGGGGCCGCCGCACCGCCCGCCTCCGTGGCCTCGCTCACCGCTTCACCGTCTGCCATGCACAGATATTAGGTGCCGTGGCCATCCGGCGCGCCGAAGATCGTGAGAGCGTCCGCGTTCACGACGGCGGCCGGGCCACGGACGGGTCGTCACGGCGGTCAGGTCACGGACGGGTCATCCGCAGCACGTCCAGCGCCTCGTCCAGCTGCTCGCCGGTGAGGTCGCCCCGCTCGACGTACCCGCCCTCCAGGACGACCTGACGGATCGTCTTCCGCTCGGCCAGCGCCTTCTTCGCGACCTTCGCCGCCTCCTCGTACCCGATGTACTTGTTGAGCGGCGTGACCACGGAGGGGGACGACTCGGCGTACTCGCGCGCCCGGTCCCGGTGGGCGGTGACGCCGTCCACGGTCCGGTCGGCGAGCAGCCGCGAGACGTTGGCGAGCAGCCGCACCGACTCCAGTACGTTCTTGGCGATGACCGGCAGCATGACGTTCAGCTCGAAGTTGCCGGCCGCGCCCGCCGCCGCGACGGTCGCGTCGTTGCCGGTGACCTGGGCGGCGACCATGAGGACGGCCTCGGGGATCACCGGGTTGACCTTGCCGGGCATGATGGACGAGCCCGGCTGGAGGTCGGGCAGGGAGATCTCCGCCAGGCCGGTCCGCGGGCCGGACGCCATCCACCGCAGGTCGTTCGCGATCTTCGTCAGCCCGACGCCGATCGTCCGCAGCTGCCCGCTGGTCTCGACGATGCCGTCCCGGGCGCCCTGCGCCTCGAAGTGGTCGCGCGCCTCCGTCAGCGGCAGGCCGGTCGCGCGGGCCACCTCCTCGATGACGGCGGCGGAGAAGCCGGGCGGGGTGTTGATGCCGGTGCCGACGGCGGTGCCGCCCAGCGGCAGCTCGGCGAGGCGGGGGAGCGAGGCGTTGAGCCGCTCGACGCCGTACCGCACCTGCGCCGCGTACCCGCCGAACTCCTGGCCCAGGGTGACCGGCGTCGCGTCCATCAGGTGCGTACGCCCGGACTTCACCACGTCGGCGAATTCCTCCGCCTTGCGCTCCAGGGCGTCCGCGAGGTGGTCGAGGGCCGGGATCAGGTCGCGGGTGACGGCGGCGGTGGCGGCGATGTGGATCGAGGACGGGAAGACGTCGTTGGACGACTGGGAGGCGTTGACGTGGTCGTTGGGGTGCACGTCGCGGCCGAGGCGCTCGGTGGCCAGGGTGGCGAGGACCTCGTTGGTGTTCATGTTGGACGAGGTGCCGGACCCCGTCTGGAACACGTCGACCGGGAAGTGCTCGTCCCACCTGCCCTCGGCGACCTCACCGGCCGCCTCCTGGATGGCGGCGGCGACGTCCTTGTCCAGGACCCCCAGCTCGGCGTTGACCTTCGCCGCCGCGCCCTTGATCCGGGCCAGCGCCTCGATGTGGGCGCGCTCGATCCGCTGACCGGAGACGGGGAAGTTCTCGACGGCACGCTGCGTCTGCGCCCGCCACTTGGCGTCCGCGGGGACGCGGACCTCGCCCATGGAGTCGTGCTCGATGCGGTAGTCGCTCATACCCCGTACAGCGTGCGGGGCGGTGCGGATGTTCCGGCACCGCCCCGTTCGTGATCGCCCTAGGCGAGGCCGGGGCCCCGCACCGGAATGCTCGTGAACGTCGGCGCGGGCGCCGGGTCCTGGAAGAAGTCGTTGCCCTTGTCGTCCACCACGACGAACGCCGGGAAGTCCTCCACCTCGATCTTCCAGACCGCCTCCATGCCGAGTTCCTCGTACTCGACGACCTCGACCTTCTTGATGCAGTCCTGGGCGAGCCGCGCCGCGGGGCCGCCGATGGAGCCGAGGTAGAAGCCGCCGTGCGCGTCGCACGCGTCGGTGACCTGCTTGCTCCGGTTGCCCTTGGCGAGCATCACCTTGGAGCCGCCCGCCGCCTGGAACTGCTCGACGTAGGAGTCCATGCGCCCGGCGGTGGTCGGACCGAAGGAGCCGGAGGCGTAGCCCTCGGGCGTCTTCGCCGGACCCGCGTAGTACACCGGGTGGTCCTTCAGGTACTGCGGCATCTCCTCGCCCGCGTCCAGCCGCTCCTTGATCTTGGCGTGCGCGATGTCGCGGGCCACGACCAGGGGACCGGTCAGGGAGAGCCGGGTCTTGACCGGGTGCCTGGTCAGCTCGGCGAGGATGTCGTCCATGGGCTGGTTGAGGTCGATCTTGACACTGTGCCGATCAGCGGCTTCGCCGCGGGCCCCGTCCTGCTCCAGGTGGTCGTCCGTCGTCTCCGGGAGGAACCGCGCGGGGTCGGTCTCCAGCTGCTCCAGGAAGACACCCTCGGCGGTGATCTTCGCGACCGCCTGCCGGTCGGCGGAGCAGGACACGGCGATCGCGACGGGGCACGAGGCGCCGTGCCGCGGCAGCCGCACCACGCGCACGTCGTGGCAGAAGTACTTGCCGCCGAACTGCGCGCCGATGCCGATCTTCTGCGTCAGCTCGAAGACCTTCTCCTCCAGGTCCTTGTCCCGGAAGCCGTGCCCGAGCGCCGAACCCTCGGCGGGGATCTCGTCCAGGTAGTGCGCGGAGGCGTACTTAGCGGTCTTCAGCGCGTACTCGGCCGACGTGCCGCCGACGACGATCGCCAGGTGGTACGGCGGGCAGGCGGCCGTACCGAGCGAGCGGATCTTCTCCTCCAGGAACTTCATCATGGAGGACTCGTTGAGGACGGCCTTCGTCTCCTGGTAGAGGAACGACTTGTTGGCCGAGCCGCCGCCCTTCGCCATGAACAGGAACTTGTAGGCGCCGCCGTCGGTCGCGTACAGCTCGATCTGGGCGGGGAGGTTGGAGCCGGTGTTCTTCTCCTCCCACATGGTGAGCGGAGCCATCTGCGAGTAGCGCAGGTTCAGGTTCTTGTAGGCGTCGTAGATGCCGCGGCTCAGGGCCGCCTCGTCGCCGCCCTCGGTGAGCACGTGCTGGCCGCGCTTGCCCATGACGATGGCCGTGCCGGTGTCCTGGCACATGGGCAGCACGCCCGCCGCCGCGATGTTCGCGTTCTTCAGGAGGTCCAGCGCGACGAACTTGTCGTTGCCCGACGCCTCGGGGTCGTCGACGATGCGGCGCAGCTGCGCGAGGTGGGCGGGGCGCAGGTAGTGCTGGATGTCGTGGATGGCCTCCGCGGCCAGCGTGCGCAGCGCCTCCGGCTCCACCTTGAGGAAGGTCCGCCCGTCGGCCTCGAAGGTGGAGACACCCTCGGAGGTCACCAGTCGGTACGGAGTGGTGTCCGCACCCTGGGGAAGCAGATCGGTGTACGCGAACTCAGGCATCTCGCCCATTCCTCACTAGACATCGCGCGCGGCTGGATTTCGCTGGATCTCTCAGCAACGACGGCTTGCCTCCGTTGGCAGCGCCAACCAGCGTAGGACCTGCCCACCGGGCCGAGCTTGTGAGGTAAGGCTCAGTTCGCCGCGACAAGGTTGTCCACAGGGGTAGTCGCGATCTATCGCGTTTCGGTACGCTGCTGCCGTGGACCTTCAGAAGCACGCCCAACCCGCCCCGCGCACCTCCGAGCTGCGCGCCTCGGACGCCGACCGCGACCGCGTCGCCGACATGCTCCGCGACGCCCTCGCGGAGGGGCGGCTCACCGCCGACGAGCACGCCGAGCGGGTCGAGGGCGTGCTGGCCGCCAAGACCGTCGGCGAGCTGGACGTCTTCGTGCGCGACCTGCCCGCCGCGCACCACGGCAGGCCGCCCGCCGCTCCCGCCCCCAACCGGCCCACGGCCGGCGCCATCCCCCCGGACCCCGACGAGAACGTGGTGGCGGTGTTCAGCAGCGCCGTCCGCAAGGGCCGCTGGCGAGCGAGCCGCCGCATCCACGCGTACGCGGTCTTCGGCAGCGTCGAGATAGACCTCAGCGAGGCCGTCTTCGAGTACCAGCAGGTCGTGATCAAGGCCTTCTCCGTCTTCGGCAGCGTCGAGGTCCGCGTCCCGGAGAACGTGTCGCTGCGCGGCACCGGCGGCGGCGTGCTCGGCGATTTCGAGGTGCACACCCTCGACTCCGACGAGCCCGGGGCCCCCGTCGTCTACGTGGACGGCTGGGCGGTCCTGGGCAGCGTGGAGGCGCGTCCCAAGCGTGGCAAGGTCGTCGCGGACCTCCTGGACCGGGTGCACCGCAGGGTCGAGAAAGGTTTGCGCAAGCACCTCTGACCCACGGTCGGCAGCCGTTGGGAACCCAGTGCATAGGCACGCGCACAACGGGTAAGCCTTGACGCATCGTCTCTCGCTCGCGAAGCCGTCGTCAGGAGTAGACCGTGCTGCAACCGCCGCATTCGTCCCTGCAGGTAGCTGCCGTTCCGGCCCAGCGGGTGCCGGTGCGGGACAGGGACCAAGACGCTCCGTGGCACACCGAGGCGGTGTGCCGGCGCGACGAGGCCGGACTGTTCTTCGCCCCCTCCAAGGAACCGACCGCCGCCCGGCTCTCCCGCGAGGAGGCCGCCAAGCGCGTCTGCGCCCGCTGTCCGGTCATGGTCGAGTGCCGCGAGCACGCCCTCCTCCAGCCCGAGCCCTACGGCGTCTGGGGCGGCCTCACCGCCGCCGAACGCCGCGTGGTCCTGGCCAGACGCCGCCGCCGCGAGGCCGAACTGAAGCAAACCCCCCGCACGGCGGGCCGCATAGCCGCGGCGGGTTAACCACCGACGCACGCGAAAAGGCACCCTCTCCGCACAGAGGGTGCCTTTCTCACGCCGGAGGCGGCGCGGCTCAACGCCGGGGCAGGGCAGCGCCCCAAAGGGGCGCGGGGAACTGCGCGACCAGCCACAACGCACCCGCACCCGCCAAACGACAGGCACCCCCACCTCAATAGGCGCCCCGCACAACCGACGGCGTCACTTCGCCCGGTCGAAATCCACCGCGCTGTACGCCCGCAGCTTGCTCAGCCGATGCTCGGAATCAATCCTCCGCACCGTCCCCGACTTCGACCGCATCACGATCGAGTCGGTCGTCGCCGTCTCCGACCGATACCGCACCCCACGCAGCAGCTCCCCGTCGGTGATGCCGGTCGCGACGAAGAAGACGTTGTCCCCGGCGACCAGGTCGTCCGTGGTCAGCACGCGGTCCAGGTCGTGCCCGGCACCGATCGCGCGCTCCTTCTCCTCGTCGTCCTTCGGCCACAGCTTGCCCTGGATGGTGCCGCCCAGGCACTTCACCGCGCAGGCCGAGATGATGCCCTCGGGGGTACCGCCGACACCGAGCAGCAGGTCGATGCCGGTGCCTTCGCGCAGCGCCAGGATGGAGCCGGCCACATCGCCGTCGGAGATCAGCTTGATGCGGGCGCCGGTCTCCCGGACCGCCTTGATCAGGCCCTGGTGGCGGGGCCGGTCGAGGATGACGACGGTGACGTCCTCGGGCGTGCGCCGCTTGGCCTTGGCGATCCGGCGGATGTTCACGGACACCGGCGCGTTGATGTCGACGAAGTCCGCGGCCTCCGGGCCGGTGACCAGCTTGTCCATGTAGAAGACGGCGGACGGGTCGAACATGGAGCCGCGCTCGGCGGCGGCCAGCACCGCGATGGCGTTGGTCATGCCGTTGGCGGTCAGCGTGGTGCCGTCGATCGGGTCGACGGCGATGTCGACCTCGGCGCCGGTGCCGTCGCCGACCCGCTCCCCGTTGAAGAGCATCGGGGCCTCGTCCTTCTCGCCTTCACCGATGACGACGACGCCGTTCATCGAGACGGTGTGGACGAGGGTCCGCATGGCACGCACGGCGGCACCGTCGGCGCCGTTCTTGTCACCGCGCCCGACCCAGCGGCCGGCGGCCATCGCCGCGGCCTCGGTGACCCGCACCAGTTCCATGGCGAGGTTGCGGTCGGGGGCCTCTGAGGGGACGTCCAGCTCGGACGGCAGATGATGCTCGGTCATCGGAGCGCACCTTTCTGATACGACGACGGCCGGATGAGGGTATGGCCATGACTCTATCGTCAGTCCGACAAAATGAGCAGGGGACCCCACGTTTGAGCGGATCAGGCACCTGCGACGATAGGGGACGTGGCAGGTATGAAAGGCAAGCAGAAGTCGGCCCGGGACATGATCCTCTCCCTCGGGCTCATCGTCCTCGCGGCGGGCGTGATCTGGATCTTCATTCCGCACGACGACGGCGAACCGCCCGTCAAGCGGGTCGACTACCGGGTCGAGCTGCTGACCGCGCAGCGCGCCGCGGCGTACCCGGTGGCGGCGCCCGAGGGTCTGTCCGAGGACTGGAAGCCGACCTCCGTCCGCTTCCAGGGCGCCGACTTCGACGCCTGGCACCTGGGTTTCCACGCCCCGGACGGCGAGTACGTGGCGATCGAGCAGTCCACGAAGAAGCCCGCCTCGTTCATCGAGGACGCCAGCCAGGGGGCGCGGGCCACCGAGCGGACCGAGGAGATCGGCGGCCGCACGTGGACCCGGTACACGGGTGGCCGGTACGACGCGCTGGTGCTGGAGGGCGACTCCGCCATGAAGGGCGCGACGACGGTCGTGGCCGGCACCGGGTCGTTCGAGCAGCTGGGCAAGATGGCGGCGGCGCTGAAGCTGGCGTGAGCCGCCCCCGTACGCCGACGCCCGCACGGATGTCATGACGAAGCCCCCGGCCGAGGAGCCGGGGGCTTCGTCATGCGCGTCGCGTCGCGGTCGTGCGGCGGTCGTGCCGCGGGGCTCAGACCGTCGTGACGACCTGGTCGTACGCGAGGCGCGGGGAGCGCGGGAACCAGGCGTCCGGGCCCGGACGGCCGATGTTGACGACCATCAGCGGGGTGTGGTCGTCGTCCAGGAACTCCTTGCGGACGCCCTCGAAGTCCAGCCCGGTCATCGGACCGGCGGCCAGGCCGGCGGCGCGGACGCCCACGATGAAGTACGCGGTCTGGAGGGCGGAGTTCAGCAGGGCGGCACCCTCGCGCGCCGGGCGCTCGCTGAAGAAGGCGTCCTTGGCCTGCGGGAAGTGCGGGAAGAGGTGCGGCAGCTCGTCGTGGAACTCGTTGTCCGCCGAGAGGATCGCGACCAGCGGGGCGGCGGCGGTCTTGGGCCGGTTGCCCTCGGCCATGTGCTGGACGAGGCGCTCGCGGGCCTCGGCGGAGCGGACCAGCGTGATGCGCAGGGGGGACTGGTTGAAGGCGGTCGGGCCGTACTTGACCAGGTCGTAGATCGCCTGCACCTGCTCGTCGGTCACCGGCTCGTCGGTGAAGGTGTTCGCGGTGCGGGCCTCGCGGAACAGCAGGTCCTGGGCGGCGGGGTCAAGAACGAGAGACATACGTGATCTTCCTCGGTCGTGCGTCGGCTCCACGCCGGTGGGGCGCCGGGAGCCGTTTACTGCGACGACGGTACGGCAGGAAAGTTCAAGGTTCAACCAAAAGGGGAGTGCGGTGATCCGCTTCACATCGTCGGTGAAGGGGGAGTGGCGTGGATCACATCGCGCCCGCGGTTACTTGTCGTGGGCGCCGGGGTCGTAAAGGGCGGTACACCGCCTCACACAGATGGGACCACTCGACATGACCGCCACCGTGAAGGGCCCGGCCTCCTACTTCCCCTCCATCGAGAAGAAGTACGGCCGTCCGGTCGCCGAGTGGAAGGAGCTCATCCGCTCCTCGCCGCTCACCAGGCACATGGAGCTGGTCGGCTGGCTCAAGACCGAGCACGGGTGGGCCACGGGCACGCCAACGCGCTGGTCGCGCACACGCTGGCGGAGGACACCGCGAAGGAGGGCTAGAGGGGCTCGTCCCCCTCTTCGACCTCGCCCTCCGGGCCCGCCTCCTCGGCCAGCGCCGCGTCCAGGCGGGCCCGGGCGCCGTCCAGCCGGCGGCGGCACACCTTCGCCAGCTCCTCGCCCCGCTCCCACAGGGCGAGGGACTCCTCCAGCGTCGTACCGCCGGCCTCCAGCCGCCGGACGACCTCGATCAGCTCGTCCCGCGCCTGCTCGTACCCGAGCGCCTCGGACATGGCCGTCGGCTGCTCCACCTCGCTGGTCATCCACCCACCCTATGCGTCGACTCGTACGGAGAAATCGCCCTCGGCGACACGCGCCCGCAGCGTCTCACCGGGCTCCACCTCGCCGGGGTCCCGGACGGCGTGTCCGTCCGCCCGCTGGAGCACGGCGTACCCCCGCTTGAGGGTCGCGGCGGGGGAGAGGGCCACCACGCGCGCGTGCGTGTGCGTCAGCTCGGAGTCGGCCCGGTCGAGGTGGTGCCGCAACGAGCGGCGGCCCCGCTCCAGCAGCGCCGTCACCTGCTCGGCCCGCTCGTCGATCATCCGGTGCGGATCCTGTATCGACGGCCGGGCCAGCGCGTGGGCCAGCCCCCGCTCCTCGCGGTCCACGTAGGCCGCCACGCACCGCCGCGCGCGGTCCCGCAGCTGCCGCACCCGCTCGTACTCCTCGCCGACGTCCGGCACGACCTTCTTCGCGGCGTCGGTCGGTGTGGAGGCGCGCAGGTCGGCGACGTGGTCGAGGAGTGGATTGTCCGGTTCGTGCCCGATCGCCGAGACGACCGGCGTACGGCACGCGGCGACCGTGCGCACCAGCTGTTCGTCGGAGAACGGCAGCAGATCCTCGACGCTGCCGCCGCCGCGCGCGACGACGATCACGTCCACGTCGTCCCTCGCGTCCAGCTCCTTCACCGCCTGCACCACCTGCGGCACCGCGTGCACGCCCTGCACAGGGACGTTGCGCACCTCGAAGCGGACGGCGGGCCAGCGGTGCCGGGCGTTCTCCAGGACGTCCCGCTCGGCCGCCGAGGCCCGCCCGCAGACCAGGCCGATCAACTGCGGCAGGAACGGCAGCGGCTTCTTCCGCTCCGGCGCGAAGAGCCCCTCCCGCGCGAGGGCCTTCTTCAGCTGCTCCAGCCGCGCCAGCAGCTCCCCGACACCCACGGGCTTGATCTCGGCGGCCCGCAGCGACAGCTGCCCGCGCGGCGCGTACCACTCCGGCTTGGCGTGCACGACCACCCGGGCGCCCTCGCCGACCACGTCCGCCACCGCGTCGAACACCTGCCGGTAGCAGGTGACGCTCACGGAGATGTCGTACGACGGGTCGCGCAGCGTCAGGAACACGACCCCCGCGCCCGGCCGCCGCGACAGCTGTGTGATCTGCCCCTCGATCCAGACCGCGCCGAGCCGGTCGATCCACCCTCCGATCAGCCGCGACACCTCACCCACGGGCAACGGGCTTTCGGGAGTGGAGTTAACAGCCATGCGCCCGAGCGTAACGGCCGGGTACGACATCCCTGCGGGGCTTGAGCGGCTGGGCCTCGGCACGCACGCGTGCCTGCCGACGGTGGAACCGTGCCTCACGCGCGGCGACCGCCGCCGACGTACGCGGGCGCGCACCCCGCCGGGCGGGCGGATCGGGCGGGTCCGCCCGCCGCCACGCGCGTCCGTGCACGCCGCCGCGTGGGCGGACGAGGTTCGAGCAATGCGCATACGCACGCGGCTCGGGCGGCGCGCGGTGCTACGGCGTGTCCGTGAGCCCGGGCGGGCGGCCCGGCCCGCAGGTCCGCCCCGGCCCGCGGGTCCGCCCCGGTCCGCGTGCCCGGCCCGGAGTGCGCGGACGCGCGTACATCCGGTGCGCGTCGCGCGTGCGGACGGCCCTCGTCGCGGGCGTGACTCACTCCGGCCGCGGCGGGTCACATCCCCGCCGCGCGCCGCCCGCGTGCCTGTGCCGCCAGTACCACCAGGCCCACGCCCAGCCAGATCGCCCCGACGACCTGCGCGCTGCCCGACGCCTCCACGATCACCGCGATCGTGATCGCCGCGCCCAGGACCGGCACCACCAGATGCTTCCACCAGTTGACCGGGGCGTCCCCGCGGCGGACCACGAACCAGCCCACCACGCTCGCGTGCAGCAGCGTGAACGCGGTCAGCGCGCCGACGTCGACCACCGAGACCAGGTGATCGAGGCCGTCGTCCCGGCGGGCCGCCCACACCGCCGCCACCATCGTGATCACCGCCGAGACCAGCAGCGCCACGCGCGGCACCCCGGAATCCGTGCGCGACAGCACCCCCGGCAGCCGCCGGTCGCGGCCCATCGCGAACAGCAGCCGCCCGGCCGCCGCCTGCCCCGCCAGCGCCGCGAACGCCGCGCCGATCGCCTTGCTGACCGCGACCAGGTCGTGCAGCCACGTGCCCACCGACGCGTCCACGGCGTCGTAGAAGGCCGACCCCTGCCGCTCCGGCTCCGCCGCCAGCTGCGCCGACGACACCGGCTCGAGCAGCGCCACCAGATACGTCTGCGCCACGAACAGCACACCCGCCAGCGCCAGGCAGAACAGCAGCGCCCGCGCGACCTTCGCCGACCCGCCGGTGACCTCCTCCGCGAACGTCGCGATCGCGTCGAAGCCCAGGTACGACAGCACCGCCACCGACACCGCGCCGACCACCGCCGACAGCGCGAACGCCCCCTGCGTGCCGTCCCCGGACAGCGGCGACAGCCAGTCGCGCGCGGCCCCGTCCCGCGCCAGGACCACGATCGCCGCCACCACGAACACCACCAGGACCACGATCTCCATGGCGAGCACCAGGAAGCCCACCCGGGCCGCCGCCCGCACCCCCCACAGGTTCAGCAGCGTCGTGACGACCACCGCGATCGCCGTCCACACCCACCGGGAGACCTCCGGAATCAGCGCCTCCATCGCGATCCCGGAGAACAGGTACGCCACCGCCGGGATCAGGACGTAGTCCAGCATCGCCATCCAGCCCGCGATGAACCCCGCCCCGTTGCCGAGCCCCACGCGCGCGTACGCGAACACCGACCCGGCCTGGGGGACCACCCGCACCATCTGCGCGTAGCTGAATGCGGTGAACGCCATCGCGATGGTGGCGACGATGTACACCAGCGCCACCGCGCCGTGCGACTTGGCGTCCAGCGTGCCGAACACGCCGACCGGCGCCATGGGCGCGATGAACAGCAGGCCGTAGACGACCAGGTCCCTGAAGCCCAGACTGCGCCGCAGCTGGTGTTCCTCACCGGCCCCCGGGGCCGTCGTACCGGTCTCCGACATCGTGCCTCCGCCAGCGCCTCGGACCCCGTCTCGGACCCCGCCTCGAACTCCGCCTCGGAATGTTCCCGTCAGTCTCCCCGGCAACGCCGTACCCACGCGATCTTTGACCCGCCGAACGCGGCCTTACGATGGGTGCCATGACTGCTTCGCCTGGCCGCCGTGTCCTGCTCGCCGCCCCCCGTGGCTACTGCGCGGGTGTGGACCGCGCCGTGATCGCCGTCGAGAAAGCTCTGGAGCAGTACGGGGCTCCGGTGTACGTCCGGCACGAGATCGTTCACAACAAGTACGTCGTCCAGACCCTGGAGAAGAAGGGCGCGATCTTCGTCGAGCAGACGGAGGAGGTCCCCCCGGGGAACATCGTCATGTTCTCCGCGCACGGCGTGGCGCCCGTCGTCCACGAGGAGGCCGAGCGCGGCCGCCTCGCCACCATCGACGCCACCTGCCCGCTCGTCACCAAGGTCCACAAGGAAGCCGTCCGCTTCGCCGACGACGACTACGACATCCTCCTGATCGGCCACGAGGGCCACGAGGAGGTCATCGGCACCTCCGGGGAGGCCCCCGACCACATCCAGCTGGTCGACGGCCCCGAGGACGTGGCGAAGGTCGAGGTCCGCGACCCGTCCAAGGTCGTCTGGCTCTCCCAGACCACGCTCTCCGTCGACGAGACCATGGAGACCGTCGACGCGCTCAAGGACAAGTTCCCGCAGCTCATCTCCCCGCCGAGCGACGACATCTGCTACGCCACGCAGAACCGCCAGCTCGCCGTCAAGCAGATGGGCGCCGAGGCCGACCTGGTGATCGTCGTCGGCTCGCGCAACTCCTCCAACTCCAAGCGACTCGTCGAGGTCGCCAAGCAGGCCGGCGCCCGCGACGCCTACCTCGTGGACTTCGCCGACGAGGCCGACGAGGCCTGGCTGGAGGGCGTGACCACCGTCGGCGTCACCTCCGGCGCGTCCGTCCCGGACATCCTGGTCGAGCAGGTCCTGGAGTGGCTGTCGCAGCGCGGCTTCGAGGACGTGGAGATCGTCAAGGCCGCCGAGGAGTCGATCACCTTCTCGCTGCCCAAGGAGCTCCGCCGCGACCTGCGCGAGGAGGCCGCGACCCTGGTGGAGGGACGGGGCGGCTCGGGTATGGCCGGGGCGTGACCGTCAGTGGCAGGCCGTAACGTGGTTCCATGCAGATCTTCGGCGTGGACATCGGCGGATCCGGGATCAAGGGCGCCCCTGTGGACCTCGACAGGGGCGACCTGGCCCAGGAGCGCTGCAAGGTACTGACTCCGCAACCGGCGGACCCGGACGGCGTGGCCGACGGGGTCAAGGAGGTCGTCGAGCACTTCGGCTGGACCGGACCGGTCGGACTCACCTTCCCGGGCGTGGTGACCGGCGGCGCCATGGTCCGCACCGCGGCCAACGTCGACAAGAGCTGGGTCGACACGGACGCGCGGAGCCTGTTCGCGGAGCGGCTGGGCGGGCTGGACGTGACGGTCGTCAACGACGCGGACGCGGCGGGCGTCGCCGAGATGAACTTCGGCGCCGGGCGCGGCCGGCAGGGCACGGTCATCCTGCTCACCTTCGGCACGGGCATCGGGAGCGCCGTCTTCCACGGCGGCGTCCTCGTCCCCAACACCGAGCTGGGCCACCTGGAGCTGGACGGCCACGACGCGGAGAAGCGCGCCTCCAGCAAGGTCAAGGAGGACCACGACATGTCGTGGGAGCACTGGGCCCACCGCGTGCGGAAGTACCTCGCCCACGTCGAGATGCTGTTCTCGCCGGAGCTGTTCATCATCGGCGGCGGGGTCAGCCGGAAGTCCCAGAAGTTCCTGCACTACATCGAGGGCATCCAGGCGGAGATCGTCCCCGCGCAGCTCCAGAACAACGCGGGGATCGTCGGCGCGGCGATGCACGCGTCCCGCTGACCGCGGCCCTCGCACCGTCCGCCGCGGGTCACCCCGGCGGACGGTTCCGGGCGGCGGCCCGCCGCCGGCGCATCAGCCGGATCCTGCGGACGATCACCGTCGACCCGGCGACCAGCGTCCCGCCGTACAGCCACCCGGCCTCGGTGGCCAGCGCGGTAACGATCCCCATCAGCCGCCCCCCGACGCCGCCGTCCCCGCTCTCGGCCACGGTCACCAGCCCCACCGCGAAGGCGATCGGCACGACGACGGGGGCGGTCAGCAGGTCGCCCCGGCGCACCCAGACCGCGGTCAGCAGGCACACCGGCACGAACAGCACGCCGTAGACGGTCAGGGACGCTCCGAAGAGCAACGCGTCGAGGTAGCCGAGCACGACCATGACGGCGGCGCAGAACAGACCGCTGCCCAGACCCGTCAGCCGCGGGTTGGGCATCGTGCGCGCTCCGTCCGCCGCGTTCGCGGCCGTCGTACCGGGCCGGCC
>NZ_JBHJVQ010000036.1:0-74803 GCF_042263835.1 Streptomyces sp. NPDC056128 | reverse complement strand
CAGTCCCATCGCGTACGCCGAGCTGTACGTCGCGGACGACCGGGACGCCGCCGGCTTCCTCGTCGACAGCCTCGGCTTCGTCCCCCTGGCCGTGGGGGGCGCCGCCCCCGCGCCCCCCCCACCCCCGGCCCACGACCACCGCCGTCCCGTACGCGCACACCTCGGTGCCCACGTCCGCGGCCGTCGCCACGTCGAAGCGGAAGGCCAGTACCGCGTTGGCCCCCCGCGCGCGTGCCTGCTCGACCAGCCGCTCCATCGCCTCGTTGCGGGTCTCGACCAGCGTCTTGGTGAGTCCGCGCAGCTCACCGCCGACCATCGACTTCAGCCCGGCCCCGATCTGGCTCCCCAGGTGCCGGGAGCGCACGGTCAGCCCGAAGACCTCGCCCAGCACCTCCTGGACCCGGTGGCCCGGCAGGTCGTTCGTGGTCACGATGAGCACATCGGACTGGGGACTCTGTCCGCCGCCGTATTCTTCAATACCCATGGTTCTCCGGCTTCCCCGGAAAGGCCGCAGTGCACCCCGAGGACCCCGTGGAACCTGGGACACCGCGGCTGCGTTGTACGTTTGGGCAGCCAGGTCCAGCCCGCCTCCCCCCAGCAGCAGGAGCCACATCCCGTGACCACCCTTGCGCTCGGCCCCGAGTGGCTCAGCCCGGACTATCTGATCGAGACCTTCGCTCTGCCCGGCATCCTGCTCATCGTCTTCGCCGAGTCCGGACTCTTCGCGTTCCTGCCCGGCGACTCGCTGCTGTTCACCGCGGGCCTCTTCGTCGCCCAGGGCGAGTACATCAGCCAGCCGCTGTGGCTGGTGTGCACCCTGATCGTGCTGGCCGCCGTCATCGGCGACCAGGTGGGCTACATGATCGGCAAGTTCCTCGGCCCCAAGCTCTTCAACCGCCCCAACTCCAAGCTCTTCAAGAAGGAGAACCTGGAGAAGGCGCACGAGTTCATGGAGAAGTACGGCCCCAAGGCGATCGTCCTGGCCCGCTTCGTGCCGATCGTGCGCACCTTCGCGCCCATCGTGGCGGGCGCCGGCCGCATGAAGTACCGCACGTTCCTCACGTACAACATCATCGGCGGCGTGGCCTGGGGCACCGGCGTCACCCTCGCGGGCTACTGGCTCGGCCAGATCGAGTTCATCCGCACCAACGTCGAGCCGATCCTGGTCCTGATCGTCGTCGTCTCGGTCGTCCCGATCGCCATCGAGTACCTGCGCGAACGCAAGAAGAAGAAGCAGGCCGCGGCAACCGCCCCCACGCCGCCCCAGCAGCCCCAGTACCCGGTCATGGACGACGCCACGACCCAACTCCGCCGCGTCGACCCGTACCAGCAACAGCCGTACGGCCAGAACTACAACGACCAGTACCCGTACAACCAGGGCCGCTGAACCCACCTAAGGGGCGCGGGGAACTGCGCGACAAGCCACGACGAACCCGCACCCGCCGTCGCACGGTACCCCCGCCCCCACTAGGCGCCCTAGAAACCCCGTGTCCGTTTGGCGGCCCGGCGTCCCGCGGCACTCGCCGCCCCCGGCACCTTCAAGAACAACCGCGAGATCTCCCCACCGAGGTTCACCCCGATCGCGATGGCCAGCGCCAGCGCCACCGCACTGGACAGCGACAGCAGCCCCGAGTCGACCTTGCTCTGCGCGATCCCCAGCAGTCCGAAGTACGTCGCGGAACCCGGCAGCAGCGGCCCGATCGCCGCGGTCGTGTACGGCAGCGCCGACGCGAACCGGTACCGGGACATCAGCTGCCCGAACAGACCCACCAGCCCCGCCGCGGCGGCCGTGGAGGCCACCGGCGAGATGTTCCCGGCGTAGTGCATGGCGCCGTACACACACCAGGCGACGCCGCCGTTCAGGGTCACCGCGAGGACGGTGGATCGTTCCTGCTGGAGCAGGATCGCGAAGGCCAGCGACAGCAGCATCGAGGCGAAGATCTGCACCCACGGATCGTCGCCCGTGCCCAGCTTGGCATCCGGGTTCAGGTTCGCGCCCAGCTGGACGCCGAAGTACAGCACCACCAGCACCCCGGCGACGATGCTGACGAAGAAGTACATGACCTCCAGCAGCCGTGCCGCGGCGGTGATGTAGAAGCCGGTCAGACCGTCCTGCACCCCCGCGACCAGCGCCCGCCCCGGCAGCAGCGCGAACAGCCCACCGGTGATCACCGCGGACGCCTTCACCTCGACGTGGGTCAGCGTCAGCGCGATGCCGATCGCGGCCGGCGGCATCGCGGCCACCGCGAACTGGTAGAACTCCGGCAGCCCGCGCCCCGCGCACAGCCACGCCAGCCGGTCACCGAGAATCGCGCCGATCATCGCCGCGAAGAACACGATCACGTCACCGCCGACGAGCAGTGAGGCCCCGCCCGCGAGCAGACCGCTCGCCGTGCTCAGCACCCAGGTCGGGTACGGGTGCCGGTTGCGCCGGATCTCCGCGAGGCGCCGGTAGGCCTCCTCCAGGGAGATGTTGGTCTCCGGGTCCGAGAGGTCGTCCACCAGCTGGAACACGGCCGCGAGCCGGGTGTAGTCGGTGCCGCGGCGGCGTACCGTCCGCGACGCCGTCACCGGGTCCTCGACCAGGGACGGCTGGTGGGAGATCGACAGCAGGGTGAAGGTGACGTTCGGCTCGCAGCGGTCCAGGCCGTAGGACCGGCAGACGGCGAACATCGCCGCCTCCACGTCCTCGGCGCCCTCACCGCCCGCCAGCAGCAGCTCCCCGATACGCAGCGTCAGGTCGAGCACGCGCGGCACGGCGGGCCCGGTCTCGTCGTCGTGCTTCTGCGACGGCTCGGGCGCGGGCCGCTCGGCCACCGGCATGCGCAGCATGGCCCGCATCCGGTCCTGCCAGGGCACGTCCGCCAGGTTCACCGCCGGGAAGCCGCTGGCCGGGGTGAACGCGGTCGGCGCGGTCCACGCGTGGTACGTGCTCGGCGTCGTGAACGCCGACCCCTCGGCGTCCGCGGGCGTGGCCGTGGGCGCCTCCAGGCCGTCCGGCAGCGAGAACTCCGAGGTCGTCTCGGACTCCGTTCCGGTGTGCCGCGGGACGGCCAGTCCCTGCGGGATCTCGAACTCGGACGTCGTCGACGACTCGTCGTCGATCGACGCAGCGATCCCGCCCGGCTGCCGGAAGGCGCTGTGGGCCTCGTCCGACTGCGGCTTGCGGTCCTCCGCCTCGGTCACCTGCGCAACGCTCCCTGGTACGAACTCACCCTCCTGTTGATCTCAGTATGCGCACTCGCACGCGAACGGGCCGCACGCGGGTGGCGTGCGGCCCGTTACGGAACGGGAGCTGCTCAGTGGCCGCCCTGCTCCTTGAAGCGCTTGTAGGACCGCTCGATCTCGATCTCGGCGTCGGTCCGGCCCACCCAGTTGGCGCCCTCGACGGACTTGCCGGGCTCCAGGTCCTTGTAGACCTCGAAGAAGTGCTGGATCTCCAGGCGGTCGAACTCCGACACGTGGTGGATGTCCCGCAGGTGCTCCACGCGCGGGTCGGTCGACGGCACGCACAGCAGCTTGTCGTCGCCGCCGGCCTCGTCCGTCATCCGGAACATGCCGATCGCGCGGCAGCGGATGAGGCAGCCCGGGAAGGTCGGCTCGTCCAGGATGACCAGCGCGTCCAGCGGGTCGCCGTCCTCGCCGAGGGTGTTCTCCACGAAGCCGTAGTCGGTCGGGTAGGCGGTCGAGGTGAAGAGGCGGCGGTCCAGGCGGATACGACCGGTCTCGTGGTCCACCTCGTACTTGTTCCGCGAACCCTTCGGGATCTCGATCGTGACGTCGAACTCCACCGGACGCTCCTCCATGATCAGTACATAGTTCTGGTGGTTAAGTGTCCCTCACGCCGGTGTGTGATCGCGAAAGGGGCTGGTGATGGTGCCAGAGCTGAGGCCTTGGCGGTCCGCGAGGCCGCACCTGGTGCGGGCCGCGGGCGCCGTACGACCCCGTCTGGCGCGCCTCGGCCGGGCCGCCGGACCGCGGATCGCGCGGTTCACGCGGGCCACGGGACCGCGGCTCGCCCGGATCACGAGGCCGAAGACCTGGCAGTACACCGCCGGTGCCGCCACCGCCGGGCTGGCTCTCGCCGCCGGTGTGGTGACCGCCGCCGGCCCCTGGGACTCCACGGGTCAGCGTACGGCCGAGCGGGACCGGGCCGTCGCACTGGAGCACATGGGTGGCGCAGATCACGATCGCGGGTCCGGCGGCTCCGGCACCGCGGCCGGGACGCCCCGTCCCGCGCCCAGCGCCGGGGCCGTGCTGGCCGGCCTCGGCGGCGCCACCACCCCGGGCGGCGTCAAGGCGGCCCCGGGCGGCGCGGCCCTCGCGGACCTCCTCGGGCCGCTCCTCGACGACCCGGCGCTCGGCACCGACCGCGCCGCGTCGGTCGTCGACCTCACCACCGGCAAGCGGCTGTACGGCCTCGGCGGCGACGCGCCTCTCACGCCCGCCTCCACCACCAAGATCGCCACCGCGGTGGCCGCGCTCACCGCCCTCGGCCCCGACCACCGCCTCACCACCCGCACCGCCCTGGAGGCCGACACCGGCGAGGTCGTCCTGGTCGGCGGCGGCGACCCGACGCTCACCGCGCGTGCGGACGCCAAGGGCCTCGCGAGCCTGCGCACCCTGGCCGAGAAGACCGCCGCGGCCCTGAAGAAGCGGGACCTGCGCAAGGTGACGCTGTCGTACGACACGACGCTCTACGCGGGCGGGGAAATGCACCCGATCGGGGTCAACGAGAACCTGGCCCGCGTCACCGCCCTGATGGCCGACGAGGCCCGGACGGACGACTCCACCAGCGGACCCGCCCCGCGCGAGAGCGACCCGGCCGCGCACGCCGCCCGCGCCTTCGCCGGTTTCCTGAAGCAGCACGGCATCACCGCGTCGGCCCCCGGCCCCTCCAAGGCCACCGACCGCGCCGACACCCTCGCCACGGTGTCCTCGCCGCCGCTGTCCGCCCTGGTCGAGCGGATGCTGACGAACAGCGACAACGACCTCGCCGAGGCCCTGGCCCGCCACACCGCCGTGGCGAGCGGCAGGCCCGCCGACTTCGACGGGGCGTCCGCCGCCATGAAGGACCGGCTGAAGCGGCTCGGCCTGCCGGTGGACGGCGCCGCGCTCCGCGACGGCAGCGGCCTGGACCGCACCGACCTGGTCAGCGCCGACCTGCTCACCGCCCTGCTGGCCAAGGCGGCCGACCCGGCCCGCCCCCAGCTCCGCCCGGTCCTCACCGGCCTCCCCGTGGCCGGTTTCACCGGCACCCTGACCAGTCGTTACACGGACGGCGCAGCGGGCGTCGTCCGCGCCAAGACGGGCACGCTGACGGGCGTGAACACCCTCGCCGGCACCGTCGTCACCGCCGACGGCCGCCTCCTGGGCTTCGCCTTCATGGCCCACGGGACGTCCGACCCCGCGGCGGCCCAGTCGACCCTGGACCGGGCGGCGACGAGCCTGGCTTCCTGCGGCTGCGGGTAGCCCGCCCCACCCCTGCGCCCCGCACAGCCTGCCCCCAGCGGCGGCGCTCCCGTACCGTTGACGCATGACGAGCATCGGCGCAAATTCCGGCATGGTCGACTGGAACCTCGCGGTGGCGACCGCGACCCGGCTCGTACGGCCGGGCCCCGAGGTGAGCCGCGACGAGGCCAGGGCGGTCGTCGCGGAGCTCCGCCGCCATGCCAAGGCCTCCGAGGAACACGTCCGGGGCTACACCCGTATGGCCACCGAGGAGATCCACGACACCCCCGTCCTGGTCGTCGACCGCCCCGGCTGGGTCCGGGCGAACGTCGCCGGGTTCCGGGAGATCCTGAAACCCCTCCTGGAGAAGCTGCAGGAGCGGCGCGGCGACGGCGCCGGCAACGCGGTCCTCGGCGCCGTCGGCGGCAAGGTCACCGGTGTGGAACTGGGCATGCTGCTGTCGTTCCTGTCCTCCCGCGTCCTCGGCCAGTACGAGACCTTCGCCCCGGCCACCCGGGAACTCCCCGCCGGTGCCGACGGCGGCGGCCGGCTGCTCCTGGTCGCGCCGAACATCGTGCACGTCGAACGCGAACTCGACGTCCACCCGCACGACTTCCGCCTGTGGGTGTGCCTGCACGAGGAGACGCACCGCACCCAGTTCACGGCCGTGCCCTGGCTGCGCGACCACCTGGAGGGCGAAATTCAGTCGTTCCTCGCGGAGACCGACGTCGACCCCATGACCGTCCTGGAGCGGGTCCGCGAGGCCGCCCAGACCCTCGCCGGGGGCCGCCCCGAGGGGGAGGAGGACGACGGTGGCCGCTCGCTGGTGGAGCTGGTGCAGACCCCGGCCCAGCGGGAGGTCCTCGGCCGCCTCACCGCCGTGATGTCCCTGCTGGAGGGCCACGCCGACTTCGTGATGGACGGGGTCGGCCCGGCGGTCGTGCCGAGCGTCGCGGAGATCCGCGAGAAGTTCCAGCAGCGCCGCGCCAAGGGCGCCTCCCGCCTCGACCTGGCGCTGCGCAAGCTGCTCGGCCTGGACGCCAAACTCCGCCAGTACCGGGACGGCGAACGCTTCGTACGGGCCGTCGTCGACGAGTGCGGAATGGACGGCTTCAACCGCGTCTGGACGTCGCCCAACACCCTCCCCACCAAGTCGGAGATCGCCAAACCGGCGGACTGGATCGCGCGGGTGCACCGCAAGCCGGAGTCGTGAGCCCCTCGGGACGGGCGTGAATCGAATCCGGCCGACGGCAGGTAAACGCCCCTCCAATCACCCGTCCGAGGGACCGTGAGCCCTCGACAGGCGTGCGATGCTCGGGGAACGGCCCGTTTCTGTCACCATCTACACACTCTGCGTGACAGAACCCCGGGCTCACCCCCCGAAAACTTCATGAAGGGCACCGGACATGGGTCCCCATCCTGCGGTCGCGGCGATACGCCTGGCGGTCCGCCGCGTCCTCCACGACATCCTCACCGAACTGAAGACCACGGCCGGCGTCCCCGCCGCGACGGCCGCCGGACCGACGCCCGAGCGGCCGCCGTCACCGCTCGTGCTCGTGGCCTGCTCCGGCGGCGCCGACTCCATGGCGCTCGCCTCCGCCCTCGCCTTCGAAGCCCCCCGGCTCGGCATCCGGGCCGGCGGCGTCACCGTCGACCACGGCCTGCAGAACGGCTCCGACCTGCGCGCCGAAGAGGTCGTCCTGCGCCTGCGCGAACTGGGCCTGGACCCCGTCGAGGCCACCGCCGTCAGCGTCGGCCGCGCGGGCGGCCCCGAAGCCGCCGCCCGCGACGCCCGCTACGCCGCCCTGGACGCCGCCGCAGCCCGCCACGGCGCCGCCGCCGTCCTGCTCGGCCACACCCGCGACGACCAGGCCGAGACCGTCCTGCTGGGCCTCGCCCGCGGCTCCGGCATCCGCTCCCTGTCGGGCATGGCCGCGGTCTCGGGGGCCGACGGCCGTTACCGGCGCCCCTTCCTCCAGGTCGACCGGCAGACCGCCCGCAAGGCCTGCATGGTGCAGTCCCTGCCGGTCTGGGACGACCCGCACAACGCCGACCCGGCGTACACCCGCTCCCGACTGCGCCACGAGGGCCTGCCCGCCCTGGAGAAGGCCCTCGGCAAGGGCGTCGTCGAGGCCCTCGCCCGCACCGCCCAGCTCTCCCGGGACGACGCCGACGCCCTCGACACCTGGGCCCGCCAGGCCGAGGAGGGCGTCCGCGACGCCACGGGCGTGCTGGAGTGCGCCAAGCTCTACGCCCTGCCGCCCGCCGTACGCCGCCGGATCCTGCGCCGCGCCGCCATCGCGGCCGGTGCCCCCGCCGGCGCGCTCTTCGCCCGCCACCTCGAGGAAGTCGACCGGCTGATCACCGGCTGGCGCGGCCAGGGGGCCATCAACCTCCCCGGCAAAGTCGTCGCCCAGCGGCAGGGTGGCAGACTGGTGATTCGGCAAGGCTGAATCCGGCCGGTGGGACGACCGAAAGTGATGCGGGTGGACGCGAACGACATGGGTGCCGACCTCGAGAAGGTACTCATCACCAAGGAAGAGATCGACGCGAAGCTGGCCGAGCTGGCCGCGAAGATCGACGCGGAGTACGAGGGGAAGGACCTGCTCATCGTCGGCGTGCTCAAGGGCGCCGTGATGGTCATGGCCGACCTCGCCCGGTCGCTGTCCACCCCCGTCACCATGGACTGGATGGCGGTGTCCTCGTACGGCGCGGGCACCCAGTCCTCCGGCGTGGTGCGGATCCTCAAGGACCTCGACACCGATATCAAGGGCAAGCACGTCCTGATCGTCGAGGACATCATCGACTCCGGCCTGACCCTGTCCTGGCTGATCTCCAACCTCGGCTCGCGCGAGCCCGCCTCCCTCAAGGTGTGCACGCTGCTGCGCAAGCCCGACGCGGCGAAGGTCGCCATCGACGTGGAATGGGTCGGCTTCGACATCCCCAACGAGTTCGTCGTCGGGTATGGCCTCGATTACGCCGAGAAGTACCGCAACCTGCCGTTCGTCGGTACGCTCGCGCCCCACGTCTACGGCGGCTGACCCGCCCCTGTGGCGGGCAGCACGGCGATTGGGGGGCTACCGGGAACCCCGGAGGCCTCCGCGCCGTTGGAGCATGCAGACGGGACGCCAGCGGTCCCGTGCGGCTGAGGGCCGCCGCGCTGGGGTACCGTCAGAAGAACTGTCTTATCAAACTCACTATGGCAGGAGGGACGGGGCGACACCGCTCCGTGTGGATGGACGTGAAGCGATACTTCCGTGGGCCAATCATGTGGATCGTGCTGGCCGTCCTTGCCGTGGTCGTGTTGATGCAGGTCGTAGGCTCGTCCGGCGGCTACAAGACGGTGGACACGGGCCAGGTCGTCCAGGCGATCAACGACAACAAGATCGAGTCGGCCAAGCTGACCACCGGTGACGAGCAGATCATCAAGGTCCAGCTCAAGGACGGCGAAAAGGTCGAGGGCAGCTCCAAGATCCAGGCGAGCTACATCGGCGACCAGGGCGTCGACATCGCCAATTCGCTGCAGAACAAGTACCAGGACAAGCAGATCTCCGACGGCTACACGGTGTCGCCGTCGAAGCAGAACCCGTTCGTCGGCATTCTGCTCTCCCTGCTCCCGTTCGTCCTGATCGTGGTCGTCTTCCTGTTCCTGATGAATCAGATGCAGGGCGGCGGCAGCCGCGTGATGAACTTCGGCAAGTCCAAGGCCAAGCTCATCACCAAGGACACCCCCAAGACGACGTTCTCCGACGTCGCCGGCTCGGACGAGGCCGTCGAGGAGCTCCACGAGATCAAGGAGTTCCTCCAGGAGCCGGCCAAGTTCCAGGCCGTCGGCGCCAAGATCCCCAAGGGCGTGCTGCTGTACGGCCCGCCCGGCACCGGCAAGACCCTGCTCGCGCGTGCCGTCGCGGGCGAGGCGGGCGTGCCGTTCTACTCGATCTCCGGTTCCGACTTCGTCGAGATGTTCGTCGGTGTCGGTGCCTCCCGAGTGCGTGACCTGTTCGAGCAGGCCAAGGCGAACGCTCCCGCGATCGTCTTCGTCGACGAGATCGACGCGGTCGGCCGCCACCGCGGCGCCGGCCTCGGCGGTGGTCACGACGAGCGCGAGCAGACGCTGAACCAGCTGCTCGTCGAGATGGACGGCTTCGACGTGAAGGGCGGCGTGATCCTCATCGCCGCCACCAACCGGCCCGACATCCTCGACCCGGCGCTGCTGCGCCCCGGCCGCTTCGACCGGCAGATCGCCGTCGACCGCCCGGACATGCAGGGCCGGCTGGAGATCCTCAAGGTCCACCAGAAGGGCAAGCCGGTCGCGCCGGACGTCGACCTGTCGGCCGTCGCCCGCCGTACGCCCGGCATGACCGGCGCCGACCTGGCCAACGTGCTGAACGAGGCCGCCCTGCTGACGGCCCGCAGCGACAAGAAGCTGGTCGACAACCAGATGCTGGACGAGGCGATCGACCGTGTGGTCGCGGGCCCGCAGAAGCGGACCCGGATCATGTCGGACAAGGAGAAGAAGATCACCGCGTACCACGAGGGCGGACACGCCCTGGTCGCGGCGGCCTCACCGAACTCCGACCCGGTCCACAAGATCACGATCCTGTCGAGAGGCCGGGCCCTCGGTTACACGATGGTGCTCCCGGACGAGGACAAGTACTCGACCACGCGCAACGAGATGCTGGACCAGCTCGCCTACATGCTGGGCGGCCGCGCGGCCGAGGAACTGGTCTTCCACGACCCGACGACGGGCGCCGCCAACGACATCGAGAAGGCCACCAGTGTGGCCCGTGCCATGGTCACGCAGTACGGCATGACCGAGCGCCTCGGTGCCATCAAGTTCGGCGGTGACAACAGCGAGCCGTTCCTCGGGCGTGAGATGGCTCACCAGCGCGACTACTCGGAAGAGGTCGCCGCGCTGGTCGACGAGGAGGTCAAGAAGCTCATCGAGACGGCGCACAACGAGGCCTGGGAGATCCTGGTCGAGAACCGCGACGTCCTCGACAACCTCGTCCTCGCCCTGCTGGAGAAGGAGACGCTGGGCAAGGAGGAGATCGCCGAGGTCTTCGCCCAGATCGTCAAGCGCCCGGCCCGGCCCGCCTGGACCGGTTCCTCACGCCGCACGCCCTCGACCCGTCCGCCGGTGCTCTCCCCCAAGGAGCTGGCGCTGACGAACGGAGCGAACGGCGCGCCGGCGGCGATCTCCACCACCAAGAGCCCCACGGTGGAGCCCGCCCCGGCACCGGAACACGCCCCGGAGGACCGTCCGGAGAGCTGACCCCGGTCACTCCCGGCGGCCCCACCAGGCCCGGAATGTATGCCGCGCCCCCCAGGTTCTAGCCTTGGGGGGTGCGGCATTTCCTTATGCCGCCCGCAGGACAGCACAGGAACGAGGCACCAGATGACCGACCCCGTGACGTTGGACGGCGAGGGCGAGATCGGCGAGTTCGACGAGAAGCGGGCCGAGAACGCCGTACGCGAACTGCTCATCGCGGTCGGTGAGGACCCGGACCGCGAGGGCCTGCGGGAGACCCCGGCGCGGGTGGCGCGGGCGTACAAGGAGATATTCGCCGGTCTGTGGCAGCAGCCGGAGGACGTGCTGACGACGACGTTCGACCTCGGGCACGACGAGATGGTCCTGGTCAAGGACATCGAGGTGTTCTCGACCTGTGAGCACCACCTGGTGCCGTTCCGCGGGGTCGCGCACGTGGGCTACATCCCCTCCAGCAGCGGAAAGATCACCGGGCTGTCCAAGCTGGCCCGCCTGGTGGACGTCTACGCCCGCCGTCCGCAGGTGCAGGAACGTCTCACCACGCAGGTCGCCGACTCCCTGATGGAGATCCTGGAGCCGCGCGGGGTGATCGTCGTGGTCGAGTGCGAGCACATGTGCATGTCGATGCGGGGCATCCGCAAGCCCGGCGCGAAGACGCTCACCTCGGCGGTGCGGGGGCAGCTGCGGGATGTCGCCACGCGCAACGAGGCGATGAGCCTGATCATGGCTCGCTGAGGGAGGGTGACGGGCGGCGGGCGGCGGGGCTCGCGTCTGCTTTTCGCGGGTGCCTTTTCGGTCAGGCCGCCGACGCCGCCCCGGGGTGGTCGTCGTCCTCGTCCTCGGGGAGCTTGCAGACCCGCTCCATGAAGACCGCGGCCGCTATGACGCCGATGCCCGCCACCACCGAGAGACCGGCGTAGATGGACTGGTCGCGGCGGGCCGGGATGTCCAGGTACTCCAGCAGGAAGACGCCCGTGCCGCCGTACATACCGGCGACCAGGGCGACCACCAGGGCGCTGGCCTGGGCGAAGACGACCGCGCGGGCCGCCATCATCGGGTCGACGCCCTTGGCGCCGGGGAGGCGGTCCCGCTGGGCCTTCAGCCGGGCGCGGATCGAGAGCGCCGTGGCCAGCAGGATCACCGCGATCAGGGCGAGGACGATGGGGGCGGCCAGGGGGACGCTCGGCAGGGTCCCCACCGAGTTCCACAGGCGGGCGCCCGCCCAGGACAGGACACCGGCGACGACGAACACGCCGGCCAGCACCCTGATGCGCAGCTCTTTCACGGTGTTCCGGTGTCCCTTCGGTTCCCCTGAGCGGTCGTCGTGATCTCGTCGACCTTAACGACTACTCGGGCAGCCGGAGTTCCAGGTCGGCGCGGGGCGCGACGCCGTCGCGGGTGACGGCGGCCAGGAGGTCGGCGACCGCACCCTGTCCGGGCAGCAGGGCCTCGGGGTCCACGTCGAGCCAGGGAGCGAGCACGAAGGCACGCTCGTGCGCGCGCGGGTGGGGGAGGGTGAGCTGCGGGTCGTCGGAGACGACCTCGGCGTAGGCGACGATGTCGACGTCCAGGGTGCGCGGGCCCCAGTGCTCGTCGCGGACTCGGTGGAAGGCCTCCTCCACCGCGTGCGCGCGCTCCAGCAGGGAGGACGGGGGCAGGGTGGTCTTCACGACCACGACCGCGTTGAAGTACGACGGCTGGCTGTCGGGCGCGACGCCCCACGGCTCCGTCTCGTACACCTGCGACACCCCTTTGACGCGCACGCCGGGGGTGTCCTCCAGGGCGTCGATGGCGCCCTGGAGGGTCTCCAGGCGGTTGCCCAGGTTGGCGCCGAGGGCGATCACGGCGCGCTTGGGGTTGGACAGCGTCGTGTCCGCGGCGTCGACCTGCTCGATGACGGAGGCGGGCACCGGCTGTACGGTCGGGTCGCTGGGACCCTTGGCGAAGGGGGCGCTCATACACGGCTCCGGATGATGGTGACGGTCACGTCGTCGAAGGGGACGGTGATCGGCGCGTCCGGCTTGTGGACGCAGACCTCGACCTCCCGCACCCCGTCGTGCTTCAGACAGACCTGGGCGATGCGCTCGGCGAGCGTCTCGACGAGGTTGACGGGCTCGCCCTCCACGACGGCCACGACCTCCTCGGCCACGATGCCGTAGTGCACGGTCTTCGCCAGGTCGTCGTCGGCCGCGGCCGGCCGGGTGTCCAGGCCCAGGACGAGGTCCACGAGGAAGGTCTGGCCGTCCTCGCGTTCCTTGGGGAACACACCGTGGTGCCCGCGGGCCTTGAGGCCGCGCAGCGCGACACGATCCACGCGAATCACTCCTGCAGTCGTCGGTCAAGGCCGGTCGTACCACGTGCGGGCGGTACGGCGGCCACAGTCGAATCTACCCGCGAGCACCGACAGGGCCGGGCCACGGGGGGTGTGGGACCGGGCGGGGGCCGGGAGGTTTCACCCGGCGTTTTCCCTGGCGGTCCCGGTGGATCACGGGTTGGTAGCCGCCCATACCCGGCGGTCCGTGATTCCAACCACTTCTTGTCGTTCTTGGTCCTTCCGGTCAGGAAGGTGTGTCCTCGCTCTCATCGTCGTCGGTCTCCGCGAGTACGGGGGAGGCGTGGTGCGACCAGAGTTTCCAGCCGGCGGGCGTACGCCGGAACGTGTTCGTGGCGACCACGAGCTGGCCGACGAGGGGGCCCAGCTCCTCGTCGCCGTCGGGGGCGGGGCCGCCGCTGAGGATGTTCTCGGTGCAGGTGACCAGGGCGGTGTCGCCGGTGACGGAGACGTGGACGTCGGTGAGGAAGAACTGGATGTAGTCGGTGTTCGCCATGATCAGGGCGTAGGCGCGGAGGACCTCGCCGCGGCCGGTCAGTACCGGCCAGCCGGGGTGCACGCAGGAGACCACGCCGGCGTCGGCCGGGTCGTGGTACGACTCGTCGACGCCCAGGTCGGACGGGGTGAGCCAGAACGCGGAGACCTTCTCGAAATCGCCCTGTTCCAGCGCCTCGTAGAAGGCGGTGTTGGCGGACTCGACCTGTTCGACGTCGAGGTGCGGGGCGTTCACCGGGCTCCTTCGACGGCGCGGGCGACGCGTACGGCGTCCGCCGTGGCGCGGACCTCGTGCACGCGGACGGCCCACGCGCCGGCGTGCGCGGCGAGTGCGGAGACGGCGGCGGTGGCCGCGTCGCGCTCCCGCGCGGGGGGTGGGGTGGCCTGGGGGTCGGCTGCCAGGACGCGGCCGAGGAAGCGCTTGCGGGAGGCGGCGACGAGGAGGGGGTGGCCGAGGCCGAGGAGGCGGTCGAGGTGGGCGAGGAGGACGAGGTCGTGCTCGGCGTTCTTGGAGAAGCCGAGGCCGGGGTCGACGACTACCCGGTCGGGGGCGATGCCGCCCTCCAGGACGGCCTCCACGCGGGCGCGCAGCTCGTCCACGACCTCGGTGACCACGTCCTCGTAGACGCCCTTGACGTTGCCTGCCTCCAGGAGGCCGCGCCAGTGCATGACGACGAAGGGGGCGGCGGCGTCGGCGACGACCGGGATCATCCTCGGGTCGGACAGGCCGCCGCTGACGTCGTTGACGAGGGCGGCGCCGGAGGCGAGGGCCTGGGCGGCGACCGAGGCGCGCATGGTGTCCACGGAGACCGTGACGCCCTCGGAGGCGAGGCCGCGGACCACGGGGACCACGCGGCGGAGTTCCTCGTCCTCGTCGACGCGGGTGGCGCCGGGGCGGGTGGACTCGCCGCCGACGTCCACGAGGTCGGCGCCCTGGGCCACCAGGTCGAGGCCGCGCTTGATGGCGGCCGTGGTGTCGAAGAAGCGACCGCCGTCGGAGAAGGAGTCGGGGGTCACGTTGACGACCCCCATGACCGCGCAGCGGTCCCATGCGGTGAGGCCCGCCAGGTGGTGGCGGCGGCGGCCGGTCTGCTTGCTCATGTGTTCAGCGTAGGCCCAGTGGGTGGGGTGCCTGCGGCGGCCTGTGGCCGGTTGGGTGGGGGTGCGCGTAGCGCGGTGCGTTGCGTTGTGGGTCGGGGCCGCGCCGTACGCGGCTATCCGCCCTAGCTGCGGGCAGTCGTGCCGCTGGGGCGGCACGGGTGGGCGCAGCGGCACCCGGCAAGCGCCGGCCCGCGACTCCCACCCCAGGCCCACCCACGCTGGGTGCCACCCACCCCCGGCCCGCACCCACGCCGGGTGCCTCGCCGGTCAAGCCACGTGCGGGTCCCCGTGGGGGCAGGGGCGGCGGGGTCTTGTGCGGCAGCGTAGGGACTGGGGGAGGGGTGGGGTGAGGGTGACGAAGCCCTCGGCCTGCATGGCGGCGAAGCCGATGCGGGGGAGGTCGGACGAGGACCCGTAGACCACGAAGCGCGGCTCCCAGCGGGGGCGGAACTTCGCGTTGAACTTGTACAGGGACTCGATCTGGAACCAGCGGGACAAGAACACGAGCAGGCCTCGCCAGGCGCGGAGGACCGGGCCCGCGCCGATCTTCTCGCCGCGCGCGAGCGCCGCGCGGAACATCGCGAAGTTCAGCGACACCCGCGCGATGCCCAGCTTCGGCGCCGCCTGGAGCGCGGCCACGATCAGCAGCTCGTTCATGCCGGGGTCGGCCGCGCGGTCGCGGCGCATGAGGTCCAGGGACACCCCGTCGCTGCCCCACGGGACGAAGTGCAGGACGGCCTTCAGGTCGCCGTACTCGCCCGGCTCGGCGTCCTGCTTGTGCGCGGTCGCGACCAGGCAGTCGCCGTCGGCCGGGTCGCCGACCCGGCCCAGGGCCATCGAGAAGCCGCGCTCGGTGTTGGTGCCCCGCCACGCGTCGGCGGCGCGGCGGACGCGGTCCAGTTCGGCGTCGGGGAGGTCAGCCACGCGCCGTACCCGGGTCTCGTAACCGGCCCGCTCGATGCGCTTGACCATCTGGCGCACGTTGCGCATCGCGCGGCCGGCGAGGGAGAAATCCACCACGTCCACCACCGCCTCGTCGCCCAGTTCGAGGGCGTCGAGGCCTGTCTCGCGGGTCCACACCTCGCCGCCGGTCTCCGAGCAGCCCATCACGGCCGGTGTCCAGGAGTGGGCGCGTGCCTCGTCCATGAAGCGTTCGATCGCGCCCGGCCACGCCTCGACGTCGCCGATCGGGTCGCCACTGGCCAGCATCACGCCCGAGACGACGCGGTAGGTGACGGCCGCCTTGCCGCTGGGGGAGAAGACCACCGCCTTGTCGCGGCGGAGCGCGAAGTGGCCGAGGGAGTCGCGGCCGCCGTGCCGGGCGAGGAGGGCGCGCAGGCGCGACTCGTCCTCCTCGGTGAGGCGCGCCGCCGGGTGTTCGGGGCGGAAGGCCAGGTAGATGGTGGTCACGGCGGTCAGCAGGCCGAGCGCGCCGAGGGAGAAGGCGACCGTCCAGGAGGTGTTGCCCGCGTAGTCGACCGGGCCCTCCACGCCGAACAGGCCGTACAGGACGTGGGTGATGCGGTCGGCCAGGCTCGGGGCGCCGATCATCCGGTGCGGGTGGGCGTTGACGACCAGGAGGCCGAGGGCGAGCGAACCGGCCCCCATGAGGACGAAGTTGGCCAGTGCCCGCCAGCGGCTGCGCGGGTCGGGCAGGGCCGCGAACTGGTCCCGGTGGCGCAGCAGGGGCGCGAGCAGCGCGAGGGAGATCAGTACGCCGAGGATCGAGTGGCGGTAGCCGAACTGAGCGACGGCGCCCAGCGGGAGGAGGGCCACCGCGGCGCGCCACGCCCGGCGCTTGCGGCGTTTGAGGCCGTGGGCGAGCAGGAGCAGCAGGACGCCGGCGCTGAGGGAGAGGGCCGCGGCGAACGGGCCGAACGAGCCCGGCAGTACCTCGGCGAGGGCGTGCATCCGGCTGTGCCGGAAGCGCGGGAAGACCCCGGCGGCGATGTCCAGCAGGCCGACGAGCGCGCAGGCGCGGCCGACGAGGAGCGGCACGTTCTCCGGACGAGGGCCGCGCGGCAGTCGACGTACGCGGGTGGGTCCTGCCGGAACCCGACCCGACATTTCCTCATCTGTCCTGACAGACATCGCACCTGTAGTTCTGCGAGTAACCGTGGATCCGGGCCCGTTTCGGGCATCCGGCGACATTGCGCCCTCTAGGACGGTGTCTTGGAGGGAGAGGTTCACTCCCCTCGATCGGAATGCCCGAACGGGCACACGGAAAGCGCAGGCAGGTACCAAGGCATGGGTCTCACGAGCAACAAGGTGCTGGCGTTGGCGGTACTGGCCGGCGTGCTGCTGTTCGCCGGCACGGTGTGGCTGTGGCCGCGGCTGGCCCGCAGTGGCATACGCGCGGTGCTGGGGCGCGTGGGCCTGCTGTTCGCGACCCAGTTGGCCGTCTTCGCGGCGGTCGGTCTGGTGGCCAACCAGTCCTTCGGGTTCTACGGCAGCTGGGCCGACCTGTTCGGCCGGGAGGACGGACAGGGCGTGGTCGTGGACCACGCGGCCGGTGGTTCCGCGGGGCCGCTGCGGGTCGTCGGGGACAGACGGGTGACGAAGGTGAGAGGGGGGAGGCCCGAGGCGGGCGGGCGGATCGAGGAGATCGAGGTCGTCGGGCGTACGACGCGGATCGCGACACCCGCGTACGTGTATCTGCCGCCGGAGTACTTCCAGGCCCGGCACCGCGGCCGTACGTTTCCCGCGGCCGTCGTCCTGACCGGGTACCCGGGGACCGCCGAGGCGCTGGTGGACAAGCTCCACTATCCGCGCACGGCATGGGAGTCGGCCCGGGCCGGCCGGATGCGGCCGATGATCCTGGTGATGCTGCGGCCGACGGTCGCGCCGCCCCGGGACACGGAATGCGTGGACGTGCCGGGCGGACCCCGGACGGAGACGTTCTTCGCGAAGGATCTTCCCGAGGCGGTGGGCGGCCACTACCGCGTGGCCGAGGGGCCGGGCAGCTGGGGTGTCGTCGGCAACTCGACGGGCGGTTACTGCGCGCTGAAACTCGCCGTGCACCATCCCGAGGTGTTCGGCGCCGGGGCCGGGCTCTCCGCGTACTACGACGCGCCGAACGACCCCACCACCGGCGATCTCTTCCAGGGCGACAAGGAACGGAAGAACCACGCGAATCTGTGGTGGTATCTCAAGAACAAGCCCGCGCCGGACACTTCCCTGCTCGTGACCAGCAGCAGGTCGGGCGAGACGAACTACAAGGACACGCTGAAGTTCATCGAGCGGGTCAAGAGCAGGAAGCCGACCCGGATCTCTTCGATCATCCTGGAAAGCGGCGGGCACAACTTCAATACCTGGCGGCGGGAGATTCCCGCGACGCTGGAGTGGCTCGGTCAGCGGCTGGGTGCGCGCACGGCGTGAATGATCTTGAGGTAATTCGCCCGTCGACCGGCTTGTGGAATCCCGGTGCCGTGTGAACACGTCGGAGATGGTCGTGTTTTTACGGGGCGGGGCGCCAAGATTCGCCTACGCGCGGTAAGTTTCTGGCCATGCCACGTGGACGTCACCGCCATTCCCCGCCTCTGCACAGGCTGCTTCCTCCGTCGGCGATCGCAGGCGTCTCCGTCGTCTGCGCCCTCGGCCCCTGGGTGTTCAGCGAGACCACGATCCTCCGGGTGCTGGCCGCGGCCGCCGCGGTGACGGCCGTCGTCGGCGCGGTCGTCATGCGGCACTGGGACGCGCAGGCGGGCAGGCGCGTCGCCGACCTCACGCGCGCGCGGGCGAGCGACGAGTGGCGGTACGAGGAACGGGTCGCCGAACTGGAGTCCGACCTGGAGGAGTCGCGCGAACTGCGCGTCAAGCTGGAGCACCGGCTGCGGGCCAAGCGCACCGAACTGGCGGGGCTGCGCAACGAGCACGCCTCGCTGCTGCGGCGCTACGCCACGGCGGAGACCGAGCGTGCCACGGCGCTGGAGGGCCGCCGCCTGCTGGAGATAGAGGCGGTGCCGTCGGCGCCCGCCCTGCCGGCGGCACGACCGGCACCGGCCGAGGAGGCGACCGGCGAGGACGGTGTCCCGGCCGCCGAGGACACGGGCGAGGCGGAGCAGGACGAGGCGCCGGCCGTTTTCTCGCCCGCGGGCTCGCGGCTGTTCCTGCGGGCCAACGCGGCCCTCGCGCGCTTCGACGAGGACGCGCCGAACGGCCCGGACGGTGGCGACCGGGACGACGGCGGCGACTCCTCCGACGAGGAGGACGGCGGCGACGACGGCGACGGCGGTGACGACGGCGGCAGCGGCGGTGGCGAGAGCGCGACGGCGCCCGAGGCGGCCCAGGAGGACGAGGCGCAGGGGCAGCCCGAGACGGCCGACGGGCACGAGAGCTCCGCCGCCGCCGCTCCGGCGACCCAGTCCGACGAACGGCCCGCGCCGCCCGACCGGTCCACCCGGCAGGCCGACGGGCACTTCACGGTGCCGACCGCGGTGGCCGTCGTACCGGCGGCTCCGGCGCGGCGTCCGTCGGTCGAGGGCGGGTTCGACTTCTTCGGCACCAAGGCGCCCGGGGACGGAGCGGACGGCGCGGACGGTGCGGGGCCCTCCGACGCCGCCCTGGAGACCGTCCAGAACGAGGATCTCGCCGATGTGGTCGGCCAGGAGGCCCTCGCCCTGCACAAGGCCGAGGCGGAGGCCGCCTTCAAGCCGGCCGGCGTGGAGTCCCGGGGGGTCGGCCAGGTGATCGACCTGACGGAGCACGACGAGACCGAGCAGATCGACATCCAGGGGCTGCGCAGCGCGGTCTCCTGACCGCTGCGGGCGGGGCTCGGGCGGCTCAGGCCATCCAGCGGTCCGGTGGGGCGTCCCGGCGGCCGGTCCGGGACCGTTCCGCCTGGCTGTCCAGCAGCCGGGCCGCCTCGTCGGCGTCCCGCAGCCGCGCGGTCACGGTCTTGTTCGCCCCCGTGTCCACCCGTACGTCCGCCAGGCGCAGCGCCCGCTGCCAGGGCCCCTGGGTCAGGCGGACGCTCTGCACCTTGGCGTGCGGCACCAGCGCCAGGCTGCGGCGCAGCAGTCCGTACCGGGCGGCGAACACCGCGTCGGTGACGGCGAGGCCGTAGCCGCGCCACCACAGCGGCCGGCACCGCGCCGCGCGCCGCGGCGGACGTGACAGGTCCCGCGCCGCCGGGACGGTCACCCCGGGCAGCACCCGCGCGACGACCGACTCGGCGATCTCGCGCGGGGCGACCGGCAGCAGCACGGAGTTCGACGAGCCGGCCACGTCCAGCTCCACCCGCACCCAGCGGCGCCGCCGCCACAGCAGCGGCTCCACGATCCGCACGGTCTGCACCCGGCCCGGCGGCACCGTCTCGTGGGCCCGGTCCAGCAGGCCGTGGTCGATGCGGAGCCCGTCCTGGGACTCGGCCACGGTCCAGTCGTACTCCCCGACGAACCGGCCCGCGCTGCTCGCGCCCGCGGCGCCCACGAGGGGGATGGCGGTCGCCAGCACCGTCCACAGGTTGTGGGTGGCCAGCCACAGCAGCGTCGGTACGACCACGGCGGCGAGCAGCGTGCCCCAGGTCGCGCCGGTCAGCAGCAGCGAGACGGCCAGCACACCGGGCGGCACACGCAGCAGCTGCCGGGCGGGGGCCTCGCCGACCTCGTGCGCGGTCTCGGGCGCGAAGCCCGCCGCGCGGGCGAGCAGCTCGGCCCGCAGCGCCCGGGCGTCACCGGCGCCCAGGAAGGCCAGTTCGTCCTTCTTGCCGGTCCCTATGACGTCGAGTTTGAGCTTGGCGACCCCCGCGACCCGGGCCAGCAGCGGCTGGGTGACGTCGATGGCCTGGATGCGTTCCAGGCGGATGTGCGCGGTACGGCGGAACAGCAGTCCGGTGCGGATGCGCAGCTCCGTGTCGGTCACCGCGTAGTGGGTGAACCACCAGGTCAGGAAGCCGTAGAGGCCGGCGGCCGGGATCAGCACGGCGAGGCCGATGAGCAGGTGGGTCGTGGTCAGCCGGGTCAGCTGGCGCTGCGCCTGGTCGGGGTCGTGGACCGCCCAGCCGACGAGCACGGCGACCGGTGCCCACGCGCGGCGCAGGGGCGTGATGGGGTGCAGCCGGCGCTCGGTCACGCCGTCCGCGCCCGGGGGCGGGCCGTGTTCGGTGGCCTGGGTGCCGCCGCCGGCCCCGGGCGTGGTCACAGCCCCGCCGATCGGGCCTCGCCCAGCTCGGTGAGGCGGTCGCGCAGGCGTTCCGCCTCGGCCGGGTCGAGGCCGGGGATGGTCGCGTCGGTCGCGGCGGCGGCCGTGTGCAGCTGCACGCTGGCCAGGCCGAAGTGCCGCTCGACCGGCCCGGAGGTGACCTCGACCAGCTGCATCCGGCCGTACGGCACCACGGTCTCCTCCCGCCACAGCACGCCCCGGCTGATCAGCAGGTCGTCGGCGCGCTCGGCGTACCGCCAGGACCGCCAGTTGCGCTCCAGCATCACCCAGCCCCAGGCCAGCAGGGCCAGCGGCGGCAGCGCCAGGGCCGCCCACGGGGCACCGAGGAACAGGCCGGGCAGCAGCCCCGCGGCGAGCGTCAGCAGCCCCAGCCACACCACCAGCAACAGCCGCCTCATACGCAGCAGTCCCGGCGGCAGGCCGGTCCACACCGGCTCGTCCCGCACCGCGCCCGTCGCCCCCGCCGTGCCCGCGTCGTCAGGGCTCCCCGTCTCCATGAGGCCAGCGTACGTAGGGGAGACTGTGTTCATGACTCCTACGACGGAGACCATGGTCGGGATCGGCGGCGCCGCGGAGAGCACCGACATGGTGCTCAACATCGGGCCCCAGCATCCGTCCACGCACGGCGTGCTGCGGCTCAGGCTCGTCCTGGACGGCGAGCGCATCACCAGCGCCGAGCCCGTGATCGGCTACATGCACCGCGGCGCGGAGAAGCTCTTCGAGGCCCGGGACTACCGGCAGATCATCGTGCTCGCCAACCGCCACGACTGGCTGTCGGCGTTCTCCAACGAACTGGGCGTCGTCCTCGCCGTGGAGCGGATGCTCGGCATGGAGGTCCCCACGCGCGCGGTGTGGACGCGGACGCTGCTCGCGGAGCTGAACCGGGTCCTCAACCACCTGATGTTCCTGGGGTCGTACCCGCTGGAGCTGGGCGGGATCACCCCGGTCTTCTACGCGTTCCGGGAGCGGGAGGTCCTCCAGAACGTCATGGAGGAGGTCTCCGGCGGGCGCATGCACTACATGTTCAACCGCGTCGGCGGCCTCAAGGAGGACCTTCCGGCGGGCTGGACCGGCCGCGCGCGTGCCGCCGTCGCCGCCGTGCGCCCGCGCATGGACGTCTTCGACGACCTGGTGCTGGGCAACGAGATCTTCCGCGGGCGCACGCGCGGGGTGGGTGCCCTGACGCCCGGGGCCGTGCACGCCTACGGCGTCAGCGGCCCGATCGCGCGCGCCTCCGGTGTCGACTTCGACCTGCGCCGCGACGAGCCGTACCTCGCCTACGGCGAACTCCAGGACACCCTGAAGGTCGTCACCCGCACCGAGGGGGACTGCCTCGCCCGCTTCGAGGTCCTGCTGGAGCAGACGCACAACGCCCTCGACCTCGCCGACGCCTGCCTGGACCGCCTGGCCGAGCTGGCGCCCGGGCCGGTCAACCAGCGGCTGCCCAAGGTGCTGAAGGCGCCCGAGGGCCACACGTACGCCTGGACCGAGAACCCGCTCGGCATCAACGGCTACTACCTCGTCAGCAAGGGCGAGAAGACGCCGTACCGGCTGAAGCTGCGCTCGGCCTCGTTCAACAACATCCAGGCGCTGACCGAGCTGCTGCCCGGCACGCTGGTCGCGGACATGGTGGCGATCCTCGGGTCACTCTTCTTCGTCGTCGGCGACATCGACAAGTAGCGCGGCGGCGTCCACGCCGCCCACCGGCTGGAGCAGCCACCCGAAGTCACCGAGACCGCCCGGCGCGAGCAGTTCGGCCGCCTGCGAGGCGCGCGTCAGGGCGCGCACGTACGCCGCCGGGTCGGTGGAGGCCAGCGCGAGCGGGGGGCGTACGCCCGTGAGGCCGAGGGCGCGCAGGACCTCGCGCTGGGGGCGCGTGAGGGCATCCGGGGGCGTGCGATCCGGAGCGCACCTCGCGGCGTGGGCCGACGCACACGCGTCCAGCGCGACATGCGCGGTGATGTCGCACGACCCGTCCGGCACCGGCCGCGTCTCCCGCCCCGCCCGGAAGCCGGTGAGCGTCCCGAACGGCGGGCGGGAGTCCACGGTGTGCGCGTAGTCGGCGGCCACCGCGAGCCCCGCGTCCAGCGAGGCCACGGCCGACGCCCAAGCGGTGTCCCGGGGCAGCCCGATCTCGGCCCGCAGCCCCTCCTCGCCGGGCAGCGGCCACCACCGCGCCAGCCACGCGGCCTCCGCCCCCGCCACCGGTTCGCCGAGCCGCTCCGTCCCGTCGCCGCGGACCAGCACCCGCCGCGCCACGCCCGCGGCGTCCACCTCCGCCACCTCCACCGGCACGTTGTCCAGCCACTCGTTGGCGAACAGCAGCCCGGTGACGCCGCGCGGCGGCTCGGCGAGCCACTCGATCCGGTGGTCAAGGCCCTCGGGACGCCCGGCGACCTCGACGGCGTACGCGCGCGTGCGGGCCGACACGGCGGCGGGCAGCGCGGCCAGCACGCCGGTGACCAGTTCGCCGCGTCCGGCCGCCATGTCCACGAAGGCCAGCGGGGCGGGCCGGCCCAGGGCCTCGTCGACCCGGCACAGCAGCCGCGCCACCGCCCCGGCGAAGAGCGGCGACGCGTGGACGGACGTTCGGAAGTGCCCGGCCGGGCCCTCCGGACCGGCCCGGTAGAACCCCGCGGGCCCGTACAGGGCCTCCTGTGTGGCATCCCTCCAGCCACGCCACTCGTCCGGTGCCTCTGGAATCTCTTCGGCCCCTGTCGTCCCTCGTGTCACAGGCCCAGGCTAGGGGCACAGAAGAGCGGGGCCTCCACCTTGCGGAGTATGCGCGGCGGATACGGATCGACCCTCCGGTTGACCCCTGCACCTATTCCGCTTCCCTACGCTGGGTTACGTGCAGCGCCTCTACGATTTCCTCCGCCGACACCCGACAGGGGTCGACAGTTTCTGGGCCCTCGTCGTCCTCGGGGTCTCCCTGGTGTCCGTGTCGGGCCCGGGGACGTCGGACGAGGGCACGCACCTCATGGCGCTGATCGTCCCCTTCGCCGTGCTGCTGAGCGTCGTGATCGCGCTGCGCCAGCGGATGCCGGAGAAGATGCTGCTGCTCGCCGTCGCACTCGGCGTGGGGCAGCTGGCGCTGGACGTCTCCACGATGCCGTCCGACTTCGCCTTCCTCGTGATCGTCTACACGGTCGCCGCGACCGGCGCCCGCTGGGCCTCCCGCACCGCTCTCGCCGTGGGGCTGTGCGCCGCGCCCTTCGCCCAGCTGCGCTGGGCCGACGACGAGCTGGGGATAGGGAGCAACATCGCCATAACGGTCTTCCAGGCGGTGCCCTTCGCGCTCGCCTGGGTGCTCGGCGACTCCATCCGCACCCGCCGCGCCTACTTCGCGCAGCTGGAGGAGCGGGCCGCCCGGCTGGAGAAGGAGCGCGAGGCGCAGGCCAAGGTCGCCGTCGCCGCCGAACGCGCCAGGATCGCCCGCGAGCTGCACGATGTCGTCGCGCACAACGTCTCCGTCATGGTCGTCCAGGCCGACGGCGCCGCCTACGTCCTCGACGCGGCCCCCGACCAGGCGAAGAAGGCCCTGGAGACCATCTCCTCCACCGGCCGCCAGGCGCTCGCCGAGATGCGCCGCCTGCTCGGCGTGCTGCGCACCGGCGAGCACCAGGAGGCCGGAGAGTACGTCCCGCAGCCCGACGTCCAGCAGATCGAGGACCTCGTCGAGCACTGCCGTACCTCCGGGCTGCCCGTCGACTTCAAGGTCGAGGGCACCCCGCGGCAGCTGCCCAGCGGCGTCGAGCTGACCGCGTACCGCATCGTGCAGGAGGCGCTGACCAACACGCGCAAGCACGGCGGGCCCAACGCGGGCGCGAGCGTGCGCCTGGTCTACTTCGACGACGGACTCGGGCTGCTCATCGAGGACGACGGCAAGGGCGCCCCGCACGAGCTGTACGAGGAGGGCGGCTTCGACGGCCAGGGCCACGGCCTGATCGGCATGCGTGAGCGGATCGGCATGGTCGGCGGGACCCTGGACGCGGGACCGCGTCCGGGCGGAGGATTCCGCATCAGTGCGCTGCTGCCGCTGAAACCCGCACCCTGACAACCGCCCCCGCACCCCCGTACCGCGTTGACACCTGTAAGGAAGAGGCCCCGATGGCTATCCGCGTAATGCTCGTCGACGACCAGGTGCTGCTGCGCACCGGGTTCCGGATGGTGCTGGCGGCCCAGCCGGACATGGAGGTCGTCGCGGAGGCGGGAGACGGCGTCGAGGCCCTCCAGGTGCTGCGCTCGACCGCCGTGGACGTCGTCCTCATGGACGTCCGGATGCCCAAGCTCGACGGTGTGGAGACCACCGCCCGGATCTGCGTGGACCCCGACGCGCCGAAGGTGCTGATCCTGACCACCTTCGACCTCGACGAGTACGCCTTCTCGGCGCTGAAGGCGGGCGCCTCCGGCTTCATGCTCAAGGACGTGCCGCCCGGCGAACTGCTCGCCGCCATCCGCTCCGTGCACAGCGGTGACGCGGTCGTCGCCCCCTCCACCACCCGCCGGCTCCTCGACCGGTTCGCTCCGATGCTGCCGGCCACCGGCCAGGAGCCCCGCCACAAGGAGCTCCAGCGGCTCACCGACCGGGAGCGCGAGGTCATGGTGCTGGTCGCGCAGGGCATGTCCAACGGGGAGATCGCGGCGCGGCTCGTGCTGTCGGAGGCGACCGTGAAGACGCACGTGGGCCGCATCCTGACCAAGCTGAACCTGCGGGACCGGGTGCAGGTGGTGGTGCTGGCCTACGAGACCGGGCTGGTGCGGGCGGGCGGGGGACAGGGCTGACGGGGCTCCGCGGGTGCGCCAGCGTCGGTAGGGTCTGCGCATGCTCCTGTGGATCAACGGCCCTTTCGGGGGCGGCAAGACACAGACCGCGCACGAGATACATCGGCGGCTGCCGGGCAGCGTCGTCTGCGACCCCGAGCACGTGGGCTTCGGGCTGCGCCGCATGCTGCCGCCCGAACTGCGGGGAGACTTCCAGGACTTGGCCTCCTGGCGGCAGGGCGTGGTCGAGGTCCTCGACCTGGCCCTCACCAAGCACGACGGGGTGGTGATCGCGCCGATGACGGTCACCGACTCCGGGTACTTCGCCGAGACCGTCGGCCGCCTCGGCGAACTGGGCCACGACGTCCGCCACTTCACCCTCGTCGCCGAACGCGAGACCGTGCTGCGGCGGCTGCGCGAGCGCGGGCTGGGCCACCTCCTCGGGTACGCCCGTGGGAAGCGTCCCGGGCCGCGTCGCGACACCTGGGCCGAGGGACGGCTCGACCACTGCCTGGAGCGGCTGGCCGAGCCGGAGTTCGCCGAGCACCTGTGGACGGACCACACGACCGTCCCGAAGACCGCCGACCGGATCGCCGTACTGGCGGGACTCACCCTGAGGCCCAACAACGAGGGCGCGCTGCGCACCCGGATCAGGCAGGCGGGCGTCGGGATCCGGCACATCCGGACCGACTGACCGTTCACGGCCCGGTAAGGGGCTACCGGAGTATCCCCTCCAGAAAGTCGCTGCCCAGCCGGGCGACCACCGTCACGTCCAGTTGGTGCAGGACGTACCGGCCGCGGCGGCGGGTGGTGATCAGCCCCGCCTTCTTCAGCACGCCCAGGTGCCGGGATATCTCGGGGGCCGTCATGCCGTGCACCTGCGCCAGCTCGCCCGTCGTGTACTCGCTGCGGGCCAGATACCGGCAGATCCGCATCCGCACCGGGTGCGACAGCGCGGTCATCCGCAGCGTGAGCTGCTCGACCGACGCCGGCGAGGCCATCTCCGGGGAGCCGACCGGGTAGTGCAGGACCGGCTGCCAGCCGTGCCGGTGCAGGACCATCAGATGCGGCCAGCCCAGGCTGGTCGGGACGAGCAGCAGGCCGCCGTCCGCCGTCGCGGAGCGGCCGTCGCCCAGCTTGTCGACCGTGATCCGCGCGGCGCCCTCGTCCAGCGTCACCGCCGGGGAGACGGCGGCCAGCGCCTCGGCGAGGCCCTTGTGGCGCAGCAGGTCCGTCTTGAGCCGGGCGTCCGCCGCGAGCTGGTGGTGCAGCCGGGACCAGGCCTCCGCGAAGAACGCCTCGTCGCAGTCGTGCGCGAACTGCCGCAGCCAGCCCCGGATCCGCGGCGGGTCGGCCAGCAGCCGCTCGCTGAACCGCAGCTGCTGCGGGCCCCGCGCGGCGGCCAGGTCCAGGGCGCGCCGGCGCACCTCGGCGTCGGCGAGCGCGGAGACCCCGCCGGTGCTGTACGGCAGCGCGCAGGTGAACTCCAGGGCCGCGTCCACGAACTGCTCGTCGGACAGCTTGTCCAGCAGGTCGAGGTCCTCGGCGAGGGTGGCGCCGGGCAGCGTGCTGCGGCCCGGCACCCCGGCGAACGGCATGAACAGGTCCGAGAAGGTGGTCCGCCACAGGAAGTCCGCCTCGCACATCCGGTCGGCCAGATGCGAGTCGAGCCGGGCGGTCACGCCCGTCGCCCAGCCCTGCAGACCGGGGTGGTGCCCCGGCTCGGACAGCGCGTGCAGCGCCATGCCCAGCTCGGCCAGGGGTGAGGGCACGACGGCGACCCTCTCCGGCCGCAGCCCCGCGATGTCGATGCGCACGCTCATGTCCCCATGGTGCACGCCGCCACTGACAACGCCGCCGCCGATTGACCGCAGCCGTCAATCGGCGCGACGGCGGGGCGGGACCGGAGCAGGCTGGGGTCACCGGGGCAGCCGCGGAGCCCCCTCCCACCGCTACGTCTCCGACCCGTCTCCTGGAGAAGGCGATCCGCCATGAGCATCACGCAGCAGTACCTCCTCGACACCTACCGCGCCCGGCAACTCGGCGAGCCCGCCCCGCCCGCGCCCGGCACCCACGACCGGCAGGTCGTGCGCGAGTGGCACGAACGCCGCCGGTTCCGGGCCGTACTCGCCGGCCGCCCCGCCCACGGCCGCCTGCGGCGCGCGCTGCGCGGGTGGTGGTCCCGGCGGCCGCGCGCCCTGGGCTGACCCGGACCGCCGCTCAGTCCTTCAGCCCGGCCACGAAGCCCGCGACCGCCGCCCGCACGTCGTCGGGCGTCCACTCCAGGCCGGCCGCCCCCACGCCGACCTCCGCGACGGAGATCCCCGGCCCGGCGGCGTCCCAGGGCCCGGCGAACAGCAGGACGCCGGTCTCCTCGCCCTGCCGGAGCGCGGCCTCGCCCAGGACTTCGGCGTCGTACGGCAGCCAGACCCGGAACTCGTGGGTGTGCGGCACCTCGGGCTGCACGCGCGCCCACGGGACGCCGGCCGCCGCGAACCCCTCGCGCAGCGCGGCGGCCACCACGCGCGCGTGCACGACCTGTTCGGGCAGTCGCGGCAGCGTCCGCTCCAGTCCCGCCAGCGCCGACAGGGCGGTGGGGAACTGCTGGAACAGGGCGCCGCCGTAGCGGTGCCGCCAGGCCCGCGCCTCCTCCACCAGCGTGCGCGGACCGGCGAGCGCGGCGCCGCCGAAGCCGCCGAGCGACTTGTAGAACGACACGTAGACGCTGTCCGCGAGGCCCGCGATCTCCGCCAGGGGCCGGCCGAAGTGCACGGTGGTCTCCCACAGCCGGGCGCCGTCGAAGTGGACCACCGCGTCCCGCTCCCGCGCCGCCGCGACGACCTCGGTCAGCTCCTCCCAGGTGGGCAGCACGTAACCGGCGTCCCTCAGGGGCAGCTCCAGCATCAGCGCCCCGAAGGGCTCCTCGAAGTCACGCACCTCCGCCGCGGTCGGTAGCCGGGGCTCATTGGTCACCCGTACCGGTCGCAGCCCGCTGACCCGGCTGAACGCGTTCCGCTCGTGCACCTCGGGATGGCTGAGTCCGTGCAGGGCGACCGTCGGGTCGCCGGTGCGGCCGGCCCAGCAGCGCAGGGCCACCTGCTGGGCCATCGTGCCCGTCGGGAAGAAGGCGGCGGCCTCCAGGCCGAGCAGCAGGGCGGTCCGCTCCTCCAGGGCCTCGACGACGCCGTTGCCGTACATGTCCACCGGCTCGTCCAGGTCGTAGAGGTCCTGGACGTCGTCGAGCAGCGCCAGCCGTTCGCGCACGGTCCACAGGTAGCCGGGGCGGTCCAGCACCCGGCGGGCGGCCCGCTGGACGGCGAGCCGCCGCTCCCGCGTCCGCCGGTCCCGCTCCACCGGGGGCGCCTCCTGCCCGGCCGGTCCGCCACTTTCCTCCACGGTGTCAGTCATGCCGGGATCATGCCGGGCGCGGGATGGAAACCCACAGCCTGTGGACAACCGAACGCCCCCCGAACCAATCGCGTTAACATGACGAGAAATCGTCCGGTACCCCGAGCGGACTGGAACGGGAAGGCCGTCCTCGCGTGAACACAACCCCACAGCCAGACCCCAAGGACCGCCCCGCGCGGCTCACCGTAGGCGTTGTCGGCGCCGGACGCGTGGGCCCCGCGCTGGCCGCGTCCCTCCAGCTCGCCGGACACCGCCCGGTGGCCGTCTCCGGGGTCTCCGACGCCTCCAGGCGGCGCGCCGCCGCGCTCCTGCCCGACGTGCCCCTCATGGCGCCCGCCGAGGTCCTGCGGCGCGCCGAACTGGTCCTGCTGACCGTCCCCGACGACGCCCTGCCCGGCCTGGTGACCGGCCTCGCCGAGACCGGTGCCGTGCGGCCGGGCCAGCTGCTCGTGCACACCTCCGGACGGTACGGCGCGAGGGTCCTGGACCCCGCGCTGCGGGCCGGCGCCCTGCCGCTCGCCCTGCACCCGGCGATGACCTTCACCGGCACTCCCGTGGACGTCCAGCGGCTGGCGGGCTGCTCCTTCGGCGTCACCGCTCCCGAGGAGCTGCGGCTGGCCGCCGAGGCCCTGGTCATCGAGATGGGCGGCGAGCCGGAGTGGATCGCCGAGGACCGGCGCCCGCTCTACCACGCGGCGCTCGCCCTGGGCGCCAACCACCTGGTCACCCTGGTCGCCCAGTCCATGGAGCTGCTGCGCACGGCCGGCGTGGCGGCCCCCGACCGGATGCTCGGCCCGCTGCTGGGCGCCTCCCTCGACAACGCCCTGCGCTCCGGTGACGCGGCCCTCACCGGCCCCGTCGCGCGCGGGGACGCGGGCACGGTCGCCGCGCACATCGTGGAGCTGCGCGAGCACGCGCCGCAGGCCGTGGCCGGCTACCTGGCGATGGCCCGCGCGACGGCCGACCGCGCGCTGGCCCACGGGCTGTTGAAGGCCGAACTGGCCGAGGACCTGCTCGGGGTACTCGCCGAAGGAAGGCCGGGCCCCGACGGCCCCGACGGCCCCGCGGGACCCACCGGCCCCGACCGCTCCGAGGGACCCAGCGGCCCCGACGGCCCCGAGGGAGAAGCCCGATGACCACCACCCCGCCCGTCCTGCTGCGCACCGCCGGCGAGCTCCACGCGCGTGTGCGGCGCGGCCGCCGGGCCGTCGTGATGACCATGGGCGCCCTGCACGAGGGCCACGCCACCCTGATCCGCACGGCGCGCGACCTGGCCGGCCCGGACGGCGAGGTCGTGGCCACCGTCTTCGTCAACCCGCTCCAGTTCGGCGCCGGCGAGGACCTGGACCGCTACCCGCGCACCCTGGACGCCGACCTGGAGATCGCCGCGCGGGCGGGCGCCGACGCCGTCTTCGCCCCCTCGGCCGACGAGGTCTACCCCGGCGGCGAACCCCAGGTGCGCGTCACCGCGGGCCCGATGGGCGAACGTCTGGAGGGCGCCTCCCGCCCCGGCCACTTCGACGGCATGCTCACCGTCGTCGCCAAGCTGCTCCACCTCACCCGCCCGGACCTGGCCCTCTACGGCCAGAAGGACGCCCAGCAGCTCGCGCTGATCCGCCGCATGGTCCGCGACCTCAACTTCGGCGTGGAGATCATCGGCGTCCCCACGGTGCGCGAGGAGGACGGCCTGGCCCTGTCCAGCCGCAACCGCTACCTCTCCGCCCCGGAGCGCCGCACGGCCCTCGCGCTCTCCCAGGCGCTCTTCGCGGGACTGGACCGGCACGCCGCCCAGGAGGCGCTGTGCGCGCGTGCCCGCGAGGTCCCGGCCACCCAGGCCCGCGCCGAGGCCCTCAGCGCCCTGGGCGAGTCCCGCGCGGCGGCCGACGCCCACGCCGTCGCCACGTCCGCCCCGCGCAGCGCCACGGCCGTCCGGGCCGCCGCCCGCCTGATCCTGGACGACGCCGCCCGCGCCACCCCGCCGCTGGAGCTGGACTACCTCGCCCTCGTCGACCCGGCCGACTTCGCCGAGATCGGCGACGACCACACCGGCGAGGCCGTCCTCGCCGTCGCCGCCCGGGTCGGCGCGACCCGGCTGATCGACAACGTCCCCCTCACCTTCGGAGCCGCCTCGTGACCAGCACAGGCATACGTCTGCACGCCCCCGCGCCCGGCTGGGCCCTCGACGCGGACGTGGTGGTCGTCGGCTCCGGCGTGGCGGGCCTCACCGCGGCCCTGCGCTGCGAGGCGGCGGGACTGCGCACGGTGGTGGTCACCAAGGCCCGCCTCGACGACGGCTCCACCCGCTGGGCCCAGGGCGGGATCGCCGCGGCCCTCGGCGAGGGCGACACCCCCGAGCAGCACCTGGACGACACCCTGGTCGCCGGGGCGGGCCTGTGCGACGCGGAGGCGGTCCGCATCCTGGTCACCGAGGGCCCCGACGCGGTACGCCGCCTCATCGAGACCGGCGCGCACTTCGACGAGTCCACCGAGGGCGGCCTGGCGCTCACCCGCGAGGGCGGCCACCACCGCCGCCGCATCGCGCACGCCGGCGGCGACGCCACCGGCGCGGAGATCTCCCGCGCGCTGGTCGAGGCGGTACGCGCGCGTGGACTGCGCACCGTCGAGAACGCCCTGGTGCTCGACCTCCTCACGGACGCCGAGGGCCGCACCGCGGGCGTGACCCTGCACGTGATGGGCGAGGGCCAGCACGACGGCGTGGGGGCCGTGCACGCCCCCGCGGTGGTCCTGGCGACCGGCGGCATGGGCCAGGTCTTCTCGGCGACGACCAACCCGTCCGTCTCGACCGGCGACGGCGTCGCGCTCGCCCTCCGCGCGGGCGCCGAGGTGAGCGACCTCGAATTCGTGCAGTTCCACCCCACGGTCCTCTTCCTCGGCCCGGACGCGGAGGGCCAGCAGCCCCTGGTCTCGGAGGCGGTACGCGGCGAGGGCGCCCACCTGGTGGACGCGGACGGTGTGCGCTTCATGGAGGGGCAGCACGAACTCGCGGAACTCGCCCCCCGGGACATCGTCGCCAAGGGCATCCTGCGCCGCATGCTGGAGCGCGACGCCGAGCACATGTACCTGGACGCGCGCCACTTCGGCAGGGCGATGTGGGAGCAGCGCTTCCCCACGATCCTCGCCGCCTGCCGGTCGCACGGCATCGACCCGGTCACCGAGCCGATCCCGGTCGCCCCGGCCGCCCACTACGCCTCCGGCGGCGTCCGCACCGACGCCGCGGGCCGCACCACGGTCCCCGGCCTCTACGCGTGCGGCGAGGTCGCCTGCACCGGCGTGCACGGCGCCAACCGCCTCGCCTCCAACTCCCTCCTCGAAGGGCTGGTCTACGCCGAACGCATCGCGGCCGACATCGCGGCGAGCCACGCGGACGACGTCCTCCACGCGCGCGTGCCCGCCCCGCTCCCGCACCCCGCCCACCCGGCGCACCCCCTGCTCCCTCCGGAGTCCCGCCTCGCCATCCAGCGGATCATGACCGAGGGCGCGGGCGTCCTGCGCTCGGCGGACTCCCTCGACCAGGCCGCCGACCGGCTGCACCACCTCCACACCGAGGCCCGCGAGGCCCTGCGGGACCACGGCAAGACGTCCGAGCCCGGCGTCGACACCTGGGAGGCCACCAACCTCATGTGCGTGGCCCGCGTCCTGGTGGCCGCCGCGGCCCGGCGCGAGGAGACGCGTGGCTGCCACTGGCGCGAGGACCACGCGGACCGGGACGACACCGCCTGGGCCCGCCACATCGTCGTACGCCTGAACCCGGACCGCACCCTCGCCGTGCACACCACGGACACGCCAGAATTCCCTCCGACCGTCCACGGCCGCCGGCCGACGCAGCGTCCCCAGGAGCAGTGAGAGCAGTGAACACCCCCGACCTTCCCCTTGCCTCCTCCGGAGGCTGCGGCGACGGCTGCGCCTGCGGCGCGGAAACCGACGAAGACGCGTACCTGGAGTGCGGCCTCGACCCCGCTCTCGCGGCGCTCCTGCTGGACTCCGGGCTCGACCCGGTGGAGGTCGAGGACATCGCGAACCTCGCCGTCCAGGAGGACCTGGCGGGCGGCGTGGACGTGACGACGGTCGCGACCATCCCCGAGGAGGCCGTGGCCACCGGCGACCTCACCGCGCGGGAGGCGGGCACGGTGGCGGGCCTCAGGGTCGCCGAGGCGGTCCTCTCCGTGGTCTGCACGGACGAGTTCGAGGTGGAACGCCACGTCGAGGACGGCGACCGCGTGGAGCCCGGCCAGAAGCTCCTGTCCGTCACCACCCGCACCCGCGACATCCTCACCGCCGAACGCAGCGCGCTGAACCTCCTGTGCCGCATGTCGGGCATCGCGACGGCCACGCGCGCGTGGGCGGACGCTCTGGACGGCACGAAGGCCAGGGTCCGCGACACCCGCAAGACGACGCCCGGCCTGCGCGGCCTCGAGAAGTTCGCCGTCCGCTGCGGCGGCGGCGTCAACCACCGCATGTCCCTGTCGGACGCGGCCCTGGTCAAGGACAACCACGTGGTGGCCGCGGGCGGCGTCGCGCGGGCCTTCCAGGCCGTCCGCGAACGCTTCCCCGAGGTCCCCATCGAGGTCGAGGTCGACACCCTGCACCAGCTCCGCGAGGTGCTGGACGCGGGCGCCGACCTGATCCTGCTGGACAACTTCACCCCGTCCGAGTGCGAGGAGGCGGTCGCCCTGGTGGCCGGCCGAGCGGCCCTGGAGGCTTCGGGCCGCCTGACCCTCACCAACGCCAAGGCGTACGCCGACACGGGCGTCGACTACCTGGCCGTGGGCGCCCTCACCCACAGCTCCCCGATCCTGGACATCGGCCTGGACCTGCGAGCGGCGGAGTAGGGCCATGCTGCTGACGATCGACGTAGGCAACACGCACACCGTCCTGGGCCTCTTCGACGGCGAGGACATCGTCGAGCACTGGCGCATCTCCACGGACTCGCGCCGCACGGCCGACGAGCTGGCGGTCCTCCTCCAGGGCCTGATGGGCATGCACCCGCTCCTCGGCGACGAGCTGGGCGACGGCATCGACGGCATCGCCATCTGCGCGACGGTCCCCTCGGTCCTGCACGAACTGCGCGAGGTCACCCGCCGCTACTACGGCGACGTCCCCGCGGTCCTGGTCGAACCGGGCGTCAAGACCGGCGTCCCCATCCTCACCGACCACCCCAAGGAGGTCGGCGCCGACCGCATCATCAACGCCGTCGCGGCCGTCGAGCTGTACGGCGGCCCGGCGGTCGTCGTGGACTTCGGCACGGCGACGACGTTCGACGCGGTCAGCGCGCGCGGGGAGTACGTCGGCGGGGTCATCGCCCCCGGCATCGAGATCTCGGTCGAGGCGCTCGGCGTGAAGGGCGCGCAGCTCCGCAAGATCGAGGTGGCCCGCCCGCGCAGTGTGATCGGCAAGAACACGGTGGAGGCGATGCAGTCGGGCATCGTCTACGGCTTCGCAGGTCAGGTGGACGGCGTCGTCAACCGCATGGCCCGCGAACTGGCCGACGACCCCGAGGACGTCACGGTCATCGCGACGGGCGGACTCGCGCCGATGGTTCTTGGCGAGGCCTCGGTCATCGACGAACACGAGCCCTGGCTGACCCTGATCGGCCTCCGCCTGGTGTACGAACGCAACGTGTCCCGCCTGTAGGGGCGCCGGGGGTGGGTGACGCGGCCCGGCGCTTGCCGGATGCCGCCGCGCCCACCCGCGCGGGCCGCCGCAGGCATCCCGCCGCGCCGCGCCCGTCCCCTATGCCGAGTTTGTCTGATTAGCGCGTATCGTCACCGCATGCCCACGCCCTACGGAACCCGCGGCGGCATGGCGTTCGGTGCTCAGGAGCTGTGTGTGCTCCGGCGCGCTCTCGCCCTTGCCCTGAACCCCAGTCCCGTCTCGGCGGAGGAGGCCCAGGACTGCCTCCGCCTCGCAGAGTCGCTCGACGAGGCGATGCGGGAGAGCGCCCGGCTACGCGCCTTCCTGGTGGCCGACCTCGCCCGGTACCGCGCCGCCCTCCCCGGCACCGCCACCGGCTACCTCGCACTCCTGGACGAGGCCCTCGGCGCCGGCCACCGCCCCCACGCGGACGACCTCGCCGCCCTCGGCGCCCTGCGCGGCAACCCCACCGCTGCCGCGCTGCTGACCCGCTGCGCACCGCCCGCACCCCTCACCGTCCGGCTCCCCGCCGCCCGCACCCACCTGCACGCCCTCCCAGGCGGCCAGCAGCCCGACAAGCAGCCCGCCCAGAAGCCCGCCCAGAAGCCGGCCCCCCGCCCGGCCCCGGCCCCGGCCACCCCGAAACGCCCCGTCCCGACCCCCGGCGAGGTCTTCCCCCGCCGCAAGCCGGCCCCGCCCGCCCCCGGCTCGCGGCACCACCTCGCGGCCGGCTGACACCCCCTGGCTACCCTGGGTCCATGGACTACGTCTCCGCGCTCCTGCCCCCGGCCGTCATGGCCGTGTTCTTCATCGGCTTGATCCGGGTGATCGTGAAGACCCAGGGCGGCGCCAACAAGGCCAAGGAGGACGCGGCCGTGGACGCCGCCCTCGCCCGGGCGGAGGGCGCCCGGCAGCAGTCCCCCCACGCCGAGGGCTGACCTCACCGCGCGTACGGCTCCCAGGTGACCCACGGGAGCCGTACGCCCTTTCCACGCCCGTTTGCCAGCAAAACCGCACGTCCGGCACGCGATCGGCCAGATCTCCCACTATCGTTCGGAGCGTGCCTCGCCCATTGGGAGAACTCGAAGACGCGGTCATGACGAGGGTGTGGAAGTGGAACCGCCCCGTGACCGTTCGAGAAGTCCTGGAAGACCTCCAACAGGAACGGTCCATCGCGTACACCACCGTGATGACCGTTTTGGACAATCTCCATCAGAAGGGCTGGGTCCGCCGCGAGTCGGAAGGCCGGGCCTATCGATATGAGGCGGTCTCCACCCGAGCCGCCTACGCCGCCGCGCTGATGAACGACGCGTGGTCGCAGAGCGACAACCCCGCCGCCGCCCTCATCGCCTTCTTCGGCATGATGAGCGAGGAACAGCGGCAGGCCCTCAGAGACGCCATCCGCATCGTGCAGGGACCGGAAACCCCCGCCCCCAACCCCGGCTCGGTACCGGACGGCGGCGAGCGATAGCGTCCCCACATGTCAAATGCCATCACCGTCCGGCGGGCCCGTACCAGGGATGTCCCGGACGTACGCCGGCTCCTCGACGCGTACGTCCGCGACCGTATCCTGCTCGACAAAGCGATGGTGACGCTTTACGAGAGCATCCAGGAGTTCTGGGTCGCGGAACGGGACGACAACGCCGAGGTGGTCGGCTGCGGTGCCCTGCACGTGATGTGGGAAGACCTCGCGGAAGTGCGCACTCTCGCGGTGAAGCCGGGCCTGAAGGGGGCCGGCGTGGGACATCACTTGCTGGAGAAGTTGCTGGACACGGCGCGCTGGCTCGGTGTTCGCCGCGTTTTCTGTCTGACCTTCGAAGTGGACTTCTTCGTCAAGCACGGCTTCGTGGAGATCGGGGAGACGCCGGTCGACACCGATGTCTACGCGGAGCTGCTGCGTTCCTATGACGAGGGCGTTGCGGAGTTCCTCGGTCTCGAACGAGTGAAACCGAACACCTTGGGTAACAGTCGGATGCTTCTGCATCTGTGATCGCGGGACAGGGCCAGACCCTATGTCCGAAACGCGTATGTTTCCGGCCCGGAGTCGGGCTGCCGGTCTCCGTCGGGGGTTTGTGTTTTTCCGGCAAAAGCGGTTTGCTTTCCGGCGTAGTGCAGTACTGCATATAACAAGGGACGGCGATACGGCGGACGCCGACGGACCTCCGGCCCTCACGTTATCGATGAAAGGAAATCCGGTGGCACAGAAGGTTCAGGTCCTTCTTGTCGATGACCTCGACGGCGGCGAGGCAGACGAGACCGTGACGTTCGCACTCGACGGCAAGACGTACGAGATCGATCTCACCACCGCCAACGCGGACAAGCTCCGTGGTCTTCTCGACGCCTACGTCAAGGGTGGCCGCCGTACCGGAGGCCGTGCCTCGGGCGGTCGCGGCAAGGCGCGCGCCTCTTCCGGTGGCAGCCAGGACACCGCGGCGATCCGCGCCTGGGCGAAGGAGAACGGTTACGAGGTCAACGACCGCGGCCGTGTTCCCGCGATCATCCGCGAGGCGTACGAGAAGGCCAACGGCTGATCACCCGGCCCGCGACACCGTCCACGTCGTCGCCCGCGTCACCGTCACCGGCCGCGCCCGGAGCGGAGCCGGACCCGGTGGCACTGCGTAGCCAGTGTGCGGACGAGCCGTGCGAGATCCGGGGCGGTCCCGGTGCCCCCGAGGACCGACAGCGTCGGCAGCGAGGTCTCGGCCGCGCACCCCGGCTCCGGGGGCCGCAGCCAGAAGGCGGCCCCCCGCGGCCCGTCACGGCCGGACCCCGGCTCGGTGGCGGGCGCGAGGGGCGCGTCCATGAGGCCGCCCGTGCCCACCCCGGTCAGATCGAGCGGCAGCGAGCCCCACTCCAGCCACTCCAGCAGCCCCGGCACCTCCTCCGCGCCGCCCGCCGCCACGAGCAGCAGCATCCGCTCGCCCCGGACGGCCACCGGGCCCGTCGGTCCGAGCCGCTCCAGCGCCGCGCGACCGGCCTCGGCCGGGACGTCCAGGACGTCGAAGCGGACGCCCACGCGCAGTCGGGGCGGGACTCCGGGCACCGTCGGCCACCCGAGCACGTCCTCGTACCAGGACCGCACCCCTTCCCACCGCGAGCCGCCCGCTTCGAGCGACCGGCGCGGCGGCGGCACGGCGGCGGGAGCCGCGGGGACGACGGGTACCGGGGGCGGGGCGCCAACCATGCCAAGCGCAACAGTCGAAAGTGCCCCGGAGTTACGCTGGGTGCCGGGGTGATTGCACAGAGTTCCGGCGATGGGGGCGTGCGGGGGTGCGGGGAGGTGCAAGGTTGTTCGCCCGTAGCGGAGGGAACCGGTGCACGCGGCATGGAGTGTCAGTCCCAGCGGGTAAGACATCCCTAGTGGGAGGGGGCGACACGCAGCTCGGGCCGTCTCGCGTTCGCCATCGGCGTACTGGCGAGTGGGGTAAGTGCCTGGCCTGCGGGAACATCGTCTCGCACCATCGGGTTGTGGCAGATGTCGGCGTCAGGGGTCAGGAGGCCATCGACGGTGTCGGCAGTTGGAATGAGCGGTCCCCGCTTGCGGGACTAAGCTGCGGAAGGACAGGGAGGGGAAGTTCCCCTTACTGCCTGACCGCTCTGAGGAGCGATTAACGATGTTCGAGAGGTTCACCGACCGCGCGCGGCGGGTTGTCGTCCTGGCTCAGGAAGAAGCCCGGATGCTCAACCACAACTACATCGGCACCGAGCACATCCTCCTGGGCCTGATCCACGAGGGTGAGGGTGTCGCCGCCAAGGCCCTTGAGAGCCTCGGGATTTCGCTCGAGGCGGTCCGCCAGCAGGTGGAGGAGATCATCGGGCAGGGCCAGCAGGCCCCGTCGGGTCACATTCCCTTCACCCCCCGTGCCAAGAAGGTCCTGGAGCTGTCGCTCCGCGAGGCCCTCCAGCTGGGTCACAATTACATCGGCACGGAGCACATCCTGCTCGGCCTGATCCGTGAGGGCGAGGGCGTCGCCGCCCAGGTCCTGGTCAAGCTGGGCGCCGATCTCAACCGGGTGCGGCAGCAGGTCATCCAGCTGCTCTCCGGTTACCAGGGCAAGGAGACCGCCACCGCCGGCGGTCCTGCGGAGGGCACGCCTTCCACGTCCCTGGTCCTCGACCAGTTCGGCCGGAACCTCACCCAGGCCGCTCGTGAGTCCAAGCTCGACCCGGTCATCGGGCGCGAGAAGGAGATCGAGCGGGTCATGCAGGTGCTGTCCCGCCGTACCAAGAACAACCCGGTGCTCATCGGTGAGCCCGGCGTCGGCAAGACCGCCGTCGTCGAGGGCCTCGCGCAGGCCATCGTCAAGGGCGAGGTGCCCGAGACCCTCAAGGACAAGCACCTCTACACCCTGGACCTCGGCGCGCTGGTGGCCGGCTCCCGCTACCGCGGTGACTTCGAGGAGCGCCTGAAGAAGGTGCTCAAGGAGATCCGCACGCGCGGCGACATCATCCTGTTCATCGACGAGCTGCACACGCTGGTCGGTGCGGGTGCCGCCGAGGGCGCCATCGACGCCGCGTCGATCCTGAAGCCGATGCTGGCCCGCGGTGAGCTGCAGACCATCGGTGCGACCACGCTTGACGAGTACCGCAAGCACCTGGAGAAGGACGCGGCCCTCGAGCGCCGCTTCCAGCCCATCCAGGTCGCGGAGCCGTCGCTGCCGCACACGATCGAGATCCTCAAGGGTCTCCGTGACCGGTACGAGGCGCACCACCGCGTCTCGATCACGGACGAGGCCCTGGTGCAGGCGGCCACGCTCGCCGACCGCTACATCTCGGACCGCTTCCTGCCGGACAAGGCGATCGACCTGATCGACGAGGCCGGCTCCCGGATGCGGATCCGCCGGATGACCGCGCCGCCGGACCTGCGCGAGTTCGACGAGAAGATCGCCGGCGTCCGCCGCGACAAGGAGTCCGCGATCGACTCGCAGGACTTCGAGAAGGCCGCGTCCCTGCGCGACAAGGAGAAGCAGCTCCTCGCCGCCAAGGCCAAGCGGGAGAAGGAGTGGAAGGCCGGCGACATGGACGTCGTCGCCGAGGTCGACGGCGAGCTGATCGCCGAGGTCCTCGCGACCGCCACCGGCATCCCGGTCTTCAAGCTCACGGAGGAGGAGTCCTCGCGTCTGCTGCGCATGGAGGACGAGCTCCACAAGCGGGTCATCGGCCAGGTCGACGCCGTCAAGGCGCTGTCCAAGGCGATCCGCCGTACCCGTGCCGGTCTGAAGGACCCGAAGCGTCCGGGTGGCTCGTTCATCTTCGCCGGTCCGTCCGGTGTCGGTAAGACCGAGCTGTCCAAGGCGCTCGCGGAGTTCCTCTTCGGTGACGAGGACGCGCTGATCTCCCTCGACATGTCGGAGTTCAGCGAGAAGCACACGGTGTCGCGTCTCTTCGGTTCGCCCCCCGGTTACGTGGGCTACGAAGAGGGCGGCCAGCTGACCGAGAAGGTCCGCCGCAAGCCGTTCTCCGTCGTCCTCTTCGACGAGGTCGAGAAGGCCCACCCGGACATCTTCAACTCGCTGCTGCAGATCCTGGAGGACGGTCGCCTGACCGACTCCCAGGGCCGGGTCGTGGACTTCAAGAACACGGTCATCATCATGACGACCAACCTCGGCACGCGGGACATCTCCAAGGGCTTCAACCTCGGCTTCGCCGCCGCGGGTGACAAGAAGACCAACTACGAGCGCATGAAGAACAAGGTCCAGGACGAGCTGAAGCAGCACTTCCGGCCCGAGTTCCTCAACCGCGTCGACGACGTGGTCGTCTTCCCGCAGCTCAGCCAGGACGACATCCTGCGGATCGTCGACCTGATGATCGGCAAGGTCGACGAGCGTCTCAAGGACCGGGACATGGGCATCGAGCTCTCCCAGTCCGCCAAGGAGCTGCTGTCCAAGAAGGGCTACGACCCGGTGCTGGGCGCGCGTCCGCTGCGTCGCACGATCCAGCGCGAGGTCGAGGACACGCTGTCGGAGAAGATCCTCTTCGGCGAGCTGCGCCCGGGCCACATCGTGGTCGTGGACACGGAGGGCGAGGGCGAGTCCCAGACCTTCACGTTCCGCGGCGAGGAGAAGTCGGCACTGCCCGACGTCCCGCCGATCGAGCAGGCGGCCGGCGGCGCGGGGCCGAACCTGAGCAAGGAGGCGTAGCCCTCCGGGGGTGAGCCGAGAAAGGGGCTGCCCGGGACTTCGGTCCCGGGCAGCCCCTTTCGTCATGCCGGGGTCCCTCACTCCAGGGTCACCTCGGCGTCGGGGAAGAGCGCGGCGAGGCGGGCGCCGTCCAGGGAGGCGCCGGGCGCGGCCTGGAGGGCGACCGTACGCACGTCGGGGAGGCGGGGCGCGAGGACCGAGATGTCCTCACTCCCGTCCAGGGCGATGAGGTTGACGTCGTCGACGCCCGGGAGCGCGGGCATCGTCCCGATGCTGTCGGGGAAGAGGGAGCTGTGCAGGTACAGGAGGGTGAGCTGCGGCAGTCGCCGGATCTCCGCCCAGTCCTCGGCGGTGAGGGGCGTGCTGGGGGACAGGTACAGGGCCTGCAGGGTCTCCCAGTGGGAGAGACCCCGAAGACCGGTACCGGCGATGGCGTCGTCGCCGAGGTACAGGTACTGCAGGGGCGCGGCCGCGGGGAGGGAGTCCGTCAGCCGCGTGCCGGGGAGCCGGCGCGCCACGGTCAGATGGGTGATCGAGGCCAGGTCCGAGAGGCCGGTGAGATCGGCGGTCCGGCTGATCAGGAGAGCCGTGAGCGACAGACTCGTGAGCGGTCCCAGGTCCCGGACCGCCTCGCAGTCGACCAGCAGGAGCCGCAGGGACGCGAAGGCCGACAGGTCACCCAGCTCGGTCACCTCGGTGTTGTTGACGAGCTGCAGCTCCTCGACCGCCCCCGGCTCCGCCACACAGTCGATGATCCCGGCCGTCGGGTGATCCCCGAGGAACGTGAGGTGGGTCCACGGTCCCATCGCGGGCAGCGCCTCCCGCTGGGCCTTGGTCCGGCAGGTCAGGAAGAGGGCCGTCCGGTCCAGGTGATCCAGCACCTCCGTCGCGTACTCCCGCGCCTCGAAGCGGTCCCAGGTCCCGACCAGCTGCCGCCGGACGTCGAGTGAGGGGTGGTCCCGGAACCTGCTCAGCACCGCCAAGGCCCCGGCCGGCTCGTGCGCCGCCAGCAGCGAGGCCGTCACCGCCACCCCGTGCGCCTCCGCGTCCGACAGCCCCTCCGGGCCCGGCAGCAGCTCCAGCACCAGCGGACCCGCCTCCGCGAGGGCCTTCGCGTCCTCCGTCGACCCCGGCGGAATCAGCACCCCCGCCCGGGCCTCCACCTCCGCGCGCACCGCCGGGTCCAGCGCGGTGGCGTACTCCAGGCAGGCCAGGGCCAGCAGCGTCAGCCGCGGGGTGTCCGCCGCGAGGAGCCGGCGCAGCAGGACCGCCCGCTCACCGGGCCGGGCGTGGGCCACCGCCATGCGGATCACGTCCTCCCACTGGGCGTCGGCCGCGTGGCCCGCGATGACGTCGAGGTGGCCCTCCTCGACCGCGTACCGGGCGCCCAGGTAGTCCTGGAAGGTGCGGTGGACGAAGTCCAGGGTGCCCTCGGCGGGACGGCGGAGCAGGCCGCTGCGGAGCAGCAGTTCCCGCAGGACCGTCGTCGCGTCGCCCCGTCCCGCCGCCGAGGCGACCGACGGCAGCGCGCGCTCCACGATGCCCTCGGCCGTGGCGACGTCCATCTCCGTGCGCTCGCTCAGCACCAGCGCGTACGCGAGCCGCTGGAGCAGCTCCAGTTGGGCCTCCTCGCCCAGCTCGACGGCCGCCATGCCCCGCTCCCGGTCCCGGCGGGCGAGCAGCATCGTGAGGGCGGCGTCGTACAACTCCTTGCGGCCGGTGGGGAGGTAGCCCCGCCGCTCCCGGTGCAGGGCGCAGATCAGGCCGCACATCAGGGGGTTGGTGGCGAGCCGGGCGAGGTCGCGCTTGGTGCGCAGGGAGTCGAGCAGCTGGGCCTCGTACTCGGGAGCCCGCGCCGCCGCGTGCCAGCGGCGCACGAAGGTCGTGATGTCGGCCTGGCGCATCGGGGTCAGGGTCAGCTCCCGGAAGCCCTCGGCGGCCAGCCAGTCGGGGCGTACGGCGGTGGGGCGGGAGGTGAGCAGCCAGCGGTTGCCGGGATAGGCGCGGATCAGGGCGAGGAGCCAGTCGCGGGTGCGGTGCCGTTCGGCGGCCGGGATCTCGTCCAGGCCGTCGACGAGGACCAGGCCCCGGCGGGCCGTCAGCACGCGCTCGGCCCAGCCGTCGGGCGGGGTGAGCGGGCAGCCCACGGCGGTGAGGAAGGCGGTGGGCGCGGGGAGCGTGCCCACCCGCACGAGGGTGCGCAGCGGCAGGACGTACGGGACCCGGTCGCCGTCCCGGGCGGCGGTGACCGCGAGCCACTGCACGAGGGTCGTCTTGCCGGAGCCTGCGTCGCCGCGCAGCAGCACGCGGTCGTGGGTGCGCAGGGCGTCCTCGGCGGGGAGCCGGACGGTGCGTTCCGGTTCGGTGCGCTCCCCGGGCAGGGCGGCGGCGGGTTCCTCGTCGCCGGTCGCCTCCAGGCTCAGGTAGGCGACCTCCAGCGGCCATCTGTCGGGGGAGTCGCGCAGGTCGATGCCGTAGATGGTGATGTGGTTGTACTGCTCGGCCGCGTAGGGCAGATAGCGGCGTTCGAAGTCGGTGTCGCGGGCGTCCGGACGTGGGACGCGGGTGATCAGCTCGTCGACCTTGGCGATCAACTCCGCCTGGCCGCGGGCCTGTTCCACCAGGGTGCGGGCGACGAAGGTGGAGCGGCGGGTGAAGAACTCCAGGATGTGCAGGCAGGCCCACTCGGTCGCGGAGTCGAGGAAGTAGCAGGCGTCGGCGGACAGGCCGGTGGTGGCCGTCGGCGCCCCGTACCGCAGCCGCTTGGCCAGTTCCCGGTGCCCCAGCCGGACCGCCTGGACGTCGTCCATGTCCAGGTCGCCGAGGGCCAGCAGCCGCGCGGCCAGGGCGTCGGCGACGGCGGTCTCCTCGTCGGGCGGGAAGGGGCGTTCGCCGGGGGAGTCCAGGGCGTCGCCCACCAGCCGCCCCGCGAGTCCGCGCACCTCCTTCTCGCCGAGGGTGCGCTGCTCGCCCTTGAAGGACACCAGGCTGGTCAGCCGGACCGGCCGGTCGACCAGTCCGGCGCCGGGGCCGCCGGTCACGAAGAGCTTCTTCACCAGCGGGGCGACCAGGCTGGACGCCAGCTTTCCGCCGAGTACGGTCGGTTCCACCTGCGGCCCCCCTGGTCGGTCGACCAGGGGAGCCTATCCGGCGTCAGGACAACTGGCCGTCGTAGTCGGGCAGCTTGAACGTCTTCTCGGCGTGCCCGCCCGACAGGTCGGTGGCGCTGTTGCCGATGTTCGCGATGATCGTGTAGCCCTTCGACTCGATCTTCGCGCGCTGTTCGGTCTTGTACTCGGCGACGTCCCGGAACAGGTCGAGGAAGCCGCGCACGTGCAGGCCGGAGGAGTCGTAGCCGGCGTGGGCGAGGTTCCACTCGGTGGGCAGTTCGATGATGCCCGGCCGGGCGGTGACGAAGAAGAGTGCGACGCCGCGCTCCTGGGCGTACTGGGCTGCCTCCAGGACCGGCCGGTTGGCCGGCTGCGGGTAGCTGAAGCCGAAGTCGGTCTCCAGGGCGGTGTTGTCGATGTCGAGGACGATCGCCTGCTTCTCGCCGGGCCGGGCGTCGCCGATCCGCTCCTTCAGATATGGCAGGGCGCGGTCCATCACGGCCCGGCAGTCGCGCTGCCAGGTGTCGTAGTCGACGTCCGCGGCGGCTGCCGTCACGGCGGCGGTCGAGACGGCGGCGGCCGGGGCCTCGGGAGTGGCGGCGCCGGCGGGTGTGACCGCCACGGTGAGCGCCGCAGCGGTGACGGCCACGGTGCCGACGGCCTGCTTCCAGGGACGCCGGGTCTGTCTGGTCTGTCCGGTCTGTTCGGTCATGGGGGGTTGGATTCCTCTCATGCCTGCGCGGATGCCTGACGGCACCAAAGTTGTCGCGTGCATGCTTGCCCGAGCAAGTGGCCGGACGGCAACGATTGGGTTACTGAGTAGTAGTCAGCGTCCTGGCCTGCGGTTACGCGGTGATCTCCACCCCGTCCGGCACGTTCCGCACCCGCGGCAGCCGCGGATTGACCCGCAGGACCCGCAGCAGGGGGAAGTGGGAGAGCCAGGAGACGTCCGTGTCCGGCAGCTCCGCGTTGAGCCAGAGGTGGGTCAGCCGGCCGGGCAGCAGACCCTCCGTCAGCTCCTCCGCGCGCATCACGCCGGCCACCTGGACGCGCGCCCGCCCGCCGAGAGCGCGCAGCGCCGCCAGCTCGGCGGTGTCGGCGACCGGGAAGTACAGGCCGTCCGGGTCCAGGTGGGCGATGATCTCCTGGGCGTACCGCTCGGTGTCGAAGTTCCGCCAGCCCCGGGCGAGTTCGGTGCGCACCGGCAGGGCGGACCGGGACCGGAGGCGGACCAGGTAGTCGATGGCCGCGTCGTCCTCGACCCGGGTCGCGGTGAGCGCGAGCAGCAGCGCCTGCCGGTCGTCGGGGACCTGGCCGGGGTCGGGCAGCAGCTCCAGGACGATGGGGCCGACCCAGCCGAGACCGCGCGCGGCCAGCTCGGTGGTCGGGCGGACCAGGTTCTTCGTCCGGTCGTGGACGAGCTGCTGGACGGCCGGGTCGAGTTCGGTGACGTGCTCCAGGCAGGCCGCGGCCATCAGCCTGCGGTGGTTGATCTGCGGGCGGCGCAGCCCGGGCGCGGGGGCGAGCAGCCGCTCCAGGAACTGCGCGCACTCCTCGGGGCGGGCGTGCGCGGCGGACATCCGGATGACCTCCTCCCACTCGGCCCGGTGGGCGTGGTCCACCAGCGTGGGGAACCGGCCGCGCGCCACGATCTCCTTCGCCGCCAGGTAGTCCTGGAAGGTGCGGTGGACGAAGTCGACCGACTCGCCGGAGCGTTCGCGCAGCAGGCCGGTGCGGTGCAGCAGATGCCGGAAGATCTTGGCGCCGTCGCCCTGGGCGCGGGCGGCGGGCATCGCGGGCAGCGCGGCGTCCAGGATGCCGACCGCCCGCTCGGCGGTCAGCTCCGAGGCGTCCTCCTCCAGCATGGCGTGCGCCAGTTTCTGGAGCAGCCGTTCCCGGGTGCTCTGCTGGAGCCGCACGTCATCGGCGTACAGCACGTCCCGTTCGGGGTCGCGGCGCTGCAGCAGCATCTCCAGGGCGGCGTCGTACAGCTCCTTGCGGCCGCTGGGGAGGGAGCCGGCCCGGTCCCGGTTCAGGGCGCATATCAGGCCGCACATCAGGGGGTTGGTGGCGAGCTGGCGCAGCTCGCGGTAGATCCGTACGGAGTGCAGGAGCCGCTGCTCGTACTCGTCCAGCGTGCCGCGCTCCCGGGGGCCCGGGGTCCTGCCCCGCTCGTCCAGCCGGGCCGCCGAGTGCCAGTCCCGGACGAACCGCGTCACCTGGTCCCGCGACATGGGCGCGAGGGACAGTTCGACGAAGTCCTCCTCGGCCAGCCCGCCGCCCGAGAGCCAGCCCTCCGACACGGCGGAGGGGCGGGAGGTCACCAGGCAGCCGTTGCCGGAGAAGACGCGCAGCAGCCGCCGGAGCCGGTCGCGCAGTTCGCCGCGCGCCTTCTCGGGCGCCTCGTCGATGCCGTCGACCAGCAGCAGCGCCCGCCCGGCGAGCAGGGTGCGCACCACCCAGCCCTCCGGCGCCCGGTCGGCGAGCGGGTGCCGCACCGCGTGCAGGAAGTCGTCCGGCGCCGGGAACCCCTCGCGGGCGAAGCGGCGTACGGGCAGCACGAAGGGGACCCGGGAGCCCTGCCGGGCGGCGGCCACGGCCAGCCACTGCACCAGGGTCGTCTTGCCCGAGCCCGCGCCGCCGCGCAGCAGCACCCGCTCGTGGTCCTCAAGCGCCCGGTCCGCGAGCAGCACCGTGCGCTGCTCGTCCCCCGTGACGCCCGCGGCGCCGCTGCGTTCCTCCGCCTCCAGGCTCAGGTAGGTCTCCTCCAGCGGCCAACGGTCGGGCGCGTTGGGGAAGTCCACGCCGACGATGGACAGCCAGCCGTGCCGCCGGGCCACCCACTGGGCGTACTCGGTCTCGAACGCGGCGTCCTCCTCGGACCGTTCGGGCTGCCGGGCCGCCGCCTCGGCGTCCCCCAGGTCGACCAGCTGTGCGATCCGGCTGGCGCGGCCCGGCAGTTGCCGCTGGAGGTAGGGGGAGCGGCGCACCAGATGGTGCAGGACGTGCAGGCAGACCGAGACGAGCAGCGCGTCGTGGAACCAGGCGGCGTCCGGCGACAGTTCGCGGTCCGCGCCCTGCACCGCGCCCCGCAGCCGCCGTGCGTAGTCCTGCGGGCCCATCCTGACCGCGTCGGCGTCGGTGACGTCGACGCGGGCGATGGCCAGCAGGGTGCGGGCCAGGACGTCGCCGACCGGGGCCAGTTCGGCGGTGGGCGCGGTGTGCCGTTCGGCGGCGAGGTGCACCAGGTCGGCGGCGGCGCGGTGGACGTCGTCCGAGGGGCCCTGCCAGGTGGTGAGGGCGGGCACCGGTTCGGGCCCCACCGGCGGCCGGTCGGGGACGCGGAAGAGTCTGCGGACGAGGGGCGCGGCGAGGTCGGAAGGGGTGTGGACGACGGTATCCATGGATGTGGGCTACCCCTGGTGGTGGATGGGGGACGGCTGCTGCTCGGACTCCCAGGTGATCTCCAGCCCGGCCGGCAGCTCCCGGGCCACGGCCGCGTCCACGCCGCCGGCCGTCACGTGGACGGTGTCCAGCGCGGGGAAGGCCGACAGCCAGGCCAGGCCCTCGACCGGGTGCGGAGCCTCCAGCGCCAGGTACTTGAGGCGCTCCGGCACGATCAGCGCGGTCAGGTCCTCGATCCGGTACGCGCCGCGCACCACGATCTGCTCCCAGCCGCCCATCGCGCGCAGCGAGCGCAGGTCGTCGAGGGTGGAGACCTGGACGGGCCACTGCTCGGGGAGGTGGGCGAGGATCTCGCGGGCGTACCGGTCCCGGTCGAAGCGGTGCCAGGAGTCGGCCAGGATCACCTGGACGTCCCGGCCCGGATGGTCCCGGAAGCGGGTCAGGAAGTGCAGCGCGGCCTCGCTGCCCACCTCCACGGCGGTGCCGACCACGATGGCGGCGGTGAGGTCGTCGATGCCCTCCGGGCCCGGGAGCAGCGCGAGCACCAGGTCGCCGCCCCGGCGCGCGACCTCACCGGCCAGCTCGAAGGTGGACGGCGGGACGAGGGCGGCCAGTTGCTCCTCCACCAGCCGCCGCGTCCCGGGCTCCACCTCGGCGGCGTACCGCAGCCCGGCCGCCGCCAGCAGGGTGCCGCGCGGGGTGCCCTCCTCGGTCAGCCGGCGCAGCATGTGCTCCGCCTCCTTGGGCCGGGCGTGCGCGACGGCGAGCAGGATGACGTCCTCCCACGCGTCGTCGCCCGCGTGGTTGACCAGCAGGTCGAAGTCGAGGTCCTGCACGGCCAGCCGGGCGCCCAGGTAGTCCTGGAAGGTGCGGTGGAGGAAGTCCACCCGCCCCTCGGCGGGCTCGCGCAGCAGCCCGGAGCGCAGCAGCAGGGCGCGGTAGACGTCCTCGTCACCGGCCCCGTCCAGGTCGAGCGCGGGCAGCGCGCCGCCGATGAGCTGGAGCGCCTCGGCCCGGTCCATCTCCAGGCGGCTGTTGCGGATCAGCCACCACGCCAGCTTCTGCAGCAGCTGCACCTGGATCGCGTACGCCAGCCGGATCCCGTCGGGGTCGTGCAGCTCACGCTCCCGGTCCCGGCGTTCGAGGAGCATGGTCAGCGCGGCCTCGTACAGGGACCTGCGGTCCTGCGGCAGGAAGCCGCGCCGGTCGCGGTGCAGGGCGCAGAGCATGCCGCACATGAGCGGGTTGGTGGCCAGCCCGGTCAGCTCCGGGGTGGTCCGCACCGACCGCAGCAGCGCCTCGCCGACCGACGCCTCGGCACCGGCCGCGCGGTGCCAGCGCCGTACGAAGGTGGCGACGTCGTCCTGCGACATCCGGGCCAGCACGCGCTCGCCGAAACCCTCGGCGGCCAGCCACTCCTCCGGTACGGCCGAGGGGCGCGAGGTGACCAGCCACAGGTTCCCGGGGAAGGCCCGCACCAGCTCCCGCAGCCAGCGCCGGGCGGCGGCGCGGCGCTCACCGGCGATCTCGTCGATGCCGTCGACCAGCAGCACCCCGCGCTGCGCGCGCAGGACCCGCTCCACCCACCCCGGCGGCTGCTCCCCGGCGACGGGACAGCCGACGGCCCGCAGGAAGTCGCCGGGGAAGGGCAGCTCGGCCCCGGGCCGCACGATCCGGCGCATCGGCAGCACGAACGGCACCCGCCCGATGAGGTGGGTCAGCCCGTGGTCGTAGACGCGGCTCGCCGTCGTCACCGCGAGCCACTGCACCAGGGTCGTCTTGCCGGAGCCGGCGACGCCGCGCAGGAAGACCTGGTCCTGGCCGGCGAGGACCTGCTCGGCGGCCACGATCGGGTGCGCGGTGTCCCGGCGCCCGTCCCGCCCCGCCTGGGGCCGGGTCGCCTCCAGGCTCAGGTACGCCGTGTCCAGCGGCCACTCCCGGGTCCCGGCGTCCAGCCCGTAGATGGTGAGGGTGCCGTAGCGGGCGGTGACGTGATCCGCGTAACGCTCCTCGAACCCGGCGTCCTCGGCCGACCGGGACGGCAGCCGTTCCAGCAGGACGTCGACGCCCTGGACGAGCCGGGCGAGCTGCTGGGTCTGCACGGTCTGCTGCCGGGCCACATAGGTGGAGCGCTGGGTGAGGAAGTTCAGGATGTGCAGCGAGGCGGTGTGCAGCAGCCGCTCGTAGAGCAGCAGGCCGCCCTCGCTCAGTCCGTACGGCGACAGCGGCACGTCCGTGCGCAGCGCGCGGGCGAAGCGCTCCGGGCCGAGCCCGACGGCCTCGTAGTCCTCGACGGTGATCTCGCCGAGCCGGGCGAGGGTGCGGGCCAGGGCGTCCTTGACGGCGGTCGCCTCGCCGGCCCCGACGGGTTCCTCGCCGGGTCCGGCCGCCGCCAGCGCCCGGCGGACCAGCTCCTGGGCGATCCGGTCGACGTCCTTGGGGGTGACGGTCCGCTTCTCGCCCCGGAACGACACCAGCGCCGATATCCGCACCGGCCGGTCCACCAGCCCCGCCCCCGGCCCGTCCCGTACGAAGAGCTTGCGGACGAGCGGAGCGACCGCGCTGGACGCGACACGTGCCCCGAGTGCTGTGACGTCGACCATGCTCCGAGCCTAGGTGAACGCCCTTGTACGGGGGGCGGGTTAACCGGGACGGGAGTAGCCCCGGTCACATTCGGCGCCCTTTCGATCACGGTCACCGGTGACATGGCGCACAGGCCATTGGTCCCTTACTACGGGGAATAGTGGAAGCCGCGAGAACTGCGAAATCGGACATAACGGTGCACGCCGGTTGGCGGCCGCCGGGCGCCTGAGCTGGTTTTGTCCGGAATGGCTGCTCTGTCAAGAGTCGTGAAGTATCGCGCTCAAGTACTAAATAGGGTCGTAGATCACACCTTTGTGCGGTTCGGGCCCGCCGGGTTACCAAGGTTGAGCCCGCCCGACGAGCGCCCTGTGCGTCTCGCTCGGAGGGGCTTTCCTCTGTACCCGTCCCCATGAGGTTCGAATGTTTCCGCGTGTCACGTCCCGTTCTTCCCGTACGACCCTTCGCACCCGCGCCGCGGTGATGGCCGCCGGCCTCGGAGCCTCGGTCGCACTGGGAGCCGGGGTCGCGGCCGCCACCGGCACCACGGCGGCCTCCACCTCCTCCACCACGGCGAGCGCCGTCGAGGCCCAGGCCGCGGCGCAGGCCAAGGCGGCGAAGGCCGAGCAGGCGAGCGCCAAGAAGGCCACCGCCAAGAAGACGGCCACCAAGAAGAAGGCCGCCTCCTGGGTGGACCCGGTGAAGAAGTACAAGCTCAGCGCCAGCTTCGCCCAGAACGGCGGCATGTGGGCGAGCAAGCACAGCGGCCAGGACTTCGCCGTGCCGATCGGCACCAACGTCGTCGCCACGCACGGCGGCACCGTGGTCAAGGCCGGCGGCAACGGCGCCGGTGACGGCCCCGCCTACGGCAACGCGATCGTCATCAAGCACGGCAACGGCACGTACTCCCAGTACGCCCACCTGTCCAAGGTGAACGTGAAGCCCGGCCAGGTCGTGAAGACCGGCCAGTCCATCGCGAAGTCCGGCAACACGGGTAACTCCAGCGGCCCGCACCTGCACTTCGAGATCCGTACGACCGCCAACTACGGTTCGGCCGTCGACCCGGTCTCGTTCCTGCGGGACAAGGGCGTGACCGTCTGACGGTGACCCGTCCGACGGTGACCGGCTAGGACCCGGGCCCGGATCCGGAGCCCCCGGCTCCCCGGTGTGCCTGGGTGACCAGATCGGTGGCGACCTCGAGAACGGCAGCGCGCTGTTCCTCGGGGTCGCCTTCGAGGTCCCGCAGTACGAACATCCCGGCGTGCAGCGTGAACAGCGCACTCACACAGCGGACCTGGTCGACCAGGTCCGCTTCCGGGTCGATGAGGATGTCGCGCAGGCCGAACATGCGGGTCTTGAACAGCTCGCCGATGCGCAGGTCCCGCACCGTCGCCTGGTTCTCCTGCATGAAGCGGAACAGCGGTGCCGCACCCGACAGCGCCTCGCTGTAGCGGCGGATGAGCTCCTGCTTCGTCTCCAGGGTGTGCGGCTGCTCCCGCCCCCAGGCGATCAGGTCCTCCAGCGGCCGCGAGAGATCCTCGAAGATGCTGACGAGGATCTCTTCCTTGGTCTTGAAGTGGTAGTACAGCGCGGCCTTGGTCACGTCCAGGGTCTCGGCGATCTCGCGCAGCGAGGTCTTCTCGTACCCCTGCTCGGCGAAGAGCCCGAGTGCCACGTCCTGGATGCGCTGGCGGGTGTCCCCGCGGCGTCGCTGCTGCCTGGTGCCGTTCATCGTGCCGCCCATCCTCCTACGCACCTCCTGCTCAGCGCACTCTGCCCGCTCCGCGCCCTTTCCCAAAAACTTACTTGACGCCCGGCTAGTTACGCGACTACCTTCCCGATCGTAGTCAACTTGCCGGTCGGCAAGTAAGTGGGATCGGAAGACAGCGGTAGCTGGGGGAAGTGGGAGCGATGGCCAAGACACCGGAGGCGGGGACCGGCGAAGCCGGTACCGGCAAGCAGCCGAGGAGCGTGCGGGTGGTCCTGCTCGCTCTCATGATCGCGATGATGCTCGCGATGCTCGACAACATGATCATCGGCACCGCGATGCCGACGATCGTGGGCGAGCTGGGCGGTCTGGAGCACCTTTCCTGGGTGGTCACCGCCTACACCCTCGCGACCGCGGCCTCGACCCCGCTGTGGGGCAAGCTCGGCGACATGTACGGGCGCAAGGGCTCGTTCATGACCTCGATCGTGATCTTCCTGGTCGGCTCCGCGCTCAGCGGCATGGCCCAGGACATGGGCCAGCTCATCGGCTTCCGCGCCGTCCAGGGTCTGGGCGCCGGCGGTCTGATGGTCGGCGTCATGGCCATCATCGGCGACCTCATACCGCCGCGGGAGCGCGGCAAGTACCAGGGCATGATGGCCGGCGTCATGGCGCTGGCGATGATCGGCGGACCGCTGGTCGGCGGCACCATCACCGACCACTGGGGCTGGCGCTGGTCCTTCTACATCAACCTGCCGCTCGGCGCGGTCGCGCTGGTCGCCGTCAGTGCCGTCCTGCACCTGCCGAAGAAGCGCAGCCAGGCGCGGATCGACTATCTGGGCGCCGCGCTGCTGACCATCGGCATCACGGCCATCGTGCTCGTCACCACCTGGGGCGGCACCGAGTACGCCTGGACCTCCGCGCGGATCATGGAGCTGATCGGCATCGGCGTCGCCGCGCTGGTCGGGTTCGTGTTCTGGCAGACCAGGGCGGCCGAGCCGATCGTGCCGCTGCACATCTTCCGCAGCCGCAACTTCACGCTGATGTCCCTGATCGGCTTCATCGTCGGCTTCGTGATGTTCGGCGCCACCCTCTTCCTGCCGCTGTACCAGCAGTCGGTGCAGGGCGCGTCCGCGACCAACTCCGGGCTGCTGCTCCTGCCGATGCTGGGCGCGATGCTCGTCACGTCGATGGTGGCGGGGCGGGTCACCACGAACACCGGCCGCTACAAGATCTTCCCGGTGGCGGGCGGCGCGCTGATGACGGTGGGCCTGTTCCTGCTGTCGACCATGGACACCGACACCACCCGCTTCACCTCCGGCCTGTACATGGCCGTCGTCGGTCTCGGCATGGGCTGCCTGATGCAGATCACGATGCTGGTGGCGCAGAACAGCGTGGAGATGAAGGACATGGGCGTCGCGTCCTCGTCCACCACCCTCTTCCGCACCCTCGGCTCCTCCTTCGGCGTCGCGATCATGGGCGCCCTGTTCAACAACCGGGTCCAGGACGTGATGGCGGAGCAGGCCCCGGCGGGAGCCAAGGCGACGGAGGAGTCGGCGACGCTGACCGCGGACGCGCTGGCCGCGCTGCCGGAGGCGGTCAGCGACGCCTACCAGCACGCGGTGTCCTCCGGCACCCACGGCGCGTTCCTGCTCGGCGCGGCGGTGGCGGTCGTCGCCCTGGTCGCGGCGGTCTTCGTGAAGGAGGTCCCGCTGAAGGGCGCGGGCCCGCAGCCGGCCGACGCCCCGGCCGACGGCGACGACGACGGGAAGACGGCGAAGGCGCAGGTGACCGAGACGGTCTGACCGCACGGCGGCCCGTGTCCGCCACCTTCCGCCAAGACCTCCGGGTGGCCCAGCCCCCGGAGGTCTTCGCCGTACCCGGCGGTGTGCTCACCCCTTGCGCGCGGTGACCAGTGCGAGGGAGAGGTACTCGCCGCCGTCCGCGGTGAGCATGTCGATGACGCGCTGCTCGGAGCCGCTGTCGTCGGCCCGGTGCGCCGCGCCCGCGCGGGTCCACAGCAGCCAGTCCCGCCACGCGTCCGGCTGCAGCCGGGCCGACGTGACCTCCACCAGCTCGGTGATCGCCCACTGGAAGCGCCACCACTCGGCGGTGTGCCAGGCGATCGCCTCCCAGCCGACCACGTCCTTGATGTGCGGCGGGATCGCCCCCAGCTCACGGACCTCCCGCGTCAGTGCGGGCGTCGCCATCCCCAGCTGTCCGCCGGGCCGCAGGAACCGCGCCAGATACGGCAGATACCCGTCCGCCGTGCCGAAGTACTCGAACGCGTCGACGCTCACGACGGCGTCGAAGCTCTCCTCGTCGAACGGCAGGGCGTGCGCCTCCGCCCGCACCGCCCGCACCCGGTCCCCGACCCCCGCTTCGGCGAACACGGCCGCGGCCTCCTCGGGCGCGATCCACAAATCGGCGGCGACGACCTCGGCGCCGTACTCGCGGGCCAGGAACACCGACGTGGCGCCCTTGCCGGAGCCGAGGTCGAGAATCCGCATCCCCGGCCGCAGATCGAGGCTCCCGGCGAGGTCCTCCAGCAGCCACAGCGGATTCGGGCCCATGTCGAGGCCGAGCAGCCACGCGGGGTCGTAACGGGAGGAGCGCGGATAACGGTCGGGACGCACGAGATCACTCAAGGAAGTCACGACCACGGACCCAAGCGGATCACCGACCCGGGCACAACCGGGTTTCGCCGAGTGTGCGCGGTGCCTACGGATCCGCGCGGCCGACGCACTCGAACCACACCGTCTTGCCCTGCCCGCCGTCGCTCAGCGTGTCGACCGTCGCCGGAACCGGCAACTCCGGGCAGCCGTCGGCGACCAGCTCCGTGAGGGCCGGCTCGGCGGCGTCGGTCACGTCGGACAGACCCGAGCGGACGAGGTAGAGCCGCAGGACACGGCGCAGGTGCCGGGCCGAGTGCGCACCCATGGCGAACTCGGCGTGGTACTGGCTCTCAACGTCCGCCGCCTGCGGACCGGTTACGTGGTTCACGCCACAAGGCTGCGACGGGCTGCGTACGCTCGACTACGCACAGGAACGAACACCGCGAGGTGTTGCCGTCCGCAGTCCCGGAGTGAGGTGCCGCAGTGGCCAACGTCCAGTCCCTCGACCCGACCGCGTCCCCCCTCGACTACTACGGCTGGGAACTGCGCCGCCAGCGCGAGGCCCACGGCCTCAAACAGGGCCAGCTCGGCGACATCATCTTCTGCACCGGCTCACTGGTCGGCCAGATCGAGACGACGAAGAAGGTCCCGACGCGGGACTTCAGCGAGCGGGTGGACGCCGCGCTGGGCACGGACGGGTTGTTCTCGCGGCTGATCGGTCTGGTGCTGCGCAGCCAACTCCCGACGTGGTTCCAGCCGTACGCGGAGATGGAGGCGAAGGCGGCGTACATCTCGACGTATCAGGCGCAGTTGGTCTACGGCCTGCTGCAGACGGAGGAGTACGCGCGGGCGGTGTTGGCTACAGGCAGGCCGGGGCAACTCGACCGTTTGCTGGCTGCTCGGTTGGAACGCCAGCGCATCCTGGACTGGGAGAAGCCGCCTCTCGCCTTGGTGATCCTGGACGAGGCCGTACTGCACCGACCAGTCGGTGGCGAGGACGTGATGAGGCGCCAACTGGGCCACCTGTTGAAGTTCACCAGCCACCGCTGGATGCGCATCCAGGTGCTACCGCTGTCCAGCGGCGAACACCCCGGCCTTGAGGGGGCGTTCAATATCCTGCGCTTCGATGACCATCCGGACGTCTTCTACACGGAGGACATGATGTCCGGCCATATGACGGCCAACCCGGAGACCATCAAAGAGGCCAGCCTCAATTACGCTCACTTGCAAGCGGCCGCCCTCTCCGTGAAGGACTCGGCGGCGCTGATCGCCCGCGTAATGGAGGAACGCTATGAACACCGGACCGAGCGAGCCCCAGTGGCGTAAGTCCAGCTACAGCGGCCCCAACGGGGGCGACTGCGTCGAGGTCGCCGACAACTGCCCCGTCGGCTCCGTCCCTGTCCGGGACAGCAAGAACCCGGCCGGTCCGGTCGTGACCGTCGGTGCCCACGCCTGGCAGTCCTTCATCAAGGGCATGCGGTAGCCAACTGCTGTGCTCAGCCCTGGGCGAGCAGCCGCTCCACCAGCAGCAGGGCGCCGACCAGGATCATCGCCGCGCCCGAGAAGCGGGTCACCGCTGTGGCGACGGCCGGGCGGGCGCCCAGGATCCGGCGCGCGGTGGTGCCGACCCCCGTGTAGACCACGGCGCAGTTGGCCGTGTGCACCAGGCCCAGCGCGACGATCTGAACGGCGAAGGGCCAGTCGGCGTCCCGGGCGGTGAACTGCGGCAGGAGGGCGAGGAACAGCAGCAGCGCCTTGGGATTGAGGCCGCTGATGCCCGCCCCTCTGGCCGCACGGCCCACCCACGAGCCGGCGTCGGCGCCCTCGTCGCCGCGCTCGTCCCGGGGCGCCGCCGGGCGGGCCAGGGTCGTGGCGCCGAGCCAGATCAGGTACGCCGCCCCGGCGGCCGTCAGCGCGGTCAGTACCGTCGGTGAACCGGCGACCGCGGTGGCCAGGCCCGCGGCGACGACGGCGGTCAGCAGAACGTATCCGCTCAGCAGCCCGCCGACCGCGGGGAGGACCGACCGGTGGCGCAGCCCCGCCGTGATCGCGTAGGCCCAGTCCGCCCCCGGGACGAGTACCAGCAGGAAGGACACCGTCCAGAACGCCGCGATGCCGGCCATCTCCACGTCTACACACCTCACACTTGCCAGGGCCTCCAGGTCCTCCAAGGCCTCCAGGGCAGATTAGGAAAGATTGCGCGAAAGGTGCTTCCAACTCTTCCCTCGCCCGGTCGTACTCGTGGAAGAATCTGCTCCATGGACGACGTAGACCGGCAGATTCTTGCGGAGCTGCAGAAGGACGGTCGGCTGACCCTGACCGAACTCGCCGAGCGGGTCCGCCTCAGCGTCTCTCCCTGCCACCGGCGCCTGCGCGCCCTGGAACGCTCCGGGGCGATCACCGGCTACCACGCGGCACTGAACGCGCCCGCGCTCGGCCTGGGCTTCGAGGCGCTGGTCTTCGTCACCATGCGCTACGAGGACCGCCCGACCGTCGCCGCCTTCGAACAGGCCGTCGCCGAAGTCCCCCATGTCGTGCAGGCCCAGCGGCTGTTCGGCGACCCCGACTACCTTCTGCGCGTCGTGACCCGCGACCTGGAGGCGTACCGGCGCCTCTACGACGAACGCCTCGCCTCCCTCCCCGGCGTCCAGCGCCTCAGCTCCACCCTCGTCATGGCGAACCTCGTCGACACCCGCCCCCTGCCCCTGTGACATCCGGTACCCGGCCGATGTCGGTACCCCGTGTCACCATCGGCCCATGGACAAGTTGCGGCAGCTGCGGCTGGCGAAGGACGCCATGGACCGTGACTGGGCCGACCCGGACCTCGACCTCGACGCGGTGGCCGCGCACGCCGGGTACTCGCGGTATCACTTCCTGCGCGCCTTCAAGGAGGCGTACGGCGAGACGCCCGGCCAGTACCTCACCCGCCGCCGTATCGAGCGAGCCGAGGACATGCTGCGCACCGCCAACCTGTCCGTGACCGAGATCTGCCACCTGGTCGGCTTCAGCAGCCTGGGCACCTTCTCCACCCGGTTCAAGGCGTGGACCGGCCTGACCCCGAGCGAGTACCGGACCAAGCACGTGGGCCGCGGGACCGCCCTGATACCGGGCTGCTACGTCATGCACTGGGCGGGCGGGGTGCGGCGCAATTCCGGAGAAGCGGACTGACGGCCGCCCTGCCTACGGTGGCAGAGCAGGCCGGGCAGGCCACAAGGGCCGCGGAACGAGCGCGACAACACGGGAGCACGCCATGATCAAAGGTCTCGCCATCTCGACCGTCTGGGTCCTCGACCAGGAGCGGGCCAAGAAGTTCTACACCGAGAAGCTGGGCCTGGAGGTCCGCACCGACATGACCATGGGCGAGGGCGGCATGCGCTGGCTCACCGTCGGCTCGCCGAACCAGCCCGACGTCGAGCTGACGCTGATGCTCCCGAGCGGCCCGGCGATGGACCCCGAGTCCGCCGACATGATCCGGAAGCTGGTGGCCAAGGGCGCGCTCGGCGCCGGCGTGCTGACCACCGACGACATCCACGGCGACTACAAGAAGCTCAAGGACCGCGGCGTCGAGTTCCTCCAGGAGCCCCAGGAGCGCCCCTACGGCACCGAGGCCCTCTTCCGCGACGACTCCGGCAACTGGTTCTCCTTCACCCAGCCCCGCGAGGGCGGCCTCGACCTGGACCAGGACTTCGCCTGCTAGGGACCTAGGGGGCGTCGACCGTCCCCTCCCGCTGCGGCGCCCCGTATAGGTACTGCCTATACGGGGCATCGATTTTTGGTCGTGGACCTCCTCGCCTGTGACCCGCTTCACTGACCACGTCGATGGTGCGACGGCCGGTCGGGACCCGGTCTCGTACCCGGGCCCGCGAAGCCGGCACCGGACGGACGGCGCTCCGCTCTCTCACGGACGCGTTTCGCCGCGTGCGCCGACGGGCCTTGTCCGTGCCTGGATGGAGGTTGCAGTGACGCATGCCCCGAAGGAAGCCGCAGGCGAGGCCGTGGTGCGGAAGAGGCCCTGGTACCGGCAGCTCTACGTGCAGGTTCTGGTCGCGATCCTGATCGGGATCGTGCTCGGGTGGCGGTGGCCGGACCTGGCCACCTCGATGGAGCCCATCGGCACCACCTTCATCACCGCGATGAAGATGCTCATCGGCCCGATCGTGTTCCTGACCATCATCGGCGGCGTCACCGGAGTCGCGGACCTCAAACAGGTGGGCCGGACCGGGGTGAAGGCGCTGACCTACTTCCAGGTGGGCACCATCGTGGCCATGGCCGCGGGGCTCGTCGCGATCAACCTGTTCCGGCTCGGCGACGGAGTGCACGCCGACCCCTCGCGGATCGAGGTCTCCGGCGAGGCCGGCTCCTACGTCGAGACGGGGGAGCACCAGCACTGGTGGGAGTTCCTGACCCACATCGTGCCGGACAGTGTCTTCGGGGCGTTCGTCGAGGGCGACATCCTCCAGGTGATCTTCCTGGCGGTGCTCTTCGGGGTGGCCCTCCGGGCCGTCGGCACGGTGGGCGAGCCGATCATCGCCGGGGTCAACCGCCTCACCGAGGTGGTCTTCAAGGTCCTGTCGTTCGTGATGAAGGTCGCCCCGCTGGGCGCCTTCGGCGCGATGGCGTACGCCATCGGGAAGTTCGGCCTGTCGACGCTGACCAGCCTGGGCTCGCTGATCCTGCTCTTCTACGTCACCTCCTTCCTTTTCGTCGTGGTCGTGCTCGGCGCGGTGCTGGCGGCCTACGTGCGGCTGAACATCTTCCAGCTCCTGCGCTACTTCAAGGAGGAACTCCTCCTGGTCCTCGGCACGTCCACCGCCGAGCCCGCCCTGCCGGGACTGATGCGCAAACTGGAGTTCATGGGCGCCGAGAAGTCCACCGTCCGACTGGTGGTCCCGACCGGCTACAGCTTCAACCTCGACGGCGCGGCGATCTACCTCTCCCTCGCCACCCTCTACATCGCCCAGGCCACCGACACCGCGCTCTCCTTCGGCCAGCAACTCGGCCTGCTCGCGGTGATGCTGCTGACGTCGAAGGGCGCGGCCGGGGTCGCGGGCGGCGGCTTCATCGCCCTGACCGCGACACTCTCGACCGTCGGCCATGTGCCGGCCGCCGGGATCATGCTGGTCTTCGGCATCGACAAGTTCATGTCGGAGTGCCGGGCCCTGGTCAACTTCTGCGGCAACGCGGTCGCCACCCTGTTCGTCGCCCGCTGGGAGAACGGCCTCGATCTGGCCCGCGCCCGCCAAGTGCTCTCCGGCGGCCTGCGGGAGGACGCCCCCGTCGCGCAGGGGACGGGGAAGGCGGCCGTCACCGGGGCCGACGTGCCCGCCACGCGGCCGGCCGAGGGCGACGGGGCGGTGCCGGTCAACCGATAGGGTCCACCTGTCGCCCGATCCACGGGGCACTGGGAGGCACGGTGGACGCCCGGCAGCTGGAGTACTTCCTCGCCATCGTGGAGCACGGTGGTTTCAGCAAGGCGGCTGCCGTCCTCCACGTCGCGCAGCCGTCGCTGTCGCAGGCGATGGCCAACCTGGAAGCCGACCTGGGCGTGTCGCTGTTCCACCGGATGGGCCGCGGCGTGGTGCTCAGCGAGGCCGGGCAGGAACTCCTCGAACCGAGCCGGCGCGTACTGCGCGACCTGGTGGCGGTACGGGACAAGGCGGCGACGCTGTCCGGCCTGCACGGGGGCACGGTCGAGGTGGCGGCCATGCCCTCGCCCGGCATCGAGCCGCTGACCAGCCTGATCCACCGTTTCACCGAGCTGCACCCGTCCGTCACCGTCAGCAGCCGGGCCGCGTTCACCCCCGAGGGCGTCGTGGACCTCGTCCGCAGCGGCGCCTGCGAGCTGGGGCTCCTCGGCGCGGAGCGGCCGGTGACCGTGTCCGGGGTCGACGTCCTGCCCGTGGAGGAGCAGCCGTTCGTCGTGGTCGCGGCGCCGGGAGCGGGACTGGAGGACGGTGCGACGCTGCGGCCGGAAGACCTCGGCGGGCGCAAGCTGATCGCCTCCCGGGGCGGGAGCCTGATGCGCACGATCGTGGACGACGTCATGGCGCACACCGAGGGCACGGACATCGTCGCCGTCGTCGACCACCGCACGTCCGTCCTGCCCCTCGTACTGACCGGCGTCGGCATGGCGGTGCTCCCCGCCTCCTGGACCCGGCTGGCCCGCCGCTGCGGCGCCGCCGTGGCGCGCATCGAGCCCACCGCACACCTCCACGTCGCCATGATCAGCCTGCCCGCGCACCTCACCCCCGGCGCCCGCGCCTTCCTGGAGCTGACGCGTTCGTACGCCGGACAGCGGGGCGCGCACAGCGGCTGAACCCATCGGCCGCGCCTATGGGTCGTATCGGAAGCAGGTCTTGGACGGGGACGGCGTCCGCCGGTTTGACTCGAGCCGTCGAAGAAAACGTCAACTCCCCCGGCTCGCGGCCCTGTCCGAGCCGTGCGACCCCGGCCCACCGGAGGCTCCTCATGACCGCACCCCGCACCTTCCGCATCGCCGCCATTCCCGCCGACGGTGTCGGCGCCGAGGTCGTCGCCGTGGGCCGCGCCGTACTGGACGCCCTCGCCGCCGACTCGGGCGGGGCGTTCGCCTTCGACTGGCGGGAGTTCCCCTGGGGCTGCGCGTTCTACGAGCGGACCGGGACGATGATGGACGACGACGGGCTGGAGCAGCTCAAGGACTTCGACGCCCTCTACTTCGGCGCGGTGGGCTGGCCGACCGTCCCCGACCACGTCAGCCTGTGGGGCCTCAGGCTGAAGATCTGCCAGAACTTCGACCAGTGGGCCAACGTCCGCCCGGTGCACTTCCTGCCCGGCGTCCAGAGCCCCCTGCGCAAGGCGGACCACACCGAACTGGACTGGGTCGTCGTCCGGGAGAACAGCGAGGGCGAGTACGCGGGCCTGGGCGGGCGCAACCTCTCCGGGCGCGGGCAGGGCGGCGAAGTCGCCGTCCAGTCGGCACTGTTCACGGAGGTGGGCTGCGAGCGGATCATGCGCTTCGCCTTCGACCTGGCCCGTACCCGGACCCGCCGCAAGGTCTCCTCCGTCACCAAGAGCAACGCCCAGCAGTACGGCATGACGCTGTGGGACGACGTCTTCAAGCGTGTCGCCGCGGACTACCCGGACGTGGAGACCGAGAGCGTCCTGGTCGACGCGATGTCCGCCAAGTTCGTCCTGCACCCGGAGGACCTGTCGGTCGTCGTCGCCTCCAACCTCAACGCCGACATCCTGTCCGACCTCGGCAGCGCCCTGGCCGGGAGCCTCGGCCTGGCCGCGAGCGCCAACCTCAACCCCGAGCGCCGCTTCCCCAGCATGTTCGAGCCGGTCCACGGATCGGCCCCGGACATCGCGGGCCAGGGGCTCGCCAACCCGATCGGCGCGGTGGGCAGCGCCGCCCTGATGCTGGAGCACTTCGGGCTCCCCGACGAGGCGGCCCGGCTGCACCGGGCGATCCGGGCCACCACGGCGGCCGGCGTCCTCACGCGTGACGTCGGCGGCACGGCCACCACCGAGGACGTCACCAAGGCCCTCATCGACGCCCTCGGCGCCTGACACACCGAGACGTCCCGGTCCGCACCCTCACGTCGCGCCGGGGGACCGGGACCGGGCCCGGCACGGAAGGGCCACCCTCCCCTGCCGGGCCCGCGAACGGCCACCACCGCTCCGGTCCCGGCACGTGCGTGTACCGCGGCCGTGCGTCTGGCGGCGTCATGATTCCGGCTGGGTGCGTGGCACCGCGATCGGGTGCCCGGTGGCGTCGGCGTCGTGGTTCCCGGTACGTGGGCGCCGCAGCGGCCACACCTGCGGGCGGTGCACACGCCTGGGGCCCACCCGGACGTCCCCCGCCCGGCGGGCGCAGTCCCTATGCCTCGCCTCCGCCTGGCCGCCCCGGCGGGGGCACAGTCCTTATGCCTGGCCCTCGCCCGGGCGCTCCCGGCGGGCGCAGCCCTCACGCCTCGCCTCCGCCCGGACGCCCCCGGCGGGCACAGCCCCTACGCCTCGCCTCCGCCCAGGCGCCCCCGGCGGGGCGCAGCCCCTACGCCCCGCCCCTGCCCGGACGCTCCCGCCGGGGCACAGCCCCTACGCCCCGCCCTCGCCCGGACGCCGCCCCGGCGGGCACAACCCCTACGCCCCACCCCCGCCGGACACCCGGTCCGGCAGCATCGGATAGCTCCCCGTGTTCGTCGGCGCGTGTTCCGGCAGCCACAGGACCGCGACCGCGCCCTCGGCCGGGACGTGGTCGGGTGCGCCGGCGGGGCGGACGTTGCGGAAGGTGAGGCGGGCGCCCAGGACCCGGGCCTGGCCGGCCGCGATGGTCAGTCCGAGCCCGTGTCCGCGCCCGGCCCGGTCCGTGCTGCCGGTGCGGAAGCGGCTCGGGCCCTCGGCGAGCAGGTCCTCGGGGAAGCCCGGCCCGTGGTCGCGGACCCGGATCACCCGGCCCTCGACGCTGACCTCGACCGGCGAGCGGCCGTGCCGGGCGGCGTTGGCGAGCAGGTTGAACAGCACCCGCTCCAGGCGGCGCGGGTCGGTCGTGACCGCCGACTCGTGGATCACCCGCACCTCCACGGCCGGGTCCTTCGCAGCCACCCGCCGGGTCACGAAGTCGCCCAGCATCAGGTCCTGGAGTTCGGCCCGCTCCGAGGCCCCGTCGAGCCGGGCCACCTCCAGGACGTCCTCGACGAGCGTGCGCATCGCCTTCGCCCGGTCCAGGACCAGCTCGGTCGGCCGGCCCGGCGGCAGCAGCTCGGCGGCGGTGAGCAGCCCGGTCACCGGCGTCCGCAGCTCGTGCGCGATGTCCGCGGTGACCCGTCGCTCGGCCTCCAGCCGCTTCTGCAGCGCGTCCGCCATCGCGTCCACCGCGCTCGCGAGGTCGTCGGTCTCGTCCCGGACGACCCCGCCGATGGCGTCCCGGACGCGCACGTCCGGCTCCCCGTTGGCGACCTGGTTCGCGGCCGCCGCCGCGTCCCGCAGCCGCCGCGACAGCTGGCGCCCGATGAGCACGCCGAGCGCGCTGCCGCCGAGGACCACCGCGATGGAGCCGATGACGAGGGCCTGGTCGAGATCGGTGAGGATGTCCGCGCTGCGGTCGGTGAAACCGGAGTGCAGGGACATCACGTGCCCGTCCTTGAGCGGCACCGCCGCCCAGATGTCCGTCACCCCGTCGTCCCGTTCGGAGACGTACGTCGCCCGCTGCCCGGCCTCCACCCTGCGGCGCAGCTCCACCGGCAGCTCGGGATCGTCGATCTTGGCGTTGGGGAAGTTCTGCCGCCCCGACAGCTCGTAGTTGCGCTGGGCGATCAGGATCCGGTCGTCCGCGAGGTCACGGGCGTTGTCCAGCATCGACACCCGGGCCGCGTTGTGCACGACCAGGCTCAGGACGACTGCCACCAGCGCGCCGACCAGCGCGATCGCCGCGCTGAGCTTCCAGCGCAGCCCGGTGCGGATGCCACGCGCGCGCAGGCCGCGCGGACGCGTGCCGTCCGGACGCGGACCGTTCGGGCCCCGCCCATGCGAACCCCGCCCATGCGGACCCGGCGCATGCGGTCCCGGCCCATGCGAACCCGGCCCATGCGGACCCGGTCCGCGCGTACCGCTGTCCGGCCCCGTGCGGCCGTCCGGGCGTCCCGGAGGCGAGGCGGTCCGGCGTCGGAAGAACCCCCGCATATCCCTGTATCCCGCCTCAGGCCTTCAACTTGTAGCCGAAGCCGCGGACCGTCTCGATCCGGTCCTGGCCGATCTTGGTGCGCAGTCGCTGCACGTGCACGTCGACGACGCGGGTGTCCCCGCCCCAGCCGTAGTCCCAGACCCGTTCCAGCAGCTTGTCGCGCGAGAGCACCGTCCCCGGCGCCGAGGAGAACTCCAGCAGCAGCCGCATCTCCGTCGGGGTGAGCGCCACCGGCCGCCCGGCCCGGCGCACCTCCATGCCGTCGGTGTCCACCTCCAGCTCGCCGAAGGTGAGCACGCCCCCGGTGTCCGCGTGGTCCGCCGCGTCCCCCCGGTCCCCGCCGCCGGCGTGGCCGAAGCGCCGCAGCACCGCCCGGATCCGGGCGACCAGCACGGCCCCGTCGAACGGCTTGGTGACGTAGTCGTCGGCACCGGCCTCCAGACCCAGGACGACGTCGATGGAGTCCGCCCGCGCCGACAGCATGATCACCGGCACCGTGGACTCGTCCCGGATCCGGCGGCACAGGCTCACCCCGTCGAGCCCCGGGACCATGACGTCGAGCAGCGCGATGTCGGGCCGGTCGGTCCGGAAGGACTCCAGGCCGGACAGCCCGTCGGGCTTCGCGGTGACCGCGAAGCCGTCCCGCTCCAGGGCGAGCTGGGTGGCCTCGCGGATGACGTCGTCGTCCTCGACGAACAGGACGTGGGTCTGGTCTGCCATCCCGGTGCTCTCAGTCCTCGTTGTGATGGGTCGGGTGCGGTCGCCGGACGCGGGGGCGGTCACGGAGGCCCACTGGGACGGACGCCCGGGCCGCGCACCGCGTTCACCCGGTCATCGGAGCGAGCGGCCCGATCGGTTCACGCCCGCCCGCCTCAGCCGTCCGCGTCCGGGACCGGAGTCGGCGCGTTGCCCGCGGCGTTGCTGTAGTCGTTGTGGGTGCGGTACTGCTCGGAGAACCGGCCCGACGCCCAGCGGTACGTGATGACGTTCTCGCCGGACGGACTGGACACCGGGTCGCCCCGCTCGTACACCTGCTTGGTCACCACCAGATCGCCCCGGTCGATCTCCGCGTAGACCGGAGGCTCCTCGGTCCGGAACACATTCTGGTACGCGCCGTCCTCCTCGCGGTACACGTAACTGCCCACACCCACCGCGTCACCGCACGTCAGGACGTTGACGACGACGTCCTCCGCCGTGCCGCCGGTCAGCTCCCCGTAGGACACGTCGACGGGGTACTCGTCGGCGACGCACGGCTTCAGCTCGTGCTTGACCTCTTCGGAGACCTTGGGGTCCGACTTGACCAGCCGCACCGCGTCCACCCGGTCGGGGACCTTCGAGGGGGAGGCGGCCGGCGAGGAGGCGGCGGCGCCGCCCACCGCGTCCGCGTGGGCCGCGCCCTCGTCACGGGTGCCGGTGCCGCCGGCCGCGCAGCCGGACAGGCACACGCCGAGGGCGACGAACACGGCCACCGCCGCACTCGTCGCCTGCGTGCCCCTCCGGGTCTCCCCGGGTGATCGACCGACGGTCAGGCCGCGCAACGCTCCCGCTCCTCACGCTCCAGCGCCCGTGCGTCCAGATCGCGGGCGACCAGCTCCTCACGGAGCCGGGCGAGCGCCCGGTGCAGCGTGCTCTTGACCGTGCCGGCCGACATGCCGAGGGCGGCGGCGGTCTCCTCCGTGGACATCTGCTCCCAGTGTCGCAGCACGACGACGCTGCGCTGCTTCGGGGCGAGCACCTTCATGACGTCCATCAGCAGGGCGCGGTCCGCGTGCTGCTCGGTGGAGTCGTCCACGCAGGACTCGGGGAGCTGCTCGGTGGGCACCTCTTCCAGCTTCCGCGCCCGCCACCACTCGGTCCGCGTGTTGATCATGACCCGGCGCAGGTAGGCGTCGGCCAGCCGCTTGTCCTCGATTGTCGACCAGCGGCGGTACGTCCGCGCCAGCGCGGTCTGCAGCAGGTCCTGGGCGTCGACCGGATCCGGGACCAGACGCCGGGCACTGCGCAGCAGCGCGTCCTGCCGCGTCCGGACGTACTCCTCGAACTCGAGCACCTCGCCCATGGTCAACCGCCTTCCGATCCCCGTACTCCGCCGGTGTGGTCACCGCCGGCCCACTGCCTGTGGTCCCTGGTCCTGCCGTGCCCGCCGGGCACAGAAATGAAGGTAGGGAAGCGTTGTCACGGCGCTGTGCGGAGCAGCCTGCGACGAACACTCGGCTGTCCGTCGGTTGTGTAACGGAAGGAGGAACCGGGTAAATCAGCGGGCCACTTGATGACAGTAAGTGGCGATTTGCCCGTTACCAGGGCTGTAACCGAGGCCGACGGGACCGGTGTTTCTGTGACACCGGCACCGCCGCCCCTGTGACCCCGCTGTCCGTCAGCTCAGCGGCAGCCGGTACAGCCCGTCCGCCAGCGGCTCCACCAGACCGTCGGACACCAGGCCGTCCAGGGCGCGGGCCCGCTGGACCGGCTCGTGCCACACCTGGTCGAGGGCCGACTGCGGCACCGGCCCGGACGCCTCCCGCAGCACCGCGAGCAGCCGGCCGCGCACCTGCCGGTCGGTGCCGGCGTACGTCTGGCCGCGGCGCGGCGGTCCGTCGTGCGCGGGCTTGCCGGCCAGCCGCCAGGCGCACTGCGCGGCGATCGGGCAGCGCTGGCACGACTCGTTCTTCGCCGTGCAGACCAGCGCGCCCAGCTCCATGGAGGCGGCGGCCCACCGGGCGGCCCGCGTCTCCTGCTCCGGCAGCAGCGCACGCGCCAGCTTCCGCTCGGCGGCGGTGGTGGCGTTCGGCGGGTACTGCACGCCGGTGACCGCGCGGGCGAACACCCGGCGCACGTTGGTGTCCAGCACGGGGTGGCGCTGGCCGTAGGCGAAGGAGGCGACCGCGGCGGCCGTGTACTCGCCGATGCCGGGCAGCGCCAGCAACTGGGCGTGGTCCGCCGGTACGTCGCCGCCGTGCCGTTCCGTTATGGCCGCGGCGGCACCGTGCAGCCGCAGGGCGCGGCGCGGATAGCCGAGCCGCCCCCAGGCGCGGACCGCCTCGCCGGGCGCCTCGGCGGCGAGGTCGGCGGGGCGCGGCCAGCGCGCCAGCCACTGCTCGTAGACGGGCTGGACGCGGCTCACCGGCGTCTGCTGGAGCATGAACTCACTGACCATCACGCCCCACGCGCCGGCCTCCGGGCGCCGCCACGGCAGGTCGCGCGCGTGCTCGGCGAACCAGTCGATGACGGGGGCGTGCAACGGCACGCCGGACGAGGCGGCGGCGGGGTCGGAGGGGCCGCTGTGCGAGGACTTCGTGGGCGCAGTCATGACCCTCCGATCCTGCCACGACGAGACCACCCACCGGGTGCACCGCCACCCGGTCGCGTCCACGACACCTGACGATCGGCGGGCGCCGCCGGGTTCGCCGCTTGTGGCGTCGGCTTGATGGAGGGTCTCCGCCCGGTGGCGGGGCGGGAAGGATTTCGGTCCGGCCGACGGGGCGGGGAGGGGCGTGGGAGTCCCTGGAGCCCGGGCGGACAGTCACCCGGTGGCGCCCACGACACCTGACGATCGGTGGGCGCCGCCGCGTTTGCCGCTTGTGGTGTCGGCTTGGTGGAGGGTCTCCGCCCGGCGGTGAGGGCGGGAAGGATTTCGGTCCGGCCGACGGGGCGGGGAGGGGCGTGGGAGTCCCTGGAGCCCGGGCGGACAGTCACCCGGTCGCGTCCACGACACCTGACGATCGGCGGGCGCCGCCGGGTTCGCCGCTTGTGGTGTCGGCTTGGTGGAGGGTCTCCGCCCGGTGGCGGGGGCGGGAAGGATTTCGGTCCGGCCGACGGGGCGGGGAGGGGCGTGGGAGTCCCCGGAGCACGGGCGGACAGTCACCCGGTGGCGTCCACGACACCTGACGATCGGCAGGGGCGCCGCCCTGTCCGCCGCTTGTAGCGTCGGCCCATGGAAGGTACGCGCCCGGCCGCCGACGCCGGGATATCCGCCGCCGGAGTCGCCGGCACCCCGGCGGACGCGCACCCGCGCGCGCCCCTCACGCCCGGCTCGCACGCCCCCAGCTCGCGCTCCGCCCGGCTCGCCCCCGTCGGTCGCGGCGCGCTGTTCTGGTGCGTCCTCGCCCTCCCCGCGGTCACCGCCGACCGGATCGGCCTGAACGAGCCGCGTCCCCTCTGGCAGCAGCTGGCCGGTCTTGGCGTGCTCGCGGTGGCCGCCGCGCTCGCCCGGCGCCGGCCGCTCGCCGCGTTCGCGCTGACGGCGGCCCTGGGCATCGCCGACACCCCGGCGCTGTTCAGCGTCTCCTACGGCCCCGCCCTCGCGACCCTCGCCCTCCTGCTCGGCCTGCGAGCCCCGCGGGCTCACCCGGCGGTGGCCGTCCTCGCCGGCACCGGCGTCGTCGGCGCGGCGCGGATCGCGCTGGTCGGAGTGGACCCGGCGCCCGAGGCGCTGGTCCTGACCGGCACCCTGCTCTTCGGCTGCGTCCTCCCCTGGCTGGGCGGCCGCTACTGGAGGCAGAGCCGCGCGCTCGCCGAGGCCGGCTGGCTCCGGGCGGCCCGCCTGGAGGACGAGCAACGGCACGCGGAGGAACGGGCCAGACTGCGCGAACGGGCCCGGATCGCCCAGGACATGCACGACTCCCTCGGCCACGAGCTGAGCCTGCTGGCCCTGCGCGCCGCCGCCCTCCAGGTCGCCCCCGGCCTCGGCACCGGCCACCGCACCGCCGCGGCCGAACTGCGGGTCGCCGCCGCCGACGCCACCGACCACCTGCACCGCATCATCGGCGTCCTGCGCGAGGACGACGAGCCCCTCCCGCTCACCCCGTCCGGAGAGACCGTCGAGGAACTCGTCGCCCGCGCCGCCGAGTCGGGACTCCCCGTCCGCTGGGACCCACGGCACACTCCCGTCCCGGCCGCCGAACCGGGCGGCCTCGCCGACCGGCTGCTCTACCGGATCGTGCGCGAGGCCCTGACCAACGCGGCCCGGCACGCACCCGGCGCCCCCGTCGTCGTAGCGGTCACCGACCAGCCCTCCGGAACGACGGTGACCGTCACCAACGCCGCCGCCACCGGCCCCGGTTCCCCCTCGGCGGGCGGCTCGGGCCTGCTGGGGCTGCGCGCCGCCGTCACCTCGGTCGGCGGCGACTTCACGGCGGCCCCGCACGGCGACGGCTTCCGCGTCCGGGCCCACGTCCCCGCCGGGCGGACCCTCGCCCCCACCCCCGCCCCCTCACCCACGGCCCCCTTCGCCCGCGCCCGCCGCCGCGTCGCCCTGGGCCTGGGCGCCGCCGCCGGTGCCGGACTGGTCCTGGTCGGCGCGGCCTTCGCCTGGTACGCCTACACCGAGACCCGCTCGGTCCTCACCCCGAGCGCCTACGCGCAGTTGCGCCCGGGGACCGCCTACGACGAGATCGCGCCCGTACTGCCGGACCGCGAGGCACACGACCCGCCCACCGACCGCGCCCCCGCGCCGCCGCCGGACGCCGCCGACTGCCGCTACTACCGGGCCAGCGGCGAACTCCTCGTCTCCATCGACCACTTCCGGCTCTGCTTCGACGACCGGCGGCGACTCCTCACGAAGGACGTCGTCCCCGGAGTCGACGGCGAACGCGCCGACACGCACCAACAAGAGGAGTCCGTACGGTGATCCGGGTCCTGCTGGCCGACGACGAGGCGATGGTCCGCGCGGGGGTGAGCGCCATCCTGGCGAGCGGCGGCGAGAGCGAGGTCGTCGCGGAGGCGGGCGACGGCCGTGAGGCGGTCGAACTGACCCGCGCGCACCGCCCCGACGTGGCCCTGCTGGACATCCGCATGCCCCGCCTGGACGGCCTCACGGCGGCCGAGGAGATCGTACGCACCGTCCCCGGCACCGCCGTCGCCATGCTGACCACGTTCTCCGAACAGACCTACGTGGCCCGCGCCCTGGCCGCCGGTGCCACCGGCTTCCTGCTCAAGTCCGGCGACCCGTACGAACTGATGGCCGGCGTACGGGCCGTGGCGGAGGGCGCCGCCTTCCTCTCCCCGAAGGTCGCCCGGTACGTCATCGAGGACCTCGGCCGGGGCGGTGGCAGCGGCCGGCTCGCCCGCGAGGAGCACGCCCGCGCCCGCGTGGCCCGGCTCAGCCCCCGGGAACGCGAGGTCCTCGGCCTCGTCGGCGCCGGCCTGTCCAACCCGGAGATCGCCGCCCGGCTGCATCTGGTCGAGGGCACGGTGAAGGCGTACGTGAGCACGGTCCTGGACCGGCTGGAGGTACGCAACCGGGTCCGGGCCGCGATCGTGGCCTACGAAGCGGGCCTGGTCGAGGCGGACGCATAGGCCCCCTCGCCCGGCGCCCGCCGCCCGTCAACGGCGCCGGTGCGAGCCGACGTACGCGCCCGGCGGCACGGCCCCCGGCCCGGTCAGCCACCGCACCACCGGCGCCGACGAGCCCCGCATCGCCTCGGCCAGCCGCGTCGCCGGACGTATGCCGAGCCGTACGGCCACGGCGGCGACGACCGCGCCGAGCAGCAGCCCGGCGACGACGTCGTGCGGGTAGTGGACGCCGACGAAGACCCGGGAGAAGGCCATCAGCAGGGCGAGCGGCGCCGTCACCCGGACCGCGGTCCACCGGACCAGGGCCAGGGCGACGGCCGCACCGCCCGCGATCGTCGCGTGGTTGCTCGGGAAGGACCAGTCACCGGTCGGCGGGCACTCCGCCAGCGAGGGCCCCGCCCCGGCGACCGCCCGGCACGGACGCTCCTCCTCCACAACGGACTTGAGCAGTTCACTGCACACATACGCGACAGCCGTGGCCACAGGTGCAAGGACCGCGATCGCGAACGCCCGTGGGTCGCCGCGCCGCGACCGCCACCAGGCGAGGACGAACAGCGCGCCGAACACCAGGATTCCCGCCTCCGTCCCCACCTCCGCCGTGTGCTGGACCCATGTCGGGGTGTCCTGGGCGAAGCCGGTGATGTCGCGATAGAGATCGTCATCCTCGAAGGTCATGCTCACGGACGGTAGGCGGCTGCCCGAAACGGTCACACCCTGCGATCGACACGTCCGACACCTGACGATCGGCAGGGGGTCGGGGTCGGTCTCCGGGATGATGATCCGTAAAAGTTGCGGGCCTGAACGGCGGGTGGGACAAGGGAACGCGCGGATCTCTCGTACAGTTTGCGCCGTGGGATCTCTGCGCAATCCGGTCGGGCCGCTTCCCTCCTCCATCTACTGGCGACGGAGGGCCGTACTGCTGTCCCTGTTCGCCCTGTTGGCGCTGCTGATCACGTGGATCGTGGTCTCCGGCGGCGGGGGCGGCGGCAAGGGACGCGACGACGGAGCGGACGGCAAGAACCCGGCCCCGTCGATCACTCCGGGACCCTCGGGATCCGGGCCCGCGATCAGTGAGGCCCCGGGCGGCCGCGACGAGTCGGGAAGCGCGGACTCCGGTGGTACGGGGTCGGGTTCGGGTTCCGGCGGCGAGGACGGCTCGGGCGGGGGCGCCGGTTCCGGCGAGGACGCCGACAATCCGGGCAGCGCGGGCGGCGGGGGCTCCGGGGGCGGCGCGGCGACGGGCGTCGGCGCAGGAGACGCGCTGCCGGGCGGTTCGGCCCTGCCCAACTGCACCCCGAGCGCGGTGAAGTTCAGCCTGCGCAGCGTCCGCAACAGCTACACGCCCGGACAGACCCCCGCCTTCGAACTGACCGCGCGGAACACCTCCGGCGGCGACTGCAAGGTCGATCTGGGCCCCGAACACGCGGTGTTCACCATCACCCCGGCCAGCGGCGACGACGCCTACTGGGCCTCGGACGACTGCGTCGAGGACAAGAGCAAGGCCAGCCTCCAGTACCGGGTGGCCGCGAACAGCGGCATCACCTACACCGTGAAGTGGGACCGCAAGCCGAGCGCCCCCGAGTGCGGTACGCCCCCGGCGGGCTCGGCCAAGGCGGGGACGTACCTGGTGGAGGCGAAGGCGCCCGGTTTCGAGAAGGTCCGGACGTCCTTCGTGCTGAAGAACGACTGACGCGAGAGAGCAGGACCGGCAAGACGTACCGCTCTCATGCGTACCGCCCTCAGACGTACCGCTCGAGGATCGACGACTCAGCGAGCCGCGACAGCCCCTCACGCACGCTGCGCGCCCGCGCCTCGCCGACGCCGTCCACCGTCTGGAGGTCGTCCACGCTGGCGGCGAGCAGCTTCTGCAGGCCGCCGAAGTGCTCCACCAGCCGGTCGATGATCGCGCCCGGCAGCCGCGGCACCTTCGCCAGCAGCCGGAACCCGCGCGGCGACACCGCCGAGTCCAGCGTCTCGGGAGACCCGGTGTATCCCAGCGCCCGGGCCACCGTGGACAGTTCGAGCAGCTCGGCATGGCTGAGCTTGTCCAGCTCGGCGAGCGCCTCGTCGACCGTACGGGACCGCTTGGCGGTCGGCTCGGGCACGTAGTCCCGCACGACCAGCTCGCGCTCCGGCTCCACGCCGGCGATCAACTCGTCCAGCTGAAGCGCCAGCAGCCGCCCGTCCGTCCCCAGCTCGACCACGTACTCGGCGATCTCGGTGGCGATCCGGCGCACCATCTCCAGCCGCTGGGCGACCGCCGACACGTCCCGGACGGTCACCAGGTCCTCGATCTCCAGCGCGGAGAGCGTGCCGGCGACCTCGTCGAGCCGGAGCTTGTAGCGCTCCAGGGTGGCGAGCGCCTGGTTGGCCCGGGACAGGATCGCCGCGGAGTCCTCCAGCACGCGCCGCTGCCCGTCGACATAGAGGGCGATAAGCCGCATGGACTGCGAAACGGACACGACGGGGAAGCCGACCTGCTTGCTGACCCGGTCCGCCGTACGGTGCCGGGTGCCGGTCTCCTCGGTCGGAATGGTCGGGTCGGGCAGCAGCTGCACGCCCGCCCGCAGGATCTTCGACAGGTCCGAGGAGAGCACGATCCCGCCGTCGAGCTTGCACAGCTCGCGCAGCCGGGTCGCCGTGAACTCGACGTCCAGCACGAAGCCGCCCGTACACATCGACTCGACGGTCTTGTCCGACCCCAGCACCATCAGACCGCCGGTATTGCCGCGAAGGACCCGTTCCAGGCCGTCCCGCAGCAGCGTGCCGGGCGCCACGGCGCTCAGCGAGGCGCGCATCAGGCCATCGGCACCGGCACTCCCACCGGACTTTCCGGGAGCTGCTGCCCGGTCGTTGGCTGCCACTGCACTCCTCCGGTCGCAGGTTCTTCTGGTGCGCCCGTGTCGCACACTCGGTCGTACGGACGGGCGAGACCAGGGCAAAGTCTACCGGCGGTCCTCCTCCTCCCGTGGGGCGTCTCGCCGACGCGAGCGCGGAAGCACCCGCAGGGCGTCCCCTATGTCCGCGACCTCCAGGACCTTCATGCCGTCGGGAACCCTGCCGGGGTCGCTCGGTACCAGGGCGTGCGTGAAGCCCAGCCGGTGCGCCTCGGAGAGCCGGCGCTGTACGCCAGTGACCCGTCTCACCTCCCCGGCGAGGCCGACCTCACCGATCGCGACGAGGTTCTTGGGCAACGGAGTGTCGCTGGCCGCACTGGCCAGCGCGAGCGCGACGGCGAGGTCGGCGGCCGGCTCGGACAGCTTCACCCCGCCCACGGTCGCACTGTAGATGTCCCTCTTCCCCAGCGCACTGATCCGACCACGCTGCTCCAGCACCGCCAGCATCATGGACACCCGGGACGTCTCGAGCCCCGAGGTCGTACGCCGGGGCGACGGAATCTGGGAATCCACGGTCAGCGCCTGCACCTCGGCCACCAGCGGCCGGCGGCCTTCCAGGGTGACGGTCAGACAGGTACCGGGCACGGGTTCGGCACGCCGGGTGAGGAACAGCCCGCTGGGGTCGGTCAGCCCGGTGATCCCTTCGTCATGCAGCTCGAAGCAGCCGACCTCATCGGTCGTCCCGTACCGATTCTTGACCCCCCGTACCAGCCGCAGCCGCGCATGCCGGTCACCTTCGAAATGAAGCACAACGTCCACCAGATGCTCCAGCAGCCGCGGCCCGGCGATGGCCCCGTCCTTGGTGACATGCCCCACGAGCAGGGTGGACATCCCGCGCTCCTTGGAGGCGCGGATCAAGGCCCCCGCCACCTCCCGCACCTGTGCCATGCCGCCGGGAGCGCCGTCGATCTCGGGAGAGGCGACGGTCTGCACGGAGTCCAGAATCAACAGCGACGGCTTGACCGCGTCGAGATGCCCGAGCACCGCCGCGAGATCGGTCTCGGCGGCGAGGTAGAGATGATCGTCGATCGCGCGGATCCGGTCGGCCCGCAGCCGCACCTGGCTCGCCGACTCCTCACCCGTGACGTACAGCGTCCGGTGCTCGTCGCTCGCGGACTTGGCCGCCACGTCCAGCAGCAGGGTGGACTTCCCGACCCCGGGCTCACCCGCGACCAGCACCACGGCACCGGGCACCAGCCCGCCACCCAGCACCCGGTCCAGCTCCGGCACACCGGTCGACCGCGCGGTCGCCTGCCGCCCGTCGACCTGCCCGATCGGCACGGCGGAGGTGGTCACGCGCCCCGGCGACGTCGTCCGCACGGCGGGCGCGCCGTACTCCTCGACGGTCCCCCACGCCTGGCACTCGGGACAGCGACCGAGCCATTTGGCCGTCTGCCAGCCGCACTCGGTGCAGCGGAAGGACGGCCGTTCCTTGGTGGACTTCGCACGAGCAGCCATGCACGAACCGTAACGGCCCCCACTGACACCGGGACGCGGGCGCTGACCGGGCCGGGGTTCTGCGCCCCGGCGCTCACGTGTTGCCCGGCGCGGATGTGGCCCGCGGGTGGGTGACGCGACCCGGCGCTGGCCGGTTGCCGCCGCGCCCACCCGTGCCGCCCCAGCGGCACGACTGCCCGCAGCTAGGAGGGAGGGAGAGCCGCGTACGGCGCGAAGGGGTCGTGTCGGGGGGTGTCCGCCCGCAGCGGTTGGCGCGTCAACGGAGGGCACTTCTGTGGCCGACCGATTCCGCGCCGTTCCGAGG
>NZ_JBHJVQ010000035.1:0-76144 GCF_042263835.1 Streptomyces sp. NPDC056128 | reverse complement strand
GCCCGGAGATCTCCGGGCGCCCCCACCGTCGTACCGCCCGATCGTCAGCGCGCGGGGTCGCCGCGCCGCGCCGACAGCAGGTCCTCCAGCTGCTCCTCGCGGGCCTGCGCCGCGACGAACAGCAGCTCGTCGCCCGCCTCCAGCGAGTCCTCCCCCGACGGGGTCAGCACCCGGGTGCCGCGGATGATGGTCACCAGCGAGGTGTCCTCGGGCCACTCGACGTCACCGACCTGGATCCCGGCCAGGGCCGACTCCTCCGGCAGCGTCAGCTCGACCAGGTTGGCGTCGCCGTGGCTGAAGCGCAGCAGCCGGACCAGATCGCCGACGCTCACCGCCTCCTCCACCAGGGCCGACATCAGACGCGGGGTGGAGACGGCGACGTCCACGCCCCAGGACTCGTTGAACAGCCACTCGTTCTTCGGGTTGTTGACCCGGGCGACGACGCGCGGAACGCCGTACTCCGTCTTGGCCAGCAGGGAGACGACCAGGTTGACCTTGTCGTCGCCGGTCGCGGCGATGACGACGTTGCAGCGCTGCAGGGCCGCCTCGTCCAGGGACGTGATCTCGCACGCGTCGGCGAGCAGCCACTCCGCCATCGGGACGCGCTCGACCGAGATCGCGGTCGGCGCCTTGTCGATGAGCAGGACCTCGTGGCCGTTCTCCAGCAGCTCGCCCGCGATCGAACGGCCGACCGCGCCGGCTCCGGCAATGGCGACCCTCATCAGTGACCGCCCTCCTCTTCGGGACCCTTGGCGAACGCCGCCTCGACCTTGTCGACCTCGTCGGTGCGCATCATCACGTGCACCAGGTCACCCTCCTGCAGCACGGTCTGCGAGGAGGGCAGGATCGCCTCCCCGAGCCGGGTGAGGAAGGCGACCCGCACGCCCGTCTCCTCCTGGAGCCGGCTGATCTTGTGGCCGACCCAGGACGGGGACGTGTGCACCTCGGCGAGCTGGACCCCGCCGGTGGGGTCGCGCCACAGCGGCTCGGCGCCCGAGGGGAGCAGCCGGCGCAGCATCTGGTCGGCCGTCCAGCGGACCGTGGCCACCGTGGGAATGCCCAGGCGCTGGTAGACCTCGGCGCGGCGGGGGTCGTAGATGCGGGCGGCGACGTTCTCCACGCCGAACATCTCGCGCGCCACGCGGGCGGCGATGATGTTCGAGTTGTCCCCGCTGGAGACGGCCGCGAAGGCACCCGCGTCCTCGATGCCCGCCTCGCGCAGGGTGTCCTGGTCGAAGCCGATGCCGGTGACCCGGCGGCCACCGAACGAGGAACCGAGACGTCGGAAGGCGGTGGGGTCCCGGTCGATCACGGCGACCGTGTGCCCCTGCTGTTCCAGGGTCTGGGCGAGGGCGGAGCCCACGCGCCCGCAGCCCATGATGACAATGTGCACGGCTCTACACCACTCTTCTTCCGAGCCCTCTGACGTAGGCGTACGTCCCGCTCATTTTCCTCTTTCGGCTCGACGGGCAAACATCCGCGGCACCTGCTGAGGGCCGCAGGGCACCATCATGCCGGTCCACCGCGGCCGGACCCCGCCGGGGTGGGCGCGGCCCCCGCCCGCGTCGCGCCGTACACCGTTCGAGATTCGTTGAATCGGAGAGCTCCGCGCCTCAACACATTGATGGCACGAGGGCGTTCGGCCGGGCCCCTGTTGAGGCCGGAATCCGATCGTTCGGTGGATGACGGGTCGGGGGGCACTTGCCACGATGGACCCCGGCAAGACAGCGGTTCGAGGACCGTTCGAAAGCCAATCGACACAGGCGCCACCCGTCCGCTCACGGGTGGCGTGGCAGGCGGTCCGACCGACCGGCAACATCGGGGGATATGTGGAAATCAACATATTGGGGCCCGTATCGATCAACACGCTGCACAGCGGCGGCGGGATCCGGGCCGGCAAGGTCCGCACGCTGGTGGCGACGCTCGCGATCGACGCGGGCCGCGCCGTCTCGCTCGCGGACCTGGCAGACGAACTGTGGGGCGCGAACCCGCCCGACAATGTCCTCAACGCCCTCCAGGCGCACGCCGCGCGGGCGCGGAAACTGATCAACGAGCGCGCCTGTCCCGACCTCGTCGGCGGCGTTCTGCGCTCCGTGCTCGGCGGCTACCTGCTGGAGATCGACCCGCAGTGTGTGGACGGCAACAGGTTCCTGCGGCTCGCCTCGCAGGGCGCGGCCCTGCTGCCCTCCGACCCCGCCCGTGCCGTGGAACCGCTGGAGGCGGGCCTGCGGCTGTGGCGCGGTCCCGCCCTGATCGACGCGGGCGAGGGCCGGCGCTGCCGGGGCGCCGTCGCCCTGTTCGAGGAGCGCCGGCTCACGGTCCTGGAGGACCTGCTGAGCGCGATGCTCCTGCTGGGCGGCGAGTCCAAGGCCATCGCGATGCTGAGGCAACTGGTGGCGCAGTACCCGCTGCGCGAGCGGTTCTGCGAGCTGCTGATGGTCGGCCTCTACCGCGTGGGACGCCAGGGTGACGCCCTGGAGTCGTACCGTCTGGCGCGGAAGCAGCTCGACGAGGAACTCGGCGTCCAGCCGGGTACGCCGCTGCGCCGGCGGCATGCCGAGATCCTCGCGCAGGACCCGGTGCTGAAGCTGCCGTCCGCGCTGTGGCGCGAGCCCTACTCCCCGGCCGACACCAGCCTGCTCACCGCGTGACCGGCCCCGCCGGCTCCATCGCCAACAGGGACGAGAAGTTGCCAGACAAGCGCTCAGCGGCGGTGCCGGGCCCCACGGAACCGATCGCCATCGTCGGAATGTCGGCCCTCTATCCCGGCGCCCTGGGACTCGCCGAGCTGTGGCGGCTCCTGCTCGCCGGCCCACCGCCGCCCGGCGCGGCCCCGGAGCCCGCGCCGCGCGGCCTCGGCGACATCGAGGTCGACGTCGCCCGGTTCGGCATCCCGCCGGCCCAGGCCGCCTCCATGGCCCGCCTGCAGCTGCTCATGGTGGAGGCGGCCCGCCAGTGCCTCGACGACGCCGGAGCGGCCGACCGCCGCCTGCCGGACCGTACCGACGTCGTCGTCGGCACCTGCCTCGGGCTCGACCGGCAGTACGCCAACGCGCTGCGCGTGGACGGCGCCCGGTACGCCCGTGATCTCGCGGCGGTCCTCGCGACCGGGCCGTGGCCCGGCACCGACGCGCGCGAGGCCGCGCGGGAGCTCGACGGCGTGCTGGCACGCCGGCTCGGTGCCTCACCGCACGACCGGGTCGGGGAGATGGCCAGCACGATCCCGGCGCGCATCGCGTCCGCCTTCAAGCTGCGCGGGCGCACCCTGGCCGTGGAGTCGGCGGACGCGACGTCGTACTGGGCACTCGCGCACGCGGTGGACAGCCTGCGCGCCGGGCTGACCGACGCCGCGCTGGTCGTGGTGGGGCAGCGCACCGAGGGCCGCTTCGCGCGGCGGGCGCTGGCGGCCAAGGGGCTGACGGCGCGGCCGGGGGAGGCCCCGGACGGGAGCGGCGACGGTTCCGTGCTCGCCGAAGGGCTCGGCGCGCTGCTGCTGAAGCGCCGGTCGAGCGCGGAACGCGACGGCGACCGCGTCTACGCGGACATCCTCGACTGCGCCCTGAGGCACGAGGCGCGGCACGGGACCTTCCGCTACTCGCTGTCGGCAGCGCACCGCCGGGAGGCGGCCGAGGCGGCGCACCGTGCCGCGGGCGTCGCGGCGGGGTCGGTGCGGTTCGTCGAGTGCGCCGGGTACGGCACGGCCGCCGTGGGCGGCGCCGAGCGGGACGCCCTCGCCGGCCTGCACGCCGGTGCGCCGCCGGGCTCGGTGGCGCTCGGCAATGTGCGCGACCGGCTGGGCCACACCTTCGCCAACGCCGGTCTGGCTGGCGTCACGAAGGTGGCACTGGCCCTGCACCACGGCACCGTGCCCCCGCTGCGGACCGGAGCCGACGCCGGTCCCGCGGACCACCCGGCGGACGCTCCGTTCCGCGCACCCCGCACGGCCGAGCCCTGGGAGCCCGCCACGGACGGCACGCCCCGCCGGGCGGCGGTGATGGGCGCGTCCCTGACCGGAACGGTCTGCCACCTCCTCCTCCAGGAACACGTGCCCGACGCGGGGAGCACGGCCGCCGGTTCGCCGAGGCGGCCGGGAGCGGGCGGGGTGGCCGCCGGGGCGCCCGGTCGTGCCGGGGCGGAGCCGATCGCGATCGTCGGGTTCGGTGGCCGCTTCGCCGACTCGCCCGACGCGGAGGCCTTCTGGCGGACCATGCTCTCCGGCCGGGACCGCATCGGACCGCTGCCGCCGGAGCTGTTCGACCGGGATCTCTACCACGCCCCGGGAGCACTGGCCCGCGGCCGCAGCTACACCGACCTGGGCGCACCGGTCCCGGTGCCGTCGGCGCCCCCGGCCGGACTGCGCATCCCGCCCCACCGGTACGCGGCCATGGACGCGGCCCAGCGCCTCGGACTCGACGTGGCCACCGAGATGTTCGCCCGCTACGGGAAGCCCTCACGATCACTCGCCGGCGTCGGCACGGTCGCCGTCGGCAGCAACCTCGGCCTCTCCCGGGAGCGCCGGCTGCACAACGGGCTGTGTCTCGACGACCTCGAGGCCGACGTGCGCTCCCTGACCGCCCTCGACGCGCTGTCCCCGGACGACGTCGAGGCGCTGACCAAGCTGGTGCGGGACCGCTTCGGGGAGCCGGGGCCCGTCGACCTGCCGACCGCGTGGGACGGCTGCGTCGCCAGCGGCATCGCGGCACTCGTCGGCAACGAACACGGCCTGGACGCCGTACCGGTGGCGGTCGAGGCCGCGTGTGCCTCCTCGCTGGCCGCCCTCGACGTCGCCGTGAGCCGGCTGCGTTCCGGCGGCGCGGACTACGCCGTCGCCGGAGGCGTGGAACTGCCGTGCAACCCGCGGGACATGGTGCTGTGCTCCGCGCTGGGGCTGCTCTCGCACAGCAGGATCACCCCGTTCGACGTGGACGCCGACGGCTTCACTCCGGGCGACGGCTGCGCGCTGTTCCTGCTCAAGCGGCTGGCGGACGCGCGACGCGACGGCGATCCGGTGTTCGGCGTGCTCCGCGCGCTCGGCGCGTCCAACGACGCGAAGTCCCTGATCGCCCCGGACGCCGACGGCCAGGCGCTGGCCGTGCGGCAGGCGTTCGCGCAGGTCGACTTCGGCCCGGACGAGGTGGACTACCTGGAGGCGCACGGCACCGGTACCCGGCTGGGCGACCGGGTGGAGATCGCCGCGGCCGCCCAGGTGTACGGCACGGGCCGGCGCTCGGCGCCCCTGTACGTCGGATCCGCCAAGTCCTTCCTCGGCCACACCTTCGCGGCGGCCGGTGCCGCCGGACTCCTGCGCACCCTCCAGGCGTTGCGGCTGACGACCCTGCCGCCCAGCGTCAACCTGCGCGTCCTCAGCCCGGACCTCGCCCTCGACGCCGTCCCCGCCCGGGTGGCCACCGAGGCCGCGCCGTGGCCCGCGGCGGAGGGCCGCCCGCGCCGCGCGGCGGTGAGCGCGTTCGGGACCGGCGGCATCAATTACCACCTGTTGATCGAGGAAGGCACGGACGGAACGCGATGAACTTCGACTTCGACGCCGAGACCGAGGAAATGCGCGACATGGTCGTCCGGTTCGCCCGGCGCGAGCTGGACTCCGCGGGCCGCTTCGCCGACGCCGCGGACTTCCGGCGGCGCTGGCGGCTGGCCGGCGAACAGGGCCTGGTGGGCACCGTCGTACCGGTCGAGTACGGCGGCAGCGGCCTGGACGCGGTGGCCGCGGCCGCCACGATGGAGGCCCTGGGGTACGGCTGCGCGGACACCGGCTTCGCCTTCTCGGTCGCCGCGCACCTGTTCGCCGCCGTCATGCCCATCGTCGAGTTCGGCACCGGGAAGCAGCGGAACGAGTGGCTGCCGGCCCTGAGTTCCGGTGAGCGGATCGCCGCCCACGCCATCACCGAGGCCGACGCCGGGTCGGACGCGCTGCGGCTGCGGACGCGCGCCCGTCGCGTCGACGGCGGCCATGTGCTCAGCGGCACCAAGTGCTTCATCACCAACGCCCCGGTGGCCGACGTGTTCGTGGTGCAGGCCGCCACCGACCCGGAGGGCGGCTTCTTCGGACTGACCACGTTCCTGGTCGACGCGTCCACCGAGGGACTCACGGTGGGGCGCCCGCACGACAAGGTGGGGCTGCGCGGCTCGCCGACGGCCGACGTCCACTTCGACGACTGCGTCGTTCCGGCGGGCGCGGTCCTGGGGGAGGAGGGGTCGGGGGCGACCATCTTCTCCTCGTCGATGAAGTGGGAGCGCACCTGTCTCTTCGCGGCCTACCTCGGAGCGATGCGCCGGGTGCTGGAGTCCACGGTGGACCACGCGAGGGAGCGCGAGCAGTTCGGCGCCCCCATCGGCGGGTTCCAGGCGGTCAGTCACCGCATCGTCGACATGCTGGGGCGCTACGAGGCCGCCCGGCTGCTGCTCTACCGTGCGGCGCGGGCGCTGGCCGACGGCACCGCGGACGAGATCGGACCGGCCCTCGCGAAGATCGCGGTGAGCGAGGCGGCCGTACAACTCGGTCTGGACGCCGTGCAGTTGCGGGGCGCGATGGGAGTGATGGACGGGACGGCCGAGACCCTGCTGCGGGACGCGCTGCCCGCCCGGATCTTCTCCGGCACCAACGAGATCCAGAAGAACAACATCGCGCGGGCGCTGGGCCTGGGTGCCCGCCGCCCCGCCGGGCGTCGCTGACGCCGGACCCAGGGAGACCGACCATGGACGTCATCATCCACCGCATTCGCCTGCACGACGGGGTCGACCCCGCCCGGTTCGAGACCTGGGTCCGGGAGGTCGACTACGCCACCTGCCCCCGGTTGCCCAGCGTGCGCGCCTTCGGCGTGCAGCGGGTGACGACCGAACAGGCCGCCGCATTCCATTACTTCGAGGTCATCACCGTGAGCGGACTGGACGAATTCTCCAGGGACATGAAAACGGAGGCATTTCAGGGCCTCGTCGCCGCGTTCGACTCGATGGCGTCGGTGGTCGACGAGACGAGCGGGGAACGCATAGAACCCGGGTACACGGCATTGCCCTGAACTCCGGCCGCGGCGCGCCGGAGGGCGGCCGGGTCCGTACGGAGGATGAAGCCGTACGGACCCGGCTGCGCTCTCACCGGCCCGGGGCGCCTGTCTGGGGGCAGGTTCCCAGGAGTCCGGACTCGTAGGCGATGGCGACGGCCTGTGCCCGGGTCGCCGCACCCAGTTTGCGCAGGAGGTGATGGACGTGGGACCTGACGGTCGTGCACGAGACGGACAGTGCCTCGGCCATCTCGGTGTTGGTCTTTCCCCGGGTCAGTAGGGTCAGTACCTCTTTTTCCCGAGGGGTCAGTTCGGGTCGTAAGCTCTTCGGCACGTTATTGTGCCAATACTGCGTCAGCACCTCCCGCGCCTCGGCCGGGGCGATGATCGCATTCACCTCGGTGATGGTCTTGATGACGTGCACCAACTCTTCGACCGAGGTTTCCGCCGACAATACCGCCCGTACTCCGACGCGCAGTACCTCGAATGCCCGGTGGGTGTTCTCGGGTTTGGCCAGCAGAACGACTTTGCTCAGCCGCGCGAGTTCCGTCACCTTGTCCAGCTCGTCCATGGTCACCAGTGGGGCCACGGCGATCAGAACGTCCGGCCCGGTCTCGGCCGCGGCGTTGAGGGCGCTCCGGAGCGTGGTCTCGACCTGCACCTTCAGGTTGTGCCGCTCCAGCAGTGCACGCATTCCCTCGCCCATGATGACGCGGTCGCAGCACACCAGAATACGAGTCGTCATACGTGAGCTTTCGGCCGGCGAGAGTACGGGACGTATGGTTCGACGCCGACGATGACCGATCGGTGTCGAAACCCTTTCTTAGAGATTCCCCCGATAAGCGTCATGCGGCCAAACTTAGCACGCCTGTGCGCACTGCGAGGGTGGCTTGAGACGTCCAAGTCGACTGCGGGATAGGGCGCGGCTTCGCCTTCATGAACCGCTCGCCGAGATTCTTGCGAATGCAACTAGTTCCGTGCTGTGGGCATCAGATCGCCACGTGCGCGGCGGCGCTCGCGCGCCGGTGGGAGCGTGGCGCGGGCCGGCCGGCCACGCCGACCCGGCTCACGAAGAAGGTCCGGCCGGGCAGGCGGAGTTCCGCCGCCAGGCGGTTTCTCAGATCGTCGTGCTGGAGGACGACGCTGATCGGGTGGAGGGACAGCCCGGACCGCGTCGCCCGCCACCAGTAGTCGGCCAGCCGTGCCCCGCCCCGCAGCAGGTCCGCGCGTCCGGCGGTCTCGTCGGCGAAGCCCATCGTCACCACGGCGGGGGTGCGGCGCACGACGTTCGCGAGCCCCGCGGCCAGCACCCGGTGATACCCGGCCCGGCCCAGGAGGTTCATCGTCGTGGGGGCCAGCGCGCAGCGCATCGCCGCACGGCGCGGCCCCGACAGCGGTCCGAAGAGCTGGTCGAGCGTGAAGCCGTCCCCCCGCGCCGCCGCCGACTCGGTGCTCCAGCGCAGGAACGAATGGGTCTCCCGCCAGGCCCTCCGGTGCCCGAAGTCCCGCCCCGCGTGCCGGGCCACGAACGACGCGAAGGCGCCCAGCTCCTGAGGGTTCGTCAGGTGTCGTACATGCAGGGGACGCGGGTGCGGCTCCGCCTCGGACGGGCCCGCGTCCTCCAGGTCCCGCAGCAGGTCGGCCGCCAGGGGCTCCGGCCGGTAGGGGCCCCGATGGGTACGCCGGGCCAGGCCGGTCTCGCGCAGGTCGTCCAGGCGTTCACCGGACGGCCGCCCGGGGCGCAGCGCCGCCACGCACAGCGGGGTCCACGACGCGGGCCACTCCGCGCCGAATCCGGAGCCGTCGTCGGCCTCCACGACGTGTGCCGCAACAGCGGACCAGCCCTGGGCCGCGAGTCCGCGCAGCAGCAGCCGCCAGTAGACACCGCAACTGACCTCCATCTCCACGGCGTGCGCGGCCAGAGCCGTCAGTTCACGGCGCCGGTCCAGGGCCAGGACCAGGTACTCGGCCGTGTCCGCGCCCGTCAGGGCCGCCGCGGTTCGGCGCGCTCCGGGTGTGGTGGCGCGGGCGAGGCCCCACGGCTGGCAGTTGTGCGAGGAGGGGCTCAGCGCCGCCGGGCCCGCGGCCGCGTCGAGGGCCTGCGCGAACGCGGGGGCCGAGGCGATGACGCGGTCCGTGCCGCGCTCCGTCATGGGAATCTCCTCTTCTGGTGTCCGGGCGGCCCGGTCGCCGTGTTCAGCGCCCCACGAGCGCCAGGTAGTGTCCGTGCACCTCACCGGCCCACCCCGTCGGCCGGTGCACCTCGGCGGCGGGGGCGTGCCGCAGCAGTCCGCCGCCGGGGCGCCAGGTGAAGTGGCCGTCGGGGTGCCAGCCGGTGAGCGCCACCTCGCGGGCGTCGACGCGCAGCCCGAAGCCGTAGTACTTGAGCACGGCCTCCTTGCACGTCCAGCGCAGCGCCGGCGGCATCGTCGCCAGCCGCCGGGCGTCCGGTGCCGACGCCCGCGGATCGCATTCCCGGGCGAGCACCCCGGACAGCGTCGGTGGCATGGGCCGGTCGTGTTCCAGGTCGACCCCGATCGCGTGCGGTCCGCACACGGCGACCGCGAAGTCCCCCGAGTGCGTCAGCCCCACCTCGACCGGCGCGTCCACCACCGGCTTGCCGGCCTGGATGCCCCCGACCACGGTGTGCACCTCGATCGCGCGGGGCTCCCGCGTACGGCCCCAGTGCCGTCCGGCGTGGGCGCTGACCGCGTGCTTGAGGGCGAGCCGCCCGGCCAGCCACTCGTGGCGCCTGCGGGGTGCGCGCAGGTCGGCGGCGAGCACCGTCTCGGCGGCCGTCAGGTGCCGCGACCGGAGCGCGGCGAGGGCCGCGGGGGTCTGGGCGTGCAGCCAGCGGATGGACACCACGGCGAGGGTCAGCCGCCGGGCCGCCGGCGTCAGGTGCGTGACGCGCAGGGGACGGGACGCGTCGAGCACCACCTGGCCGGCGAGGGCCACCGGCGGCGACGCCGGACCGGCCGCCGGACGTGCGGCCGCCTCAACGCTCGACACGGTGGGGGAGCAGAAAGGGGTAGGGGCGGCGCAGGACCTTGCGGTGGACGAAGCGGTCCGCCCTGCGCAGCCGCTGGATCAGCTCCCACATCCGGGCGTCGTCACGGTAGTAGCCCGCGATCTCGTCGCTGGTGAGCGGCTGTTCCAGGCGGGCGTTGGCCCGCTCGACGAAGCGCGGGACGAGATGGCTCAGACGCTCCTTGTGGAGGTTGCCGAGGAAGTCGAGGACCACCCCGCGCGGCTCGTAGAACTTGTCGAAGATGGACTTCGTCATCGCCACCCGGACCACGTCGCGCAGCAGCCAGGGCAGCGAGGTGAAGAACAGGGGCACGTCGAGGCGTTCGCGTTCGCGGTCGCCGCGCAGGAGCGGGGTCGTCACGTCCAGGTAGATCAACTCGCCGTCGAGATCGATCCAGTTGGACGCCTGCCCGTCGATGCCCAGCCGCCCCTTGACGGCCGTCTCGACGTGGTCCAGGAACCGCTCGAAGAACCACTCGCACCACGCGTCGTCGGCCGTGTGCAGCAGCCGGGAGCACAACCGGTCCGCGGGCAGCTCCTCCTGGACGCAGTAGGCGACGGCCCGGCCGCCGGGCAGCGGCCGGTGCCACATGCGGGTCTCGGCGACGCGGATGCCGCCCTTGTCGAGGCGGTTGAGGTACTCGTCGACCAGGGCGGCGTGCCGGTCGAGCCGTTCCTGGGTGGGGAAGACCGGCAGGCGCTTGCAGGCGAACGTGCCCAGGGCGGTCTCCAGCCGCAGGACCAGGGTCACCTCTCCGTAGCCGAGGACGGTGAGGGAGGTGTCGTCGGTGGTCCTGAGCGCCTGCGTGACCTGGTCCTCCAGGGCGTCGATCTCGACGGCGGGGACGGCGAGGGTCATGGGTGTGTCACCGGGCTTCCGGGGTCGGGTCCGTCGGGGCGGCGGCGGTCGCGCGGCCCGACGCGTGGTACCGGTGGAGGAGGTGGATGGCGGCGGCGAAGAACGCGGCGTCCAGCACCAGGATCTGGGGGACGCTGCTGACCAGGATCACCACGAACAGCACGAGCATCAGCAACTGGCCGTAGAGGGCGGCGATCACGAGGGCCCGGCGGTTCCACAGCAGGGCCAGCCCCGCCGCGACCATCGCCAGGGCGACGAACCACATCACCCCCGTGGGGTGGCGGGCCAGCCAGTCGACGGGGTCGGAGATCACCGTTCCCCGGTTGGCTTCCGAGGCGTCGTCGAGCCGGCCTTCCACCGACTCGAGCTGCGGGAAGAACTTGCCTATCCCCGCGAGGATGTAGAGCGCGCCGACGACGCGCTGGAGGATCAGGGTTCGTCCGGTCACGTGACAGCTTCTTCCGGAGGTCGACGGGGTCAGGGGGATGCGAAGACCAGGACGGCGTTCTGGCCGCCGAAGCCGAAGGAGTTGCTCATCGCCAGCTCCACCTTCTGCTCCCGTGGCTTGCCGGCGACCACGTCCAGGTCGACCACCGGGTCCAGCCGCCCGAGGTTCGCGGTCGGCGGGACGGTGGACCGCTCGACGGTCAGCACGGTCAGCGCCGCCTCGATCGCACCGGCGGCGCCCAGCGTGTGGCCGAGGACGCCCTTGGCCGAGGTGACGGTCGCTCCGTCGCCCAGGAGCCGGCGCAGTACCGCGGCCTCCACCGCGTCGTTGAGAGGGGTCGACGTGCCGTGCGCGTTCACGTGGTCGACATCGCCGCCGCCGACGCCCGCCTGGGCGAGCGCGGCCTCCATCGCGCGCCGCGCGCCCGCGCCCTCGGGGTCTGGCGCGGTGACGTGGTGGGCGTCCGCCGACGCGCCGTGGCCCACCAGCCGGGCGTGGACCGCGGCACCGCGCGCCTCGGCGTCCGCCGTCCGTTCCAGTACGAGCATGCCGCTGCCCTCACCGATCACGAAGCCGTCCCGGTCGGCGTCGAAGGGCCGGGAGGCCGCCGACGGGTCCGCCACGCGCCGGGACAGGGCGCCCATCTGCGCGAAGCCCGTGACCATCAACGGGCTGACCCCGGCCTCGCTGCCGCCGGCGACGACGACGTCACACGTGCCGTCGTGCAGCAGCCGGGCCGCGGTGCCGATGGCGGTGGAGCCCGAGGCGCAGGCGGTCGCCGTCACCAGGTTGGGGCCCAGCGCGCGCAGGTCCATCGCCAGGTGCCCGGCCGCCATGTTGGGCACCAGCATCGGCACCAGCAGCGCGGAGACCGCTTCGGGACCGCGCTCCAGCAACCGCCGGTGCTGTGTCTCCCACGTCGACACGCCGCCCAGACCACAGCCGACGACCACGCCCACCCGGGCGCCGTCCCAGGTCCGCGGATCGAGCCCGGAGCCGGCGACGGCCTCGCGGGCGGCGACGATCGCCAACTGCACGAAGCGGTCGTGCATCAGGACGCTGCGCCGGTCCACGTGCCGGGCCGGTTCCAGTCCCGGCACGGCGCAGGCGATGTCCACGGGGAGCCCCGCGAGCCGTTCGTCCCTGGCGCCCGCCGAGTCCCCCCGCACCACCCCCTCCCAGGTGGCGTCGACGCCGATGCCGGCCGCCGTCACCAGACCGAGGCCGGTCACGGCCAGGGAGCGGTCGGTCATGACGCCGTGGCCGCTATCTCGCTGTCGACCAGCTCCACCGCGTGGGAGAGGGTGTCCGTCGGGACCGCGGCGTCCTCGCTGATCTTCACTCCGAACTCGGACTGGATGACGAGGAGCAGTTCCACGAGGAACAGCGAGTCCATCTCCAGTTCCTCGAAGGTCACGTCGGGCCGGATCGCCGTGCGGTCCACCGCGAAACCGTCGACCAGCAGATCAACGAGCTTGTCGTAGGTGGTGCTCATCAGTGTGGTCCGCCTTTCCTAGGTGGATCGGTCGCCGACCGCCGCCGCGCACCGTCGGTCGGTCGGTGACTGGGACGGTGCGGCGACGAAGCGACGCTGCGGCAAGTCTGGTGCGGCGCGCTGACGGATCGCTGACGGATCGCTGACCCCCCGGCGCGGTCCCGGCCGGGCGGGAGCCGCGGTCAGTCATCCGTCAGCGCCCGGTCAGGGGCCACGGCCAGACTCGGGACGGCCGGGGTGCCCGGGTGTCCATCCCCGCACCCGACGGCCGGCAAACCGTCCAGCACGCGAGGAGCACACACGTGGATTCCCCTCTCCACCGCCGTACGCACCGGCAGGCCGCCGACCGGCGCCGCTCCGTGAGCGGTGCCCGATGACCCGGGCGTCCGTGGTCGCCGGGATCGGCGGCTGCCTTCCTTCCCGGTGCGTCACCAACGGCGAGCTGGAACGGACCATGGACACCTCGGACGCCTGGATCCGGGCCCGTACGGGCATCGCGCAGCGCTACGTCGCCGAGGACGGCACGAACACCTCCGACCTGGCCGTGGGCGCCGCCGAGCGGGCCCTGAAGTCCGCGCGCCTCACCCCGGACGCGATCGACGCGGTCATCGTGGCCACCACCACCCCGGACCGGCCCTGCCCGGCGACCGCGCCGACGGTGGCGGCCCGGCTGGGGACCGGCCCCGTCACGGCCTTCGACGTGTCCGCGGTGTGCTCCGGGTTCCTCTACGGACTCGGCACGGCATCCGGTCTGATCGCCTCCGGCACCGCGGACCGGGTCCTCGTCATCGGTGCCGAGACGTTCTCCCGCATCCTCAACCCCGAGGACCGCTCCACCTCGGTGATCTTCGGCGACGGTGCCGGCGCCGTCGTCCTGCGCGCCGGCGACCCGGAGGAGACCGGCGCCCTCGGCCCGCTCCGGCTGGGCAGTGACGGCCACGGCGTGGACCTGATCACCGTGCCGTCCGGCGGCCCGCCGCGGCCGGGCGCGACCGCCGCCGCCGACCCCGCCGACCGCTACTTCACCATGCAGGGCAAGAAGGTCTTCTGGCTCGCCGTCCAGCGCATGGGCGAGTGCGCGGAGACCGTGCTCGACCGGGCGGGCTGGCGGGTGGCGGACGTGGACTGGCTGGTCAGCCACCAGGCCAACCACCGCATCACCGCACGACTGGCCGACGAGATCGGCATCCCCCGTGAACGCAGCGTCAGCAACATCGCCGAGGTGGGCAACACCGCGGCCGCCTCCATACCCCTCGCGCTCGATCACGCGCACGCACGGGGCACCCTCAGGCCCGGCGACCGGGTGCTGCTCACCGCGTTCGGCGGCGGCCTCACCTGGGGTGCCGCCGCCCTGACCTGGCCCGCCATCGATCCGGTCTGAGGGCTGCGGACCGGTCCCGGACGCCGCGCCGGGCCGTGTGCAGACGACCGATGACCCAAGGACGACCATGACTTCTCGGAAACTGATCACCGACTACATCGCAGACGCCTGGATGGACGGCGACGCCGAAGGCCTGGAGCCGGACACCCCCATCGCGGAACTCAACATCATCGACTCCGCCGCCGTCTTCGACCTCGTCCACTACCTCCAGAGCGAATTCCGCGTCACGGTGCCCCTGCGGGAGGTCACCCCGCGGAACTTCAGGTCCGTCAACGCGATCTGCGCCCTGGTCGACCGCCTCCGGCAGAACGAGGGGGGCAGCGCGGCATGACGTACGACGTGAACGGAGACCCGGACTCCGCGCGGATCGGCGAACGCGTCGTGGACGTCATCGCCTCCCGCACCTTGTACGACGAGAGCTACCTGCGTCCGGAGAGCCACTTCGAGGCCGATCTCGGCATCGACTCGGTCATCATGGAGTCCATCCTCGTCTCCGTCCGGGAGCACTTCGCCCTCCCCACCGCCCTGCCCGCGGGCCTGTCGACCGTCGGCGAGCTGATCGACGCGGTGGCCGCCGCGCTCGCCGCCCCGGTCACCGACCCCGTCACCGAGGCCGTCGTGGTCGCCGCCATGCGGCAGACCCAGTACGAACGGCATCAACTCGCCCTCGACGCCGACCTGGAGGGCGAGCTGGGCATCGACTCGGTCGTCCTCACCTCCATCGTCGCCGAGGCCACCGAGCGGCTCGGCCTCACCGGACCGGCGGCCAGCGGCGCCGGTGCCGGCTCCACGACCCTGCGGGCCCTCGTCGAGGCGCTGTCCGGTGCCCGCGTCGCCGCCGCTGCGGACCCGGACGCCCGGCCGCCGGCCCCGAGCACGGCCGCGACCCCGCGCACGGCCGCGACCACGACCCCGACCGCGGCGCCGGAACCCGGCCGGGACGCCTGGGACGACCGCTCCATGAAGGACTTCACCGAGCAGCGCGACCCCGACCTGTTCGCCAAGACCCGCAGCTTCGCCGGCTACCTGCGCGCGCGGGAGAAGGACCGCCTGTACTGGTACGGCATGCCGCTGCACTCGCGGTGCGGGAACCGCGCCGTCGTCTTCGACGAACTGGAGGGACGCAAACGCGAGTTCCTCATGTTCGCCTCCAACAACTACCTGGGCCTCGCCAACCATCCGCGCGTCGTCGAGGCCGTCTGCGACGCCACCCGGACCTACGGCGCCACCCACACCGGCTCCCGGTTCATCGGCGGCACCAACATGCTGCACAAGGAACTGGAGCGCCGGCTGGCGGCCTTCAAGCAGCGGCCCGCCTGCATCGTCTATCCCGGCGGCTACTCGGCGAACCTCGGTGCCATCTCCGCCCTCGTCAAGAGCTACGACACCCTCGTCGTCGACCGCCTCAACCACATGAGCATCGTCGACGGCGCCCGGCTCTCCGGCGCCGTCCGCAAGATCTACCGGCACAACGACATGGCCGACCTGGAGCGGATCCTCAGCCGCAGCGCCGCGGAGGGGACCGGAGGCAGGCTCGTCGTCGCGGACGGGGTCTTCAGCATGCACGGCGACGTGTGCGACCTGCCTGAAATCGTCCGGCTGGCCAAGGCCTACGACGCCCGCGTGATGATCGACGACGCCCACGCCACCGGCGTCCTCGGCGTGCGCGGCTCCGGCACCGCCGAGCACTTCGGTCTCAAGGGCGAGGTCGACCTGGAGCTGGGCACCATGAGCAAGACCCTCGCCGGCATGGGCGGGTTCGTGGTCGGCGAGGAGGAGGTCGTCGAGTACCTGCGCTACTACTCCAACTCCTACGTCTTCGCCGCGAACATCCCCGCCGGTGTGGCTGCCGGACTGATCGCCTCACTCGACGTCATCGAGTCCGAGCCGGAGCGCCTCAAGCGGCTGTGGACCAACATCGGCACCCTGCGCGGCCGGCTGCTGGAGGCCGGATTCGACCTGGAGCAGTCCGAGAGCGCGATCCTGCCCCTCGTCATCGGCGACGAACGCCGGGCGATGGAGATGGGCCGGGCCGTACGCGCCCGCGGTCTGTTCTGCCAGACCGTGGTCTACCCCGGCGTCCCCCTCGGCGACGCCCGGCTGCGGGTGAGCGTCACCTGCGAACACACCCCGCGGGACCTGGAGCTGGCCGCCGAGATCTTCGTCGACGCCGCCCGTGAGACCGGCGTGCTGCCGGCCGCCGGGTAGCGGCCGCCGCCCCGCACACGTCCGGGCCCCCGTCCCGGCAGTCCCCTCCTGCCGGGGCGGGGCCCGGGCCCCTCGGCCCCCCGCCTCGCGACCGGACGCCCGCACCCCGAGCAACCCCACCCACGTCAAGGAGAAGGGCCACACACCATGAGCGCCGACACTCCCTCCGTGATCCGCCTGCCACAGAACCTGTCCGCACGGCACGCGGCACGGCCCGCCTTCGTCGGGTCCGAACCCATGACGTACGGGGAGTTCACCGCGCGGGTCGAGGCCGTGGCCGCCCATCTGCTCGGCCTGGGGGTGCGCGTCGGCGACCGGGTCGCGATCTGGATGGACAAGCGGCCGCGCTACGCGGAGGCGATCGTCGCCGCCCTGGAGGCCGGATGCGCCTACGTGCCCCTGGACGGCGGCCAGCCCGTGAGCCGGGTGCGGACCATCCTCGCGGACGCCGAACCCGCCGTCCTGTTCACCGACGCGCACCACGCCGCCCAGCTCGGGGACGACGACCTGCCGGCCTCCGTCACCGTCGTCGTCGCCGACGGAGAGGCCCCGCCCGACACGGTGGGCGGCACACCGGTCAGCCCGTGGGCGACGTGGGAGCAGAGCCCCGCCGGCCGGGTCACCCTGCTGCCCTCCCTCACCCCCCGCGACCTCGCGGCCGTCCTCTACACCTCGGGGTCCACCGGCACGCCCAAGGGGGTGCGGATCTCGCACGCCGGCCTGGCCAACTTCGTGGGCTGGGCGCGCGCCGAGCTGGACGTGGGCCCCGACGACGTGTTCGCGGGCCACGCCTCCTTCAACTTCGACCTGAGCACCTTCGACCTCTTCACCGCGCTGTCCTGCCGAGCGGCGGTGTGGATCGTCCCCGACGCGCAGACCCGCGACGTGACCGCGCTGGCGGACGGCATCCGCCGGCACGGGGTCACCGTCTGGTACTCCGTCCCCTCGATCCTGCACCTGCTGACCACCTCGGCCGCCCTCACCCCCGAGCACACCCGGAGCCTGCGCTACGTCCTGTTCGCCGGCGAGGTCTTCCCCGTTCCGCAGTTGCGCGCCCTGAGTGAACTGCTCCCCGCCGGCACCCCCCTCTACAACCTCTACGGGCCCACCGAGACCAACGTCTGCACCTACCACCGGGTGCGCCCCGAGGACCTGCACCGCGCCACCCCGGTGCCGATCGGCCTGCCGATCACCGGCGCCGCGACGACCGTCGTGGACGACGCCGGACGCACCGTCCACGAGCCCGGCGCCCTCGGCGAACTCCACGTGGCGGGCGTGTGCGTGACCCCCGGCTACTGGCGGCGCCCCGAGGACCCGGCCTCCGCCGACCACTGCCGGGGCGTACACCCCACCGGCGACCTGGTCAGCTACGAGGAGGACGGCCGGCTCGTCTACCGCGGCCGCAAGGACCGCATGGTGAAGCTGTCCGGCTACCGGATCGAACTGGGCGAGATCGAGGCCGCGGCGCTGCGCCACCCCGACATCGCGGAAGCCGCCGTCCTCGTCGACGGATCCGGGCCCAAGGCGCGCCTCCAGCTCTACTACACGCTGCGCGAGGGCGCCGGACGGATCGGCCTGGTGCGGCTCAAGCAGCACTGCGCACGGCACCTGCCGACCTACATGGTGCCGCACACCGCCGTCCCCCTGGACCGGATGCCGCGCAACGGCAACGGCAAGACCGACTACCGCCGCCTCGGCCTCGACGCGAACCCCCGCGCGACGGCGCCGATCGGCACGGCCCGGTAGGCGGCCCGGCAACCCATGGAGAAGAACGTGAGTCAGGGGCCCACAGAGCCGATACGCGAGCACTGGCAAGGACCCGAACCGGAGACCGTCGCCGCCCTGCTGCGGCATCGGGCCCGGCACACGCCGGACGCCCTCGCCCACCGCTTCCTCACCGACCCGGACGGGACCTCGGTCGCCTGGACCTACCGCGAGCTCGACCTGCACGCCCGGGAGGTGGCCGCACACCTGAGGCGCCAGGAGGTGCGGGAGGGGCCGGTCCTCCTGCTGCACCCGCCCGGCCTGGACTACCTCGCCGCGTTCTTCGGCTGCCTGTACGCCGGTGCCGTGGCCGTCCCCGCCTACCCGCCGGACAACGCCCGCTTCGGCCAGACGGTGCCCCGGCTCGCCGCCATCGCGCGCGACTCCGCCGCCACCCACGCCCTCACCACCCGGGAGGTCCGCGCGGCCGTGTCCGCCCGGGGCGCCGAGCGCGTCGGCGCCGAACTGGACGGCGTGCGCTGGCTGGTGACCGAGGACCTCTACACCGGGGAGGACACGGCCGAGTGGCGCGACCCGGGCGTGACGGCGGGATCGCTGGCCTTCCTCCAGTACACCTCCGGCTCGACCGCCGCCCCCAAGGGCGTGATGGTGGAACACGGGAACCTGGTGCGCAACCTGCGCTCGATCCACCTCAGGCTCGGGCACGACGCGGACTCCGGCATGGTGTCCTGGCTGCCGCCCTACCACGACATGGGGCTGATCGGCGGCATCCTCACCCCGGTGTACGGCGGTTTCCCCGCGCACCTGATGGCGCCGATGACCTTCGTGCAGCGCCCGCTGCTGTGGCTGGAGACGCTGACCCGCACGGGCGCGTCCACCAGCGTCGCCCCGAACTTCGGCTTCGAGCAGTGCCTGCGCCGGATCACCCCGGAGCAGCGGGCCGGCCTGGACCTGAGCCGCTGGCGCCTGGCGCTGAACGGGGCGGAGCCGATCCGGCCCGACACGCTGGACGGGTTCGCCGAGTACTTCGCCCCGGCCGGCTTCGACCGCACCGCGCTGCTGCCCTGCTACGGCCTCGCCGAGGCGACGCTCATGGTCACCGGCGCGCACCCCGCCGACGCCCCGGTGGTGGAGTCCTTCGACGCGGCGGCACTGGAGACGGGCACCGCCCGGCCCGCGGACTCCCGCACCGTACGCGCCACCCGCGTCGTCGGCTGCGGACCGGCCGTCGACGACGTCGAGGTCGCGGTGGTCGACGCCGGTACCGGCCGCCGCGTGCCCGACGGCACCGTCGCCGAGATCCGGGTGGCCGGGCCCAACGTCGCCCGGGGCTACTGGAAGCGCCCCGAGGCGAGTGAGGAGGTCTTCGGCGCCCGGACCGACGGCGAACCGGACACCGCGTGGCTGCGGACCGGGGACATCGGCTTCCGGCACGACGGCCAGCTGTTCGTCGTGGGCCGCACCAAGGACGTCGTCATCGTCCAGGGGCGCAACATCCATCCGCAGGACGTGGAGCAGACCGCCGAACGCGTGGGAGCGGGCCTGCGCGCCGGATACGGCGCCGCGTTCGGCATCCCCACCGCCGACGGCGAACAGCTCGCGCTCGCCTACGAGATCGGCGGCCCCGGGGCCGGTGACCCGCACGCGCTGCTGGCCCGGCTGCGCACCGCCGTCGCCGACGAACACCAGGTGACACCGCACACCGTCGTGCTGCTCAAACGCTCCTCGGTGCCACGCACCACCAGCGGCAAGATCCAGCGGCGGGCCTGTCGGCAGAGCCTGCTCGACCTCGAACTGCCGGTGGTGGCGGCGAGCGTCGTCCACGAGGGCACACCCCGGGAAGTGCCACCGCTGTCCGCGTCGGGCACCGGCCCGCGGGCGGCCTCGGACGACCCCCGGGCCCGGACGGCCCTCGCCGCCGACGCCCTCGCTCGGGCCGCTTCGGACACCCCCGACGGGACAGCGCGCTACCCGAGGCTGCTGACGGCCGTGCGGCTGCTGGAGGACGACCTCGGCGTGGCCCTCGACGTCGGCGACCTCCTGTCCCGCCCCGAGCCGGACACCCCGGCCGCCCTGGCCGACCTCTGCCGCACCGCGACCGCGTACGCCGAGCAGACCGCGTACGCCGAGGAGGCCGCCGACGCCGAGCGGACGACCGACGCCGAGCGGACGGCCGAGCCCGCGCCGCGCCCGCCCCGGCGCGGCCGCGCGGAGGCCGTGGCGTGGCTGCGCCGCGCCGTCGCCGCCCGGCTCGGTCTGCGCCCGTCGGTGATCGACACGACGGCCCCGTTCACCTCACTGGGCCTGGACTCCAAGCAGGCCGTCGACCTCGCCGCCCGGTTCGGCGACTGGCTGGGCACCCCCGTGACACCCGCCACCGTCTACGACCACCCGACGGTGGAGGCCCTGGCGGCCCATGCGGCGGGCGCGCGCCAGGACGCCGTCCGCGGGCCCGTGGGCCGGACGGCCGACGAGCCCGTCGCCGTGGTCGGCATCGGCTGCCGGTTCCCGGGCGCCCCCGACGCCGACAGCTACTGGCGGCTGCTGCTGGACGGCCGGGACGCCGTGGGCGAGGCCCCCGCCGACCGGCACGGCGCGGCGGAACCCGGTGGCCGCCAGGGCGGGTTCCTGGACCACGTGTACGACTTCGACGCCCGCTTCTTCGGCATCTCCGCCCGCGAGGCGGAGCGCATGGACCCGCAGCAGCGGCTACTCCTCGAGGTCGCCTGGCAGACCTTCGAGGACGCCGGTATCGCCCCCTCGAGCCTGGCGGGCTCGGACACCGGCGTCTTCGTCGGCGTCAGCGGTCACGACTACGCCGATCTCCAGATGCCGTACCCCGACGTCGTCGACATGTACTCGGCCACCGGCAACGCCCAGTCCGTCGCCGCGGGCCGGCTGTCCTACTTCTTCGACCTGACCGGGCCCAGCGTGGCACTCGACACCGCCTGCTCGTCCTCGCTCGCCGCCGTGCACACGGCGCTGCGCAGCCTGCGGGACGGCGAGTGCCGCGTCGCCCTCGCGGGCGGCGTCAATCTGATGCTGACACCCGGGCTCTCGGCGGCCCTCGCCCAGGGCGGGATGCTCGGCCCCGGCGGCCGCTGCCGCACCTTCGACGACGCGGCCGACGGCTACGTCCGCGGCGAGGGCGCGGGCCTGGTGTGCCTGAAGCCGCTGTCCGCCGCGCTGGCCGACGGTGACCGCGTCCACGCGGTGCTCACGGGCTCCGCACTCGGCCACGGCGGGCGGGGCAACGGCCTGACCGCGCCCCGCGGCACCGCCCAGCGCTCCGTGATGGCCGGGGCGCTCGCCCGGGCCGGACTGCGACCCGGACAGGTCGACTACGTCGAGGCGCACGGCACCGGCACCGCCCTCGGCGACCCCATCGAATGGGAGGCCCTCGCCGGGCTCTACGGCCAGGGCCGCGCCGCCGACGCGCCCTGCCTGGTCGGCTCGGTGAAGACCGGCATCGGCCACCTGGAGGCGGCCGCCGGAATCGCCGGGCTGATCAAGGCGGTGCTGGTGGTGCGGGAGCGGGAGGTTCCGCCGCTGCTGCACCTGACGACGCCCAACCGGCATCTGGACTGGACGGGTTCGGGTCTCGCCGTGCCCACCGCCCGCCACGCGCTGCCCGTGGACGGCACGGTCCGGGCCGGCGTCAGCTCCTTCGGCTTCGGCGGCACCAACGTCCACGTGATCGTCGAGGCCCCGCCGGAGCAGCCGGCCACGGCGTCCGAGGCCCCGGCGCGGGCGGCGCACGCCCTGTCCCTGTCCGCGCACACCGAGACCGCCCTGGCCACCCTCGCCGGCCAGTACCGCACCCACCTCGCGGCCCACCCCGACGTCCCGCTCGCCGCCCTGTGCCGGTCGGCCAACACGGGCCGCTCCCACCTGCCGTACCGAGCGGTTCTGACCGTGGGGACGAAGGACGAACTGGACACCGCGCTGGGCGCGTTGATCCGGCGGGAACCCGCCCTCGACGTGGCGCGCGGCGGACCCGCGGGCGGCGCCGCGCCGACCGTCGCCTTCCTCTTCGGCGGCCAGGGAACCCAGTACCCGGGCATGGGCCGGGAGCTGTACGACACCCACCCCGGGTTCGCCGAAACGCTGCGCAGGGCCGACGCGGTGCTGCGGAGCCTCGGCGAGACCCCGCTCCTCGACCTGCTGTTCGACCCTCTCCACGCCGAGGAACTGGGCCGCACCCGGTACTGCCAGCCCGCCCTGGTGGCCCTCGAGATCGCCCTCGCCGGCCTGTGGACGAGCTGCGGAGTACGCCCGGCCGCCGTGCTCGGACACAGCGTCGGTGCCTTCGCCGCCGCCTGCGTCTCGGGAGTCCTGACCCTGGAGGACGCGCTGACGCTGGCGGTCGCGCGGGGCCGTGCCATGGACGAGCAGCCCGGCGACGGCGCGATGATCGCCTGCCTCGGTGACCCGGAGACGGTGGAAGGCGTCGCGGCCGGCTTCCCCTCCGTGGCCCTGGCCGCCGTCAACGCGCCCCGCCACCTGGTGCTCTCCGGCGAGGCGGAGCAGATCGCCGAGCTGCGCACCGACCTGGAGCGCAAGGGGGTCACCGTACGGCCGCTCTCGGTGTCGCACGCCTTCCACTCACCGCTGATGGCCGGTGCCGCCGAGCCGCTGCTGGAGGCCGCGCGCGCCGTCGAGTTCCACGCGCCGCGCATCCCGTGGATCTCCGACGCCACGGGCGAACCGGTGGAGCGGGTGGACGCCGAGTACTGGGTGCGGCACCTGCTCGGCACCGTGCGCTTCGCCGACGCCTTCGGCCAACTGCGCGCCGGGCAGGGCTGCGACGCGTTCGTCGAGATCGGCCCGCATCCCACCCTGCTCGGCCTCGGCCGGTCCGGCATCGCCCTCGACGGGGGAAGCGGCGGACGCGCACCCCTGTGGCTGCCCTCGCTGCGGCGCGGCGCCGCGGACTGGCGCACGCTGCTCCAGTCGCTGGGCGGCTACCACTGCGCCGGCGGAACCGTCGACTGGGCCGCGCTGGACGGCGCCGGCCCGCCCGCCCGAGTCCCGTTGCCGCACGCCCCGTTCGAGCGCCGGACCTACCGGTTCCCGACTCCTCCTCAGCATCAGGAAGGTGGCCCCATGCGGTCGCAGCAACCGGTGGCCGGCGCGGCCCGGCCCGACCCGGCGGGCGAGGTCTCGCGCGCCGTGCTCGACAGCGTCGCCCGAGTCTGCGGATTTCCCGTGGCCGACCTGCCCGCACACGCCCGGCTGGGCCTGAACCTGGGGTTCGACTCGCTGATGCGGACCGACCTCCATCGCCGGCTCACCGCCCGCTTCCCGCAACGCGTCCACACACTCCAGGAGCTGCCGGAGGACCCCACGGTGCAGGACATCGTCGACCGGCTCTCCGGCGGCCCGCACGCCGACGCGGACGTCGCCCACCCCGTCCACGACCCCGCCACCGTCCCGCCCGCCCCGGCACCGCAGCCCACCGCGCCGTACCCGCACCCGTACGCGTACCACCCGTATCCCTACCCCTACGCGCACCTGCCGCACGGCGCCCCCGCGTACGGCTACTACGTTCCCCAGCCCCCGCCGCAGGCATTCCCGTTCCCGCCGCCGCCCCCGCCCGTCCCGGTCCAGGCCGCTCCCGTCCCCGTCCCCGTCCCCGCGCCCGCCGGGGCCGGCCAGGAGCCCGCCGCCGCCCCGGTCCGCCAGGAGCACACCTTCGAGGACTGGGCCGAGTACGCCGAACTCCAGGACAGGCTCCGGCAGACCCGGAGCAGCGGTTCGAACCCGTACGGACGCACCCACGAGGGCTTCAACTCCGCGCTCGCCACGGTCGACGGCACCAAGGTCGTCAACTTCGCGGCCTTCAACTACCTCGCGCTCTCCCACCACCCCCGGGTGCGCCAGGCCGCCAAGGACGCCGTCGACCGGTACGGCACCTCGGCCTCCGCCACCCCGCTGCTGTTCGGCGAGACCCCGCTGCACCACGAACTGGAGGCGGAGATCGCCCGGTTCATCGGCGCCGAGGCGGCCATCGTCTTCGCCGGCGGCCACGCCACCAACGTCGCCACCGTCGGGCACCTCTTCGGCCCGGAGGACCTGATCGTGCACGACGCGTGGATCCACGACAGCACCGTGCGCGGCTGCATCCTCTCCGGCGCCCGGCGCCGGTCCTTCCCGCACAACGACTGGGCGGCCCTCGACCGCATCCTCGCCGGCGCCCGGGCCTCGCACCGGCGGGCGCTCGTCGTCGTCGAGGGTGCCTACAGCCAGGACGGCGACATCCCCGACCTGCCGCGCTTCATCGAGGTCAAGAAACGCCACGGCGCGATGCTCATGATCGACGAGGCGCACTCCATCGGCGTCCTCGGCCGCACCGGCCGCGGGGTGGGCGAGCACTACGGCACCGACCCGGCCGACGTCGACCTGTGGATGGGCACGCTCAGCAAGGCGCTGGGCAGCCTAGGCGGCTACATCGCCGCCCGCCGTCCCATCATCGAGTACCTCAAGTTCACCGCGCCGCTGCACATCTTCTCCACCGGCATCTCGCCCGCGAACGCCGCGGCCGCGCTGGAAGCGCTGCGCGTCGTCCAGGACGAGCCCGAGCGGGTGGCGCGGGTGCGGGAACTCGCCGAGTTCTTCCGCGCCGGCGCCCGCGCCCGCGGTCTGGACATCGGCGTCTCCCGCCTCTCCGCGGTGATCCCGGTGATCACCGGCGACTGGGAGAAGACGATGGCGCTCTCCAACTCGCTGCTCGAACGCGGCGTCAACGTCATGCCGATCGGCTACCCCGCCGTCCCCCGCGACCAGTGCAGGCTCCGCTTCTTCATCAACGCGGACCACAGCGAAGCAGACCTCGAACACTCCCTCGACCTCCTGGTGTGATCCATGTCCTCACTCAGCCACGACAGCCCTTCCGCCGCCGCCCCCGACGTCCTGGTCACCGGCGCCAGCGGCTTCATCGGCGGCCACCTGGTGCACCGCCTGGCCGAGCGCGGGCACCGCGTCCGCGTCCTGGTCCGCGCCGGGAGCGACCGCGCGGCCTTCCGCGGCGCGGCCGCCCAGGTCACGGTCGGCGACCTCGGTGACACCGACAGCCTGCGCCGCGCCACCACCGGCATCCGCCACGTCTACAACTGCGCCGGCCTCTCCGCCGACTGGGGCCCCTGGGACCGGTTCCGCGCCGCCAACGTCGACGGCGCCAAGAGCCTCGTGGAAGCGGCCCACGCGGCCGGCACCGTCCAGCGCCTGGTGCACCTCAGCACCACCGACGTCTACGGCTACCCGGTGCGGCCCTGCGACGAGTCCACCGCCCCGCGCGACATCGGACTGCCGTACAACCGCAGCAAGATGCTCGGCGAGCGGGCCGTGCGGGCCGCCGCCGAACGCACCGGACTGCCGGTCACCGTGATCCGCCCGGTCTCCGTCTACGGTCCCGGCAGCAAGGACTTCGTCATCGAGATCGCGAACCTGCTGCTGCAGAAGCAGATGGTCTACATCCGCGGCGGCCGGGTGCCCGCCGGACTGCTCTACGTGTCCAACGCCGTGGACGCCATCATCGCCGCCGCGACCGGCGAGCACACCGCGGGCAGGGCGTACAACCTGCGCGACCCGCACGACACGACCTGGCGCGAGTACGTCGAGGCACTCGCCGCGGGCCTGGGCGTCAAGGCCCCGTGGCTGAGCCTGCCCACGCCCGTCGCCACCGGCGTCGCCACCGTCTCGGAGAAGCTGTGGGGCGCCCTGCGCATCAGCTCCCGCCCCGTCCTGACCCGGCACGCGGTCCACCTCTTCGACCGCGACCAGTCGTACCCCATCGGCCGCGCGCAGGAGGACCTCGGGTTCAAGGGCGAGGTCGACTTCCGGGAGGGCATGCGGCGCACCGTCGCCTGGCTGGACTCGCCCGAGGGACGCGCCCATGTCTCCCGCTGACCTGCTGCCCGAGCGGGCCGCCTGGTTCCCCCGCCCGGTCCTCGCACCGGACGCCCCGGCACCCGACCCGGCGACCGCCCCGCTGCGTCTGGTCTGCTTCCCCCACGCCGGGGGCACCGCCTCCGCCTTCCGGGACTGGCAGGAACCCCTGGGCCGCCATGTCGCCGTCGTACCCGTGCAGTTGCCGGGCCGCGGACTGCGGGTGCGCGAGACCCCGTACGACACCATGGAACCGCTCGCCGAGGCGGTCGCGGACGCCCTGACCGCGCACCGGCTGGCCCACGACTACGCGCTGTTCGGCCACAGCATGGGCGCCCTGCTCGCCTACGAGGTGGCCTGCGCGCTGCGCCGCCGCGGGCTGCCCGGCCCCCGGCACCTGTTCGTCTCCGGCAGCCGCGCCCCGCACCTGTACGGCGACCGCGCCGACCACGCGCTGCCCGACGACGCCCTGCGCGAGGTGATCCGGGACCTGGGCGGCCTCGGCGACGAGGACGCCCTCGGCGCCGCCTACTTCGACCGCCGGCTCCCGGTGCTCCGCGCCGACCTGCGGGCGTGCGAGCGCTACGGCTGGCGCCCCCGGCCACCGCTGGACTGCCCGACGACCGCCTTCTCCGCCACCGCGGACGCCATCGCCCCACCCCAGATGGTCGAGGCCTGGCGGCCCTACACCTCCGGCTCGTTCCTGCGGCACCACCTGACGGGCAACCACTTCTTCCTGACCGGCGGCCCGTCCCGCGCCCGGCTGCTCGCCCACATCGGTTCCGAACTCGGCGCCGCACGCCCCACTCCGCACAGGAAGGCAACAAGGGAAGCAACATGGACATTCTGAGCCTGGCCAAGAGCGTCGGCAGCCGCGTCGAGGCGCCGCTGGCCGATCTCCGCACCGTGACCAAGGTTCTGGGCAGCCCGCACATGCCGCTGCTCCTGACCCTGTCCAAGGGCTTCGTCGAACCCGTGTACCGGGCCGCCTTCCTCGCCTCGGCGGCGGGCGCGGGCGTGCTCGAAGCGCTCGCCGTACGCCCCTGCGACCTGGAGTCGCTGGCCGAACGCCTGGACATCGCCGACGAGGACCTGCCGCGCCTGAAGGAGTGGCTGGACATGGGTGTCCGCCTCGGCGACCTCGGCCGGCGCGAAGGGTGCTACAAGCTGCGCAGCCTGCCCGCCAAGGCGCTCGCCCAGGCCGGCAACGACGCGATCGCGGCCGCCCTGGAGGAGGTCCTGCGCTTCCACGTGCCCGCCCTGCTGAACGGCCCCCGCATGCTGCGCGAGGGCCGCCGCTTCTCCCTCGACGACCAGGACGGCCTGGTCATCGCCCGCTCCACCCGGGTGGTCCGGCCGCTGGTCGAGGAGGCCATCGCCCGCACCCTGGACCGGGACGCGCCGGTGCGGCTGCTGGAGGTCGGGTGCGGCGGCGGCGCCTACGTCCGCTACGCCGCCGAGCTGAACCCCCGTCTGTCGGCGCTCGCCGTCGACCTCCAGCAGGACGTCGCCGACCGCGCCGCCGCGAACATGGCCGAGTGGGGGCTGACGGACCGGGTCGAGACCCGGCAGGCCGACCTGCGCACGCTCGACGCGCAGCCCCAGTTCGACCTGGTGACCCTGCACAACAACATCTACTACTTCCCCGAGGCCGAGCGGGTGGCCGCCCTGCGGCGCGCCCACGACCTGCTCGCACCGGGCGGCAGGCTGCTGCTCACCACCTCCTGCAAGGGCGGCAGCATCGGCCTGGAGGCGCTCAACCTGTGGTTCACCTACGCCGACTTCGGCGGCCCGCTGCCGCAGGCCGACGAACTGGTGGACCAGCTGGGCCGGGCCGGGTTCGCCGACGTCGAGGCCACCCGGATCGTCCCGGGCGAGCAGTTCCACGCCTTCACGGGCACCAGCAAGCGCGTCGCGCACGCCTGACCGCCGAGGAGACACCCGCCATGGACACGCACGTCAGCGACTCGACGACCGCCCCGGCCCCCGACACCGGACCCACGGACCACGCCGCCTGCGTCGTCGCCCTCGGCGACGGCCGCCCGGCCGCGGCCCACCGGGGAGAACTGGGCGGCAAGGGCACCCGGCTGGCCGGGATGACCGCCGCCGGACTGCCCGTCCCACCGGCTATCTGCCTGACCACCGCACTCTTCGAGGCCTACCTCCAGGAGACCGGGATCGCCGCCGAACTGCCCGGCGCCGAACCGCGCACGGTGCGCGAACGCATCCTCGCCACCCGGATGCCCGCCCCCATCGCGGACGCCGTCCTCGACGCCTACGGCAGCATGGGCCGCCCCCGCGTGGCCGTGCGCTCCTCCGCGCTGCGGGAGGACTCGGCGGCGCGGTCCTTCGCCGGCCAGCACGACACGGTCCTCGACGTGTCGGGCGACGAGGACGTGCTCAACGCGGTCCTCAGGTGCTGGGCCTCCCTGTGGTCCGACCGCGCCACCGTCTACCGGGACACCGACGCCCCGGACTCCATCGCCGTGGTCGTACAGGAGATGATCCACACCGACGTCAGCGGGGTGATGTTCACCGTCGACCCGGTCAACGCCCGCCCGCACCGGCTCGTGGTGGAGGCCTGCCAGGGGCTGGGCGAGGGGCTGGTCTCGGGGCAGGTCTCCAGCGACTTCTTCGTCGTCGACGACGAGAAGTTCGAGGTCGTGGAGGAACGCGTCCGCTACAAGGTCACCAAGTGCGCGCCCCTGGAGCCCGGCCGGATCGGCATGACGAAGGTCGACGCGGCGGCCCGCAACGTACCCTGCCTGACCCATGGGCAACTGCGCGAACTCGGTGCCCTCGCGGTCCGGATCCGCGAACTGTACGGCAGCGAGCAGGACATCGAATGGGGCCTGCGGGACGGGGAGTTCCACCTCTTCCAGACCCGGCCGATCACCACCCGCCCGACCGCCCCCGCGCCCCCGTCCGGCGCCCGCAGCCCGTACGTCGCGCCGCAGCCGGAGCGGATCCTGCACGGCACGCTGTGGTCGCGGATGGACATCGGCGAGATCTTCGTCGGCCTGATGACGCCGCTCGGCCTGAGCTTCGCCCGCCACTACCAGCGGCACGTCCACACGGACTGCGCCGGGGCCCTCGGCGTGCGCGACACCGGCGACGCGGACCTGCACATGGGCTTCTACCAGGGGCACGTCTATCTCAACATCTCCTACAGCTCGTACCTGCTCGCCCAGTGCCTGCCCACCCGCGACCAGCGCCACTTCACCAGCCGGTTCGCCAGCGAGGAGATCGACCTCGCCGACTACGAGAACCCGTTCGGCACCTTCCCCGGCGGGATGGAGGACCTGCTGTCCGTCGTCCACTGGCTCCAGCACACGGCCCGCGAGATGACGCAGATGAAGGCCCGCTCCCAGCAGATGGTCGACGCCCGGCTCTACGAGTTCGACCGCGCCCGCGGACTGGACCTCACCCGGATGAGCCGGCGCGAACTCCACGGCGAACTCCACCGCGACCTCGGCTGGTTCCACGACATGCACGTGGGCTACATGCCGTACTACATCAACGCGTTCGCCTTCTACGGTCTGCTCACCGAGCTGTGCGCCCGCTGGCTCGGCAGCGACGGCGACAACCTGCAGAACCGCGTGAAGACCGACATGTCCAGCCTGCGCACGGTCGAGTCCGCCAAGGAGGTCTGGGCGGTGGCGCAGGCCGCCAAGAACAGCCCGGCCGTCCTGAAGATCATCACCGGCGAGCCCCTGGAGTCGGTCGCCCGGCGGCTGCGCGAGGACCCCGACGGACAGCGCTTCTGGGACCGGCACATGGAGCCGTTCCTGCGCGCCAACGGCACGCGCGGCCACCAGGAGATGGAGATCACCCACCCCCGGTGGATCGACGACCCGTCGTACCTCTTCCAGATGATCCGGCGCTACGTCGCCGACGGGTTCTCCATCGACGACATCCTCCGGCGCGGCAGCGCATGGTCCGACGACTCGCGCGAGGCACTGAACCGCCTGCCGATGCCCAAGCGCCAGGTCCTGGACACCGTCATCTCCCTCTACGCCCTCTGCAGCGAGCTGCGGGAGACCACCCGGATGTCCATGATCACGTCCATCTGGCTGGTGCGGAACGTGGTCTACGAGGTGGCGCGGCGGCTGGTGGCGGACGGCGTGCTGCACTCCCTGGACGAGGCCGCCTTCCTGGACTTCGAGGACGTACGCCGCTACCTCGCCGGCGACGAGGAGGCCACCCGCGTCTTCGACCGGGCCCGTATCGACGCCGCCCGCCGGCTGCACGAGCACAACAAGCGGCTGCCGGAACCGCCGTTGACGTTCATCGGCGAACACGACATCACCGCCTCGGTCCGGCCGGCCGACGACGGGGCCCGTCTCGAGGGACTGGCCGCCGCCCCCGGCCGGATCGTCGGCCGCGCCCGCATCGTCGAGGACCTGGTGTGGCAGGCCGACGAGTTCGAGGCCGGGGAGATCCTCGTGACCCGGTACACCGACGCCTCCTGGACCCCGCTGTTCGCCATCGCGGGCGGGGTCGTCACGGACATCGGGTCGATGCTCTCGCACAGTTCGATCGTGGCCCGCGAGTTCCACGTGCCGTCCGTGGTCAACACCAAGCACGCCACGCAGCGCATCAACACCGGCGACCTGATCGTGGTGGACGGCGACGCGGGCACGGTCGACGTCGTCGAGAACGGACAGCAACCCGCCCCCACGGGCGACCACTCAACCAGTCGGGAGACGACCCCATGATCCCCAACCAGTGGTACCCCATCGTCGAGGCGAAGGAGGTACGCAACGACAAGCCGCTCGGCGTGCGCCGCATGGGCCAGGAGCTGGTGCTCTGGCGCGACATCGACGGCACCCTCGTCTGCCAGGGCGCCCGGTGCCCGCACAAGGGCGCCAACCTCGGTGACGGCCGGATGAAGGGCAACACCCTGGAATGCCCGTACCACGGCTTCCGCTACGGAGCCGACGGCGCGTGCCGGGTCATCCCCGCCATGGGGTCGGGCGCCCGCATCCCGGGCTCCCTGCGCGTGCCCACGTACCCGGTCCGCGAGCGGTTCGGCCTGGTGTGGATGTGGTGGGGCGACGAGCGGGCCGCGGCCGACCTGCCGCAGATCCAGGCGCCGCCCGAGGTGACGGCCAACCAGAAGCTGTACGCCACCAAGCGCTGGACCCGGCCGGTGCACTACACCCGGTACATCGAAAGCCTGCTCGAGTTCTACCACGTGACCTACGTGCACCGTGATCACTGGTTCAACTACATCGACTACCTCCTCCTCTACGGCACGCCGAGCAAGTTCGGCCTCGACGGCCGTGAGCGCTACCTCGCCGCGACCCGGATCACCAACCACCAGGTGGAGACGGAGGGGCAGACGATCCGCTACTCCTTCGACCACTGCCAGGAGGACGACCCGACCAACACCACGCACTACGTCATCACGTTCACCTTCCCGTGCATGGTGCATGTGCAGACCGAGCAGTTCGAGACCACGTCCTGGCTGGTGCCGATCGACGACCAGAACACGGAACACATCCTGCGCTGGTACGAGTACGAGCAGGTCAAGCCGGTCCTGCGGCTCGAACCGCTGCGGCGTCTGCTGCCGTGGGCGTCCCTGTACATGGAGAAGTGGGTGCAGGACCCCCAGGACGTCCGCATCATGGAACACCAGGAACCGAAGATCAGCGCCGGAGGCGTCAACAAGTTCATCCCCGTCGACGAGATGAACGCCAAGTACGTCTCGATGCGCGCCAAGCTGATCCAGGAGGCGTCCGCCGCCACCACCGACGCCACTACCGACGCCGGCACCGGCGGGGCGGACGGTGCCGACGCACCGGAGCCGGCCGCCGCCGCGCCGGACGAGACGGCGCCCACCGGGACGCCGGCCCGTGCCACCGCTCCCGGCAGGGCGGCGGGAGGCGGACGGCGCGGCGCGAAGCACAAGGAGGACGCCGCCGCGCGCCCGTAGACCCGAAGACGGGGGACGGACAACAGAGAGCGAGAGTGAGAGATGTACGGCGGATACGACCCGTCGACCGGCCCCAAGGCCCTGGTGACCGCCTTCAACACCGTCGCCGTGGCCGCCGCGGTGTGGTTCCTCTTCGGCGGGGCGGACACCGTGGCGGGCTGGTTCGGCACGGATTTCGACGAGGCCGCGACCCTGCGCCGGGTCCTCCTGGCGACGTTGTCGGCGCTCTACCTGGCTCGCTTCATCGCCACGAACTACGTGATGCTGCAGCGCAGGATGGAGTGGTCGGAGTCGGCCACGATCGGGGTCTGGGTCCTGGTGATCCACGGCACGATGGCCTACTTCGGCGGCACCAACGCGGCCGACGTGAGCGTGTTCACCTGGCTGGGCGTCGTGCTGTACCTCCTCGGGTCCTATCTCAACACGGGCTCGGAGTACCAGCGCAAGCTCTGGAAGAAGCGCCCGGAGAACAAGGGCAAGCTCTACACCGAGGGCCTGTTCAAGTACTCGATGCACATCAACTACTTCGGTGACGCGGTGCTCTTCTCCGGGTTCGCGCTGGTGACCGGCGTGCCCTGGGCGTTCGCCATCCCGCTGATCATGGTCTGCATGTTCGTCTTCATGAACATCCCCATGCTCGACAAGTACCTCGCCGAGCGCTACGGCGAGTCGTTCCAGGCCTACGCGTCACGAACCGCGAAGTTCGTTCCCTACGTGTACTGACCCGCTCCCGCACCGTACGGCGGCCCCCCTCGGCGGATTCCCGGCCGAGGGGGACGGCCGCACCGGGCGAGGCGACCCCAGACCCACCCACAGACCCGAGACGAGGCAGGCATGACCGGAGACATTCCGTTCGGGGAGGCCGAGGCGTCCCTGACCGCCGAGGTGCTGCGCGAGGTCCTGGCCGGCGGAGCGGACGCCTTCGCCCGGCTGACCTCCGACGAGGGCGCCGTCGACGACTTCGGTTTCGACCCGGAGCTGACCGACGACTACCTGCTCCCCGCCCTTCGGCTGCTGTACGAGAAATACTTCCGGGTCACCGTCGAGGGCCTGGAGCACGTGCCGGCCGACGGAGGCGCGCTCCTGGTCGCCAACCACTCCGGCACCCTGCCCCTGGACGCCCTGATGCTCCAGGTCGCGCTGCGCGACCACCACACGGCGCACCGCCGGCTGCGGCTGCTCGCCGCCGACCTGGCCTTCGACCTGCCCGTGGTCCGCGACCTCGCCCGCAAGGCCGGCCACGTCCGGGCCTGCCCCGAGAACGCCCTGCGGCTGCTCGGCGCGGGCGAGCTGGTCGGTGTGATGCCGGAGGGCTACAAGGGGCTCGGCAAGCCCTTCGAGGAGCGCTACCGGCTCCAGCGCTTCGGCCGGGGCGGCTTCGCGGCGGTGGCGCTGCGGTCCCGGCGCCCCATGGTGCCGTGCTCGGTCGTCGGGGCCGAGGAGATCTACCCCATGATCGGCTCGGCGCCCACACTGGCCCGGATGCTGAAGCTGCCGTACTTCCCGATCACGCCGACCTTCCCGCTCCTCGGCGTGCTGGGGCTGGTCCCGATGCCCACCAAATGGACCATCCGGTTCGGTGAGCCGATCCACACGGCCGCCTTTCCCGAGGACGCGGCGGAGGACCCGCTGGTGGTGGAGAAGCTCGCGGGTGAGGTGAAGGACACGATCCAGCACACGCTCAACGAGATGCTGGAGGGCCGGGGCTCCGCGTTCTCCTGAATCCGCACGCCGCGTGACACCGACTGCGCACAGCGTGAGGTCAGCCCTCCGCCGACGACCTCCGCCGCCCGATGCTGCGGATGCTGGCGAATGTGAGGATTCCGAGGCCGAAGAGCGAGAGAAGGCCGCCGATCAGCTCCGCGGACAGGTGCATGAGACCTCCAGGGTGGCAACGGCCGGGCATCGGGCGGTGTTTGCGCGGTGTTCGTCATATAGGCATGCCAACCCCCCCGACCTGCGGAATTCGCAGCCCGACCACCCGTCGAATTCACCCGTAGAGCAGACGGCGGGCGGATCGGGGGTGGCGGGTGGGCGCGCGCCCGTTCGAACGCTTACGATCCTCTGTTGTGTCCAAACTGACCGACGTGCCCAAGCGGATCCTGATCGGGCGCGCACTGCGCAGCGACCGGCTGGGGGAAACGCTCCTGCCGAAGCGCATCGCCCTCCCCGTCTTCGCATCCGACCCGCTCTCCTCGGTGGCGTACGCGCCCGGCGAGGTGCTGCTCGTCCTGTCCATCGCGGGCGTGTCGGCGTACCACTTCAGCCCCTGGATCGCGGTCGCGGTCGTCGTCCTGATGTTCACGGTCGTCGCCTCCTACCGGCAGAACGTGCACGCCTACCCGAGCGGCGGCGGCGACTACGAGGTGGCCAACACCAACCTGGGACCCAAGGCGGGCCTGACCGTCGCCAGCGCCCTGCTGGTCGACTACGTCCTGACCGTCGCCGTCTCGATCTCCTCCGGCATCGAGAACCTCGGCTCCGCGGTCCCCTTCGTGGTCGAGCACAAGGTCCTCTGCGCGATCGCCGTGATCCTGCTGCTGACCCTGATGAACCTGCGCGGCGTCAAGGAGTCGGGCAAGCTGTTCGCGATCCCGACGTACGTCTTCGTCGGCGGCGTCTTCATCATGATCGCGTGGGGCGCGTTCCGTGCCCTGGTGCTCGGCGACACCATGCGCGCGCCGACGGCGGACTACGAGATCAAGCCGGAACACGGCGGCCTCGCCGGATTCGCCCTGGTCTTCCTCCTCCTGCGCGCCTTCTCCTCCGGCTGTGCCGCGCTCACCGGAGTCGAGGCGATCTCCAACGGCGTGCCGGCCTTCCGCAAGCCCAAGTCGAAGAACGCGGGGAACACCCTCGCGATGATGGGCCTGCTCGCCGTCACCATGTTCTGCGGCATCATCGCGCTCGCGTCCGCGACGGACGTACGCATGTCGGAGAACCCGGCCACCGACCTCTTCCACAACGGCGTCGCGGTCGGCGCGGACTACGTCCAGCACCCGGTGATCTCGCAGGTCGCCGAGGCCGTCTTCGGCGAGGGCAGCTTCCTGTTCATCGTGCTGGCCGCGGCCACCGCGCTGGTCCTCTTCCTCGCCGCGAACACCGCCTACAACGGCTTCCCGCTGCTCGGCTCGATCCTCGCCCAGGACCGCTACCTGCCGCGCCAGCTGCACACGCGCGGTGACCGCCTGGCGTTCTCCAACGGCATCGTCCTGCTGGCCGGCGCCGCCATACTCCTCGTCTTCGTCTACGGCGCCGACTCCACGCGCCTGATCCAGCTCTACATCGTCGGCGTCTTCGTGTCCTTCACGCTCAGCCAGATCGGCATGGTCCGGCACTGGAACCGCCACCTGGCCACGGAGAAGGACCAGGCCGCGCGCCGCCGCATGATCCGCTCCCGCGCGATCAACGCCTTCGGCGCCTTCTTCACCGGACTCGTCCTGGTCGTCGTACTGGCCACGAAGTTCACCCACGGCGCCTGGGTCGCCCTGCTCGGGATGTGCATCTTCTTCGCCACGATGACGGCGATCCGCAAGCACTACGACCGCGTCTCCGAGGAGATCGCCGCCCCCGAGGACCCCGAGGAGGCGCAGACCGACGACATGGTGCGCCCGTCCCGGGTCCACTCGGTGGTACTCATCTCCAAGATCCACCGCCCCACCCTGCGCGCGCTCGCCTACGCCAAGCTGATGCGCTCCGACTCCCTCGAGGCCCTGAGCGTCAACGTCGACCCGGCCGAGACCAAGGCCCTGCGCGACGAGTGGGAACGGCGCGGCATCGCCGTACCGCTGAAGGTCCTGGACTCGCCCTACCGCGAGATCACGCGGCCGGTCATCGAGTACGTCAAGAGCCTGCGCAAGGAGTCCCCGCGCGACGCGGTCTCGGTCATCATCCCCGAGTACGTGGTCGGCCACTGGTACGAGCACCTGCTGCACAACCAGAGCGCGCTGCGCCTCAAGGGCCGTCTCCTGTTCACCCCCGGCGTCATGGTCACGTCCGTCCCGTACCAGCTCCAGTCCTCGGAGGCCGCCAAGCGACGGGCCCGCAAGCGGCAGGACTGGAACGCGCCCGGCGCGGTCCGGCGCGGCCCGCTCCACCAGGACCGGCCGAAGGACCCCTCCTCCTCCAAGTAGACTGGACGGCTGCTGTCCTCTGTCGTCCGTTTGTCGTTACCCCGTTCTCTGGAGCCACCCCGCCATGCAGGCAGAACCGAAGAAATCGCAGGCGGAGCCCCGAGAGGCCGCACAGCCGGTCTCGCTGGTCGGCGAGGAGTACGAGGTCGAGATCGGCCCCGTCGCCCACGGCGGCCACTGCATCGCCCGTACGTCCGAGGGACAGGTGCTGTTCGTCCGGCACACGCTGCCCGGCGAGCGCGTCGTGGCCCGGGTGACGGAGGGCGAGGAGGGCGCCCGCTTCCTGCGCGCGGACGCCGTCGAGATCCTGGACGCCTCCAAGGACCGCGTCGAGGCCCCCTGCCCCTTCGCCGGCCCCGGCCGCTGCGGGGGCTGCGACTGGCAGCACGCCAAGCCGGGCGCCCAGCGCCGCCTGAAGGGCGAGGTCGTCGCCGAGCAGCTGCAGCGGCTGGCGGGCCTCACCCCGGAGGAGGCCGGCTGGGACGGCACGGTGATGCCCGCCGAGGGCGACAAGCTGCCCGCCGGCCAGGTCCCGGCGTGGCGCACGCGCGTCCAGTACGCGGTGGACGCCGAGGGCCGTGCGGGTCTGCGCAGGCACCGCTCGCACGAGGTCGAGCCCGTCGACCACTGCATGATCGCCGCGGAGGGTGTCAGCGAGCTGGGCATCGAGCGGCGGGACTGGCCCGGCATGGCGTCGATCGAGGCGATCGCGGCGACCGGCTCCCAGGACCGCCAGGTCATCCTGACCCCGCGGCCGGGCGCGCGGCTCCCCATCGTGGAACTGGACCGCCCGGTCTCGGTCATGCGGGTCGGCGAGAAGGACGGCGGCGTCCACCGCGTCCACGGCCGCCCCTTCGTCCGCGAACGCGCCGACGACCGCACCTACCGTGTGGGCAGCGGCGGCTTCTGGCAGGTCCACCCGAAGGCGGCCGACACCCTGGTGACGGCGGTCATGCAGGGTCTCCTCCCGCGCAAGGGCGACATGGCCCTCGACCTGTACTGCGGCGTGGGCCTCTTCGCCGGCGCCCTCGCCGACCGGGTCGGCGACCAGGGCGCGGTCCTCGGCATCGAGTCCGGCAAACGCGCGGTCGAGGACGCCCGCCACAACCTGGCGGCCTTCGACCGGGTACGGATCGAGCAGGGCAAGGTCGAGGCGGTCCTCCCGCGCACGGGGATCTCCGAGGTCGACCTCATCGCCCTGGACCCCCCACGCGCGGGCGCGGGCCGCAAGACCGTTGAGCACCTCGCGTCACTGGGGGCACGGAGGATCGCTTACGTCGCGTGCGATCCCGCTGCGCTGGCTCGGGATCTGGGGTACTTCCGGGATGGGGGGTATCGGGTGCGGATGTTGCGGGTGTTTGATTTGTTTCCTATGACGCATCATGTGGAGTGCGTGGCGATTCTGGAGCCTGCCGAGAAGGGCCTCTGAACTGCCGTTTTGCATTTCAGGTGGTCAGCTCGACCTGTTTTCGCTCGCGGAATGCGTCGACTGAGGTTCGCTTGTGCAGAACGCTCTGAGCTGCAGGTTCAAGGGCCGGCGTGGGTCTCGCGGCGACGTGGCGATGCACAATGCAGAATTTTTGACGCTCGGATGACGCTCGAATATCGGAAGCCTCAACCTCGGACCTCTCCGGCCCTGGGCCGCAGACCGGGGCCGTCGGCGCGGGGCAGGACTCCGGTTCGGGGGGCCGACTGCACCTCGCCAGCGGCGGCGCGTGCTGCTACCTCGTCGCACGCACCTCGGAACCGAGACCGCGGCCCGACCGGGCCACGAAGGACGGCGTCGTGGTCCGAGGTCTTGAGTGGCTGGTATCACCTCGCCACCCAGATACCAGTCCGGTATCATTCCTGTATGGCGATGACACTCCGGCTCCCGGAAGACCTTGACGCGAAGCTCACCGAGCGGGCTCGTCGGGAGGGTCGCAGCAAGCAGGAACTTGCCATTGAGGCCATCCGTGACGCCCAGAACCGGGCCGAGCTGAAGGTCGACGACGTCCTGGCCGAGCTGATGGACAGCGATGCGGAGATCCTGGACTACCTGAAGTGACAGGCGTGCGCTACATCCAGATCGACGAGATCCTGGCCATCGCCCGCACGGTCAACGGTACCGAGCACAGCGTACGTGACATGGGACTTTTGGTGTCAGCGATCGAACGGCCCCGGACGAACGTGTTCGGGGCCGAGCTGTATCCCACGCTGCACGAGAAGGCGGCGGCACTGCTGCACTCCGTCGCTCGCAATCACGCGCTGATCGACGGCAACAAGCGCACCGCCTGGCTTGCCATGCGTGTCTTCCTGCGGTTCAACGGCGTCAGCGCCAGTACCGCCCCGCCACCCGTCTCCGTGGCTGGCCCGTTCGTCGAGGAAGTCGCGCAGGACAACATCGATGTACCGGTCATTGCCAAGCGCCTGTCGGCCTGGTTCCCCGTTTCCTGACGTTCGACGTCGTGGGTACGGGACGGAATGAGGTTCTGGGAGCGGTGCTGGCTTCTGGCAGTCCGCCGGGGGACTGACCCGTTCGTTCAGCGGGTGGATTCGTATGCTTTCGCGAGATGGGGCAGCGGGTCCGCTCGGCGCGAGAATGGCGTCCCACGCGCCTTCCCGTTTGGGCGGTCACAGAACGCGCTGTCCGTGCCCCTCGCGCGCCCCCGTGCGCACTGAGCCGGTCCTCTCGCCTCCAACAAGCTGTGTCTGCGGTGATCCACCGTCCGCGTCCACAGCTTGGAGGGGGACAAGGTGCCGGAGGAATGGATACGGGCTCTCGTGGCGGACTTTGGATCCGAGTGCAGGGAGCGTCTGCGGGTCAGCGTCACGGAGGCGTCCATCAGCCTGCCGGTGGCGAAGCTGGTGGAAACATTCGGGGCGCGCTGGAAGCTGAGTCCTCGCCTTCATCCTGGGTATCCCTTGCCCGAGGCCCGGGCGCGTCCGGACTACGCGGTGGAGACATCGGGGCGCATCACCGGCTTCCTGGAACTGAAGGCGCCAGGGCACGACGTCACGCCCGACGGCTTCACGAAGCGGGACCGGGAGCAGTGGGAGCTGATGCGCGGACCGCGGTGGCCCGGTACGAGTCCGGTTCCTGCGGGCACAACTCGGGCGCGCAGGTGCGCCCGGACGAGGGCTCGTGCGGCGGTGACGCGGTCGGGGTTCTCGTCGGTGGCCTCGGCAGCGTCGAAGGCCGGGATGCCGCCCAGCCCGTGCTCCGCGTCGTCGAAGTTGTCCAACCTGGTCTTCGGTGCGGGAGACGCCGTGCAGGCGTCGCTTCCCCAGTCCTGCCGGTCGGAGAAGATTGGGTGGGTGCCAGTCCTTCGTGCCCACGACGACGAGGACCTTCGGGGTCATCCCCTCGAAGGCGGTCGTGGCGAGCGGTGCGTAGGGCTGGGCCGCCGGGCCGTTCAGATCCGCGCCCCGGCCGGGCGCGGCGATCATGACGCGGGCGCCGAAGCGTGCGTCGACGGCTCAGCGGCAGGTTCGGGGTTGACGGGCGTGCTCGCCGTAGCTCGGGTCGGTGATCTCCGGCGGGTTCACGAATTGGCCGACGCGCGCGGGCTGTCGGCCGCCGAACCGCTCGGCGAAGAAGGAGGGCATCCCTTCGCCCTCCGATTGCCGAGCAGCCGTGGAGAACCGTGCGGCGCACGTCGGCGGCGAACGGCCCGTCGTAGGAGGCAGGGCCGTGCGGCTCCGTGGCCGATGCCACGGAGCCGCAGGTGGTTACCGTCAGAAGTCGACGCTCGGATCGTCTGTGTCCTCTTCCGGGTCCACGCTGTACAGCGGGCGGTCCTCGATCCCCAGGGCGCGCATCAGCTCGTTGGTCGGAATCCTGTACCTACGTCCGATGCGGAGGACGGGGCAGGGGAACTCGTGCTCGCGGATCAGCCGGTACGCGGTCGTCGAGCCGATTCCGAGTGCTCGGGCCGCCGTGCGCAGGTCCACTGCGACGGGCAGGTCGAACATCTCCGTGAAACTGAGGCGGCCCTCTGCCGGGTCCTTCACCCTCGCCTCCCCGCAGGGCGGACCGGCCGGGTGTCCGCGCGGCGCCCGGGCCGTCGCCTCTTCCCGGGGCTGTGACCCGCCGAACGGTCCTGCGACCCGTCGTCGGTGTCGATGAAGATTCCCTGTCGGCGCAGATGCTCCGGGCGCACCCGGAAACGCAGCGGTGCGCACAGCCCGTCCGGGCCGTCCGGACGGTCGACCCGTACGTCCAGGCTCTCCGCCGCCGGAGCGTCCGCCTCCTCGCCGGACGCAGTGAGAGCGTGCTCCTCGGTGATGCGTTCGATCTGGGTGGAGGGAAGCTCCCGCAGCCCTTCCCGGGCGAGATGCCACGCCCTGGCGCGCGCCGCGTGCAGCAGGGAGGAGTCGGTGAGACAGCTCGCGCCGTCCCGATCCGCCAGCTTCTCCAGGAGAGCCAGGACCATCTCGGCCTCCACGTCCGACCGGTCGGCCCGCAGGCGCGTGCAGACCCGGTGGACCGTCCCGGTCAACCGGGGCAGGGCCAGCCAGATCGCCAGGAGTTTCCCCGTGCTGTCTGGAGTCAGGTCGCTCTGCGCCGTGCGGATGACCTCCTTCCAGACCGCGGCGGCGAACTGCGGGTCGGAGCCGGGGCCGTACAAGGCCCCGTGCGTCTCGGCGGCGGTCAGCCGGACCGGACCAGCCTCGTCGGCGTCCGTGGGGACGAGCACGAAGACCCTTTCACTGGTCCGCGGATCGTCGAAGTGCCGCCTCACCGAGGCGAACGCGCTGCTGTGCGGTGGATACATCAGGAAATGTCCTCTCTTCGGACTGAGGGAACCCGAGTCCGGAGGTGCGGGAGGTACCGAGATGCTGGACGAGGTGGGTCCTGTGGTGAGGACGTACCGCCTCATATCCGCGTCAAGCGGGGACGCGTCCCACCAGCCTCACTTTGATGCGTGAGTATGCGGTAGTGGTCTTCTCGACCAGGTAACGCCGTCTTTGACCACGAGCGTGTGACAAGAGCGGCAGCAAGGCCGCGAGCCCGCCGGTGACGGAGTTCGCGAGGCGGGTGGGTGCCCGTACGGTACGGGCACCCACGGACTGTTGCGCTCAGGCGGTCTCGGAGGACGAGGTGTCCGGCGCCTCGGTGGGCGGGGTCGCCGGGGTGGTGTCCTCGGTCCGGACGGCCGCCCGCCGGCGGCGGCTCGGCGGCCAGTCGGGGGACTGGCGCAGACGGGCTGCCCGGCGGTTGCGCTGACGGCTGTTCATCGGGTTCGCGGTTCCTCTCTGATGGGTCGATGGATGACTGAGCCGCCGTTTCGTGCTTCTGCGAGCGGCTGGTGCCATCGTGCCCGGGGGTGAAGCGGGGCCGCAGAGCGAAAACTGAGGGATAACTGAGTCCCCGGGGGGCGTGAAGAAGCAAGCACGTGTGAAGCGGCACAGCGCGGCGCACAGATGAAGGAGCGCCGGCGAGGGGCCGGATCACTGACTGCGGCGCGGTGAGGGGGAGGGCGATGGAGGGGTACGTGCTGGGCCCGGTGCGAGCCGAAGGGGACGGCGGCAGGAGGGTGGTCGAAGGGTCGAAGGTGGCGGCCCTGTTCGCGCTCCTGGTGACCTCGCCAGACTGCCGATGTAAGAGGAAGGACATAGCCGAAGTCCTCTGGGAGGGCGTCGAGGACGTCGGCGATCTGGTTGATCGCGTCGTCGCCGACCTGCGGAAGCGGCTGGGCCAGGAGTCCGTGCCCCATAGCGGCAAGTCGGGTTACTGCACGCTCCGCGTGCCAGTGGGAGACGTCGACCTGCTCCGTTTTCGCGAAAAGGTGAAGCAGGCTGAGGGACTGACCTGCAAAGCGCAGTTCGAGCTGCTCGGCGCGGCCTTGGAGGAGTGGGACGGCGAGGACGAACCGCTGCACGGACTGTCCGAGACCGGCTTCCACTTGCGTCGGGAGGAGCTACGGGCCGAGTTGATGGCCGCCGTGTACGCGCGGCTGGACGCAGCCTACAAGTCCAGGGAGGTCAAATGGCTGCGCGAGGAGACGGAGAAATGGTTCGAGCGTGCGCCGGAACTGCCCCAGATCTTCCGGTTCTACCTGCTCGCCCACGCAGACCTGCCGGAGTCCCGACGTGAGCGGCTCATCAAGAAGTGGGAGAAGCGCAACGGAAGAGCGGACGTCGATGTACAGGGCGCCATCGACCAGGTCCGGGGAGAGGGCCGCCGGCCGGGCGGGGCGCTCCTGCCCCCCGTTCCCGACCAGTTGCCCGGCGGCAGGCGCGAGCCGATCGGGCAGGACGAGCTGATTGGCGACCTCTTCGAGGCCGTGTGCGAGGAACAGGACGCCGGCAATCTGGCGCTGGTCCTGATCAGCGGCATGGCGGGCGTCGGGAAGACCACGGTGGCCGAGAACCTCGCCGGTCGGCTGCGGGAGCGGTTTCCCGACGGGGTGCTGCGCGGCGAACTGAACGGATTCGTCGACGGAGACGTGCGGCCCGCCGAACCGGACGAGATCCTGGACGGCTTTCTGGCCGCGCTGCCGCCCTACACCACGGTGACCGGAACGGAGAGCAAGAGCAACGCGCTGCGGTCGGCGCTGGCCCACCGGTCGGTGCTCATCGTCCTCGACGACGCGCTCAGCGCCCAGCAGGTGCTGCCGCTGCTTCCCGGAGACGGTACCTGCGCCGTGATCGTCACCAGTCGTAACGACCTCTTGCGGCTGCAGTCCGAGAGAAGGGTGCTGTTCCGCAAGATGGAGCCGCTGCACGAGGCGGACGCCTTGGAGGTACTCCAGGAGAATGTGTCGGCCGAGGACCGGGCCAAGCACGCCGTGCCCTTCAGCAAGCTGGTCCACCTCTGCGGTCGGCTGCCGTTGGCCCTCGTGGTGGTGGCCCGGCTCTTGGAGGTCGGTGCGCGTCCGCTGCACACCCTCCCTGCCCTGGTGCGGGAGATGGAGAAGGAGCTGGAGCGGGCGAAGCTGGACACCCTGGACCTGCCCGAGCACGAACTGTCGGTCCGCGCCGCGCTCAACTGCTCCGTGCGCGTGCTGAATGAGGAAGCCCGGCTGCTGCTGTGGCAGCTCGCCGTCCACCCCGGGCCCAGCGCATCCTGGGAGGCGGTGATGGATCTGGGACGGGCAGTGGACGAAGGGACGCGTACTGACCGGGCCCTGGTGGACCTCGTGGTGGCGAACCTCGTGGAACATCACGGCGACCGCTTCGGGCTGCACGACCTCGTGCGGGCCTTCGCCCTTCGGCACGTGCGGCCGGTGCCGGACGGAGAGAACGCGGAGATCGAGCGGGCGACCGTACGGCAGGTGCTGGAACACCAGCTGCACAACGTCCGAGCCTGCGACCGGGTGCTCGACCGCGAACGCACCCTGCCCACCGGCGAGCCCGGAGCGGTCAGGGTCACCGACCCCGCGGACCTCGCGGAGGCGATGGCGTTCCTGGACGAGGAGTACCCCGCCGTCCAGCGAGGCATTCACTTGGCGATCAATCGGCGTATCGACCGGTACGTGTGGCTGCTTCCGATGGCCCTGGTCATCTACCAGTGGCGCCGTCGCCTGCTCGATGATGCGCGGCAGAACCTCCAGTACGCCGCCGAGGCGGCGGAAACCGTCGCCGGCCCGGCCGATTGCGCCATGGTCTACCGGTCGCTGGCAGGGACCCGCTGGCGGCTCGGTGAGTACGACTTGGCTGTGGGCAACCTGCGCAGGGCCGTCCGGCTCAGCGAGGAGGACCGCAGCGCGGAAGGCCGGCTGAGTCTGGCCCGTACGCTGCACCGGCTCGGACTCACCCTGCGCAAGCAGGGCGACCGGACGGGAGCGGAGGAAGCGCTCGGCCGCGCACTGGAGTTGTGCCGGGAGGTGTCCGACCGGGTCGGCGAGGCGGCTGTTCTGAACGTCCTCGGCGCGATCGACCTCGACCGGGGCGAGCACGAGCAGGCGCTCCGTCGGTGCGCCGACGCCCTGGGCGTGGTGGAGCGCACGACGGAGCGCAGCGGCCTGGCCGATGTGCTGTTCACCCTGGCCAAGGTGCACCTGGCCCGTTCCGAACGGGACGAGGCCATCACCCTGTACCGGCAGGCCTCCGACATCTACCGCGAACAGGAGAACTGGCCCAACGAGGACAAGGTACGGATGCTATTCGCTGATGTCCTGGTGTCCGCCGGCGACACCGACGCGGCGGTGCGGGAGCTGGAGAGAGCCATCGTGCTGCGTGAGCTGATGGACGGTGAGGGGGTGCGGGAGGTCCGAGAGCGGCTGGAAGGGCTGAGGTGACCCGCCCGGTCGGCGGCCGTCGGCTCACCGTCAAAGCCGGGGCGGATGCGTGCGGTAGTACTCGGTCGGGTCCGGGCGCAGGGGCTTCGATGGCCGTTGCGAGCCGAGCTGGGGTAGGTAGCAGCGGAGCCGATCGAACACTTCACGGACATCCGGGGGGCGCTCCGCCGCCTTCCACCGGACCATCCACAGCGCCAGGGAGGCGAACTCCGGGGGTAGTTTGGCGAGCCGGTCGGCCGGCAGTACCGGGGTGCCCTCTTCCGCCCGCTCGTCCTGTCCGCCGTAGGGCAGGCGCATCACGGTCATCTCCAGCAGGATGCAGCCGAGTGCGAAGATGTCCGCTTGCCGCGTCAGACCTGACGGGCACGCGTCGGACTGCTCGGGGGAGGCCCAGCCACGCGTGCCGCGTGCGCATTCCGTCTTTCGATTTGCCACGACCGCGTGGCCCATGTCAATGAGCCGGAGGCTGCCGTCCGGCTGCACGATGACGTTCTCGGGCTTGAGATCGCAGTGCACCAGATTCCGGTCGTGGACTTCTGCCAGAATTTCGCACAGTTGGCCGATGACGGCTGCAACGGTCACAGGATCCTTGACGGGCAGGGCCGCCGACAGGACCTTCCGCAGGTGGTCCCCTTCGACGAATTCCATGACCAGGCACCGGCGTCGCCGGTGTGTCCCCGTGGCGATGACTTCGGGAATTGCCTGGATTCCCGTCAGCATCATCATGCGTGACCCCTCTTCGAGCAGTTCATCGCCGGCCCAGTGGAAATCGCTCTCGGGGCCGAGGTCCCGGGCCTTCTGCAGCTTCAACGCCACTTTCTGCCCGCTGCTGCGGTCACGCCCGAGGAAAAGGTCGCCCTGGCCGCCGTCGCCGACCATGTCCAGCACTTCGTAGCGCCTCTCCACATCGCCGATCTCCTCGATCTCCCTCACGGCCATCCACCTTTCCTCCGTACGGAAATGGAGCACGAAATGTCACAGCCATGGCTGCCCCCCGACGGGGTGACCCGCACCTCCGAAGTCATCACGGTATCCGCCGGAATGTTCAAGGGGGGAGAGTTCCGATGCCCCGCCGCTGACGCTCTCAAGACCCGCGGCTACCACACCACCGACCCCGTACCGCGCCGCCGTGAGAGGCTGGAGCACTTCGCTCTGGGCCCCTTCATGGCTGCCTGCGACATCCGTTCGGGGCCTGCCGGCAGCCCGCCTCGGACACGCACCGGGCCCCTGCACGACGGTCTGCGGACCTGGTCGGAGCACGGCGTGCAGATGTACGAGTCGGCCTTCCCCCTCGACCCGGAACGCCCCCTGCACGAGGTGCCCGAGCCGTGGACGTACCGCTACCGGCCGTCCGGTCCCGACCCGCGCGACGCCCAGGAGTACCGCCTCACCGTGTGGGGCCGCTGCCTGGCTTCCCCGGACGGTGCCTACCGCGAGCTTCGTCTGCCCGTGCACCGCCTGCGGGACTTGCCGCCCGACGGCTTCACCGCGGCCGTCGCCCTGGTGCTGGCCGAGGGCGCCCCCGGACCACCGCCGGAGCACGTACGGATCGTGGAGTTCGCGCTCTTCGACGGCCGTACGCGGGAGCTCTTCGCGGGAAGCCGGGAAGAGGCGCGCGCCCGGTACCGCGAACACGGCCCCGCCGCCTTGGCCGGCGTACTGGACGGACGGGAATACCGCCCGGGGTCCGCCTGCGGCGGATGCCCCTACCTGTCAGTGTGCCCGGCCCTGCGTACAGCGCCCGGACTGCTGGGCATTGAGGCGCACGACCGGCCCCGCCGCACCTGGTCGGTCACCAACGGGCGGGCCTACCGAGCCTGCCCGGCGCGTGACCACATGCGCCGGCTGCACCTGCCCACGGCGGATTCCGTCGAACGCGAGGTGACGGCCGAGCGCGGCCGGGCGCTGCACGCCTACCTCGCCGAACGGCACGCCCACGGATCGCCTCGGCCCTGCACGGTCGAGGTCCCCGAGGAGTGGGTACCGGAGGGATTCGACCTGCCCGCACACGAACGCGCACTCGGCGCCCTGCTGTTGCGGCGGCACGCCGCGGTCTGTCCGCTGCGGTACGTCGGGGACGGTACGGATGTGCGGACCGAGCCCCGGGTGGTGCGGCACGACACAGCCGCCGACGTGGTGGTCCTGGCCGCGCCCGACCTGCTCTACCGGGATGCCGGGTCATGGGTGTGGCGCGAGACCAAGACCTCCGTCACCGACCGGCGGTCCGACCGCCCCCTGCTGGAGCGTTATCCGCAGTTGGCCCTGGCCGTCGTGCTGATCGCCCGCGGTGACCTGGGCGGTGATCCGTTCCGCGCGCGGGTCGAGCTGGAGGTGCTGCGCCCCGGCGGCGCCGACCTGGAGATCATCGATCCCTTCGCCCCGGCCAATCGGGTGACCGCCGAGAAGGTACTGCGGGCGATGGTGGCTGGCTGGCACGGGGACGACCAGTACGCGGCCCGGCCCGGACGCTCCTGCGAGCGGTGCGAAGTGGCCCGCTGGTGCACGGCGTCGTCCGTCAGCGAGGCCGCGGCATGAGGGCGGGGTCGGCCGGCCGGGCCGATCGGCCGGACGCCGGCGAGGCGCCCGAGGGCGTGGGCAGCGACCTCTTCGGCGAACTCGCCCGCATGGTGGCGGCTCTCTCCGAGGTCCAAGGGCTCCGCTCCTTCACCCTGCCCTATCCCGGCCTCGCCCAGCGGGCGCTGGATCACACGGTGATGCGCTGCCTCGATGCAGGGGAAGCGCCGCCGAGGAGTCTTCCGGAGCTGTGGGAGTGGTGCCGGACCAGGCCGTCCGACGACCCACTCTTCGCGGTCCCCTCCTCCCTGGTCTCGCCGGGCACCACGCTGGTGCACCGGGTCGGCCGGATGCCGACCCGGTCGTGTCTCGAGGTGGCCTCGCACGGACCGGGTGGAGGCGTGGCGGCACACGCCCGCGCGCTCCTCGGGGACCTGCACGCGCGGAGTGGAACGGAAGAGCGCTACCGGCAGTGCCGGGCGTTCCTGGCGCGTCACCCGGTCGTCCGCCAGCAGGACCGCTTCGCGCCGGGTTGGAACAGGGCGGTCTGGAGCCGGGTCAAGAGCCTCTACGGTCCGTTGCCCGAGTTCCTGCTCATCGACGGAGACTTCCTGTATTGCCCCTCGTGCAGGCTCCCCGCGTTGCTCCGAGACAGTGCCGTACCTGTACCCGGACCGTCCGGCACCGGCGCGGAAGTCTGGTGCGAGGGGGAGGACTGCCCGCGCGACGCCCCTCCGCGGCTCATCCGTGAGCCGGACCAGGCGTGGATCCTGCAGCGCTCGCTGCGGTGGTACCTCGTACTGTCGCACCGCACCGACGAAGCCGCGCGGGAGGCACTGGAGCGCGCCGGAGTCGCGTACGAGACCCTGCCCGGTCTTCTGCCCGCCTACCGGCTCAGGGACACCGGTCCCCGCATCGTGGACATCCAGGTGTACGACCGCCTGCAGCCGGCGCTCCTCGCAGCCCATCTCACCGACCACACACCCCTCGCGGACCGCACCCTCGTCGTGGTCCCCGACGCGCTCGCCGGACGGGACGGCTACCGGCAGGCCTTCACCGACGCCCTTCCCGCGTTCCTGTGGGACCGGCTGCTGCTCACCGCCCCCATGGACCTCGTGCCCGACCTGGGACAGGCCCGGCGAGAGGAGAAGGACGATGCGTAGCATCACCCCGCCCTTGACCGACGTGTTCAACGCGCTCAAAGCATTTCTGGGGTCCTCCGTGCCCCAGCCCGCGCTGGAAGCCCTCTGCCAGGTCGAACTCGGCCTGTACCTCCAGCAGAAGATGATGCCGGGCAGCCCCGCGGGCAGCGCATGGGTGCTCTTCAGCGGGTACGGGTTCGCCGAGGCGCACCGGGCACCGCTGCCATCCGATGCGGCGAAGACCCTGCGTATCGCCCGGTACTCGCTGTGGACGCTGCGCCGGAGTCGGACCTGGCTCGAGGCGCTGGACACCTACCAGAGGTTCGACCCCAGGGTGCGCGCGTACGACGTACCGGACGCCGATACACCCGCTGCCCGCCGCGACCTCTCCGTCGCCGGCGACCGCTTCTCCGTCTACGAACAACTGCTGCGTGCCGCACCGCCGCTGGCGGGCAAGCGGCTGCCGGTCGCGGGTCAGGGTCCGCACGCCTTCCCCGTCAGTCGCACCATGGCCGTCGTCGACCTGCCGCCGGTCCCCCGCATCCCCCTCGTCGCCCACGACATGGACCTGGAACCGGCCGGCGGCGGCGAGCCCCTGACCTTCACCAGGGAGAGCCTGGAGCGCACGGCGGCGGAGATGGACGCCCAGCACGCTCGCTCCGGCAAGGGCCGGGCACCACGGTGGCTGGAGCGGCTACGGTCGTTCGACCTGTCCACCAAGGAGAACGGAATCTTCCACAAGGCGAAGAAGGACGAGGACTTCGCCTTCACGGTCGACGGCATCCAGCACCTGCTCGGCATCGTCGGCGCCGGCAAGAGCACACTGCGCGACATCATCGCCGTCCATCTCGCCAAGCTGGGCAAGCGCACCACCATCGTCGTCACCGATGTCGCGGAGGTGCTGAAGCTCGTCCGGCTCTACGACCTCTACACCGACGGCGCCGCCGCACCCGTGCTCGGCTCCTCCGGCCGCGAGCGGCACGCACAGCGGCTGCACCGCCGGCTGGCGGGCCGGGGCGAGCACCGACTGCTCGCCCACGACGACCCCGCCTTCGCCTACCTCGGCACGTCCTGCCTGCTCAACGTCAGACGGCAAGGCGCCACGTCGACGACCGAACCACTCGCCTACGGCGAGGCACCCTGCTCCCGGCTCCGGCCCCCGTCGGCCCTGCGGCGTGACCCGAGCGACGGACGGCACTCCGCGTGGCAGAAGAGGGTGACGAGCTGCCCGTACTGGTCCGCCTGCCCCCGTCACCACGGAGCCCGCACGCTGGTCGACGCCTCGATCTGGGTGGCCACCCCGGCCGGGCTGATCGACTCCTCGCCGCCCCGCCCTCAGAACGGCGAGCGCATCCGCTTCCTGGAACTCGCCTGCCGCCGCAGTGACCTCGTGATCATCGACGAGGCCGACCGTGTCCAGATGCAGCTCGACCGGACTTTCGCACCCGCCGTGGTCCTCGCCAGCGACGAGGACAAGGGCCTCGTCGACCAGTTGAGCCGGCACAAGATCCGGGAACTCGCGGCCGGCGGACGCACCCAGCTCTCCGAACGGGACGTCGAGACCTTCGCCGCCGCCCTCAACACCGCAGGCGCGGCCACCGACCGGTTGTACGCGATGCTCGTCGCCGGGTACGAGCTGCGCAAGTGGGTGCGGACGGGCTACTTCAGCGCCTGGACGCTCCAGCTGGGGCTCCTCGACGAACGCTACGAACTCCCCGACGACAGCGGTCGGGACCACCCTCACCACGCCCCCCGAGAGGCTCTCGGGAAACTGCTCGACGCGTTCCGGGACAACCCCTTCGGTGACCGTCACCGTAGGACGGAGGAGGACTTCAGCCGGCTGACCGCCCTCCTCAACGAACTGCTCCACACCGGCAACCCGGAGAACACCCGGCGCCGCCTCACCGAGGTCATGGACGAGGTCTTCGCCATCGACCCGAAATACATGGCTGCCCGGCAGCGGAAGTACCAAGAGGCGTACGACGAGTGGCGGCGCGAGGAGGAGGAACAGGAGAGGAAGCGCGGACGCCGCAGGAAGCCCAAGCCTCCGCCCCAGACTCCCGAGGAATGGCGGAAGCAACTCGCGGAGCGCTTCGAGTTCACACTGTTGCTCAGCGCCCTGGAACCACGGCTCGCCATGATCAACGCCATGTGGCCCCGCGTCGAGGCCGCCCTCAGCCTGGGCTTCAACACGATGTACCGCCGGCCGCTCGACTACGGCCCGATGGTGCCCGAGGCCCCGATGGGCAATGTGCTCGGCTTCCAGTTCCGGGTCCCGGGTGAGGACAAGGGCGGAGTCCGCAGTGGCGAACTGACCTTCTTCCGGTGCAGCGGCGTCGGGCGTGAGCTGCTGCGCGCCATCCCCGATCTCACCTCCGTCGACGGCAGGCCCGGTGCCCACTTGCTGCTCATGTCGGGCAGCAGTTGGGCGGGCGCGTCCAGCCGCTACCACGTCTGCGTCCCGGTCGGTGTGGTCATCGAACCACCGGCCGAGGTGACCGAAGGCATCGCCAACGAGAGCTCCATGCGTTTCGAGTTCATCGACGACGGCGACGAGAAACTGCGCATGTCGGGAACCCATCCGGACGACCGCCCGGAGAAGTTGCGCCGCATCGCGTGCCATCTCGGTGAGGGCGGAGACGAGTACGAAGTCACTGAAGGTGGTCCGCTCCAGCAAGAGTTGCTCTCTCTTCCTCCAGGGCGCGACCAGATCCTTCTGCTGGTCGGCAGCTATGCCGAGGCACGTGTGGTGGCCGACACACTGCACAACCTCAACGTCCGCTGGCGCAACAAGGTGCTGTGCCTGGTGTCGGACGACGAGGAGATCACCGCGGAGGACGAGGCGCCGTCCGCCTACCACGCCCGATCGCTGCGCCGGGGCGACGTCGAGCACCTGAAGGACCTCGAGGCGGACATCCTGGTGGCGCCCCTGCTCGCGCTGGAACGCGGCCACAACATCCTCAACGAGGAGGACGAGGCGGCCATCGGCACGGTCTACTTCCTGGCACGGCCTCATCCGCACCCGGAGGACCTCCACCTGGCCGTCAATGCCGTCAACGACTGGGTCGTCCGCGCCGTCACCGGCGGTGACTTCGCCACCCTGGTACAGGGAAAACCCACCGTCGAGGAAGGAGCGGAGGAGTTCCGCCGCCTCGCCCGTTCGTACTGGTACCAGGTACTCGCCCGTTCGATGGCGTGGAGCCGTCTCGACGACGATGTACGGGAACAGGTCACCTGGGACATGCTGGTCCTGTTGTGGCAGGTGATCGGGCGACTGGTACGCGGTGGCGTACCGGCCCGGGTGGTCTTCGTCGACGCCGCTTTCGCCCCCAACCGCGGCGCCGTACCGGCGCGGCCCGACACCCCCGAATCCAGTCTGCTGCACAGCGTCCTCGCCGTCCTGGACCCGTATTTCGACGGCGACACGACGACCGCGGAGGAGCAGTTCATCGTCCGCGCCCTGTACGCGCCACTGCGCAGCATGCTCACCCGCCTGCTCGCCGCCGTACCCGCCCACCCGTAAGCGCCGAACCCCTGTCCTAGGAGGTAATTCCGTGTACCACCACATCCGCGTCGCGGCCTACGAACCCGACCCGCTCCACGGACCCTGGCGGGAGGAGATGAAAGTGCTGCGGCTCGGCGAGGACCTCCACGCCGAGCTCACCGGGATGCATGCCGAGGCGGACAAGAACTCCGTCCACCCCCACCGGCTCCCCGTGCGCAGGCTCAACTCCCTGCTCCAGGCGATGGCGCCAGGCGTCATCGCGACCGGCCGCAACGCCGGGACGGATGGCCGTCTGCCGTGGCTCTACGCGCGGGAAGCCGTCCCGCCGGACGTGCTGGCCCCGGTGGTGGGAGCTTGGGCGGCGGGCATGCACTGGGAGGACGACGACTCGGAGGGCGCCGATCTCGAGGAGAGGCTCCGCTCCGGTGACCCGGCCGAGACGGTACGTCTGCCGCACTGGGAGACGGAACCGGTCGACCTCGCCGAGAGCGTGCTCTCGGCGGGCGGAACCGCCGAACCCGCCGCGCGGCTCTACAGCCTGCTGCCCGAGTGGATCGCCTTCCGGCTGGCCGCCCGGACGTTCCGCACGGGCGGTACCACACTCCACTTTCGCGTCGAGAGCTCGGGTGACGGCGCGCGACTTGTCTCCTGGCCGCCTCAGCGATACGAGCGCCGAGGGCAGACCTGGTACTACTCGGCCTGCCTCACCATCACCGTCCACACCGTGCCGTTCGCCCCGCGGTTCCGCGTCCATGTGTCCACCCAGGTACGCCGGTGGGCCACCCGACTGGACGTACGCCCCCACCAGCTCGGCGGTACGACCGTCCTGCTCGACGCTCCACTGCCGTGGCCGGAGGGGCCGGACCGGGGCCACCGGCTGATGGTGAACACGCTGGGCTACGACCGGCGGTCGAAGGAACTGGCCTGGCGCCGGCACAGCCCCGCACCGCTCGTGCCCGAGTTGGACATCGTGCGCAACTATCCCCGGCCCGAAGCGCTCTTCTCCGACCCCGAACGCTGGATCAACGGTTCCGGGGACGTGGCCGCCGGCATCGTCTACCACCCGTCGATCGGCCCGCACGAGGTCGGACCCGGGCTGATGCCACGGGAGCGGGCGGATCTGGACGCCTGGGTCGAGGAAGGGCTGCGCCCCCTGCTGACCCGGGTCCCCGACCTCACGCGCGTCTCCCGGAGCAACACACCCTCCCTGCTGCCCCGTTCCGGCGCCGGACGCGTCCCGGGCGTCCGCGACGCCCAGCTGGCTCTGCAACGGCGGGCGGCGCTGACACGCGCGCTGAACGGCCGCCCCCTGGAGATCGACGTCTTCTGGCAGTCCTCGGAAACCCGTGCGGCGCTGCTCGCCGAGCTGCCCAAGCTCATTGGTCTTCCCGCCGGGCAGCAAGTGCCGTCGGCCGACGGGGAGACCTGGCAGTGGCAGTGCGAAGGGGTCGACATCCGCGTCCGGGCCCGGCCCGCGGGACCCTTGGCCGACGCCCTGCCGACCACCCGAGCCCGCGGGCGCCTCAGGGCCGTCCGGCTGGCCGAGGCCATCGAGGGGCGCTGCGGGCTCGTGGCGGACCGGGCGGACCCGCTCCTCGGCGGGGCCGGAGTCGTGATCACGGAGATCGCCGGCAAGGAGCGCTTCGCCGCCGTCCCGGACTCCGACCCCAAGCACGCGCTGCGCATCGCCTGGGCACGGCAGGGACGGCTGACCCAGTTCGTGAACTCGCCCGACGACACCGACAGCGCTCTGGAACACCGGGCCAGGTGGACCTGGCTGGACGCCTTCCGGCAGCTCGGTGCGATCAGCCCGCCCGCCCATCGGGTGGGAGCCGGCATTCCGGGCGACCTTCAGTACGCGGCGCTCTGGCTCGTACGCCACACCAGGAAGGGGCCCACGCGATGCCCCGTCCACCGGCTGGTGGCGGTGCGGGTGCGCCCCGGGGACGGACCGGGCGTCATCGAGGGGTGGGACGCAGAACGAGCCGAATGGGTGCCGTATCCGAAGCTGTTGCTGCTGCTCTCCCAGGCACGGGAACCGGCGGCGAGCGGCGGGAAGGAGACCGGCACGGGGAAGCTCGTCGATGACTCGGCAGCCCCGGAAGGATCCCGGCCCGCTGCCCGCCCGGGCGTGGAGCAGGACAGGCAGCGGGAGACCGAGCGGCAGATCCGGGCACTGCTCTTCCAGCTCCGCGACCGCCCGACGCTGCTGCTGGCGGACGCCGGCAATCTGCGCCAGTGCTGGCCTGGCCTGCGCAACGGTGCACTGGACCGCGACACGCTCGGCTTCGGGGCCGAACCCGCCCAGCGACACACGCTCTACGGCCACGACCTGCGGGTGCTGCTCGTACGGGACGCCAACGCCCGGGGTGAAGTGGCGGAGTGGTACGCCCACGACACCGAGGACGGGGTCGGCTTCGCCGAGGGTGTGTGGGGGACGGCGGATACGGAGGGCCGTGTCTTCGCGAGTACGGCCTCGAAGCCGCACACGGTGGCGAAACTGCCGAAGGGGCTCATGAAGCTGGTGCCCACGGCACAAGGCCGGACAGCGCCCGGGAAGACCGCGTGGAACCCCGGGCAGCTGGAGATCACCGTGCTCGGCTGTCTGTCGGAGAAGGCGCTGACGGACTCGGGGCGTGCGGGTGACCCGCCCGACCGGCCGGCGGAGTGGGCGACGCTCACGCACCAGCTGCGTTACCACGACGACTACCCGCCGCTCGCCCGGCCTCTCCCGCTGCACTGGGCGCGTCTCGCCGGTGAGTACGTGCTTCCGGTGGCCGGAACGAAGTCAGCGGGGAGTACGTCATCCGCTTCCTGAGCAAGGATCAATGCTTCCCTCGTGTGAGCGAAGCCTGAACCTGACCACGGGGACGGCGTCTGGTGCACTCCTTGCTGGGATCACTAGGCGTCCGCCGTGCCGCTCGTTTGACGCTCTTCGCACCTGGTGGCCCCAAGACGGAGACGAGGGACGGACCTGACCTGCGGTTTTGTCCGTGCGCATTATGTGCGGTGTGGGCGTTACGGGCGATATCTTGACGCTGAGAGACGCCCGTGACGCTCAATGTGGAGGCGTCGGATCGTGCAGATCAGATGCCCCGGAATAGACCAGCCAACGCCGTGACCTGCAGGGTCTGGCTGTCGTAGGTCGTTGACCTGCATGAATGCCCTTTCGGTTATTTCACGCTCGTACTGGCTAATGCGGCCGGAAGCCCCAGGAAGTCCCAGAGAACTCGCACGAGCAGGAGCCACTCTTTCGGCTCTGCACAGGGCAGCGCCGTCCGGGTCGACGAGCCGCGCAGCTGGCTGTTCGTGTCCGGGCACGAGGCGCGGGACGACGCGGCGCCGTCACGCACCGGGGCGACATGGCGGGTCAGATGAAGCTCACGCTGCGGCGGCTCGGGGAGACCGTGGAGGAGGGCGGCAGGTCGATGGCGGACGTCGTGCAGATCCGGATCGTCACCACCGACCTCGACTCGTGCAAGGCTCACTACGACGTGCTCATGGACGCACTCGCGGCGGTGCGCATCGAGATCGAGGCCGTAGCGGTGTGCTGAGCCCGGTGGCGTCCGTCCGCGAAGGGCCGCGGAAGCACGAGCCGAGTCCCCGCGGCCGAGGTGCCCCGTGCCGCAGGACGGTGCTCCGCGAGGCGGTCCATGCCGCAGGAGACGTCGCCGACCGGGGTCGTCCGGGGACCGCGGACGTGCCCGCCGTCCCGGTGACAGGGCGACGCCGGACCCTCAGCCGGCGAGAGCGGTCAGCGGTGCCGGCATCGGGCCCGGGTTCCCGCCTCGGGCGAAGGCGGCCCAGGTGCCACGCACCTGGCGGCCGATCGCGTCCACCTCCGCCCAGCCGGCGTCGCCCAGCATCGGTGCGCTCAGCCAGGCCCCGGCCGAGCCGAGGAGCAGGGGGATCTCGACGCAGTGGGTGGCCCCGAAGGGCGAGCCGGGCGGGCGCCAGTCCAGACGGTAGCCGTACGCGCGGGCACCGGCCCGCTCCAGTTCACCGCGCAACGCCGTGAGCGGCGTCCCGAACACGCGCCGGGTGCGCTCGGCGACGCTCCCGGAGTCGTGCGGGCCCTCGGGGAAGGCGGACATGTCGTCGGCGTTCCATCCGTACAGGACGTCCGGGGCGCCGTTGCGCGAGCCGAGCGGCCCGGCCTCGGCGGGCAGCGGTCCGACGCCGCTCACCGGTCCGAAGGCGGGAGCCAGGGAGTTCCCGGTACGGCGCTGCTGCTCTGCGGCGGTCAGGGCCTGCGCCGCCAGCAGCCGCTCGGGGGAGGCGGTCCGCGGGTCGGTGCCGAGGTGGGCGGCGAAGACGCGGCCGAGGTCCCGTGCCTCGTCCGCCGGCCGGGTGGCGATGGCCAGAGGGGCGCTCTGCAGGATCGCCCGGCGGAACAGGCCGCGCGCCTCGGGCACGTCCATCAGCAGCCGGATGGACAGCGCGCCGGCCGACTGGCCGAAGAGAGTGATGTTCCCGGGGTCACCGCCGAAGCGGGTGATGTGCTCACGCACCCAGCGCAGCGCCTCCACCTGGTCCCACAGCCCGAGGTTGCCCTCGCTGACGCCGTCGAGGAGGAGGTAGCCGAGGGCGCCGAGCCGGTAGCCGGCGCTGACGACGACCACGTCCTGCTCCGCTGCGAGGGCACCGCCGTCGTACCAGTCGCGGATGCCGGCGCCGCTGCTGAAGCCGCCCCCGTGGAACCAGACCAGCACAGGCCGGCCCGGAGAGTCCGGTGCCGGGCGGCCCCGCGGAGCGGTGACCGCCAGCTGGAGGCAGTCCTCGCTCTGCGGCCGCCGGTCGAGGGGCGGGCCCATCACCGCGTCGAGACGGGACGGAGGCTGCGGGCAGACGGCGCCGGCCGGCCCGGCGGGGGACTCCGAAGCCGGAGGGCGGGGCCGGGAGAAGCGCTCGGCGGTGGCGTACCGCAGGGGGCCGCTGCGGAGGACGGGGCGGTCGGTCATGCCTTACCTGCCAGTTCGGAGGTCGACGGTGCCCGCTCGGCCGGCGCTTCGGGAGCGGCGCGGAAGAGCGCCACAGCGCCGGCCAGGCTCAGGGCGCAGACACCCACCAGGTACCACGTCACGCCCGTCGAGGAGCCGACCGAATCGAGGAGTGCGCTGGAGATCATGGGCGCCAGGCCACCACCGAGCACCGCACCGGCCTGGAGGATGAGCGACGTACCGGAGTACCGCACCCGCACCGGGAAGGTGTCGGCGATGATGGCACCCTGCACGCAGTGGGTGGGTGCGATGATCAGGCCCATCCCGGCGAGCGCCAGCACTGCCATGGCGGTGTCACCGGTGTCCAGCAGCGGGAAGAACACCGCGCACCAGACGAGGACGGCCACGGAGCCGCCGATGAAGAGCGTGCGCCGGCCGCTGCGGTCGGCGATCCGGGTCCATACGGGGATGGACACGCCCCAGAGCACGGCCGCCCCGCTCACCCCGAGGATCAGGAACCGCTGGTCGTAGCCGAGGTGGTCGGTGCCGTACGACAGGGTGAAGACCATGAAGACGTAGGCGACCGCCGAGTTCGCGAGCACGGCCAGCAGGGTGATGAGCAGGCGGACCCGATCGGTCCGCAGCGCGGCGGCCAGCGGGAAGCGGACGACCTCGTGCTCCTCCTTCGCCTGTTCGAAGGACGGCGACTCGGTGACCCTCAGCCGGACCACGAGACCGACCCCGACCAGGACGATGCTCAGCAGGAACGGGACGCGCCACGCCCAGTCGGTGAACGTGCCGTCTCCGGCCAGGGACTGGGTGGCCAGGAAGACCATGTTCGCCAGCACCAGGCCGGCCGGAGTGCCCATCTGGGGAAAGCCCGCGTAGAGGTTGCGACGTCCTTCGGGGGCGTGCTCCATCGACATCAGGGTCGCGCCGGCGCCCTCGCCGCCGAGCCCGATCCCCTGGACCACACGCAGCAGGACCAGCAGCACCGGGGCCCACAGGCCGATGGCGTCGTAGCTGGGCACGAGCCCGATGAGGGTGGAGCCCACTCCCATCAGGAGCAGGGACACCACCAGGGTCGAGCGGCGGCCGAGGCGGTCGCCGAAGTGGCCGAAGACCAGCCCGCCGAGTGGGCGGGCCACGAAACCCACGGCGAGGGTGCCGAAGGCGGCGAGCGTCCCCGCGGCGGGGCTCAGGGACGGGAAGAACTGCTTGTCGAAGATGAGGGCGGCTGCCGTGCCGTAGAGGAAGAAGTCGTACCACTCCAGGGTGGTGCCCAGAAGGGTGGCCAGCGCTGTCCTGCTCGCGCCCCGACGCCTCGCGTCGTCGCTCATGGGATACCTCGTTCGCTGGGGGAGAGACGGGTGGACGCCCGTTGTCGAGGGATCCTGTGTCCTCCCCGCAGAGGTCACAAATGCCGTTTCGGCCTGCCGGTATTGCGATCCGGGTATAGCTGCCGGGGAAGCCGTCCGGCGGGGACAGCCCGGACGGCGCCCGGGTGGGCGCGTGCGCGGACGACGTCGGCTATACCCATCCTGTGATGGGACACGGCGAATTCTTCATTTGTCAGGTATGGCCCGGGAGTTTCAGTGTGAGGCCATGACGGCACAGACTCCGCGGTGGATCCGCAACTTCGTCGACGGACGTTTCGTCGACCCCACCGACCGATGCTTCGACGCGATCGACCCGGCCACCGGCCAGGTGCACGGCCGGGTCCACGAGGCCGACGCCCCCCTGGTGGACCGGGCGGTCTCGGCGGCCCGCAAGGCGCTCGGCCCCTGGTCCGCCACCCCGGTACGGGAGCGCACCGACGTACTCCGCCGGGCGGCGGACCTGATCGAGGCCCGGTTCGAGGAGTTCGTCGCCGCCGAGTCCGCCGACACCGGCAAGCCCCTCGCTCTCGCCCGCGACCTCGACGTGGCCCGGGCCGTGGCCAACTTCCGCACCTTCGCCGACGTGGTCGCCGCGGCCGGCCAGGAGTCCTTCCTGACCGACCTGCCCGGTGGCCGCCAGGCCCTCAACTACGCGGTGCGCAAGCCGCTCGGCGTGGTCGCGGTCATCGTCCCCTGGAACCTGCCGCTGCTGCTGCTCACCTGGAAGGTGGCCCCGGCGCTGGCCTGCGGCAACACCGTCGTCGTCAAGCCGAGCGAGGAGACCCCGGGCACCGCCACCCTGCTGGCCGAGGTGCTGGCCGAGGCGGGACTGCCGGCCGGCGCCTACAACGTCGTGCACGGCTTCGGCGGGGGGTCGGCCGGCGAGTACGTCACGTCGCACCCGGGGATCGACGGCGTCACCTTCACCGGTTCGTCGGCGACCGGCGCCCACGTCATGAAGACGGTCGCGCCGCGGGTGCGCCCCGTCTCCTTCGAACTGGGCGGCAAGAACGCCGCGCTCGTCTTCGCCGACGCCGACCTCGACGAGACCCTGGAGGGGCTGACCCGGTCGGTCTTCGCCAACACCGGCCAGGTCTGCCTGTGCACCGAGCGGGTCTACGTCCAGCGGTCGGTCTTCGCCGACATCGCCGACGGGCTGGTGGAGCGGGCCCGCTCCATGCGCCTGGGCGACCCGCGGGACCCCGCGACCACCACCGGCCCGCTCATCTCCCAGGCCCACCGGGACAAGGTGCGCGGCTACCTGCGGCTCGCCGAGGAGGCGGGCGCCACGGTCCTCACCGGTGGGGGCACTCCCGGCCTCGGCGCGGGACTCGACGGCGGCTCCTGGATCGAGCCGACCCTGTGGACCGGCCTGACCAACGCGGACCGGCCGGTGCGCGAGGAGGTCTTCGGCCCGGTCGCCGCGCTGATCCCCTTCGACACGGAGGAGGAGGCCGTCGCCCTGGCCAACGACACGGAGTACGGCCTCGCCGCCTCGGTGTGGACCCGGGACCTCAGGCGCGGCCACCGGGTGGCGCAGGCGATGAACGTGGGGATGGCCTGGGTCAACACCTGGTTCCTGCGGGACCTGCGCTCGCCCTTCGGCGGCGTCGGCCTCTCCGGCCTCGGCCGCGAGGGAGGCGCCTCGTCCCTGCACTTCTACACCGAACCGACAAACGTGTGCGTGCAGTTGTGACGGACACCGTTACCCCACCCCGAGTCGAAGGAGACCACCGATGATCACCCAGGAGACGGCCGACGCCCTGGCCTCCGTCCTCGACGACGCCCAGACGTCCGTATCCGACACGCCGAGCCTCGCCGACACCCACACCCTGACCGTCGACGACGCCTACGCGGTCCAGGTCGCGCTCCTCGCCCGGCGCACCGCCCGCGGCGAACGCCTCACCGGCGTCAAGCTGGGCTTCACCAGCGAGGCGAAGATGGCCCAGATGGGCGTCTCGGAGATCATCGTCGGCAGGCTGACCGACGCCATGCGGGTGGCCGACGGCGGTGAGGTGAAGCTGGCCCGGTTCATCCACCCGAAGGTGGAGCCGGAGGTCGCCTTCCGGCTCGGCCGGGACGTCGACCCGCACGACCCCGACACCGACATCGCCGACTGCGTGGACGCCGTGGCCCCCGCCCTGGAGATCATCGACTCCCGCTACCGGGATTTCCGCTTCACCTACGAGGACGTGGTCGCGGACAACACCTCCGCCGCCGGCTACGCCGTCGGCCCGTGGCTGCCTGTGCGGGACGTCTCCGACCTCGCCGTACGCTTGACCAGCGGCGAGAGCGGAGCCGAGGGCACCACCGCGGCCATCCTCGGGGCACCGGTCAACGCGCTGCGCGCGCTGCTCGACATGGCCCGCCGCCGCGAGGTCCCGCTGCTCGCGGGCGACACGGTGCTCGCGGGCGCGGCCACCGCCGCCATCGCACTGACCCCCGGCGTCACGACCTGCGAGGTCGCCGGACTCGGCCGCGTCAGCGTGAGGAGCGTGTGATGGACGAGGCACGTGTCATCCCCGGGAAGGCCAAGCCCCGTGGGCGCTTCCCGCACTTCCGCCGCGCCGGCGACCTCGTCTTCGTCTCCGGCACCAGCTCCCGCCGCCCCGACAACTCCTTCGTGGGTGTCGCGACCGACGAGATGGGCACGACCGACCTCGACATCCGGGCGCAGACCCGGGCGGTCGTCGAGAACATCGGCGACATCCTCGCCGACGCCGGCGGTTCGCTCGCCGACGTCGTCCAGGTGACCGCGTACCTGGTCAACATGAACGACTTCGGCGGCTACAACGAGGTCTACGGCCAGTACTTCGACGAGGCGGGACCGGCCAGGACCACCGTCGCCGTCCACCAACTGCCCCACCCGCACCTGCTCATCGAGATCCAGGCCGTGGCCCACCTGCCGGTGGCCCGTACGGCCGCCGACATCACAGAGGGGACATCGTGACCGACATTCCCGAGGTCATCGACTTCCAGGGCTGGATCGACGACCACGCGCACCTGCTGAAGCCCCCGGTGAACAACCGGACCATGTCGCTCGGCAACGACTTCATCGTGCAGATCGTCGGCGGCCCCAACCAGCGCACCGACTTCCACCTCGACCCGTACGAGGAGTGGTTCTACCAGGTCAAGGGGGACATGCACGTCAACCTCATGACCGAGGACGGCCCCCGGACCGTACACATCCGGCAGGGCGAGTCATGGCTGTTGCCCGGCAACGTGCCGCACTCTCCGCAGCGTCCCGACCCGGACTCCATCGGCCTGGTGATCGAGCGGGTCCGCGAGGAGGGCACGCTGGAGAAGTTCCTCTGGTACTGCCCGTCCTGCTCCGCGCAGGTGTACGAGGTGGAGCTCCAGGTCACCGACATCGTGGCCGACCTGCCGCCGGTCTTCGAGCGGTTCTACGGTGACGAGAAGGCCCGCACCTGCTCCGCCTGCGGGGCCCTCCACCCCGGGAAGGGCTGACCGGTGGCAGAGCTGATTGACGTCCACACCCACTACGTGCCGCGGGGCTGGCCCGACCTGACGGACCTCGGCGGGCCCGACGCCCCCTGGCTGCGGATCGAGTCCGAGAAGGAGGCCGTCATCATGACGGGGTCCGCCGAGTTCCGGCGGATCCGGGACGACTGCTGGGACGCGGAGGTCCGGCTGCGGGACATGGACGCGGACGGTGTGCGCACCCAGGTGGTCTCCCCGACCCCGGCCTTCTTCCACTACGGCCGCAGCGGCGCCGAGGCGGCGAAGATCGCCCGGATCTTCAACGACCTCGCCCTGGAGATCACCGCCCCCGCACCGGACCGGCTGATCCCGTTCTGCCAGGTACCGCTCCAGGACCCGGACGCGGCCTGCCGCGAACTGGAACGGGCGGTCGCCGCCGGCCACCGGGGCGTCGAGATCGGCAACCACGTCGGCGACCGCGACCTGGACAGCGAAGGCGTCGTGACCTTCCTCCAGCACTGCGCCGCCCTCGATGTACCGGTCTTCGTCCACCCGTGGGACATGGACACCTCGCCCCGTCTGGACCGGTGGATGGCACGGTGGCTGACGGCGATGCCGGCCGAGACGCACCTGTCGATCCTGGCGCTGGTCCTCGGCGGCGTCTTCGACCGGATCGACGAGCGGCTGAGGATCTGCTTCGCCCACGGCGGCGGCTCGTTCGCCTTCTGGCTGGGCCGCATGGAGAACGCCTGGCACGGGCGCAACGACGTCGTCGGCACCTCCGAGCACCCGCCCTCGCACTACGTGGGCCGCTTCTCCGTGGACTCGGTGGTCTTCGACGACCGTGCGCTGCGGCTGCTCGTGGACACTCTGGGGGAGGACAGCGTCATGGTCGGCAGCGACTACCCCTACCCGCTGGGGGAGCGACCGGTGGGCGGGGTCGTGGCCAAGAGCGGCTTCCTCACCGAGCAGGCCCGGCACAAGATCACCCGAGGCAACGCGGAACGCTATCTGGGCCTCTGATCCCTCTGGTCCCCGCCGCCTCCCCGGTCCCCGACCCGATCCACACGGGTGCGGGGACCGGGGCGCTCAGCCGGTGTCCCCGGCGCTGGGAAGGGCACCGCCGTCGCCGTCGTCGCCCGGGCTCTCCCGCATCGCGCCGGCGGTCTCCTCCAGGCTCTGGATCAGCGCCCGGGCCGACGGGCTGAGGGTGCGCTCCGCGGGCACGGTCAGGCCGACCCGGTGGCCGACCTGCTCCAGCGGCACGGGCAGCCGCACGAGACGGCCGTCGTCCCGCACGATCGAGCCGGGCAGTACGGCCACCACGTCGGTCTCCAGCAGGAGTTGGCGCACGGTCAGGAAGGACGTCGCCTCGACCCGGTTGGGCGGCAGTTCGAGGCCGCGGCGCGTGAAGAGCTCCTCCACCTCGCGGCGGAGCGCGGTCTGCGGTCCGGGCAGGATCCACGGGAAGCCGAGCGTGTCGTGGAGCCCGGCGTCCGGCTGTCCGGTCAGCGGGTGCCCGGACCGCACCACCAGCCCGACGAACTCGTCGTACAGCGGGCGCCGGACCAGGCCCTCGCCCGACGGAGCGGTCAGCCGGCCCACGACCAGGTCGATCCGGCCGGCTTCCAGGCCCAGCAGCAACTCCTCGGGAGACGCCTCGTGCACCACCACCGTCAGGAAGGGACGGTCCCGCTTCAGCGCGGCCACCGCACGCGGCAGCAGGATGTTCGAACCGGCCAGGTGGGTGCCGACGACGACGGTGCCCCGGTCGGCCGCCGCCAGCTCGACGACGTGCCGGCCCGCCTGCGTGAGCTGTGCGAGGACGGCCCGGGCGTGCCCGGTGAACGCCTCACCGAAGACCGTGGCGCTGACTCCCCGGGGACCGCGCTCGAAGAGCCGCACGCCGAGGATCTCCTCCACCTCGTGCAGGCTCCGGGTCGCGGCGGGCTGGGTCACGTGAAGCTCGGCAGCCGCGCCCACCACCGAACCCTGCCGGGAGAGCGCGTCGACGAGAAGCAGGTGACGCAGCTTGAGGCGGCCGTCGAACAGGCGGGGTGTCTCCACAGCCCGACACTAACCGAACCGGAGTCCGACCTCCGTCCGCCCTCCGCGCAGCGTCCGCGACAGCCCGAGGGCCGCCGTGCGCACCGCCGGGGCTCAAGCAGAAGGTGCAGTTCGAGCGGGTGAGCACGGACGACCCGCTGCGCGGGCTGCTGCCCGCCGGCACCTCGGGGGACGCCCTGCGGGTCTCCGTCTTCCTGGAGGTCGAGGGAGCCGCCCACTACCTGCCCGCCTACGCGGGCAACCTCGACTTCATGACCTCGGCCGCGCTGCGCACCGCCGAGCGCATGGCCGCACACCGCTCCACCGAGGGGGCCGCACGATGACCGCACCGCACACCGACGACACGCGCATGCCCCGGCGCACCGCGGCCGACGCGAGGACCGGGGGCATACGGGAGCGCCGGGCGACCGAGACCGGCGAGGTGTCCGGGGACATCGCGCCCGCCCTGTACATCCAGGACGTCACCCTGTGTGACGAAAGGCACGCCGTCCGGCACTGCTACACCGTGGACCAGGCCCGCACCATCGCCGGGGCCCTGGACGCGGCCGGCGTCGCGGCCATCGAGACCGCGCACGGCGACGGCCTGGCCGGCTCCAGCATCAACTACGGCATCGGGGCCCACACCGACTGGGAGTGGATCGAGGCGGTCACCGACGCCGCTCGCCGCGCCGTGCCGACCACCCTCCTGCTCTCCGGCATCGGCACGCTGCACGACCTGCGGCAGGCGCACGCCCTGGGGATCCGCGCGGTGCGGGTGGCCACGCACTGCACCGAGGCCGACATCTCTGCCCAGCACATCGCGGCCGCGCGGGAGATGGGCATGACGTCGCCGGGTTCCTGATGATGTCCCACATGGCCGAGCCCGCCGAACTGGCCCGCCAGGCGAAGCTGATGGAGTCCTACGGCGTTCAATGCGTGTATGTCACCGACTCCGGAGGCCGGCTGACCATGGACGGCGTACACGATCGCCTCCGTGCCTACCGCGACGTCCTGGACCCGGCCACCGGCCTCGGCGTCCACGCCCACCACAACCTCGGTCTGGGAGTCGCCAACTCCGTCGTCGCCGTCGAGAACGGCGTCACCCGTGTCGACGCCTCCCTCGCCGGTCAGGGCGCAGGGGCCGGCAACTGCCCGCTGGAGGCGTTCGTCGCGGTCGCCGACCTCATGGGGTGGACGCACGGCTGTGACCTGTTCGGGCTCATGGACGCCGCCGACGACCTGGTCCGCCCGCTCCAGGACCGCGAGGTGCGCGTCGACCGGGAGACCCTCACCCTCGGCTACGCCGGTGTCTACTCCAGCTTCCTGCGCCACGCGGAGGGGGCCGCCGCCCGCCACGGTCTGGACACTCGCGCCATCCTGGTGGAGGTGGGCAGGCGCGGCATGGTGGGCGGCCAGGAGGACATGATCACCGACATCGCCCTCGACCTGGCCACCCGCGCCGCCAGGGCAACGTGACCGACCGGGTGCGGCCGGCGGAAACCGAGGGCAGGTCCGCGGCTCTGGGTGATCACACCGGTGACGAGGCCGTGAGTGAGGGGCACGACGCGTTCGCCCCCCATCTGGCGCGTGCCCCCGGCAGTCTCGACGCTGGTATGACGCTCCGATGCCTCGCACCCACGCGTCCGGAGCACCGAGAGTGCCCCTGACCTGCACCCTCTTCGCTATTTTTCGGCGTGACGTGTTTCCTATGACGCATCACGTGGAGTGCGTGGCGATTCTGGAGCCGGTCGCGAAGGGCTCCTGACCTGTGAATTCGCCCGTGAGCTGACTATGACTGCCCTAGGGCGCCGGGAGTACCGCTGTCATAGGCGTCGGGTTCTCACGATGCTCTCCGCCTCACAGGCCCTGGACGTGGTACCGACGACGACGTGACCGCAGGGTGGGTGCTCCCTGACTCTAGGCGTTTCGCACACTTTCGCCGCAGTAGTAGCGGACGGCATTGGGGTACTGCGTGTGCTCCTTGTACAGGAGCACACGCCCCTTGAGCGCGCTGATCTGCCACGCATCGCCGAGGTTCCGAGCGAGAAGCCGGAACGCCGCGTCTGCGGACAACGGACCTTCCGGGACTACCAGCGGAGACGCTTCCAGGCACTCGGGGCCCAGCTCGTGCCTGAACCTGTAGGGGAGCCCCGCCTTGATGAAATCAGCGAAGTCCTTCGGAGACCACGTTCGACGCATCTCGTCGTTGCGGATGGCCCAGTCCAAGTCGATCGGATGGACCATGTCGAAATGCCGGGGGTTGAGTTCCGAGCGGTCCCGCTGGCGGCCTGCGTCATTGTTGCCGAAGCCGTTGAGGTTCCATGGGAGCTGGGCGCCGTACTCCTCCTTGAGATACCTGATGACGAGCCGTTCCGGGGCGACCGCGGACATGTCGTCCTCGATGTACATGCAGGTGAAGTACATCTCCTCCGGGAGGATCCCCCTTCGGCCCAGAATCTTTCGGCGGAGGGCGTCGAGCCGGTTCGGCAGGGCCTGGTCAGACTTGCCCACGTACACAAGTTCTGGTGACAGGTACGGCACCTTGCGGATCAGCTGGAAGATTCCGGGCCGCAGGACCATCTTCTGCAGTTCCTCCTCGGCCAGTGGTACAGGTGCCTGCTCGTCAAGAGCCCGCCATAGCCGGGCGCCCAGCGCCGCGTCGAAGCCGAGGTGGAAGCTGACGCTGTCACCGACAGTGGCCTGTGTGGTCGGATTCGCTGTGTGGAGGGTTCTGGGCGACACGGTGCTCGCGGCCTCCGCCTGAGCTTCGTCCTCCTCGGCTCGTGTCTCGGCAGTCTCCAGTTGTCGCTCCAGCGAGGCACACCGCAGCTCGGCTTCGTGGGCGCGGCGCTGGGATTCTTCCAATTCCGCCTTGTGTCGAGTGAGTGACTCCCTCAGGGCATCCCGCTCGGTGCGCATGGACTCGAAGTCCTCGGACCATTGCTCGAGTTCGATGCGGTGAGCCAGGCGCTCGGCAGCCCCCGCGTTCTCCAACTGCCGGAGCCGAAACTGTTGCTCGTCGAGCTGCTCTTGCGCGCGACGGATCACCTCCCGCAGGAGACGGGCCTCCTGCTGGAAGTGGCGGCTCTCCCGGTCGGCCTGTGCCAGCTCGTCCCGCAGGTCCTGCAGTGCTCCACTTGCCGGACTCGTGGCGCGCAGGGCGGTCCGGTGCAGCGTGCGCACCAAGTCCTTGGCGGCCGGCGTCAACTCGGTACCAGTTTCCCGGTCGCCGTTCTCGATGAGCTGTTCGACGAATTCGGCGGGAGGTACCAAGGCTCCGCTGAAGAATCGGGAGAGGGTGGAGCGGTCCCACGGGACGCGCACCGCGTAGCGACTCAGGGACACTCCGAGGCGCTGAGCCAAGTCGCGCAGCGCGATGGCCAGATCAAAGCGCTCAGGGCCGACCTTGGCTCTGTCGACGTCCTTCTGGAAGACCATCGTGCGCGGTCCCCCCGGAACCAGCTCCCCCTGAGACATCCGTTCTCCTCCGCCAACCCCATTGTGCCGTTGCGTGAAGTCGCAACAGTGTGCGTGTGCCGAAACACCCGTCGGTCTTCCATGATCGGTCACCTGCACCGGACCGGCTGAGGAGCCCCATGACCACCACTGTCGCGCTGATCGTCCTCCTACTCCTGCTGCTTACCCTGCTGCTGGGCGGGGCATTGTTCCACGTCGTCCACACGCGCCCACATCTCGCGGCCCCCCTCACCGTTGCCATGGTCGGCATGACCCTGTTGGCCACCTGCGTCGCCGGCATCATCGCTCGCTGACGTGTTCGCGGTGGCATCAGACTCCGGCGTAGGCGGTTCCAGCCCCAGACTCGTCATCCAGCTCTGGGCATGTGTTTTCGATGAAGCATCAAGTGGAGTGCGTGGTGGCCTTGGATCTGGTCGGGAAGCGCTCCTGAGCTGCAGTTCTGTTCGTCACATTATGTGTAATGTGCGCGTTTGAGGGCGATATCTTGAGGCTGAGATGTCGCCCGTGACAGTGCTGGGAACGCGGGAAGCGGTTCCGGCTGCCACACCCCGGCTCGATCCGCCAACAGCCTCCGCAGCAGCTCCGCGAACGCGGGCAGCTCACCGGTCGATTCGAGCTCGCGCAGCAGGCTCTCCCAACGGTAGGTGAGCAACTGGCGCGACATCGGGGCCGGCCGCCGGGTGCTGTGGAGCGGATAGTCCCCTTCCGCCGCATACCGCAACGCCCCGAGGGTCATCACGGACCAGGCGGCGACCGCCCGCAGCATGCCGGGCCCCCAGACTGCGTCGTCGGCGAGCGCCGGGTACACAGGCAGTAGCCGGCGGCGGAACGCGGCCTCCGCACGGCGGCCGATGTTCCCGGGGAGCCGGAAGGCGCACCAGCATGTGGCGAACGGCATCCGACAGTACGCGGCGGTCAGGAAGACCGGCTGGTACCCGGACCCCTCGAAGTCGAGGAGCTGCATGCCGTCCGCGGTGAGCATGCTGTTGTCCGGGCAGGTGTCGCCGGGTGTGAGCCCCGTGTACGGGCTGTCGGCGAGGGCCCGGATCTCGGCGATGTCCGCGTCGAGGCCGGGCGGCGCTGCCATCCCGGCCCGGTCCAGCAACTCCGGGAGCCTGCCCACGATGCCGAGGATGGAGGTCCCCTCGATCCAGGTGGGGTGCCCGCGCCGGTACCGCTCCACTCGGGCGTCGAACTCCGCTTCGTACGCAACCGAGCCGGCGGCCAGGGCGCCCAGGGCCCGGCTCCAGCTGAGCAGCGCGTCCTGCGCGGCCGCGCGGTCCGCCCCGAGCAGGAGGTCCGCCAGCGTCGGCCCGCTGCCCAGGTCCCGCATCACGATCAGTGGAAGCCCGGGGGCGGCGGCCAGCAGACCCGGCCCGGCCAGCCCCAGCGACAGCCCGGCTGCCTCCGCGGTGAATGCGCCGAGGGCCGCCGGGTCGTCGGCGTACGCCTTGACCACCACACTGCCGTGGTTCTCGGACCGGCACCGGAGCACCGTACTGCGCGTACTCCCGCCGAGGTCGGCCGCCTCGTACAAGCGGGAGCCGAGCGCCGCCTCGGCGGCGCCGAGCACCGCACGTACCCCGTTGCCCGCGGCGGGCGGGCCGCTCGGTGCTGCGCCGTCCGGCTCCTGTGAGGGCACGTTCACTCGTTCTGACCGTTCTTCAGCAGATCCCGAAACTCGCCGTGCACGGCCATGTGCAGCCTGCGGGCGATCAACCGCCCCAGGCTGTGCCGTCCGGACTCGATGACTGGTTCCTCGGGGCGGGTGACGGCGTCCACCTGCCGGGCGTAGTCGCGCACCGTCTGCTCCGCGTCGGTCGTGACGGTGTCAGCCTGCGGCGAGGGCACGGTAGTTCCCTTCCTCTTCGAGGGGGATGTCCGGGCCCGGGCCGCGCAGCGTCTGGGTGCGTGTTCCCGCGGGCCAGGCGCCGTCGCGCGACCATCGGCGCAGCTCGGGCTTGTCGGTCTTCCCGCTGCCGTTGCGGGGCAGGGCGGGTACGGTCACTAGGACCCGGGGGAGCTTGTAGCGGGCGATCTGGGCCGCGAGTGCCTCTCGGACCGTGTCCAGCGCGGGCGCGTCGTCCTCGGGCACGACGACCGCGGCCACCGTCTCACCCCAGGTGGGGTCGGGTACGCCGATCACCGCTGCGTCTCGGATCCCTGGGAGCTCGGTCAGATGTCGTTCGACCTCGGCGGGGTAGATGTTCTCCCCACCGCTGATGATCATTTCCTTGAGCCGGTCGACGACCCACAGGTAGCCGTCCTCGTCGAGGTGGCCGATGTCCCCCGTACGGAACCAGCGGTCCTCGGTGAACGACGCGGCGGTGGTTTCCGCGTTGTTCCAGTATCCCGGGGTGACGTTCGGCCCGCGGACCAGGATCTCCCCGGGCACCAGGGGCGCGGCCGGCCGCGCCGGGGCAGCCGGGTCGGCCACCCGCACCTGCGTGTACGGCATGGCGACGCCCGCCGAACCGGTCCGGGCCTCCGTCTGCTCCGGCGGCAGGTAAGTGGCGAAGGGAGCCGTCTCCGTGAGCCCCCACGCCTGCTGGAGCAGCACCCCGTGCTCCGCATACCGGCGGATCAGGCGTGGCGGCACCGGCGCTCCCGCGACCACCGCGCAGCGTAGCCGCGGCAGTTCGGCCGAGGGGAACTCCGGCAGGTCCGCCAGTGCCGAGAACATGGCCGGTACGCCGAAGAATCCGGTCACCCCTTGGGTCACGAGGGCGTCGAGGCAGGCGTGGGGGTCGAAGGTCCGGTGCACGACCACGGTGCCGCCGCGCAGCAGCGTCGGCAGAGTGAGCGCGTTCAGGCCGCCGATGTGGAACATGGGGGCCGCGACCAGCACCACGTCGTCCGGCCGAGTGTCCAGCAGCGTCCACACGTTGACGCAGTTCCACCACAGGTTTCCGTGCGTGAGCATGACCCCTTTGGGACGACCGGTGCTGCCCGAGGTGTAGAGGAGCGCCGCGAGTGTGTCCTCACCGGCTGGGACAGGCTCCGAGTCGACCGGCGGCAGCGCCCCGGGTACCTGCCCGTCCTCGCCGACGCCGAGCACAGCCTCCACCTCGAGACCGGGCAAGACGGCGGCGGCGAGCGCCTCCTGGCCCGCCTCGGCCACCAGGACCCGCGGATCGCAGTCGGCCAGTACGTCCGCCGACTCTTCGGCGGTCAGCCGGTGGTTCACCGGGACGAACACCGCCCCCACAGCCGAGCAGGCGAGCAGCGTCGCAATGAGCGCCGGACTGTTGAGGCCGAGGTAGGCGACCCGGTCACCGGCATCGACACCCGTGTCCAGCAGGGCGCGGGCCAGCCGCCCGGAACGGTCGTCCAACTCGCGGTACGACACCTCAGTGAGGGGGGTTCCCGGTGTGCCAGAGGCAGCCGCCCGGTAGACGAGCGCGACGGCGTCCCCCCGGCGCACGGCATGGCGGCGGACGGCGGCGGCGGGACTGAGCTCGGCTCCGGTGCCGGCTCCGGACGTGACGGTGTGCACGGGGGCTCCATCGGTGACAGGGGGTTGCCCGGCGGGACAGCCCGGCGGGGGTTGGCCCGGTGAGGTTACGGAAGGTCGGCGACGGCGGCCTGGAGGCGATCGGACTCGATCAGCTCTGCGACCCGCTCGATGTCCGCGGCCAGCGGACGGTCCGAGTCGAGGAACGGGGACACCTCGCGGACCGCTTCGTACGCGGCCCGGGTCGCCGGACTGAGCAGATGCACGCCGCGCAGGTCGGCCGCCTGGCACAGGGCCAGCAGGTGGATCGCGGCAACCTGCCCGATCAGACCGGCGACCGTGTAGGCGTCCCGGGCAGCGATCGTGCCCATGCTCACCTTGTCCTGGTTGTGGGCCTCGGTGGAGCGCGAGAACGAGGTCGCCGGCATGGTGTTCTTCAGGGCTTCGGCGACCAGGGAGGACGCCGTGATCTGCATGCCCTTGAAGCCGTGGAACAGGCCGGCCTGCCCGTCACCGGGCTCGATCCAAGGGATGAGGTTCGGTGTGAGCCCGTTGTTGAACTTCTCGTCCACGACGAGCTCCAGCTGACGGTCCAGCAGATCACCCACGCTGGCCAGCGCCGTCTTCAGCGAGTCCATCGCGAGGCCGACGTGGCCGCCGTAGAAGTTGCCACCGTTGCGGGCCACCCCGGCCGACGCGTCGAAAAGCGGATTGTCGTTCGAGGAGTTGATCTCCGTCGCCATCCAGTCGCCCGCCCACACCAGCGCATCGCCGAGCACACCCGTCACGTGCGGCGCGCAGCGTATCGAGTACCGGTCCTGGATCGGCTTGTCCAGCTCCCGGAAGTCGACGTCGCCCGGGATGGCCGTCCCTCGTTCGGTCTGCTGTTCGAACGACTGTGAGCCCTTCAGCAGCCGCCGGACCCGCGCCGCACTCCCGCGGGTGCCGGCATGCGGCTTCTGCTCGAACAGGAAGTCCGCGAAGTGTGCGGGATTGCCGCGCAGCACCTGGCTGGTCAGCGCCGTGCACAGGTCGGCCGTGAAGGCGAGCCGTGCCGCACGGTCCATGGCCATCGCCGCGAAACCGGACATGAAGGAGGTGCCGTTCACCAGAGCCAGCCCCTCCTTGGCCTCGAGCACCACCGGCCGCAGCCCGGCCGCCGCCAGGGCGGCACTGGCGTCGGTCCGCTCCCCGCCGTGCAGCACCTCGCCCTCTCCGGTCAGCATGCGGCCGATGTAGCTGAGCGGTACCAGATCGCCGCTGGCACCCACCGAACCTCGCTCCGGGATGAGCGGCAGGATGTCCGCCACCAGGCAGTCCCGGAGCAGCCGCACCACCTCCGGCCGTACTCCCGAGTGCCCCCGCGCCAGGCAGTTGGTGCGGATCAGCAGTGTGGCCCGCACCACCTCCGGCGGGGCAGCCGGGCCGACCCCGCTGCCCAGGAACCGCAGCAGGTTGCGCTGCAGCTCCCGGGTCTTGGACTCCGAGATCTGGCGGGTATTGCTGTCGCCGAACCCCGAGGTCACCCCATAGATGGGGATGCCGGTGGCGATGAGCTCCCGCTTCAGCTCCCGCGAGGCGGTCATGCGCCGCTCCGCGTCTCCGGGCACCGTGACCCTCAGGCCAGGCACGCCCCGGCCCACCGCTGCGACGGTGTCCAGGGACAACGCGTGTCCGTCGACCGTGATGTCCGTCACCGGGAGCGTTGCCAGGGAGGTGGTGTCGTCCACGTGTGTGTCCAATCGTGCGAGCGTTGCGGTGGGAAGGGGAGGGCGGTCAGGAGAGGTGCTTGAGGAGGGAGGCGTTCACCGCCGACGGGTTCTCCAGGTAGCCGTAGTGGCCGCAGCCCGCCACCTCCTCGAAGGTGCAGCCGGGGACTGCCTCCGCCACCTCCCGGCCCAGGTGCGGCGGGGCGATGACGTCGTCCGAGAACGCGATGACGTGGCAGGGCGTGGTGACCGCGGCGCACCCTGCGAGATGGTCGCGGTCCAGCTCCAGGTCCAGTTGGGCGCGGATGCCCGGCCCGGAGGGCTGCGCGTACTCGAAGATGTCCAGCCAGTCCCGGACCGCCGCCTCGTCGGCGAGGGTCGTCCGGGACAGGTTCTCCAGCGCCGAGGTCACGGCCCGCTGCTTCGGCGGCAGGTCCACCTGCCGGTCGTACATGAGGCGCTCCGCCTCCCGCATGGCGCGCCTCAACGTGTCCGTGCGGCCCGTCGTGCCCATGAGCACGGCCCGGGACACCAGCTCCGGACGGTCCATCAGCAGTTGCTGGACGACGTGAGCCCCCAGGGAGAAGCCGACCACCCGGCAGGGCCCCGGGCTGAGCTGCTCCAGCAGGCCCGCGACGTCCCCGGCGAGATCGCGCACGGTGTAGGGCTCCGTGGCGCCGGTGCTCGGCGGGATGCCCCGGTTGTTGAACGTGATCGCCTGGTAGCCCGCCTCGACGAGCGCGGGCACCTGGTGCAGGTGCCACGGCCGCCGGTCCGCGCCGGTCCCCATGACCAGCAGGACCGGCTCCCCGGCGCCCTTGACCTCGTACTCCAGGACGACCCCGTTGCTTTGCAGCAGCGGCATGTCAGCCCCGCATCGCTTCCACGAGGCTCTTGGGTCGCATGTCGGTCCAGTTCTCGTTCACGTAGTCGAGGCAGTCCTGGCGGTTGTCGGCGCTGAAGACCACCGACCAGCCGGCCGGCACCTCGCGGAACGCGGGCCACAGCGAGTGCTGGTTCTCATCGTTGACCAGGACGCAGAAGGGGGCGCTCTCGTCCTCGAAGGGGTTCGTCATGTCGTGCTCCATCAATCGGAATCGGAATCGGAATCAGGAGGAAGGGGGAAAGCAGGGAGAGGCCGCGTGCCGGTCCCTCTCCCAGGATTCTGCGAGGCCGCCACCGGCCGCCCAAGCGATCTCGCTGGCAAGGGGTGGCACCGACAGCAAACTGCCAGTCGGAGCCACCAATTGCCTTCGCATGGTGTGCGGTTCAGCTCAGAACGTGCCCGTCGCCCACCCGGTGAGCTCGGCCCCGGCGTAGGTCGGCGGCGACGAAGGTCCGCTGGAGCCAGCGGTCCGAACCGTCGTACCGCGGCGCGAACTGCGACCGCCCGTGGACCGCCACCCGGTTGTCCACGATGACCAGGTCTCCCGTCGTCAGCACCTGGATCTGCCCGACGGTCTCGCAGGCGTCGGCGAGCTCGGCCAGCGCCCGCTCGGCCCGGCCGGTCAGCGGCCGGGTCGCGGCCAGGTCCACCCGGAGGTCGGGATCCTCCGCGGGACCGGTCAGCACGGCGTGCGCCTGGGCCCGCCGGCCGTCGCCGCCGAACGAGGGCGGCGCCGCCGTTGTGAACTCCGCCGTGTGCAGAGCCTCCCGGCTCTCCGCGGAGAGCCGTGGAAGTACTTCGCGTACGCACGCCGTGCTGGTTCCCGCCACCCGGTCGTGGTCGGGCCGCAGGCAGATCAGCAGCACGTAGTCCGGCCGGTGCGGATGGAAGGCATTCTCGTTGTGGTACGACAACCGCACCGAGCCCGCGTTGCCCTGGAACTCCTCCCGGCCGCGCACCGGGACGACGTCCTGCACCATCGCACCGGACTTCTCCGCAGCGAACGCGATCGGATCGCCCAGACCCGACGCGACGGCCATGAGGAGCGCGGCCGGCACGGTCGCCGCCTGCTGCACCGACGCGGCGTGCCCCGGCGTAGCCGGGAGTTCCTCCACCGCCACCGGCAGCCCGCGCAGCAGTAGCGTGCCGCGGTCCCCCGAGTGGCGCCGGAACGTGCGTACGGCGTGCCGCAGCGAAAGCGGCAGCTTCTCCCAGGCCGCCCGCGCGGCCGAGATCCACTTGTCGTTGTCCACCATCCCGCCGGCCGTGTCGACGAGGCGCAGCGCCACGTCGTGTGCCACCGCGGCCTCCGCGGGGTCAAGCTCGTGCACACCGGTGCGGGCGGGGACGGCTGTCGAGGTCGTCATCTGTTGTCGTTCCCTAACGTGAGGTGGTGGGCCTGCGACGCGGCGCGAGGGCGGGCCGCCTGGGGGCCTCGGTGGCAGCGGCGTGTGGTGCGAGGCCGGAGACGGTCGGCGCGTCGAACAGGGCACGGATGGAAAGCTCGACACCGAGTCGGCTGCGGGCCCGGCTGACCAGACGCGTCGCCAGCAGGGAATGCCCGCCCAGCTCGAAGAAGTCGTCGTCGATACCGACCTTCTCCAGCCCCAGCACCTCGGCGAACAGGGCGCACAGAACCTTCTCGTCCGGGGTGCGCGGCCCCCGGCCGCTGCCTGCGGCGGGCGCGTAGTCCGGCACCGGAAGAGCCTTCCGGTCGAGCTTCCCGTTCGCCGTCAGCGGCAGCCGTTCCATGACCACGAACGCCGAAGGCACCATGTGGTCGGGCAGGGTCTGCCGCAACAGGCTCCGCTGCTCTTCCGGGTGGGGAAGCGAAGCCTCCTCCGCGGGCACGACGTAGGCGGTCAGCCGCCGGTCCCCGGGGCGGTCCTCCCGCACGATCACCGAGCACTGTGCGACCGCCGGGTGCGCACCGAGCGCGGCCTCGATCTCACCGAGCTCGATCCGGAACCCGCGCACCTTGACCTGGTCGTCCACCCGGCCCAGGAACTCCAGCGTCCCGTCCGTGTTCCGGCGCACCAGGTCACCGGTGCGGTACATGCGGGCCCCGGGCGCACCGAAGGGATCGGCCGTGAACCGCTCCGCCGTCCGGCCGGGCTGGTGCACGTACCCTCGGGCCAGGCCCTCGCCCGCGACGTACAGCTCACCGGGCACTCCGCCCGGGACCGGGCACAGCAGGTCGTCGAGCACGTAGACGCGGGTGTTGCGCAGCGGCGATCCGAGCATCGGGCGGGCACCGTCGGACGTGTGGTGGCCCAGCGAGTCGACCGTGCACTCGCTCGGCGCGTAGTAGTTGCAACCACACACCCGCGGGTTGTCTCGGAGTTCCCGCCACAGCCCCTCACCGATCGCCTCGCCGCCCACCATCACCATCGACAGCTCGGTGCGCCCCTCCTCCAGGAGCCCGTACTCCACCAACTCGGCGAAGTACGACGGGGTCACGTCGATGAAGTGCACCGACTTGTCGGCGATGTAGTCGACCAGTCTCTTCGCGTTACGTGCGACGTCGGTGCTCAGCACGTGCAGCTGGTGCCCGCTGAACAGCCACATCATCGGATCCCACGACGCGTCGAAGGAGATCGACGCGATCATCGCGGAGTTCACCTGGCCCGGCTGCCGGTGGTGCTCCCGGGTGTGCAGGTAGTCCTGGTGGCTGTGGAACACGTTCGCGAGGGAGCCGTGCGTCACCACGACGCCCTTGGGCCGGCCCGTCGACCCTGACGTGTAGATGGTGTACACGGGGTGGTCATGGTGGACCGTGACCTCCGGGTTGCCGGACGGCAGGCCCGTGGTGTCGGGCAGCTCGGTCAGCGTCAGCAGCGGCTCGGTTTCGGCGAGCATGTACGCGATACGGTCGGCCGGGTAGTCGGGGTCGATCGGCAGGTAGCCCGCGCCGGACTTCAGCGTGGCCATGAGACCGACGATCATGTCCACCGAACGCGGTACGTTCAGCGCCACCGTCCGCTCGGGAGCCGCGCCCCGGCCGATCAGATAGTGCGCCAAGCGGTTGGCCCGCTCGTTCAGCTCCGCGAAGGTCAGCGTGACGTCCTCGAAGGTCACGGCCGGCGCCTCCGGCGTCCGCCGGACCTGCTCCTCGAAGACCTGCGCCAGGAGCGGCACCTGGGTGCCGAGCGGTGTGCTGATACCCGTGCCCAGACCGGTCAGCCGGAGCAGCTCCGTCTCCGGGACCATCTCGATCGTGTGGAGGGGGGTGTCGGGGTGGGTGGCTGCGGTGGTGAGGAGGCGGGTGAGGTAGGTGGTGATCCGTTCGGCCGTGGCGGGGTCGAA